>NZ_CP098455.1:1857091-2476121 GCF_023702635.1 Spongiibacter taiwanensis
TCTCCGCCGCAGTCAGGGCCAGGCGAATGGTTTCCAGGTCCCGCAGCTCCCCCACCAGAATAATATCGGGGTCTTCCCGCAGAGCTGAGCGCAGCGCCTCGTTAAACCCGTGGGTGTCCCGGTGCACTTCCCGCTGGTTTACCAGGCACTTTTTCGAATCGTGAACAAATTCGATGGGGTCTTCGATAGTAAGAATGTGCTCGAATTTGTTGTCATTGATGTAGTCAATCATCGCCGCCAGGGTGGTGGATTTGCCCGAGCCGGTGGGCCCGGTGACCAACACCAGCCCCCGAGGCAGCATGGAGACATCCTTGAAGACCTGACCCATTTTCAAATCTTCCAGGGTCCAGACCTTGGAGGGGATGGTCCGGAACACACCGCCCGCCCCACGATTGTGGTTGAAGGCGTTCACCCGGAAGCGCGCCACCCCCGGCACTTCAAAAGAAAAGTCAGTTTCCAGAAACTCTTCGTAATCCCGGCGCTGACGGTCGTTCATGATCTCGTAGATCAGCGCATGCACCTCGCGGTGCTCAAGGGGGGGGAAGGTTGATCCGGCGGACATCGCCATCTACCCGGATCATCGGCGGCAGTCCCGCAGACAAATGGAGGTCGGACGCATTCTGCTTGGCACTGAAGGCCAGTAATTCAGTAATATCCATAACATTCCTTAACGGCCAAAAACGGCACAATGCGCCATACCGTATTATCGTTGACGCAGTGGCACCCGGCAGGCCTCAGCATTATTAACCCGATAGGGAAACGGTTTCCAGAGACAGCAGAGACTTTATGACTGACGCTACCACTATCAGCAAAAATATAGCAGCAATTCGCCAGCGAATCTGGGCTGCCGAGAAAGAATCAGGTCGTCAGGCAGGCAGTGTCAAACTGATGGCGGTCAGTAAAACCCGCAGCGCGGCGGAAATCGCAGCGGTGCTGACCGAGGGTGTCAACGACATTGGCGAAAACTATCTACAGGAAGCCCTTAACAAACAACAGGAACTGGCCGGAGAGGCGATTTGCTGGCATTTCATTGGGCCCATCCAATCCAACAAAACCCGCCAGATTGCCGAGCAATTTGACTGGGTACACAGCGTTGACCGCCTGAAAATTGCCCGGCGGCTGAGCGAGCAGCGCCCGACCGATCTGGCACCGCTCAACATCTGCCTGCAAGTCAATATCAGCAATGAGGAGAGCAAGTCGGGCTTTGCCGTCGAAGCGGTGCTGGCTGATGCCAGCAGCATCGCTGCGCTGCCGAATATTCGCCTGCGGGGGCTGATGGCCATCCCCGCCGCCACCAAAGACCCCGCCGCCCAACGGGCCAGCTTTGCCGCCGTGCGCACACTGCTGGCGCAACTCAAGCAGCAGCTCCCCGAGTGTCCGTGGGACACCCTGTCCATGGGCATGTCCGGCGATATGGAGGCCGCAATCGCCGAGGGTGCCACCATCGTCCGCATTGGCAGTGATATCTTTGGACCCCGGCAATAACCCGCAACTCTCACCCACTGGCCCAGCCTGATATACTGCGGCCTCCATGCGGTCGCCAGAGCGACCCCCACGGCGACCCCAGCGCGCCGATACTGACCCGATTGGAGAATCTGTGAGCGCACCAAGCATCGCATTTATTGGCGGCGGCAACATGGCTGCCAGCATTATCGGTGGCCTGCTGGCCAGCGGATTTACAGCACAAAGCCTGTGGGCCAGCGACCCCAACCCCGACAGCCTGGCAAAACTCGCAGCCCTGGGCCCCGTTAACACCACCGCCGACAACGCCGAAGCGGTCAACGCCGCCGATATTGTGGTCATGGCGGTCAAACCCCAGATTATGGCCACCGTTGCCAAATCGATCGCGCCGCTACTTGAATCTGGCCGCAAGCCCCTCATTATTTCCATTGCAGCCGGCATCACCAGCGCCAGTCTGGATCAGTGGCTTGGCGGCCGGCAGGCCATCGTTCGCTGTATGCCCAATACCCCGGCCCTGGTGCAGACCGGCGCCACCGCGCTGTTCGCCAACAACCAGGTGTCTGATACGCAGCGCCAGCAGGCCCAGCAGATTCTTGAGGCCGTCGGCATTGCCCTGTGGGTAGACACCGAGACGGAACTGGACGCGGTTACCGCTGTGTCGGGCAGCGGTCCGGCCTATTTCTTTCTGGTGATGGAAGCGATACAGGCCGCTGGACGGGAGCTTGGCTTGTCTCCAGAACTGGCCGAGAAGCTGACACTGCAGACCGCCCTGGGCGCGGCGAAAATGGCCATTAACGGTGAGGTGGACGCTGCCGAGCTGCGCCGCCGGGTCACCTCACCCAATGGCACCACTGAACGCGCCATTGGCATATTTGAGGCCGGTGACCTGCGCGGCCTGTTTATGAAAGCCCTCAATGGCGCCAAGGTGCGCTCCGAGGAATTGGCAAAGGAGCTGGAAGAGAACTGATGTCTGCCGTAAATGAAATTACTATCCTGCTGCTGAACACCGTCATCACGCTGGTCATGCTGGCCTTCTTGCTGCGTATGCTGCTGCAACTGGTGCGAGCCGATTTTTACAATCCTATTTGCCAACATCTGGTGAAGGCGACCAACCCAGTGGTGCTGCCCCTGCGGCGAATTTTGCCGCCACTGTGGAGTATTGATAGCGCGTCATTGCTATGCGCCCTGATCGTCCAGGCCATTGGTATTACCCTGCTCGCCCAGCTCTACTTTGGCCTGTTCCCCAACCCAGCCCAAATTCTGCTGTGGTCCGTGCTGGGACTGTGCGGCGCACTGCTCAACATCTACTTCGTTGCCATCATCGCCAGCATCATTCTGAGCTGGGTGGCCCAGGGCAGTTACAACCCCGCCGTGCAATTGTTACAGCAACTCACCGAGCCGGTGATGGCGCCGTTCCGAAAGCTGCTACCCAATATGGGCGGCCTCGATTTTTCACCAATTCTGGTGTTCCTGCTGATCAATGTACTCGAGGTGATTCTGCGCCACATGGCGGCCTCCGTGGGTCTCCACCCGGCGCTGGTATTAGGCATTTAATCGGTAAAGGGCCGGTGGGCAAACCCGAAGAACCGCGGCAAGCCGCCGGATGCGCTTGGCAAGAAAAGCGCCGATAATTCAATGACCGACGCGTTTTTCCAGTGGCAAGGTGACAATCTCCTGCTCCACTGCCATATTCAACCCGGCGCCAAATCCAGTGGGTTTAGCGGGCAACACGGCCACCGTCTGAAGGTGCGCATTGCCGCACCGCCCGCCGAGGGCAAAGCCAACACGGCATTGATTGCCTTTGTGGCCAGTCAGTTTGATGTCGCCAAGCACGCGGTTAGCATCACATCGGGTGAGCAAAGTCGGCAGAAAACCCTTAAAATCGCCGCACCAAAGCAAATACCGGAAGGCTTGGGCATCACCGGCCCAACACCCTGAATGACATACCCCATCGTTCAAATAAGGACAAAGGGCTAAATGACAGAGACATCTTCCCCCGACAGCCTCGCCACACCGGGCAGCGTGGGCATCGTCACCCCCCAGACATTGCATTTCGATCAGCCCTTGCGCTTGTCCTGCGGTGTTGACCTTCCCCAACACGACATCGTCTTTGAGACCTACGGCCAACTCAACGCCGACAAATCCAACGCCGTGTTGATCTGCCACGCCCTTAGCGGCCACCATCACGCTGCGGGTCGCCACAGCGAAGCAGATCGCAAACCCGGCTGGTGGGATAGCTGTATCGGCCCAGGCAAACCCATCGACACCAATCACTTCTTTGTACTGAGCATCAACAACATCGGCGGCTGCCACGGCTCCACCGGACCGCGCTCTATCAACCCCGCCACGGGCAAACCCTGGGGGGCCAGCTTTCCCCACCTGCGCTGCCGGGATTGGGTTGAAAGCCAGCGCCTGATGATGAGGCACTTCGGCATCGACCAGTGGGCCGCCATTGTCGGTGGCAGCCTCGGAGGTATGCAGGCCATGCGCTGGTCGCTGGAATACCCTGACGAAGTTCGGCACTGCCTGGTCATTGCCTCAGCCATGAAGCTCTCCGCCCAGAATATTGCCTTCAATGAGGTCGCCCGTCAGGCGATTACCTCTGACCCCGACTTTCACGGCGGCGATTACCTTGAGCACAACACGCTGCCCCGCACCGGCCTGGCGCTGGCGCGCATGGTGGGCCACATCACCTACCTGTCCGAAGACGGCATGAAGCAGAAGTTTGGCCGCGAGCTCAAAGCGGGGGATTTGCGCCTGGGCTCGGTAGGCCCGGTGGAGTTTCAGGTAGAGAGCTATCTGCGCCATCAGGGCGAGACCTTTGCCAACAGCTTTGATGCAAACACCTACATCTTGATGACCCGGGCGCTGGATTATTTTGACCTGGCCCGGGAGTATGACGACGACCCGGTGGCTGCCTTCCGCCACGCCAAGTGCTCCTTCTTTGTGGTGTCGTTCACCTCCGACTGGCGCTTTTCCCCGGCCCGATCACGGGAGATTGTCGACGCCCTGGTCGCCGCCAACCGCCCGGTGAGCTACGCCGAAATAGAAGCCGACCACGGCCACGATGCCTTCCTCATTCCCATTCCCCGCTATATGCAGGCCTTCCACAGTTACATGCAGCGGGTCAAAGAGGAGATCAACCATGCGTCATGATCTCACCCTGATTCAACCGTGGATTCAGCAGGGCGCCCGGGTACTCGACCTGGGCTGCGGCGACGGCACGCTGCTGGCCGCGCTGCGTGACCAGCGCGGCGCTTTTGGTATCGGTCTGGAAATTGATCACGACAATATCAATCAGGCCCTGGCCCGGGGGGTCAATGTCATTGAGCACGACCTCAACACCGGTCTGGCCAACTTCCGGGATAACAGCTTCGACATGGTCGTCATGACCATGGCCCTGCAGACTCTGCGCTATCCCCATCTGGTGATTGATGAAATGCTGCGGGTGGGCCGCGAATGCGTGGTGACCTTCCCCAACTTCGGTTACTGGCGCAGCCGCTGGTATCTGGGGACGAAAGGTAAAATGCCGGTGTCCAAGTTTTTGCCGTATACCTGGTACGACACCCCCAACATCCACTTCTGCACGGTGCGAGATTTCGACCAGCTCTGCGAGGACAAGGGAATTCGCATACTGAACAGCCGCTACATTGATGCCAGCAACAGCCAGGGGGCACTGTGTGCCCGCATGCCCAACCTGCTCAGCGTGACGGCGGTTTACCACATCAGTAAATAAACACTCAGGAGAGCATTATGCTGCGCGGCATTTTGATTACGATATTGCTGTCGTTGACCAGCAGCGGGCTGTGGGCTCAGGACGGCGCGCCGCCGCCCACCCCAACCGAGAAGCAATTCGGCGCCGATACCGTTTACTTCACCGTTCTCAATACCAGCTTCCTGGCAGCAGACGTCGCGCAAAGTTACGGCATTGTCCGGGGTGACGATAAATTTTTACTCAACGTTGCCGTGCGTCGCCAGGGTGACAGCGGTAGCGAAGCGGTTCGCGCACAGGTAAGCGGCAGCACGTCAGATTTGATTCACCGCACCGAACTGGATTTTCTGGAAGTGATCGAGCAGCAGGCGATCTACTACATTTCCAGTTTCGAGATTGATAACACCGAGCAACGGGATTTTCGCCTGCAGGTAACCGCCGAAGGTAATACCCGCAGTTACGATATTAACTTCAACAAAAAGCTGTATGTCGATGAGTAATGCCAACCCCACCAAGGTCGTTCTCGCCAGCGGCAATAAAGGCAAACTCAAGGAGCTGGGCGCAATCCTGGGCGAGCTGGCTATGGAAGTGCACAGCCAGAGCGAGTTTGCCGTGGTTGAAGCCGAAGAGACTGGCCTGAGCTTTATCGAAAACGCCATTCTCAAGGCCCGTAATGCTGCCCGCCAGACTGGACTGCCCGCGTTGGCCGATGATTCGGGCCTGTGCGTTGACGCCCTCGGCGGCGCCCCCGGTATTTATTCCGCCCGCTACGCCGGTGAGCAGGCCAGCGATGCAGACAACAATGCCAAACTGTTGCAAGCACTGGCCACACACACCCATCGCCGGGCTCACTTTCACTGTGCATTGGCCTTCGTACTGCATGCCGATGACCCCGCCCCGGTCATCTGTGAGGGCGTGTGGGAAGGAGAGATTGTCGACCAGCCCCAGGGCGACAACGGCTTTGGTTACGACCCCCTGTTTTATATCCCCGATCTGAAATGCTGCAGCGCCCAACTCCCTCCTGAACAAAAGAACCAGCTCAGTCACCGGGGCCAGGCCCTCAGCCAATTACTGCCCCGCCTGCGCCGGGCACTGCAGCGTTAGCGCCATGGCCGGGCACCGTTTGCAGGTTCAGCAGCCCGGTCTCGACATCATCGTCAGCCCCGATAAATCCCTGCTGCAAAGTTGCACAGAATCAGGGATGAAGCTCAGCCAAAGTTGTCGCAACGGCAACTGCCTGCGCTGCGAAGCCACCTTGGTGGCCGGCCAGGTGACGCTTCGGGACGGCCGCAGGCTGAACGCGCCCGCAAACATTCCCCTGTGCATCAGCTATCCCGCCAGCGACATGGTGCTGGAGAGTCTGCCGCTCAGCCGTCAGGGCAGCTACTGGCATGCCCAACTCACCAGCAAGGGCGACTGGCAATTGGCGGCAGGAAGCCAACCTCCACCCCAGCTCGGCCAGCGAGTGGCCGTATTGCAGGCCACCCGGGTAGATCCGAGCCGGGTTGACCAGATCAGTGGCCGCCATGTCCGCCTCGCACCCCCAGTCACCCTCACAGGCAGTGGCAGTGCTTTTTTGATCGCGCTTTCTGCACCAACCCGCGGCAATCTGGCCTTGTGGCATAAGCGCCACCTCCACCCCCAATGCCTGTGGTCCAACCTGTCGGCCGACACCGGCCAACTGGCATTATCCCTTTGCCGCCGGGCCCAGTGGCCGGGGCAATACTGGCTCGACTGAGCCACGCGCTTTTCCTCGCGAAATGCGGGGCGCCATCGCATTCCTGGCCACCCCATCGCGCTACGCCTTGCGCAGGTGGCTCAAGCCGTTATCCTGTCTGGCTACGGTTGGGTCAGCGCCGCCCCTTTCAGCACCCCGGCGAGCGACCCACGCAAAAACTTTGTCTGGAGATACGCACATGTGGAAATGGATTCTTCGCGGCCTGCTCGCCATCGTTGCACTGGCCGTTGTTGTGGTGGTGTTCGCGCTGGAACCCATCGCCAAATTGATGATTGAGTCCGAAGGCAGCAAACAGGTCGGCGCAAAAGTAGAAGTCGACAGTGTCGATATTCAGTTCTACCCCACTCACCTGGCCATTCACGGACTCGTCGTGGCAAACCCGAAAGAACCCATGCGCAATTTGATCAACAGCGAGCTGGTGTCAGCCGATGTCGACATCAAAGCGCTGCTGAAGAAGCAGGTCATTGCCGATAAAGTCGTGCTTTCCGGCCTGCAGATGTACACCGAACGCAGCACCCCCGGCACACTCGACGGCGCCATGCCACCGCCGGCAGAAGATGAGGCTGGCGGCTTGCCCAGCATCCAGATTCCCAATGCCAGCGCCTTGCTCGCCGAGGAGAAATCCCAGATCCAGGCAGAGGTCGACAGCATTCAAAGCGACCTGAACACCATCCAATCCCGCTGGAAGGAAAAGTCCGCCGACATGCCCGATCAGGCCAAGGTCGACGAATTCAAACAGCGCTGGGAAGCCTTGAAGAAAAAGAATCCCATTGAGCGAATCGCCGGTGCAAAGCAACTCCGGGATGACATCAAAGCAGAGTTGAGCCAGTTCAAAAGCCTCAATAGCGATCTCAAATCCGATCTCGCCCAGGTCGGCGAGCTGACCAGTCGAGCGGCCAACCTGCCTGCCAATCAGGCCGACCGCATGCTGAAAAAATACGGCCTGGACCAGGGCGCAGAGGGGATGCTCAAGTTTCTGCTGGGTGACGAGGTCAATAACTTCGTCCAGCGCGGCCTCACCCTGTACAAGGAAACCGTTGGCGATATGGCCAAATCAGAGCCGGCGCCAGAACCTCAGGGCAGCGGTGAACTGCCAGTGAACATTCTGATTCGTCAGATCTTGATTGACGGCTATCAGGTGATTGGCGGCGAAAAGCTCGCCTATGCCGGTGAAATCAACGATGTTACTGACAAACAGGATTACTGGAACAAGCCCATCACCATGGCCATCAAGGGCGGTATGGAGCAAAAGGCCCAGCTGCTTATCGACGGGGTATTTGACCAGCGAAACGATACCCTGAAGAGCGTCTTCAACATGGGCCTGGAGCAACTCGCCCTGAAAGGCGTTGCCCTGTCAAAAAGCCCGGATTTACCCCTCGAGCTCGACCAGGGCCTGGCCAATATCGCGGCCAAGTTTGCCATCAATGGTGATGACTTGAGTGGCTCGGTGAAAGGACTCGTCAACCAGGCCAAACTACTGGTCGCCAACGCCGCCGAGGGCAACGACACGGCCAAGGCCCTGGCCACCGCCCTTGAAGGTGTGTCGAAACTGGTGATGGACCTGAACGTCAACGGTACCGTGGACGACCCCATTGTGAAGCTGAAGTCGAATCTCGACAGCATTCTGGGTGATGTCCTCGGCGCCAAGCTCAAGTCAGAGCTCGCCTCGGTAAAAAGTGAAGTGCAGCAGAAGATCAAAGCCGACTACGGCGACGATATTGCCGCCCTGAAAGAAAAGCAGAACATTCTCGGTGAGTATCAGCAGTTACTGGGCGACCGGGAGGCGGCCTTCCAGGCCCTGCTCAAGCAGCTCATATAGCCGAGCCTGTTCTGTTAACAGGCTCTATCATCCCGCTCCGAGGGCACAACGGGGCGGGTTTTATGCATCGCCACCTGAACAAACTTCAGGCGGTGGTGCAGTCGGTCTTCAATGCGATTGAGTTGCCGGCTGAATTTTTCGTTACGCTCACGGTAGCCCCGCAAGCGCAGCGCGACCGCATCACTGGTCGATACCAACAATGACAAACCCACACCAATAAAGAGAATACCGATGGGAATCGGTGAAAACAGCAAGATGATGCCGGCCAGCAATACCAGCCAGGCGACGCTCAACAGCAAGTAGTGCCTCACCACTCGTCTCAATTTTCGCTCCCGCCCATGACATTGCCCCTTCGCAATGAGACATTCTAAGGGCTTTTCACCCAACGCCTGTCCGCAAATCCCCTGATAACTTACCTTGAAAAAGTCCGATCAGTGCCGCACCAGCAGATAGCCCCCCGCACCGACCATCCCCAGGCCCGCTGCCCTTTCCAGCGGCCGCTGACGGCCTGACCGAAGCCAGCGCCCAACAAGGTGCCGGGCAGTGGCAGCGTAGGCCAACTTCACACCGCCGACCGCCACCACCGTAACAATGACAATCAGTGAAATCTCAACAGCGCCGATCTGACCAACATCCACTACCGCAGGAAACAGGCTGGCGTAGAAAAGGATGGCCTTAATATCACCCAGCGTCACCAGCAGTCCCGCAGCAACCCCTCCGCAAAAGCCGCTGCCGGATACCCGCGGCGCCGTCGTAACGGGCTGCATCAGTGGTTTGTGCAACAGGCGTAGACCAAGATAGATCAGGTAAATAGCCGCCAGGATTTTTACCCCCACAAACAGACTGCCCAGTAGCTCAGCGATGGCCGCCATGCCTGTTAGCGCAAGCAGCACAAATATCAGGTCGCCAATGACCACACCTAACGCGACCGCTGCACCACCGACAAAACCGCCAGTTGCGGCGCGCAGCACTACCAGCGACACACTGACACTGGGCACAGCCGCCAGGGCGGCCATGACAGCAGTTAAGAGCAACAGCGTTGTCAGAGTCACAAAAGGTCCACCATCTCGATTCCTTGGCTACATAGTGGTGGTGAACAACATGTCAGCACAAGCGAATCTGCGCAAAGTAATGCCAGGCAGCTCATTTTCCCACCCTCATTTCCCCACTCTCATTTCCCACCAGGCATGCTTACGGTTGCTTTCATTCTGCGGTGCTCGGAGAATACCGGAGGCTCACCACCAATAACGTGAGCCGCTAAGACCATAAAAGCAAATGCCATAAAAAAGGGGAATAAAGCATGCTAACAACACAACGGCGAATGATCGGCCACGGGGCGACTATTTTGTTTATCGGGATGCTAGCGGGAGTCGGCTTGTTAGTCAGCCTGGTTGGCGGGCTGGAGATCATTCCCGGCTCTATTATTGAATTCAGTATTCCTGGGAATACCGATGGCTGGGTGCGAACTCACATTGGCAGCATGCTAAACGGCATGTTGATCATCATTGTCGCATTGGTAATTCACTCGATGGGTATTACCGAGGCCACCGCAGGAAAGCTGCGCTGGATGCTGATTGGTACCGGCTACGCCAATACCCTGTTTTATCTCGCCGCGCTGGTTGCCCCCAATCGTGCGCTGACCTTTGGCGACAATCGCCTAGGTGAGACCAACCTTGCCGCCATTATCGGTTTAGCCCCCGCGCTGGTGTTTGCTGTCATTTCGCTGATTGCGATTTTCATTCTGATCAAAGCGGCCTTCTCCTCAACCGAGGCCTGAGCCCTGCCCAGGCCCTCTAAGCCACTGGCCGACCGCAACGCGGTCGACCAGCCTTGGCCAGGGCTTGGCGTGGGAATAGGAGACACATCCTGACCATATTTGCCGCGCAGGTGTTTTGCCCGATGAGTGACACGTTTCACGGGGAATACTACACCCCCACGCATATATACTGCTGCCCGGAATAAAGTGAGCCACGGCTTGCAAGGACTTTACACTGTAGGCGGAAGCAGAATCTGCCGAGGGCGACAGTTGATTTACGAATGCCTGAATATCGTCATACCCGCGTTCGCGAGCATGACGACATAAAAATCATTCCGGACAGCAGCGCGCGCATATGGTGAGAATTGAGGAGCAAATGGCGCCACTAAGCCGGATTGTAGCGCAGGGGCATCGGGCTAGGGGCATTGAGATAGACCCCCGGAAAGGTTACGGGGTAACGCCAAACCTGTTTTCGAAACTTCCAATAAAAAACGCCAGCGTAACGCTGGCGTTTTTTTGTTTACGGCATTGAAGCCTTGATCAGAAGCACATCTTACGCCGCGCCTTGCAGGGGCGTATTCTGATCTTCAGCCGGCTCACCAAACCAGTCTGGCCAGCCTGCCTCCAAGTTCTGCTTCCTAGCCAGCTCCCGCTCTTCAGCACTGGCAAACTTCAGATCCCATTCTTTCAGCGCAGGCATGATAACAAACTTGTGCCAAATCGGCGGAATCAGTGCTGACAGGAAGCATACAAACACGCTGGGCAGCACAATCGCCGACGTATCGGGCTTGAGCCGATAGTAGGGAATATAGGCATCCAGATGATGGTCAGCGTGGTTGGTGATCTCATAGGCGGTCACCCGGCTGAGGGGAGCCAAGTGGTTCCACACGTGACGACGTCCAACCGGCTTGCCGGGCAGGCGCACCTGACCGTAATGCTGGAAGTAGTTGAAGGTTTCAATCCAAATGCGCGCCAACGACGCCCCGGCCACACCACAGATTACCGCAGTGGTACCACCCAGTGCGAACAGGACACCGAGGAATACGACCAATGCGACAACGGCTTTCCACACCCGATGATGAATGCCCCAGCGAGCGTAACCGCGCTTCTCCAGCGCATCACTCTCCAAACGCCAGGCCGTCTTGGTGCTGTGAATGACCGCTGCTGGCGCAAAGGAGTAAAGGGTAGTACCCCGCTTAGCAGTATCGCTGTCCTGCTCGGTGCCCACATCCAGGTGATGACCGACCATATGCGCAATATTGCGAGACGAATCCAAGTAAATAACCTGAGAATAGATCCCAATGAATTGCTGCAACACACCTTGCTTATGATAAAGCTCGTGGGTGGTAGGAACGCCGACGATTACACCCAGCCAAGCAACCGACAGAGTGGCGCCGATCAGCTCGGCAGTGGTCATTCCGCCCTGGCCAATTTTCCAAGCCAGCACAAGATACAGACCCACTGAGAACAGCGCACCCAGCCAAACGGGAATCTCGGCGAGCTGACGATTGCGAATAGACCGCTCTTTTGTGTCTCGGGGCAGAATGGTGTCGAACACCGAAAACAGGATCAGCGTCGAAACACCAAACCAGGCGTAGATTCCGCCAACAACAATCCCGATGGCAGTACACACCTGCACCAGGGGAGAAAAGTAGTAACGTAGATAATCGAACATAATTCAAATCACCTTTAAGTGTTTATTATCCCTGCGAACCCGTCGCAAACTATTATCAGCCCAATAGCATTTCAGGGCTTTACTCCGTGATCACAAACGATTATCCCCTTTTCCCACAACCAAGACAGGTCATTTCTCATCAATAATAAGTCATTTCTTGCCACTAAAGGCTTTTTGGCGGAAACTTTTAGCGCATGCTGAAAGTTCAGGAATCTCAATGACAAAATTTGAGCACAGCCTCGAAATTCCCTCATTGCCCACAACATACTCCCGAATTGCCGCACGCACCCTGGGTCTGCAGGAAAAACAGCTGGACCGCCTGCTGGCGGGTACCGGGGTGCCAGTTTCCGCTCTGTTAAGCGACGACTTTTTGCTTAGCGGGCATCAGCAAATTCAAATTCTGAGCAACGCCCTGGATATCAGTGGCAACCCGGCTTTTGGTCTGTACTTTGGCCAGAAACTGACACCGCCTACCCATGGCCCCCTCGGCTTTCTAGTGCATAGCAGCCCAACGTTAATTGCCGGACTCAACGCCTTTAAAAACTACGTGCCGCTGCGTATGAATCTGACTCAGATCGAAATTAATACCGACAAGGACAGCCTGCGATGCGAGCTTTACGCCGACCCGCGGGTAGGGCAAAAGATATACCGCCTGTGTAATGAGGCGCTATTTCTGACGCTGCTTTCAATCAGTGAGTTTATCTTGGCCCGCCCGTTGACCGATGCGGTACTCAACCTCACCTATCCCGCCCCCAGCTATCACAAGCTGTACGAAGAGGTCTGCCCCTGCAAGGTCAATTTCTCCCAATCCGAGAGCTCCCTGTTAATTCCGATTTCGCTGATGCATACCGCCAACGCGTCAGCCGATCACATTAATTATGAGCACGCGCTCAGCCAGTGTCGCGAACTGCTGGAAGAGTTAAAAACCGAGCAAAGCTCTACCCACAACCGGGTGCGTAAACTACTACTGACCAACCCCAACCATCAAATGCTGGAGTCCGACGTGGCGGCACTGCTGTTTGTCAGCCAACGCACCTTGGCCAGACGCCTCGCTGAAGAGGGGGTAACGTTCCGCCAAGTTAGGGAAGAAGTACTGATCTCGCTGGCGACCGGCTATCTCAGCAACACCACGCTGTCGATCGATGCTATCTCCGGTCTATTGAATTACCACGACAGCTCTAATTTCCGCCGGGCCTTTAAACGCTGGTTCGGTCAGCCCCCGGAGCAATATCGCCGCCTGAAGCAGCCGCTTTGATTGTTTGAGGTGGTTGCGCAATCACGGCGCAAAAAAAAGGCTGACCGCACGCGGTCAGCCAAAGCAAGCCAAGACATGGGCTTAGAAGAAGTACTGCACTTCCACACCGAAGGTGCGCGGCGGTGCAAGCATCCGATAGCCGTTACCGAACAGGTTCTCGATAGAAATACCGAAGGCATAAACCTCTTCGTCAGTCAGGTTTTTCACCCAGAACGCAACACCATAGTCTGCGGTCAGGTAGCTAAGGCGAGCATTGTAGGTCCAGTACTCCCCCTCACCATCGGTGTACTTACCCGTGGCAACGGAAGACACCGCTGAGTCGGAGTAGTCCTCAAAGGCATCATAGTAATACTGACCGGTATAGGCGGCATCACCATGCAGCGTCACCACACCGTTGTTGACCTCAGCAATATCCCAGTCAAAGCTGGCATTGAAGGTGAACTCAGACGCGTAGGGGAAGGGGTTGCCGCCGACATTGGCAGGGTTACCACCAGAAGAGGCGATACAGTTACCAGACTGGAATGCACCGTTAAGGCCACCCGCCGGGCACTTGCCATCATCGTACTCGGTATCCAGCACACCCAAGGAGGCCTTCAATGTCAGCGTGTCAGACGCCACATAGGTGGCATCCATTTCGGCACCGGTGATCTGACCATCCAGAGACACCAGGAAGGCGGTCGCAGTGCCATCGACCACCTGGCCTTGCTGACCAATGTAGTCGTAGTAAAACAACGCGCCATTTAACTGCAAGGTGTTGTCAAACAAAGTGGATTTAAAGCCCACTTCATACGCATCCACCTCTTCAGGCTCCACAAAGTAAACCTGAGCTGCGCTGGAGTACGAAAGACCATTCATCGTTCCGGCGCGATAGCCACGGCTGTAGCTGGCGTAAACCATACCGTCGTCGCTGTAGTGCCAGTCCAGAATGACCCGGCCCGAGATATCATCGGACGAGCCATCCACAGACAGATCATTCGGCATCGGTGCGCCGCCATTCAACTGGTCAGCCGTGGCAACCAGTGTACCGTCTGAACGATATACATCTTCCAGGAAGTAAGGTGCAAAGGCGCCGCCATTGACAAAGTCGGAGACGAAAATCGCCCGCGCGGTGCCTGCGTCATCATAAAACACTGACCGACCTTCGCTGTATTCCAGCGTATCGTCTGAGTAGCGCAGACCCACCGTCAGGTTTACGTCAGGCACCAACTCGTAGTTTGCTTCGCCATACACAGCCCAGGATTCCCGGTCCTGCACATTGTGCTGAGTGCCGGTGATTCCAGTTGGCAGGTCGCCTGCGATAATCAGGCCGCCCGGGTTCCAGTAACTGGTGGGCAGACCAAAGGCCGCATTCACATCCCGGGTGAAATTGAAGAAATTGGGCTTATTGTCGTTGGTAATGCTGTCTTCGCCATAGAAGGCGCCCACAATCAATTTCAGCGGACCGTCCTGGTAGTCAAAGCGCATATCCAGGTTGAAGGCGTCAAACTCTGAGTTGTAACCAATGGTGCACAGGGCCAGCGGCGTACCGTCACAATCGGTGGTCGGATCCTGGTGGTATTCACCTGAGTCATAGCCAGCAACCGCAATAAAGCTCAGGGTGTCACTCAGGCCAATATCCGAGGTAAAAACAATACCCTCTGCCTCAATATTCACTTCACCAACGCTATCAACCTCCACCTCACGGTCGTCAAGGCCGCGCGCCCGCCGACTGTAGGATTCGGGCAGTAAGCCAGGCGCCATCCCGTTCACAGCCTGGAAGTAGGAACCGAGCAAGAAATTGGGGCTAGTGTAATCAATGACATCATTGGATTTGGATTGCCCGGTGGCGATGGGCACCTCGGTACCCCCCTCGCTTTCGCCGGTGTACACCTTCAACATAAAGTCTTTTTCACTGTCCGGGCGGAAGCGGAAGGTGGCCCGCAAGCCTGAGTTCTCGTATCCACCGGGGTCTTTACCACTGTTGAAATTCAGGCCCGAGGCTCCGCCTGCCGCGAAAGTGCTGGGCCCCGCCTCCAGTTTATTTTCAACATAGGGGTCGTGTTCTACCCAGGTGCCTGCCAGGCGCACGCCAAAAACATCTGACACCGGCGTGAATTCAAAAGCGCCGGCAAAGGTACGACGATTGTAGTTACCAATACCCACTGTCAAATTGCCGTTGTTCTCAGCCAGGTCGGGTTTATTGGTGATGAAGTTGATCGCACCGCCGGTCGTATTTCGGCCATACAGCGTGCCCTGGGGTCCACGTACAATTTCAATCTGCTCCATATCATAGAGCTGCTGACCGTGGGACGCCCGGAAGGTCTGATACACCTGGTCAACATACACACCGACTGGCGAAGCCGCGTTGGCGTTGTATTCCGTACCAACACCCACACCGCGAACCGAGAAGTTTGGCTGAGCCTCACCGTAGGCAGAGGAAACCTGCAGGTTAGGCGAAGACCGGTTCAGGTCGGTGGTGGAGAAAATACCACTCTTGGTGAGATCGTCACCCGAGATGGCTGAGATCGCCAGAGGCACGTCATCCATGCTCTCTGCACGCCGAGTAGCCGTAACAACAACCTCTTCCAGCTGTGCCGCATGACTCAAGGTTGATGACAGCGAGCTGACACCGATCAGTCCAACGGGCACAGAAGCAAGCAGTGCGGGTAAGTTTAATTTTTTCATACAATCACCTTGGTTATATTTATCCATCTCACTTAACAGTGCAGCGAGACTGTTATCTATTACACATCTACTTCTCGCTAAATTACATAAAAATCCATCTAACTAAGGGTAATTACTTACCTCAATTTAGCGAAAATCAAAAAATACTCGCCGACTTAACAATCGGATCACTCCATGACCCCCGACACCACAAGTTATCACCCCGGCGCACCAGAGATTCACCAAAGGCACACCCATGCCCAACCGAAAAAAGATAACTCACTGTTAAATCGACTTTTTTATTATTGATTAACCGCTTTTTCACAAAACCAGCACTACCTAAAGCGGCCTACTTCATAATAGACCGCAGCGTGTATTCAGCAAGGACCAATAACAGCTAATATCAGCCAACCCTATTGCACAGAGCCACGAGAAAAGCGCATTAATCTGATCGTTTGTTACCAAAGGTAATCCGCCTACTCAGCGCTACGACACAAAACTTGTTACAAAGCGTAAAAACCAACTTCCAGATTAGCGCCCTTATTAACCCGTCGCGCCATACTAAAGGAGGGTAGTTCCGGGGACCTTTACCGGGGATGGTTCGTGAGCGGGGTTGACGCACAAACGATGGCGACCTCTCGCCACTGCAGAACCCCGAACAGATGATGCCTGGGCAACACATCTCGCCACCGCATCTCGTCTCTGTATATCGACAAGGCGCCTCGCCGCAGGAGCATTGATACCGCGTTATTGGCCCCGGTGGCCGCGCTCCTGCGGTCGCCCCAAGGTGACATCGAAGCTTGCACCGGCGCGCAATCTGCTTCACATTTAGCCGCAAATCGTGTAACTACTTACATTTCGTAAGCGAACATAAAATCAAAACGTATCGAATTGGGAGAGGGGACAAGTGAGATTCTTTGGCACCGGCTTCATGCTGCCGTTCTTACTCATTGCCGGGATTGCTGCCAGCGACGCCCAGGCTGGACTGGGAAGTTACCTGAATGGCGCCGGCGCCAACAACCGTGCCCTCTCCGGCGCGGGCACCGCCTTCGCCGAGGACGGGATGGTAATGGCCATCAATCCGGCAGGCGCCGTTTCTCTACCCCACGACGGCTGGGGTATTGGTAGCATCTTTTTGAGCGCCAGGCAGACTGCGAAGGCTGACGAGGTCGACCTGAACACGGCACCACCGGGGGCATTTCCCTTGGCTCCCGGTTCGCGCGAAGCCGAGCCTGATGTTCCCGCAGAAATCGGGGGAATCTTTCCCGTTCCCTTCGGTGCGATTCACAAACGGGTGGATGATGACACCACCATTGGCCTGGTGGTTTACGGCAACGGCGGCATCAACATCAATTACAAAGCCTTCGACAACCCCAACTGCCCACCGGGCACGCCGGGACAGGGCTACTTCTGCTTTGGTGACACTGGCTCGGATATCGCCCAGGTCTTTATTGCGCCCACCTGGTCGCACCAGGTCAACTCCCGCTTGCGCGTGGGCATCAGCCCGGAACTGATTTATCAGACCATCGAGATCAACGGATTTCAGTTATTCGGCCCCGCCTCTGCCCGCCCCGACAAACTAAGTAATAATGGGCATTCCAACAGCTTCGGCTACGGGATAAAACTGGGCGCAAGCGTCGACATTACCGACTCGCTTTCAGGTGGCATTGCGCTGCAATCTAAGGGCTACATGCAGAAGCATAAGGAGTATGCCGGTCTGCTACCGGAGCAAGGCAACCTGGACATTCCCGCCAACATCCAGTTTGGTTTCGCCTGGCAGGCCAGCAAGAAGCTCACGGTATTGGTCGACTACCAGCGTATTTATTTTTCCAACGTCGGCGCCTTTGGCAATCCCGGGAATGCCGCCGGCCGTTACGGCGATGACAATGGCCCCGGTTTTGGCTGGGATGACCTGACCGCGATCAAAGCAGGAATTCACTACCAGGCCAGCGATTCTTTGACCCTCCGACTGGGCTATACCGACGTGCTGCAAGAGCCCCTGCGCCGCAGCGAAGTCGTCACCAATTTGCTGTCCACCGCCGTGTTTGATCAGCGCTACAACGCCGGCCTGTCTTGGAAACTCAACAACACCACCAGCGTTGATATCGCCCTGAACATTGTGCCCAAGCAGACCATCACCGGGGAAAATCCGCGCTTCCCCGGGCAGAAGGTTACCCTGAGCAATGAAATTTACAGCATCGATATCGGCTGGCGGCGACTATTCTGAGGGGAACTGTTTATCGAGTCGCCGCAGAAAGACCCCGATCTCCTTTTCGGCTTGTCGGTCACCTCGGCGCTGACTGACGGCCAGCCCACGCTGCCAATCTTGTCGCGCCCCCTGAATATCACCCGCTGCCAAACGGGCCTTGCCCAGCAGTTTCCAGGCGGCGGTGTAGTCGGCATCTAATTCCAGGCATTTCAGCAAGTGGGAAATGGCGTCGGCAACCTGATCGGCATCCAAATAGGCCTGGGCCAGCCCCATGCGCAACAGGCTGCTGTCCTGCCCCTTGGCGAGCATCGCCTCAAGCTTTTCGATATTCATGGACTCTCCCCTTTTCGCTTGCGTTTTTTACATTCCGAGGCGAAATAGCGGCAGTGGGTCATTGTCTGCTAAATGCGACGTCGTTACTTGCGCGAGGCCCGGCCAGTTACTATTCTTCTTCGAACCGACCAGCCGGCCCACTGCAAACCGACCGGCGCGCTCGGTGATTCTTCTAGTGAACTAAGACCACACGATGCACAAAAACCACTGTTTTTTGGCACTTGCCTGCTGTGCTCTCTCCGGCGTTGCGACAGCCGCACCCTCGGCCATGGGCTGCCTCTCTGTAAGCAATGAAGGGAACGCCATGTTATGGCGAAATCTGTGCGCGCACCCGATTCGGGTCGCCTATTGTTCGCCAAATCCCCAGGCATTAGACCGTCGCTGTGGCGAGGGCTTGCAACCCGACAATCCGTTTTATACCCACGAGTTTGAAATCGCCGCTGAAGGTGTGCAGGCTCGCTACCACCACCAGATCATGCGCTACGACTACGCCGTTTGCCCGGCAAGCCCCGGCGTGCGGATTACCAGCACAGAAGGCGGCGGCTTTCTTTGCGAGTGACCGACAACGAGCATGTGGCTAGTGACTGATTTTCGGTTGCGGTAGCGGCGGCAAGGCTTGCGGGAACGTTTCCAGTGCCTCTCGGGTAAAGCGCTCGCCCTGATCACGCTCACCCATATTGACCAGCAGCCGGCCCAGTTCCAGACACACTTCATAGCCGCGCCCCTTGGCGTAGGCAGTCTCAAAGTACTCCCGCGCTTTTCCCCACAGCTCATTGCGCAGGCTGATTCGCCCAAGGGCCAGAAGCAACTCCGGGTTGGCAGGCTGCTCCCGAAGCCATTGCTCAGCGGCCGCCAATTGCCGGCCGGGGTCACTGCCCTGCAGACGCCCATAAATTGCGATTAGCTCTTCAGACCACTGATTCTTTAGCACCTGGCGCAAAAATGCCTCGGCAACCGCTTCGTCGATGCCTTGCAGTTTACGGGCATAAGCGGCAACCAATTCAACATCTCGATGCTGGGGTTTATTGAGGGATTTCCACCACGCCTGTAACTCATCAATGTCCCCCTTTTGCGCAGTCTTCTCCAGCCCACCCAACAATGCCTCACGTTCCAGCTCGCGCAGGCGCTCCTCTGGGTGAAGGTGATACTTGGCAAGCTCCGGTAGCAGAGCCAACAGCCCCGCCCAGTCCTTCAATCTCAGGTAGACCCGCTCTAGCAATAGCAGCACCGAAGGGTGGCGAGCGGCATTGCGCCGAACCCGAGTCAAGGTTGCCAGCGCCTCCTCTAACTGACCATTGTCGAGCAGCAGCTCAGCCTGCGTGAGCTCCACCGCAATGCCGGCTTTGGCAGTGGTTCCCTCTGCCAGACCCAGATAACGGCGAGTGGCTTTGCTTTCGCCCAGTGCGTGGCTCGCCCTGGCTGCCAACAAGTAATTGATCAACGGCGCATCGGTTTCCTCGGCAGACTCGACCAGCAAGCGCCGCGACTTTACCCAATTGCCCTCAACGAAGGCGATCAACCCCAGCGTGGTTTTGCTCCGGCCACGGCGCAAACGCCGATTGCCAAGATAATTGACTACCCGATCTGAAAGGCGGGCACCCCGACGCAGCGCGATAAATAGCACCACACCCACCACCAACAGCACCGCCAGCAGACCAAGACCAATCCACAAGGTCATTTCAATAGTGGTCTGACCATAGGCAATGAGGATGTAGCCCGGATCATACTGAATTGCAGCGGCCAGGCCGGCCGCCACTAACAACGTTAATAAGGCGGCGAAAAAGACTTTCATCCACCCACCTCTTGCTGCCAACGCCGGCTATCGATAAAGGTTTTCAAGGCCGCCAGCGACGCGGAAATATCAGGCATTTGACGATCCAGCGGCACCGCCATCAACTCATCGAGCTGCTGCAAAATACCCTGCAAGCGGTCATCGAGCTGGTAGTACTTGGTCAACCACTCTCTGGCCTGACCCAGGGAGCGCTGATACAGCGCCGGGCGCTCTGCCAGCAGCGCCATCTGCGCCTGCTCGACCATCAACTGCAGGCTGTAACCCAGCGCAGCTTCCTGCTCAGGTGCCAGCACCGGTTGAAAGTTCTCCTCGCGATGACGAATGCGAATGTAACTGCGCAGTTTTTCCCATGCCCGGCGAAAGCCATTGGCCAGGCGGTCCTGCCAGTTGCTGTCGGCGGGAGGAACCGGTTCAGCTTCGTAACGGGGCGCATCAAACAGGGAAAGACTGCTGAAAGATTGAGACAAGCCCTCAAGACGCAAATAGACCCCTTCGGTGTCAAACTGCGCCACCCCTTGCAGGGCAGACAGCTCCCGGGCGATTTCGGCACGCACCGTGTGCAGACCGGGATCATCCATCTCTTCAAGCACGCGATCGGCACTGGCCAACAACTGGCCTGCAGCCTTGGCATCTCGGCCCAACTGCAATCGCTGATTGGCCAACCTCAGCAAATATTCCGCTTCGGCAACTAACCAGTCTTTGCGATCGACGGTGGCCAGCTTATCTACCTGGGCAGTCAGCGCCTGGCTGCGACTGAGCAGTTGCGACACCTGCTGCTGCTGATCGGCGCGAAGCTGAGAGAGACTCTCCCGCTGACTTTCGAGGCTGCCAAGCAAGCGGTTTTGCTGCTTCTCAAGTTGCTCCACGTCCGTTTTCAGCGCCGCCAACAACGGGTCCGGCGGCTCGGGCAAAAGGTATTGCTGCTGGTACATCCAGGCGCTGGCACCCAGTGCCGCAACGCCAACCAGTAGCGCCAGTAATGCCACCAGAAGGGCGCCACGGCCCGACGACCCCGATTTACCACCGGGCTTGTTGCTGCCACGGGACTTGGATTTGCCAGTCACCGGCGCGGCTGCAGGCTTGTCTGAAGCGGCACTGCTCTGCGCAGAGGGTGGGGTCGAAGGCGGGGCGGGTTTGTCTTCCGCGCCACCTTCGGTTTTGCCTGACACGGCTGCATCACTGGCGCCGGTTGATCCCAGCGGAGATTCCGCATCGGGGGGAGTGGGCGTGTCTGGTTTATCGCCGCTCATTATCCTCTCTCAATTTCGCCGAGGGCCATCAGGGTCGCTTCCGTGCCAGCATTTTCCGCCTGCACCACCCTGGCATAACCCAAATCATGAGCCAGTTGCGCCACCCGTTCACTGGGCACGACCAGCGTTACATTATTTGTCTGTTCACCTGGCGGGCAATGCCGGTGAAAATTCGCCAGTGTCTCGCCGCTGTTCAGGCAGACCGCGTTGATCTGATGTTTTACCAGTAATGCGCGCAGTTCGCCATGCTCCAGATCCGGACCCTGCCGTTGGTAGCATTCAGCATAGTCCACCTTTGCGCCTCGCTGAGTCAGGCCTTGCGCGAGGGATTCCCGTCCACCAACACCGCGGACGATCAGCACTTTTTCCCCGGTCAGGTTCTGCAAATCCGGCAACGCCAACAAGGCCTCGCTGGTCATTGTCCGACTATCAACGGACTGATCAGGACAGCGTATCGGCAGATCCCAACGGGCTAACGCCTCGGCAGTTGCCGCCCCGATGGCGTAGGGCACCACCCGCTGCGGCCACTGGGGCCAGTATTGATCAATCAGCGCCATTCCCTGAGCCACGGCATTGACACTGATAAAGATAACCCGCTGATACAGGTCCAGGTCCAGGATCCGTGTCCGGCTCAGGCGCAGTGCCGGGTTATCTTCCGCCAACGGCAAAATCTGCAACAGCGGGCAATGCCAGGCCTGGGCTCCGACATCGCGAAGCGCGTCGAGCAAGGTCTCGGCCCGATCCACCGGCCGGGTGACCAGTACTCGCAGGCCCGGCAGCTCAACCCGCGGATTGATCGCCATACACCGCTCGCAAAATAGCGTCGGCGCCCTGCGCCAGCAGATCTTCAGCCACAGCAATTCCCAGCGCCTCAGGGTTATCCAGCGGCCCCCGGGCCTCCGCCACCAATAAGGTGGTGCCGTCAGGTGTACCCACCCGGCCCCGCAACCAAAGCTGCGTGGGATCCTGCGGATCAACAATGGCATAGCCGGCAATCGGCACCTGACACCCCCCTTCCAGTCGGCGGTTCATTGCCCGCTCGGCGAGAACATCACGGTTGGTAGCAGCATCGTGCAGGGGCTGCAGCAACGCGATTAGCTCGGCATCATCACTGCGCGTTTCCACCCCGACAGCGCCCTGGCCGCAGGCGGGCAGGCTTTGTTCAACGGGCAGCAGCTGGGCAATGCGATCTTGCAGCCTCAGGCGAATCAACCCGGCTGCAGCCAAAATGATCGCGTCAAATTGCCCTTCATCGAGTTTGCGCAAGCGGGTTTGCACATTGCCCCGCAGACTGGAGACGTTTAAATCTGGGCGCAGCGCTTTTAACTGGCATTCCCGGCGCAAGCTGGATGTCCCCACGTGGGCACCCTGGGGCAGGGCATCAAGGGAAGCAAAATGGTTGCTGACAAAGGCGTCCCGGGGGTCTTCCCGTTCACAGATAATGGCCAGCCCCAATCCTTCAGGAAACTCCATCGGCACATCCTTCATCGAATGCACGGCGATGTCGGCCCGGTCTTCCAGCATGGCCTGCTCAAGCTCTTTAACGAACAGCGCTTTACCGCCGATTTTGGAAAGCGGCGAGTCAAGTAACTGGTCGCCTCGCGTGGTCATTCCCACCAGCTCCACTGCCAGCCCCGGATGGGCCTGTTCCAGGGCCGCTTTGATATATTCGGCCTGCCACAGCGCCAGTAGGCTTTCTCGGGTGGCGATGCGAACAGTCTGGCGGGGCATAAGCTTCTTCCTGCAAGTTGGAGGGTGGACGACAAGAGCCGGCTATCATACGCCAGCAAGGGGAAGCGATAAAATCGCGTTAGTCCCCGCTGCCCTGCCCAGACTGGCCCAGCCGCGCCTTGAACGCCGACAGGTGGCGACGACTGATCACCGGCCCCTGATCAACATCGCGCAGCACCACCCGGTAGCGCCCGGCAGCGCTGCGGCGCATCCCCGTTACCTGGGCCCACACAACGAGCGCATTGCGATGAACCCGCTGAACTGCAGCGCCGAGCTGATCTTCAAGCTCTTTCAAACTGTCGTCCAGAATCAATTCGCCGCCTGTGTGCACGGCAGACACATACTTATTATCCGCGTGAAAATAGCGGACCTGGGAAAAGGGCAGGCGTTGCATCCCGGCAGCGCTGCGGGCGCAGAACTCCCGACCATCTACGGAATTTCTCTCAGCAATAGCCGTGGCATCGAGCGCGTTGAGCTGGGCGCGGTTCAAACGGGACGCGCGAGCCAGCGCCTGACGCAGCTTGTCCCGCGTCACCGGTTTTAACAGGTAGGCTACCGCTTGCGCCTCAAAAGCAGCGATGGCGTGCTCATCGTATGCCGTACAAAAAATGACCGCCGGTGCTGGTTGCTCGGCGCTTGTATGCCGAGCCATCAATTGCTGGGCCACCGCCAGACCATTGATGCCGGGCATTTCGATATCGAGCAGCACCACATCGACCGGCGTCTCGGCAAAACAGCTCAGCGCCTGCTCGCCGTTTTCCGCCTCGGTCACCGGCGCCACCTCGCCCACGGATGCAAGCAAACGCAGCATCCGCTGCCGGGCCAGGGGCTCATCGTCCACCACCATGACACTCATCATGGGGCCACCTCACCAGCAGGGCCTGTGGTGGGCAAATTCAGGCGCGCAACAAAATAATCCTCTGCGGAGTGCATTTGCAGCGAAGCCCGGCTGCCGTACAGGGCTTCCAGACGCTGGCGAATATTGTTGCCTCCCTGGCCATTGCCAGCGCCCCTGGCAGCGAGCGGCGGACAAGGGTTGCGAATCTCCACGGTGATCATGCCGTCACGATGAACAACCTGCACATGCAGAGTACCGCCGCCGGGCAGGCGCTGAATGCCATGCAAAATCGCATTTTCCAACAGCGGCTGCAAAATGAGTGACGGGACCCGCACCGGGGAATGTGACGCAGTTTCTTGCCAGTCCACCTGTAGTCGATCGGCGAGGCGGTTTTGCTCAATGCGAAGGTAGCTTTGACATAGCGCCCGCTCCTCAGACCAGCTCACCCGCTTCTGGCTGCCACTGAGGTTTGCCCGAAACAGCGCCGCCAGATCCTCAACGGCCTGCTCTGCCCGCTGGGGGTCAACCACAATCAAGCTGGAGATACTGTTCAGGGTGTTAAAAAGAAAGTGAGGACGAATCCGGGATTGCAGGGCATCCAGTCGCGCGTTCAATGCGCTTTGTTGCCGCTCACGCAGCTGCTGGCCCAAGTAGATATACCGCAGGCTGATGCCAATGATAATGGTCGCCAACACCAGACTGTCGAGAATCCACCACCAATCCAGGCCTGCGATCCCCTCGTTGCCGGTGGCGGACAATATCATCTGGCACGACACACTCAGCAGCGCGACCCACAACAGGCAAACGATAAAACTCAGCCCGGCGCTGCGGGCCGTGCCCAGCCGGGCAAAAACTCCACGAAGTCGGCAAAGCAACGCGGCGGCGCCCAGGGTTCCCCACAGCAAAAACAAGGAGGCATAGGCGAGCAGCAGAAAATCGAACTGGCGCACACCGGATAACAGAACGGTGTAGGCCACCGCCAGCAATTCGGACAACAGCACCAGCATGAGCAGCGATGTGGGGCTGCACACATCACCAACAAAGGGCGCCGGGCGCGCTGGCCCGGCGCCCTCGTCGACCAGTTTGTTTGAGGTAGTCACTGCCACAATGAAACGCCTGCCCGCTGGGATGGCTGAATCATAGCAGGACTTGGCAAGCCGCTGAAAAGCGACACCGCCAGGCGCCGCTTGATGAATACATGCTTGCTTGAAAATCAGTTGGGGTCGAAGCGGGTCCAGCCGTCAAACCACTGGGGCTGAGTACCGGGGCGAACGGCGCCGCGATAAGTAGCGGCCTCGTCCCAGAACTCACCTTCGGGAATCGCCACTGCGCCATGCCCGGCGGGGGAATCCACCGGCAACTGCAGTGCCGCCACGGTGTAATCCACCGGGTTGCCCTGCCACAGAGGCTGGGCAAACAGCTCGCCACGGCTGCGAAAGTAGCTCAGCTCGTCCAGGCCATTGTCATCATTCTGCGCCCCCGCTTCATCGGCAAAAAAGGTATTGCCGCCGGGGCCCACATTGCTGATCGCCAAACCGCTGAAACTGAGGCTGCCGTCGCTGGCATTGGCGCTGGTGGCCGAATCTTTAATGTCGATGGCTTCGCCAGAGAAACCGCTGATCAGCACATTGTGAAAGTGCCCGGCGGTGCCGCGGCGCAGGGTCATGCCCCGCTGAAACTTCTCGCCGCTGCGCATGCTCAGCAAGCTGACATTGTAAAGCAGGGGTTCAGAGCGGGGCTTGGCCAGATGATCACTGTCGAGGTTATCCGCTTCGATGGCGTTGTCGCCAACGTCGGGGTATTGCACCACCAGCAGATGCTGCACCCGGCCTTGCCAGCCCATATCCCAGTCGAGGGAGTCATCCCCCGCGCCGGTGATAATGACGTTCTTCAAATCAACACTGCCACCAAAAATTTCCACACCATCATCCAGCGAGCGGTGCACCTGCACGTTGCGCAGAATCGTGTTGCTGCCGCAGCCGCCCAGGGTCAGGCCATTGAGTTCATTATTGGCATAGACTTCAAAGCCGGCGTATTCAATGCGAGCGAACTCCAGCACGCCGCAGCTATCTTCGGCGCGGCCGCCGCCGAATGCGCCGCGGCTGTCATCGGCAGGAACCCCTTCAATCTGGGCGTAGCGATTATTCACCGGCGCCGCGCCCAGCAATACCAGACCGCCCCAATCCCCGGCATGGCGTTCTCCTGGCGCGTTGGCGCTGGTGAAAACCACGGGTGCTCTGGCGTTGCCCCGAGCTTCAATACGCGCATCCCGGGTGACGACCAGGGCGCTGCCGGCAGCGCCCTGAACCACGGTGCCCGCATCGATGGTCAACAGGCCACCGGCTTCCACATACACCACCCCGTCAAGCTGCCAGATCCGGTCGGCGGTCCAGTGATGTTTGCCATACAGCGGGCCAGCGACCGACTCCACGTTGCTGCTGGTGCCGCCGCCAAAGATAAAGACCAGGCCTGCGGCAAGGCAGGCCACCGCCGCCGCGGCTACCAAGCCCAACATCGAGCGCTGCCGTTTATCGGTGGCGTTGTCCGCGTTACCTGGCCTCCCCGCCGTGATGGTTTCCGCGATATCGGGATTGAAAGGTAAACCCGCGTCACCTGCCGAGCTGGTGTGAGTGAGTTCGCCGTCCACGTTGAGTTGGCGCAAGCGCTTACCGAGTTCACGAATTTCTGCGTTTCCACTGATCGCAGCCTGATCAATGAGCTCTCGCCGATACTGGCTATCTTTAAGCAGCGTGCTGAAATGCACGTAACGCACACCGCCGTCGCCGTGCTTGTCGTAGGTCTGCTTTAACTGCCACAGCAGTTCCACCAAGCGCGCCCGGGGAGAAGAAACCTCGGCCATTGTCCGCCCTCAACTAACGAATGGATTATTCAGGCGGCAAGTATCCGTAGACTTTGTGACAAGAACATGACGTAAGTACACATACGGCCAGCAATGTCCGGCCTGCGAAAGGGGCACCAACAAGGCCGGCGCGAGGCTAAACGCCAAGCCGCTATTGCTGGTATAATGCGCGCCTTTTCGCACCCGCAATCAACCGAGCAGCATGGCCGTCGCCGCGGCCAGTACAGGAAAGCAACCGATGAGCAATGAAGAGACCAGCATCAAACCCTGGGGCGGCCGTTTTTCCGAGGCAACCGACGCTTTCGTCGAGCGCTTCACCGCGTCAGTGACCTTTGATCAACGACTCTACCACCACGACATCAACGGCTCGCTGGCCCACGCCGCCATGTTGGCCAAGGTAGGGGTGCTCAGCGACGACGAGTTGCAACAGATTCAAAGCGGGCTGGAAGCCATCCGCAAAGAAATTGAAACCGGCAACTTTAATTGGTCGGTCAGCCTTGAAGATGTGCACATGAACATCGAGGCCCGGCTCACCGACAAGATCGGCATCACCGGCAAAAAACTGCACACCGGCCGCTCACGCAATGACCAGGTTGCCACCGATATTCGCCTGTACCTGCGCGATGAAATCGGCGTAATTGTCGGCGAACTGACTCGACTGCAATCGGGCCTGATCGACCTGGCCACCCGGGAGGCCGACACCATCATGCCCGGCTTCACCCACTTGCAAACGGCCCAGCCGGTCACCTTCGGCCACCATATTCTGGCCTGGAATGAAATGCTGGAGCGGGACTTTGGCCGCCTGCAGGACTGTGCCACACGACTCAACCAATGTCCCTTGGGCGCCGCTGCCCTGGCGGGCACCACCTACCCCATCGACCGGCATTACAGCGCACAGCTGCTCGGCTTTGACGGCCCCACCGAAAACTCTCTGGACTCGGTCAGCGATCGCGACTTTGCCATTGAGTTTGCCGCGGCAGCCAGTTTGATCATGACCCACCTGTCGCGCTTCAGCGAAGAGTTGGTGCTGTGGACCTCCTCCCAGTTCAACTTCGTGAACCTGCCCGACCGGTTCTGTACCGGCTCCAGCATTATGCCCCAGAAGAAAAACCCCGACGTGCCAGAACTGATTCGGGGCAAGGTCGGCCGGGTGAATGGCCATCTGTTCAGCCTGCTGACCTTGATGAAATCCCAACCCCTGGCCTACAACAAGGACAACCAGGAAGACAAAGAGCCCCTGTTCGATATCATTGATACCCTACGCGACAGCCTCAAGGCCTACGCCGATATGGCACCGGCAATTACCGTGAATGCCGAGGTCACTCGGGAGGCGGCTCTGCGGGGCTTTTCCACGGCCACCGATCTGGCCGACTACCTGGTACGCAAGGGCTTGCCCTTCCGCGACGCCCACGAAGTCGTCGGCAAATCCGTCGCCTTTGGCATCAAGGAAGGTCGCGACCTATCCCAACTCAGTCTGGCCGAGCTGCAGCAGTTCAGCACCCTGATCGACGAGGACGTCTTCGACGTACTCACCCTTGAGGGCTCAGTAAACGCGCGCAACCACATTGGTGGAACGGCACCCGCCCAGGTGAAAGCCGCCGCCCAGCGGGCCGCGGAGAAGTTGGCCCAGCGCAGCTGATCTGACCGACACCAAAATTTATCTTTCTAAGAAGGCAATTACCCTTTTTGGTGGTATGGTAAACCCTTTGGTGCGCGCTCAATCCGCTAGTCGTTTCACCTGACGCCGATTAGCTTCGGCGCAGATGACGGCGCACGATCTGACGCCAACCCTTTTTGCCTCAGGAGTTCTACACCCCATGCCCGCCCGCATGCGCTCATTGCTGTGTCTGCTTTCGCCACTGCTGCTGGTCAGTGCCTGTAACGACACTGACGCTACCCAAGCCGCCCCACGGCCACCTGCAGCCGTAGCGATTCAAACACTCGCGCCTCAGGAAATCCAGCAGCGCATTCAGGCGCTGGGTACCTTGCTCGCCCGTGAATCTATCGACGTCACCGCCAGCGTCAGTGAAAAGATCACCTCACTGAAGTTTAGCGATGGCGACACCGTCAGCGAAGGCCAGCTCCTGGCCACCCTGGCGCAACAGGAAGAACAGGCACTGCTGGCCGCCGCCAAGGCCGATCTTGCGGAGCAAGAGCGAGAGTTGAAACGCCTGGAGGGACTCATTCAGCGCAAGGTGGCCGCCCAAACCGAGTACGACCAACGCCAGACTGCCAAGCTGCAAGCCCTGGCTCGAATCAAGGAGGTGGAGGCCATGATTGCCGAGCGCAACATCACGGCCCCCTTTGCCGGACAGGTGGGCCTGCGCCAGGTCAGCCCCGGCGCCCTGGTGACACCGGGTGAGGTCATTACCACCCTGGATGACACCAGCGTGATGCGAATGGATTTTCAGATTCCTGCCCTCTACCTCACCAGCATTGCCAAAGGGCAAACCGTGGAAGCCTACAGCGAAGCCTTACAGCGCCGCTTTAGCGGGACGATTACCGCAATCGACAGCCGCATTGACCGGGTCGCCCGCAACATCAATGTGCGAGCCGAACTGGCCAACCCCGACGGACAACTCAAGCCCGGCATGCTGATGCGCCTGGCGCTCATCACCCAACAACGTCAGGCCTTGATGGTGAAAGAAGAAGCCCTGCAGAGCGTGCAAGACCAGCACTTTGTTTGGGTGGTGGACGACAGCAACACCGCGCGCAAACAGCAAATTGAACTGGGCCTGCGCCAGCCCGGACTGGTTGAAGTCCGCGCCGGACTGAACGCCGGTACCAAGGTCATCTACCAGGGCTATGACATGCTGCGCGACGGTGCTTCCGTAGCACCCCAAAGCGACAGCGCTGCCCCGCAAGACTGACCGGACAATCACCCGCCAGGTAACCACGACTCTTTGCGAAGCCCAACATGCTGCTATCAGATCTTTCAGTGAAACGCCCCGTGTTCGCCACGGTTGTCAGCCTGCTACTGGTAGCCTTCGGCCTACTGTCCTTTGAGCGCTTGGCCCTGCGGGAATACCCGGACATTGATCCGCCAATTGTGTCGATCACCACTCAATATATTGGCGCCTAAGCCGAGGTGGTAGAGTCACGAATCACCCAGGTGATTGAAGACAACATCTCCGGTGTGGAGGGCATCAAAACCATCAGCAGCGCCAGCCAGGACAGCTTTTCATCGATCAATATCGAGTTTGAGCTGGACCGGGATATCGATGCGGCTGCCAACGATGTTCGCGATCGGGTGTCACGGGTGATGGGCAACCTGCCCGACGAAGCCGAAGCCCCCCAAGTACAAAAGGCCGATGCCGACGACAACGTGATTGTCTGGTTCAACTTAACCTCTACCAAAATGAGTCTGCTTGAGCTGGCCGATTACGCCAACCGCTACGTGGTTGATCGCTTTTCGGCGGTCGACGGGGTCGCCCGTATCCGGGTCAGCGGCGGCCCGGACTACGCCATGCGCATCTGGCTGGACCGCGAGGCGATGGCCGCGCGGAATATCACCGCCGGCGAAGTCGAGGCAGCCCTGCGCCGGGAGAACGTAGAACTCCCCGCCGGCACCCTGAAGTCAATCAACCGGGACTTCACCATTAAAATTAGCCGGCAATACCAGACCGAATCAGATTTCGCCGACCTGGTGCTGCGCAAGGAAGACAGCGGGTACCTGCTGCGCCTCAGCGACGTTGCCCGCATCGAGCTGGCCGCCAGCGAGTACCGCAATCTGTTCCGGGGTAATGGCGTGCCCATGGTGGGTGTGGGCATCATCAAACAGAGCACCGCAAACACCCTGTCCGTTGCCGAAGCCGCCAAGGCAGAGGCCGATGCCGTGAGGCGGTCCCTGCCCGAGGGCACCCACCTGCGCTCCAGCTACGACAGCTCCGTATTTATCAGCGGCGCCATCAGCGAGGTCTACAGCACCTTGTTCATTGCCGCCGGCCTGGTGGTGCTGGTGATCTTTATTTTCCTCGGCGATTTCCGCGCCATGCTGGTCCCCGCCTTGACCGTGCCGGTGTCATTGATTGCCACCTTCACAGCACTGTACGCACTGGGCTACACCATCAATCTTCTCACCCTGCTGGCCCTGGTGCTGGCCATCGGCCTGGTAGTGGACGACAGTATCGTCGTGCTGGAGAACATTCACCGACGCCTCCTCGACGGTGAACCGCCCCTGGTGGCGGCCTATCGCGGCGCTCGCCAGGTGGGCTTCGCAGTCATCGCCACTACCGCCGTGCTGGTCGCCGTGTTTGCGCCCATCACGTTTTTGGAGGGCGACATCGGCCGGCTGTTTGGCGAATTTGCCGTCGCCATGGCCATGGCGGTGATCTTCTCCAGCATCGTCGCCCTGACCTTGTCACCCATGTTGTGCTCCAAACTGCTAAAGCGCGAAGCCATGCACGGCAAGCTGGCCGATTTTGTTGAAGGGCTACTGCATCGGATGGAAGGCAGTTACCGGCGTACCCTGGAGGCCAGCCAGCGCCGCCCGGTGGTATCTGGCGCCATTCTGTTTGCCACCATCGGCCTGTGCATTTTCTTCCTACAGAAAGTCCCCGCTGAGTTCGCCCCCACCGAAGACCGGGGGGTGATCTTCCTGGTGATGCGCGGCCCCGAAGGCTCGTCTTACAACTACACCGCCGCCCAGCTGGGTGAGGTCGAAGAGCGCCTGATGCCCCTGGTCGACAACGGGGAAATTCGCCGCCTGCTGCTGCGCGCACCGGGCGGCCGCGGCGGCGCCGACATTTATAACCAGGCGATTGGCATCGTGGTGCTAAACGATTGGAGCCAACGCCGCCCCGGTGGCGAAATCGTAGCCGACATTCGCCAACGGCTCGGTGATTTTACTGGCCTGAGCGTGTTTCCTATTCAGCCCCAGGCCCTGGGCGGCCACGGCTTTAACAAACCGGTAGAGTTTGTGCTCGGTGGCAGCAATTACGCCGAGCTGGCCAAATGGCGGGATATTATTCTCGCCGAGGCCCAGACCAATCCGGGCTTGCTCGGCGTAGACAGCGATTATCGGGAAACCAAGCCCCAGCTGGAGGTCACGGTTAATCGCGCCCGAGCGGCCACCTTGGGCGTATCTACCCAGGAGATTAACAGCACTCTGGAAACCCTGCTGGGCTCGCGCACGGCCACCACCTTTATGATGGGCGGCGAAGAATACGACGTGATCCTCGAAGGTGAACTCGACAGCCAGCGCAGCCCCTCCGACCTGGAAAACATCTACGTGCGTGCCGACACCGGTCGGCTGATTCCGCTGGCCAACCTGGTCACCCTGCGGGAGCTAGGTGATGCTGCTGTGCTCAATCGCTACAACCGGGTTCGCGCCATCACCATCGAGGCCAGTCTGGCGCCAGGCTATTCGCTGGGCGAAGCACTGACCTATCTGGAAAACCTGGCGCGCGAAAAAACGCCAGAGGCCGTGATCGATTACAAAGGGGAATCGTTGGATTACATGGAGGCAGGCGGCACCGTGATATTCACCTTCGCTCTGGCCATGCTGGTGGTCTATCTGGTACTCGCCGCGCAGTTCGAAAGCTTTATTCATCCCTTCGTGATTCTACTCAGCGTGCCACTGGCGGTAGCGGGGGCTCTGCTGGGCCTCTACCTCACCGGGGAAAGCCTGAATATTTACAGCCAGATCGCATTGATCATGCTCGTTGGCCTGGCGGCCAAAAACGGGATCTTGCTGGTGGAATTCGCCAACCAGCTGCGCGACCAGGGTGTGGCCTTTGACGACGCTGTGCTGCAATCCGCCCAACAGCGGCTGCGCCCCATTGTGATGACGGCGATCACCACCGTGGCCGGGGCAGTGCCGCTGTTAATGGCATCGGGTGCGGGCAGCGAATCGCGTTCAGTGATTGGTATTGTGGTGGTTTTCGGCGTAACTGCCGCCACCCTGTTTACCTTGTTTGTCATTCCCATGGCCTATCGCTTGCTCGCTCGCAACAGCGGATCACCCAAGGCCATCAGTCAGCAGTTGCATCGCCAACTGGTGGAATACCAAGACAAGGAAGAACGCTGATTCCCGACAGGTAGGTGTGGGGTAGAAAGAACAAACCCGGCAAGATGCCGGGTTTGTTACTGCTTACTCAATTGCGTCTTACAGCAGACCGCCGAGCAGCAGGCCGCTTACCGGCAAAGTCGGCAATGCCAGAACGTCCAGCGGCAGCGCGCCCAGTGGCAAACCGCCATTCAGCAAGCCACCCACAACGGGAATGCCATTACCGCCCAGAGAACCGATCACCGGGATACCGCCGCCCAGCAGGTCGCCACCAACAAGGTCGCCTACCACGGGCAAACCACCGCCGAGCAAGTCGCCACCAGCGAGATCGCCCACTACCGGCAAACCACCACCCAACAGATCGCCACCGAGCAGGTCGCCAACCACCGGCAGATCACCTAACAGGTCACCACCTGCCAGGTCACCCACGAGGGGCAGGTCGCCGCCCAGGCCGCCAACCACCGGCAGACCGCCGAGCAGATCGCCGCCAAGTACATCACCCACCAGCGGCAGGCCACCGCGAAGCAGATCACCCACAACCGGCAGTTGCGCCTGTGCACCCATTGCTGCGCCAACCAGCGCTGCTCCCATTGCGACTTGTTTGAAATTCATATGCTTCATCCATCCCTTTCGTAACATCGTTGCCCTCAATCGTCACGACTGACAGCTCATAAACACCTCCGGCGCCCGCCGCAACGCGAGCGCATCGAAACTGCTCCGGCATTTTGCAAGGGACGATCTGGTGGCTCAACGGCACTTCGTCACGAATGCACTAAAATGTGACAGCGATCTGAATCGAGCAAGGGGATTGTGCTGACCGGTTCACAAAAACCGACCGCAGCCCGGCAAAACACAAGGTGAACAAGCTCAAATAACTACTTGATATAAGCTATAAAAACCGACTTTCTGAGGATCGGCTTGATGCGCAGATGGCGGAATCATCGAGCAAATTGGTCGAGGTAAACAGGCGGCACGCGGGACTGTATTCGGTCAAGGCATCGGCCGCCAGCAACACCGCCGCCGCCGTCCAAGTGGGACGCTGGTCGGGCCAGAGCAGGTCTTCCGCCAGTTGATATCCCGTCCAGTACTCGCCGCCCTGGCCGCGCCACTGATCCAGCCAACTGAACACCTGAACCGCCCGGGCGTGATCGCCAGCGGCGAGCAGCGCCAGGCAAAGTTCGCTGCTCTCGGCCACCGTGACCCAAGGCTGGTCTGCCACACAACGACATCCCAAACCGGGCTCCACAAATTCGCGCCAGCGGGCCTGCAAGTGGGCCAAGCCTTTGGCGCCAGGAATCACCCCAGTAAGCACCGGATAAAACCAGTCCATGGAGTAGCGCGCCTTGCTGTCCCAGGTTCGGTCAAACCGCTCTGGATGTTCCCGCAACGCCCGGCCAAGCTGGGTTCGGGCTGCCCGCCACCCCGGGCGATGCTCACCCAAGGTCACCGCGATATTACTGGCGCACTCAAGGCTCTTGAAAATCGAACAGCATCCGGTGCGCAGCGCATCGTCCAGAGGCTGCCCACAATGATCGACCGCCCAATTGATGTCACCGTAGCGGCTCTGCTGGGCAAGCACGAAATCGATTGCGCCCTCAAGACAAGACCACATTTCCAGTAAAAAGGCCCGGTCTCGCGTAATCAGATAAAAGTGCCAGAGGCCGGTGGCAATATAGGCAACGAAGTTGGTCTCCCGGTGGCCATCGGTTGCGGCGACACCATCCTGGTAGCTCGCCCACCAACTACCATCGGGGAGCTGCACATTTTTGAGCCAGCGATAGGCGGCGGCAGCGGCATCATACTCACCGCCGATGGCGAGCCCCATGGCGGCTTCAACATGGTCCCAGGGGTCGGCGTGGCCACCTGAAAACCAGGGGATGCAGCCATCGCTGAGCTGGCTGCGCTGAATAAATTCCACCGTGGGCCGCAACAGCGCGTTTGGAAACAGGCCGGGGCCTAACAGCAACTCACTCAATGTGACGCCCCTTTGCGAAAATACATCACCACCGATTTACCCATCACCGGGTTCAAGCCCTTTTCCACCCAGCGGGTCAGCGCGGGGCGCTTCATTAAATCCCACACCAATAGCCGGTGATAGCTGCGCAGCGCCCAGTGATCGTCCCGCCCCCACAACAGGCACTTTAGCCACCAGTAAGGAGAGTGCAGGGCGTGAGCCCAATGCCGCCGAAAGCAATGAAAACCGGCATCGGAAATCTGTCGACGCAACTCAGCCGCATTAAAAATACGCAGATGCCCCCCCTCTACCTGGTGATAGGCACTGCTCAACTGCCAACAAATTCGCTCGGGCCACTCCCGGGGCACCGAAGCACAAAACACCCCGTTTGGCTTGAGCACCCGACTGATCTCGCCGATGACCGCCTCATAATGGTCGATGTGCTCCAGCACCTCCGAGCAAATCACCTTGTCAAAGCTGTGGTCGGCAAAGGGTAAGCGACAGGCATCTGCCTGGGTCAGGCAATGCTGGCGACGCGGATCGTTGGCATCAATAAAATCCGCCGCCTTGTCACGGGCTCGCTGTAAATCCACACCGTTAATATCCACCCCCACCGCGGTCACCTCTCCTTCAAGGTAAGCCGCCAGCACATGACGCCCCTCACCACAGCCGAGGTCGAGCACCAAATCGCCCGGCGCAAGCGCAAAGTATCTGAAATCAACGGTTTTCATCCTGGCACGTTATTCCCCAGCCTGCGTTGACTGACCCACTAAGGTGGTGCGATAGAGCGTCACCATTTCCTCGGCTGCCCGCCGCCAGGAAAACATGCCCTCAATCCGTCGACGCCCCGCCGCCGCCAAGGCATGGCGGCGGCCATCATCGGCAAGCAGGTTGATCAGCGCGCGAGCTAGCGCGTCGCTGTGTCCGGCGGGCACCGTCTCGGCGGCATCGCCCACCACTTCGGGCAACGCGCCCCCATCACTGGAGATCACCGCGGTGCCACACGCCATGGCCTCCGCTGCGGGCAAGCCAAAGCCCTCGTACAATGAAGGCACCACCACAATCTCAGCCTCATTGTAGTGGGTCACCAAGGTGTCGGTGTCGATGCCACGAACGCAGCGGATATTGGGCGATAGACCCAGCTGCTCAATCAACCGCTCCGCCTCGCCATCGGCCTTGGGCTTACCCACCATCAGTAATTCAACATCGGGATAATGCCGCACCACCTCGGCGAGCGCGCGCAGCAGAAACGTCACGCCTTTGAGCGGCTGATCAGCCGATACCGTAGCCATGATTCGGCGGGGAATTTTTGCTATCTCAGGGATTGGCCGAAACACCTCGGTATCCACCCCGCAGTGCACCAAATGAATCGCCGCGGGCTGAATAGCAAAAGCGCCGGCAATATCCTGCCGCGACCGCTCCGACACCGTCACAATATGGTGAAGCTGGCGGGCAACTTTGCGCTGCATGTCCAGAAAGCTGTGCCAGCGGGCAATGAGTTTTCTTTCGCCCTCGGTCTTGGCTGCTGCCAACGCAATATCCCGATCATGGGTAATTGGGTGGTGAATGGTGGTCAGTAGGGGAAAACCCTTTTTCTGCAGGGCCAAGGTGCCATAGCTCAGGCACTGATTATCGTGAATCACATCGTAGTGCCGGCCGTGGCGGCGCAGATATTTGTACACCCGCCGACCGAAACAGTAAGGCTCACTGAAACCACCACTCAGTTTACCTGTCCATTCCACGATGTTGGTCCAGGAGCGCAGATGGTGGAGCCGCAGCGAGCCAAGACCGGTTTCGTATAAGTTCATGCCCGGCAGCTTGATCAGCCGAACGCCGTCGACCAAATCGGGGTAGGGTTGACCAGAAATCACGTCAACCTGATGGCCGGCCTCCAGCAAGGCTTTGCTCAAGTAGCGCAGGTAAATGCCCTGACCACCACTGAAGGGCGCGCTGCGGTAGCCGAGCAGACAGATTTTCAGGGGGCGGGCGGGCTGAACCTGCTCCCTGGAGCTGCTGGCAGTCTGAGGGTCGGTGGCTCGGCAGGGTTGAGCCGCGTATGAAGCGGACATAATTTCAGACTCGACTCATGATGAAAAAGGGCTTGTCGTTATACCACCGAACACACAGGGCAACAGAAGGCCGAGGTTAGGTTACAGGATTGTAACCACGACCCCGGGAGAAATCCACACAGCCCCGCGGGCGCCCCATCGCCCCTCGTGAAGCAAACCTAACCCGGCCACAACGGCGTGCTACACTCTGCCCAGCCTAGCTATTTTGACTGGACATATTGCCCTGATGACACGCTTTGTTTCTCACCTCACCGCCCTTCGATTCGTTATGCTCGCCGGCCTGCTTGCCATAACGGCCTGTAGCAGCGGCCCACGCAAGCCACCGCCAGAAGGTATTGAGGGAAAACTCTACACCGACACCCTGAAGGGCGATATTCGCCTGTTCCGCTTCGTGGTGACCTTGCCTGAGCGTCCCGTGCGACCCATCACCCAAATGGGCCAACCGCCCCAGGGTAGCAGTGGTCGCCGCGACCGCCGCGACGACCAACTCGAGGACATCGAACGTCAGCTGGAGAACCAGCCGCAGCTAAAAGAATTCTGCCCGAATGGTTTCACCGTGATCGAGCGCATCGCGGTGCTGAATGAACTGGAGATTCGCGGGGAGTGCAAATACAGCGGCTGAAACGCCACCTCAGGTGATTTTGGCGGAAGCTCCCGAAGCGATTACGCCCCAAACAACCCCAAAGGCCACCCTACCAGCGCGCTCAATTATGGTCACCCCCAAACGATTACGCATCAGCTTTGTTGACCGGCTAAAAATCTGGTTTGAGGATCACCCTTTAGCATTGATGGCAACGATTCCCATCCTGTTCCTGATGCCGTTTTTTGTTTGGCATCTTCACAATGAGGCATCCGCCCGATATACCGAATTCACCGGCACAGTGTGCTGCCTCTCGGATGCTTATTTTGTCGAAAGTGAACAATCAAAGCCGCTAAAGATGATGATTGTTGATCTGGATATCGGGCGACGGGTTGAAGTGCCGGTGATGCACGCGCAGTTCTACGTTCCCTACCATCGAAACGGCCGAATCATAATACGGCGCGTCACAAACAAAAGCGGCCCTCACCCCAGATACATCGCCGTTAGATATCTGAAGTAAACGGCCGCAACGCTTCAATACGCACATACAAAAAAGGCGCTGTCCGAAAACAGCGCCTTTTTCAACACAGCCAACCGGTGTCAGCGAACCGGTGACAGCCACTCGGGAAACTGCTCCCGACAACCTTTTACCTGATCAAAGTACATGCTTTGCAGGGTAGTAGTGATGGAGCCGCGCTTGCCTTCACCGATTTTGCGGCCATCCAGTTCGCGGATCGGCAGCACTTCGGCGGCGGTGCCGGTGAAGAAAGCTTCGTCGGCAACGTAGACTTCATCCCGGGTAATGCGCTTCTCGCGCAACTCCAGCCCCAACTCCTTACAGAAATTGAAGATCGTGTTGCGGGTGATACCGTCGAGGCAGCTGGTCAGCTCGGGGGTATAGATCACGTTGTCGCGAACAATAAACACATTCTCGCCGCTACCCTCGGCAACGTAGCCTTCGTTGTCGAGCAGCAGCGCCTCTTCGCAACCGCTATCCAGGGCTTCGCGCAGGGCCAGCATCGAGTTGATGTAATGGCCATTGGCCTTGGCCTTGCACATGGAAATGTTCACGTGGTGGCGGGTGTAGCTGCTGCAGCGCACCTTGATACCCCGATCCCGCGCTTCCGGGCTCATATAGCTTGGCCAGTCCCAGGCGGCAACAATCACGTGGGTTTTCAGGTTGTCTGCCCGCAAGCCCATGCCTTCAGAACCGTAAAACACCATCGGCCGCAGGTAGGCTTCTTCGAGACCATTTTCCCGGACCACCGTGCGCTGGGCTTCGTTGATCTCGTCTTTGGAAAAACTCATCGGCATATTCATGATATGCGCCGAGCGGAACAGGCGGTCGGTGTGCTCCTGCAGGCGGAAAATGCAGGTGCCCCGGTCGCGGGTATGGTAGGCACGGACACCCTCAAACACGCCCATGCCATAGTGCAGGGTGTGGGTCAGCACGTGAACTTTTGCGTCCCGCCAGGGAAGCATTTCGCCATCAAACCAGATTAGGCCATCGCGATCAGCCATGGACATGTTTTGTACTCCTCAGAACACTCACTGCACGGCGGGCAATGTCCACCCGAGCCGCATCAACTCAATTTTCAGATTCCATCAACGATTGCCATAAGCGCATGACCGCTGCCCGTTGTTCAGGCAGCGCGGTTGAGGCGAGCCGTCCTTTTTGCTCCTGCAAGCTGAGACGGTGCGCCTGACTGCGAAACGCTTTGTAAGCGTCAATCAACGCCTGGGCATCTGCAGAGGAAATCAGCCCTTCGGTATTGAGCGACTCCAGTATGCGGATGTTATCGGTATATTCGGCGAGCGGCGGGTGCTGATGGGCCCACGCTAAAACCGCGTATTGCACCATAAATTCAATGTCAACGATACCTCCCGGACTCTGTTTCAAGTCAAATTGGGCGTTTTTTTCAGCGCCGCCGGCGGGAAGCAGATGGCCGCGCATTTTTTCCCGCATTGACACCACTTCCGCCAGTAGCACGGGCACATCCCGGGGCCGACTTAGCACCTCCCGGCGAAGCCGACTGAACTGGGCCGCCAGATGTTCATCTCCGGCCACCACCCGGGCGCGCACCAGCGCCTGGTGCTCCCAGGTCCAGGCCTGTTTGTCCTGATACTCCTGAAATGCCTTGAACGAACTGACCAGCAAGCCGGAATTGCCCGACGGCCGCAGACGCATATCGACCTCGTACAAATCCCCCAGGCGGGTGTGGGCGGTAAGAATATGGATGATCCGCTGACCGAGGCGGGTAAAGAAGGTGCTGCTGTCAACGGGCCGCTCACCATCACTGACAGCATTGGCATCCATGTCGTGGACAAAGACCAGGTCGAGATCGGAGCCATAACCCAGTTCAATACCACCGAGCTTGCCGTAGGCCACAATCACAAAGTGGCGCCGACCGTCGGCAGTGAGGTGGCCGTGCTTTTCGGTCAATCCCTGCCAGGCGAAATCCAGCACGGCTTCCAGCACCACTTCGGCAATGTAGGTCAGGTAATCACTCACTTTCATCAGCGGCAGACTGCCCGTGACCTCAGACGCCGCCACCCGCAGCACGTGGGCCAGACGGTAATAGCGCAGGGCCTCCATTTGCGCCTCAAGGTCACCTTCGTCGATGCGCAGCAGACGCTGACGCAACTCACTGCGCAAGCCCGCCTTCTCGGGCAGATGAAAGAGGCTGCGCGCGTCGAGCAATTCGTCGAGCAATACCGGGTTGGCTGCCAATTGCCGGGAGATCCACGGACTGGCATCGCAGAGCTGCACCAGCCTGGCCAGCGCGCCCGGATTTTCCATCAGGAGCACCAGGTAGGCAGTACGCCGCAGCACCGCCTCAATCAGCGGGATGATCCGCAGCAATGCCACCGTTGGCTGCTGGGCCTCGCGCAGCGCCTCGAGCAACTGGGGCATAAAGTCATCCAGCCGGTCTTTGCTGCTCGGCTGCATCCGCTGCACCGCCGACCCATTGAGCAGGGCATTGAGCAACCGGGCCGCCTCCTGGGCATCCTCAAACTCCGCCGCCTCCAGCGCTTGCTGCAGCGCCTCTTGTTCCGGCTCGTCCAACACCGCGCGCCAGTGCTGCAACTCATCGCGATGCGCCTGGCTCTGATCCTCTGGTGGCGCAATCAGGCGAGAGAAATGCTCTGCCACCGCCTCCCGGTGGCGCTGCAACTCGGTTTCAAAGGCAGCCCAGTCGGCAAAGCCCATCGCCAGCGCCAAACCCGCCCGGGCCTCGGCCGCAGAGGGCAACTGCTGGGTTTGCTGATCCCGCCAGGCTTGAATGGCGTGTTCGGTGTTGCGTAAGAATCGATAGGCCTCCACCAGCTCGGTCACCGCCTGGTGGGGCAAATATTCGCTGACCTGCAGCTGCCGCAAGATGGTCAGCAGACCCCGAGCCTGGAGTTCGGTTTCCTGACCGCCGCGAATCAACTGGAAGCACTGGGCGATAAATTCCACCTCGCGGATACCGCCAGAGCCGAGCTTGATATTGTCTTGCAAGCCCCGACGCTGCACCTCCCGCTGGATCATCGACTTCATCTCACGCAGGGATTCGAAGGCGGAAAAGTCGAGGTAACGGCGATAGACGAAGGGCCGCAGATTTGCCATTAACTCTGCACCGGCTGCCGCATCACCGGCCACTACCCGGGCTTTAATCAGGGCGTAGCGCTCCCAGTCCCGCCCCTGATCCTGGTAATACTCCTCCAGGGCTTCGGCGCTGATCACCAGCGGCCCGCTTTGGCCGTAGGGCCGCAGCCGCATATCAACACGGAACACAAAGCCCGCCGCGGTGGGTGCATCCAAGGCCTTGATCACCCGTTGGCCGAGGCGAATAAAGAACTCCTGATTAGAGACACTGCGACGGCCACCGACGGTCTCCCCACCTTTGGGGAAGGTAAAAATCAGATCAATATCCGACGACAGGTTGAGCTCGCAGGCGCCCAACTTGCCCATGCCAATGACCAGTAAATGCTGGGGCTCACCGTCGCCGCTACGGGGCTCACCCCACTCAGTGACCAAGCGCTGGTGGTGAAAATCCACCGCGGCCTGAATCGCCGCATCCGCCAGGTGAGACAGGTCGGCCACGGTCTCTTCCATGCTGGCCAGCCGATTCACATCCCGCCAGACAATGCGCACCCAATGGCGATGCCGGAACACCCGCAGGCGGTCCGCGAACTCCTCCGGGGTTAACGCCTCCGCGCAGGCCGCGTCCAGTGTTGGGCGCCAACTCTCAGCAGGCAAGGGCTGCCAGAGCGTCCCATCGTCGGCGAGGGTCATCAGAATATTGGGAAACCGGGTGCAGTACTCCAGCAAGCCGGGACTGCAGGCAAAGGCCTTTAACATCTCGCCCTGCCACGGCCCGGTGAGCGCCTTGGCATACCACTGTTGCTGCCGACTGTCACAGCGCTCCAGCAGCCGCTGCCACCCCAGCCGCAACTCAACCGCCAGCACCTCCGGTATGTCCGAGGCTTTCAGGGCGAGTTCGACCTTTGTTGCTTCAACCATTTGTTCTGCTCGCTATTATTTTCTGCTGGCGGGCCGGGCCCGCGGCGATACTATTTTAAGGGCTTACTGATGAATGGGCGGCGCGACTCGCAGCACCTCGGCGACGGTGGTTTCACCCTTTGCGACCTTTTGGGCGCCACTCAGACGCAGGGTACGCATGCCGTTCTTCATCGCAGCAAGCCGCAATTGATCCAGGCCCATGTCATCCACTACCGCGCTTTGCACCGCCCCCTCCACCGGCAAAATTTCATATATACCCTGACGACCATAAAAGCCGGTATTACGACATTCAAGGCAACCCGGAGCGTGATAGAACTGCTTGGGCATGGCAACCTTCCAAGGCGCCGTCAATGTTGCCCAAGCCGCTTCCTCGGCCGGCGCTGGTTCTTTGCAGTGCGGGCACAGGGTGCGCACCAGCCGCTGAGCCATCACACCCAGTACCGTGGCGCGAATCAAATAGGCGGGAATCCCCAGCTCGGTCAGTCGGGTCACAGCGGAGGGGGCATCGTTGGTATGCAGGGTGGACAGCACCAGATGGCCAGTCAGCGCCGCCTGCACCGCCATTTCGGCCGTTTCTACATCGCGAATTTCGCCGATCATAATAATATCCGGGTCCTGCCGCAGCAGGGCGCGTACCCCGCTGGCAAAGTCCAGATTGATATTGTGCTGCACCTGCATTTGATTGAAGGCGTCCTCCACCATCTCGATGGGGTCCTCAATCGTGCACACATTCACCTCACTGCTGGCGATCTGCTTAAGGCTGGAATACAGGGTGGTGGTTTTGCCCGAGCCGGTGGGGCCGGTCACCAGGGCAATACCATGGGGCGCCCGAATCATGCCCTCCCAGCGGCTCAGGTCATCGCCGCGCAAGCCCAGTTCGTCAAAACTGCGCAGCAAGACCTCGGGGTCGAAAATCCGCATCACCAGCTTTTCGCCGAAGGCGGTGGGCAGGGTGGACAGCCGCAGTTCAATTTCTTCACCGGCCGGGTTCTTGGTTTTGAGGCGACCGTCCTGGGGCCGGCGTTTTTCGGCCACATCCATGCGGCCCAGAATTTTCAGCCGGCTGACCACCGCCGTCAGGACGGAGGCAGGAAGTTCGTACACATCGTAGAGCACACCATCGATCCGAAAGCGAACGTTACCCAGCTCCCGCCGGGGCTCGATGTGAATATCACTGGCCCGCTGATCGTAGGCATATTGCAACAACCAATCGACAATATTGACCACATGGCCATCATTGGCATCCAGGTCCTTGAAATTACTGATTTCGAGCAACTGCTCAAGGTTAGCTGAGCCGCCGGACTGCCGGGCAGCGCCGCTGGCACCACGCACCGAGCGAGCGAGGCTGTAAAACTCCACGGTATAGCGGTCGATGTCCTGGGGGTCGGCCAGTACCCGGCGAATCGGCTTACGCAAGATCTGTTGCAGATCGGCCTCCCAGCCATTCACAAAGGGTTCTGCGCCAGCGATGACCACTTCGTCGGGTGCCACGTTCACCGCCAGAATGCGGTGACGCTGGGCAAAGGCAAAGGACATCACCTTGGTGATCTCGGTGACATCGATCTTCAGCGGGTCAATGCGCTGAAACGCCTGCCCACAATGGCCAGAGAGCCAATTCAGCAGGCTGTCGACACTGAGATTTCGCCCAGGTTTGCGGGCGTCGGGGATTTGCTGCAGGGCAAGATGATTGATGGGGTGCAGCGGCTTGCCGCCACGCCGCTGGGGCTCCAGGCGGACCGACTTGGCCAGGGCAGGATCGATCACGCTGTCGCTGATCAATTGCCGCAGCAGCACCCCGGTTTCCAGTGGACCTGACAATTTCATGTGGCCTTGCATAGCGGCTCCAAATTGGATTTCAACGCAGCCGCCATTATGACAACGGGGCCAGTGTCGGCGCCACCATGACTTCTTATTGTCATAATTGATGGTTAGCCTTGCCCTGGGAATTTATAATTCCGCCAACCGCGGACCCAGAGGAGTAGATTCAGTGCCTTTAAACAAGCTCAACAACCTGTTCGGTAAGTCCCCCTTCGGCCCAGTTCAGGACCACATGAAGCTGGCCCATCAGGCAGCGGAACGGCTAGGCGACTTCTTTGACGCTGTACTGGCCAACAACTGGGCCGATGCCCAGCAACACCAACAAGCCATCTCGAAGCTGGAAAAAGAGGCCGACCGAATTAAAAAGAGCTTGCGACTCAGCCTCCCCAACAGCCTGTTTCTGCCGGTACCTCGCACCGATCTCCTCGAGCTGCTACGCATGCAGGACCGCATTGCCAACCGGGCAGAAGATGTTGCCGGGTTGATGATCGGCCGACAAATGAAGATCCCGGCAGAAATAGCGGAGAAAATCCGCGACTTCGTCACCAAGGTGATCGCCACCTCCAAGCAGGCCCACACCGCCATTGAAGAATTGGACGAATTGCTGGAAACCGGCTTCAACGGTCCCGAGGCGTCCTTCGTGGAGAAGCTGATCGAAGAGCTGGATTCACTGGAGCAACACACCGACACCTGCCAGGTTGAGGTTCGCACCGCCCTGTTTGCCATTGAGCAAGACATTCCGCCAGTGGATGCCATGTTCCTGTATCAGGTGGTGGGCATGATCGGCGAGATCGCAGACGGCGCCCAAAAAGTCGGCTCCCGACTCGAAATTGTGATTGCACGCTAGGGCCTGTTAATAAACTTTTTAGAAAGATAAGGACTTTCCATGTCTATCATCGCAGAGCACGGACAACTCCTGCTCCTACTCGCCTGCCTGTTTGGCTTCTTTATGGCCTGGGGCGTCGGCGCCAACGATGTGGCCAACGCCATGGGCACCTCGGTGGGCTCCAAAGCCCTGACTATCAAACAGGCCATTCTGATCGCTATGGTGTTCGAGTTCTGCGGCGCCTATCTCGCGGGGGGTGAAGTTACCGACACCATCCGCAAGGGCATCATCGACCCCGACGTCATGGCCGATAATCCCGGGCTCCTGGTCTTCGGGATGCTCTCGGCACTCTTGGCCGCCGGCACCTGGCTTTTTGTGGCCAGCGTCATGGGCTGGCCGGTATCCACCACCCACTCAATCGTGGGCGCATTGGTGGGCTTTGCCGCCGTCGGCATCAGCGTTGACGCGGTGGACTGGGGCACCGTCGGACAGATTGTATCGAGCTGGGTGGTCTCGCCGGTGCTCGCCGGGGCCATATCCTTCGGGCTATTCATGAGTGCTCAGAAGCTGATTCTGAACGCCGACAAGCCCTTTGAAGCCGCGAAAAAGTACATCCCATTTTACCTGTTCCTGGTTGGCTTCATGATCTCCATGGTCACTATGACCAAGGGCCTCAAGCATATCGGCCTGGGACTGAATTTCACCCAGTGCGTGCTGGCATCGCTGGTGGTGGGTTTGATCATCGTGGGCGTGGGCCAGTTGTTCCTTCGCCGCATCAAGGATGAGCCCATTGGCGACGGCCGTTTCCGCTTTGCCGCGGTCGAGCGCGTGTTTGCCGTGTTGATGGTATTCACCGCCTGCGCCATGGCCTTCGCCCACGGCTCTAACGACGTTGCCAACGCCATTGGCCCGGTGGCCGCTGTGGTGAGCGTGATCCAGTCCGGCGGTGAAATTGCCGCGAAGTCTGCCCTGCCCTGGTGGGTCTTGCTGCTCGGTGCCGGCGGCATCGTCTTTGGCCTGGCCACCTACGGCTTCAAGGTCATCGCCACCATCGGCACCAAAATCACCGAGCTGACCCCCAGCCGGGGCTTTGCCGCGGAAATGGGTGCTGCCTCGACGGTGGTTCTGGCCTCAGCAACCGGACTGCCTGTGTCGACCACCCACACCCTGGTGGGCGCCGTTCTGGGTGTCGGTCTGGCCCGGGGGATTGGCGCACTGAATCTGCGCGTGATCCGTAATATCTTCATGTCCTGGATCATCACCCTGCCTGCCGGTGCCGGTCTGGCCATCGTGTTCTTCTTTATCTTCAAAGCCTTCCTCGGCTGATCCCGCGTGGCCGACAACCGCCTTGCCGCGGTTGTCGGCCCGCTGCCAGACTTCCCCCATTAGCGCTACAATGTCGCCAACATTTTCGCCTGGCTGTCACTCCATGTCCGCGCCCAACTTACTTGAAATGATGACCACACTGGTGGGCACCCCATCAGTCAGCTCGACTGTTAGCAGCCGCGATATGGGGAATCGGCCCGTCATCGACACGCTGGCCAATTGGCTGGAACCGCTGGGTTTTGACGTGCGGGTCATGCCGCTGGAAACCCAGCCCCACAAAGCGAATCTGATCGCGACTCTGGGCAGTGGCACCGGCGGTCTGGTACTGGCCGGCCACACTGACACCGTCCCCTGCGACGACGCCCTGTGGCACAGCGACCCCTTTACACTGAGCGAGCGGGACAACCGCCTCTACGGCCTTGGTAGCGCCGATATGAAGGGCTTCTTTGCGCTAGCCATTGAAGCCATAAAACCTCTGTTAGAACAGCCGTTAACGGCGCCGATTATTATTCTGGCCACCGCCGACGAAGAAAGCAGCATGGATGGCGCCCGGGCCCTGGTAAAAGACGATGTGGCCGGCGCCCGCTACGCCATTGTCGGCGAGCCAACCGGGCTCAAACCAATCTACGCCCACAAGGGCATCATCATGGAGAGCGTGGTCATTGAGGGCCGCTCCGGGCATAGCTCCAACCCCTTGTTCGGCAACAGCGCCATGGAAGCAATGCATGAGGTCATGAGCGAATTGATGGCCCTGCGCAAAGAGCTTCAGGAAAAACATCGCCACCCCGGCTTCGCTTATCCAACCCCCAGCCTCAATCTGGGCTGTATCCACGGCGGCGACAACCCCAACCGCATTTGCGGCCGCTGCGAACTGCACTTTGACCTGCGCACCGTTCCCGGCATGGAAAACGGCCTGCTGCATCAGGAGATTGAACGTCGATTGGCAGCCATTGCCCAGCGCCGGCAGATCAATATTGGCATTACCCCGTTGATGCCCGGCATCGACGCCTTTGAGCAACCACTGGACTCGGATCTGGTTGAGGTCGTCCGCAACCTGACTGGCCAGCATCCCGAAACCGTCAGCTTTTGCACCGAAGCGCCCTTCTTTCAAAACTTGGGCCTGCAAACCCTGGTGATGGGGCCCGGCCATATCGACCAGGCCCACCAGCCAGATGAGTTTATTCCCCTCGACCACATCAAACCCAGCATTGCGCTGCTGCAGGGGCTGATGCGCAAATATTGCCTATAGCGGAATCACTGGTATCAGCCGGCTAAACACATCGCTTAAATCGCATCGTGGAAGTCAAGCGACCGATGGAAAAATGACTGTTTTGTGAATTTTTCTTGAAATGTTAATAGGGCCAAGCTATCAATAACTTTAGGCTGCGCCTTAGCAGTCAAAGGATGACTGACCCGGTACAGCGTTTTCTAATAATTCTGCCGCGTCACATCAACTTCCAAAATCAAAAAAAGGCCTTTGGGTAACTGGGGCCAGCCCGAGTTTTGCCTAAAGGACGTCCTCCCCGCACCGGGGAGAAACATGGAGTAGTAGACCTATGACAATCAAGCCTGCGTTTCGAAAACTGATCCTGCCTCTGGCCGTTAGTGCCTCTCTTGCCGCCTGTGGCGGTGGCGGTGGGGGCGGCGGTGGCGGCGGAAGTTCTGCCGAAGTGTCCGGCACCTCCTCCAAAGGGATCATCGTGGGCGGCATCGTCAATGCTTACCCCATCAGCGACACCGGCGAAGTCGATCGCCTAACGCCACTGGCAGAGCCCGCAACAACGGGCGAAGACGGCAGCTACTCTCTTGAACTCAATGGCGACTACGAGGAAGGCACCGCCATCTTCCTGGAAATCACCGCTGTTGACGGCACCGTGATGAAATGTGACCTGGTGCAGTGTGCCGAGGATGTCGGCTTTGGGGACACCTATCCCTTGGCCTCAAATTTCAGCCTTTCCGGGGTATTACCCAGTGCCAGCGGTGACAGCGTCAGTGCAAACCTGACCCCCCTCACCGATATCGCCGCCAAACTGACTCTGCAACGGGTCTTATCAGGGGCCCGGGCATCGGATGCCGCCGCCGGCGCTAATGCCCAAGTGGCTGGGCGCCTAGGCATTGTCGGCAGCCTGATCGGTCAACCTATTGTGGACCTAACCTCAGCGGAAGCAGTGAATGGCGCCAGTAAGGAGGCACTGGAGAACAACCTGAGAGCCACCGGCGCCATCGCGGCGGCATTGGCGGACAACCCCGGCGCCACCGTTGAACAGGCTCTGACCGCCTTCGTGACCCAATTTTCCGACGGCGGTATCGCCCCTACAGAGGAAAGCGATTCCGCAGCCACCACTCTGGAAGAAATGTTACAAGAGGCATTACTGATCCTCGACAAAATCAAGGGTCTGGACGGCGTTGATACCGAGGGCGAAAACATTACCCAAACCAGCACCAGCGTTGCCAATGCGGAAACAGCGGCAGCAAGTGGCGGCACCCAGCAGAGCCAGGGCGATATCCCTGTCACCAGCGAAGGACTGGCCGCAGCCAAATTATTTGTTAAACAGATTCGCGATCTGGCCAACGCCGGTGAATTGACCGAAAACCAACAGGCCTTTGCCGATGAAGTCAGCCTTGCCGCCGCAGCCGTTGATGGCGATGCCGGCGCGGTTGCCGAAGCGATGGCCTTGTCACTGGTTGCCATTGGTGGCGCCGTCGAAGCCTACTATGACGCGCTCGACAACGAGCAAACCCCGCCAAGCACCTTCACGGCTGAGGGCATTACCGTAGCGATCAGCTCCAGCGGCGGCACCACCACCTATGTGGTCGATCAAGATGTCGTTGTCGGCGAGACCACGGTTGCCGTTGACCTAAGCGCCAGCGATGGCTCGGACCTGGCCTTTGACGAGACCGAGAATGGCGACACCACCGTATGGACCGCCGATATTACCCTCGACCTCAGTCTCTCGGGCAGTGCGGCCACTGACAACGTCTCACTCGCCATCGACGAGGGTTCATCGCTCTCGGGTGACTTCGACAATCGCGAAGAAGAAACTTTCACTGGTGAGTCTGACCCAGGCTACGAAGAGGAGTGGGATAACGACTTCTCTGTCACTGACCTGAACGCGCAGCTGAGCGTCACATTGGAGCAGCTCACCGGTGACAACCCGGTTGCCTTTACCGGCAGCATGGGCCTGGAAATCGGCTCTGCCACCATTGTCGAGGACGGTCGCTACGAGAATGGCTTCCAAAACGACGCCTATTTTGAAGAAGAAGAGTACACCGAAACCATCGAAATTGATGACGCCAGCTTCACGCTGTCTGGTGAATTCAGCGACGCCAATGGCAACGAACTGAGCGCCAGCCTCACAGCGATGCTGAGCAACTTCGGTGAAACGTGCTCACTATCTCGCTCGGAAAATTACGACTCACTTGAGTTCACTTATGAGGACGAATGCACCGACGAAGAAACGGCCAATGACTATGCCGCCGCAAGCCTGTCGATCTCGTTCAGCGTGGACCTGGCGGGCGTCGCCGACGACATCGCTGTCGACTTCGATGCCAGCCGCACTGGCCTTGAGACCGGCAAGGGCACGTTGAATCTCAGCTATGGCGGTATGCAGCTGAACTTCAGCTACGAGGGTGGCCAGACATTGACTGTGAGCAACCATGACGATGTCATCATGTCACTCACCGAAGATGAGGAAACCAACCTGAGCGGCACCATTTCACAGAATGACGTGAAATACGCAGACATCGATGACGAGTCTGGCACCGTGGTCATCCGCTACACAGACGGCACCTTTGAATCCGCCCTGTAAATCAGGCTGAGATTCCGTAGTCCGTGCAGGGGAGGTCTTTGACCTCCCCTTTTTTCGCTCAACCTCAAATTTTACCGACGAGTCCCATTTATCGTGAAGCCCCACCCAACGACGCCCCTCATGCTCCGCTGTGCTGCGCTGGCCACTGCGCTGCTCGCAAACCCTGTCGACGCAGAGCCCCGGGAGATTTTCAGTAGCGTCTTCAGTGAAAGCTACAGCGACATCTCCCCCATCGACCAGTTGATCCACGACCTCGACGGCCCAGCTGTTGATCGAGGAGAGTTCGCCTTTACCCACAACCAGTTTGAAATCGGTCAAACCCAAGGTGACTGGTCACTGAGTTATTTCGTTCGCTATGACTACTACATGAAGTTCAATGGCGATACCGCCGAGCTGGCCTACCTGCTGCGCAATGACCTGCCACTGCCCCAGAACCGCCTGTATAACGTTGATCTGAAAGCCAACCACCTTGTCTCCCAGGGCCTGGGGCTGGCAAAAATGCTTCACCACTCCCCGTCACTGCGCAGTCGCTGGCGGATCAACTACTTCCATGCATCAAAAACCACCAACGGTTACCTGAAGGGCCAGGTGCGCACCCTCGAGGACAGCTACCAAGCCCAACTGCGGCTGGACTACAGCTACAGCCGGGATACCTTGCTCGATCGCCCCGAGGAGGACAACTACGGCCAGGGTCTTGGCCTCGACGTTGATCTCTACTGGCAGCTTTCCGACGCCCTCAGCGTCACTCTTCAAGGTAGAGACGCCCTGAGCTGGATTCGCTTTAAGGACCAGACCTTTACCACCGCCGATGCCGATACTGCGACGGTGTCCTTTGATGAGAACGGCACCATTGACTCCCGCCCCACCGTTTCCGGGATCGAGGGTTACCGCGATGACAGCCAGCGCCTTCCCGCCCGCTACACGCTGTCGACCCTGTACACGCCAGCACCCGGCAAGCTGGGTATCGGCGCCGAGGTCTTCAGCATAGATCGCCATGTCTTTTCCAGGCTCAGCATTCAGGAGACCCGGGGCGGCCTGACGGGCAAGCTCAGCTACGACTTTCGCAGCAAAGGGCTTTTCTTTTCGCTCTCTGGAGGGCAATTCAGCCTGACCCTGGGCGGCGACAGCCTCGACTGGGAAAAGGCCCGCCATATCAGCCTGGCGCTGAGCTATTCCGCGGCTTTTTAACAGCCGCCGCGCAAGGCCTCAACCGGGCCCGCTCCAACCCCAGCGCCCATATTTCAGACACAAAAAAGCCGCGACATGCGCGGCTTTTTCACTACTCGGCGTGCGCGATCAATTACTTGATCTTGGCTTCCTTGTAGGGGACGTGCTTGCGTACCACGGGGTCGTACTTGGACATTTCAAACTTGTCCGGAGTGTTACGCTTGTTTTTGGTAGTGGTGTAGAAGTGACCGGTACCGGCAGTGGATACCAGACGAATCTTTTCACTAGCGCCTTTCTTTGCCATGACCGTTCTCCTTAATATTTTTCGCCGCGGGCGCGCAGATCAGCCAACACCGCGTCGATACCTTTTTTGTCGATGATACGCATGCCTTTGCTGGACACCCGCAGGGTCACAAAGCGTTTTTCAGCTTCTACCCAGAAACGGTGGCTGTGCAGGTTAGGCAGGAACCGACGACGGGTACGGTTCTTTGCGTGGGATACGTTGTTTCCGGTTACCGGCTGCTTGCCAGTAACTTGGCATACTCTGGACATGCTACTCTCGCCTCTTCAACCCTTCTACTAAGGAAGGGCGCAAACATTTCGAATTCTTTACAGGCCCGCCGCACAGCTACCGAAAACAGTGGCAGTCGACCACCGCGTGGGGATACGGCCCAAATGGAGCGCGACTTTATACCAGAAGCCCCGCCCCCAAGCAATGCCTGGCGGCAAAAAAACAGCCAAACCCGCCGCCATCATTAACCAGATTGCCAACCAGAAACACGAGAAATCTGGCGCCACTAAAGCAGGCCGCGCTCAGCCAGCGATACCACTTCCCGGCCTGCCACAATACAGTGATCCAGCAAACGGATATCCAACAGCGCCAGAGCATCGCGAATGCGGGCGGTAATTCGCCGATCTGCATCACTGGGCTCGGCCACCCCCGAGGGGTGGTTGTGGGCAATGATCAGTGCCGCAGCGTTAAGCGCCAGCGCCCGGCTTACCACCTCACGCGGGTAGACCGCGGCCGCATCCAAGGTGCCAAAAAACAGCGGCTCATAGGTAATGAGCTGGTGCTGACTGTCGAGAAAGATCGCTGCAAAGACCTCCCGGGATTCCCCTCGCAGCTGGGCCTGCAAAAACTGCCGCGTCGCCGCCGCCGAGCTCAGCACCACATCCCGCCCGATTTCCTCGGCAAGGTAACGCCGGGCCATTTCCAGTACCGCCTGCAGCTGGGCATATTTGGCCAGCCCCAGTCCGGGACCGTCGCAAAAGGCCCCGCGACTGGCGCCCAGCAGCGCCGTTAAACTACCAAACTGATTGAGTAAATCCCGCGCCAGGTCCACAGCTGAACGCCCCGGCAGCCCAGTACGCAAAAAAATGGCGAGAAGCTCGGCATCCGACAGCGCCGCCGGGCCGCGTTGCAACAGCTTCTCTCGGGGCCGCTCAGATTCCGGCCAATCGCGAATTGCCATAGTCCCTCCCTGGACACCCGACATTTTCCTGGGCGCGGCCACCATGCTGCATTTTGCCCGCGCCCCATAGCTGTCATAATAGCCGCCAAACCAGCGGCTGGCACAAGCATGAAGCAACTGAGCAACCGACAAATCCTCCTTGGCGTGACCGGCGGCATCGCCGCCTATAAAAGCGCCGAACTTATTCGCCGCCTCAAAGACGCGGGCGCCGACGTCAGAGTCGTGATGACCCAGGCCGCGCAGGAGTTTATTACGCCGCTGACATTGCAGGCCTTGTCCGGCAATCCGGTGCACACCACCCTGCTCGACCCGGAAGCCGAAGCGGGCATGGGCCATATTGAGCTGGCCCGCTGGGCCGACTTGATTCTGGTCGCTCCCGCCAGTGCCAATTTTATCGCCCGCCTGGCCAGTGGCCGGGGCGATGACCTGCTCACCACACTGTGCCTGGCCAGCGACGCGCCTATTGCCCTGGCGCCTGCCATGAACCAGGCCATGTGGCGCGACTCCGCGACCCAGGCCAATATTGCCGTGCTCAAATCCCGCCAGGCGCACCTGTTCGGTCCCGCCGCGGGAGAACAGGCCTGCGGCGATGTGGGCCCCGGTCGCATGCTGGAAGCCGAGGACATCGCCCGCAGGGCGGCCGACCTGTTTCAGAGTCGAGACCTGGACGGCGTGTCCGTGGTCATCACCGCCGGCCCCACCCGGGAGGCCATCGACCCCGTGCGCTACATCAGCAACCACAGCTCCGGCAAAATGGGTTACGCACTGGCCCAGGCCGCTGCCGACGCAGGGGCCCGCGTGACCCTGATCAGCGGCCCAACCAATCTGCCCTGCCCTGCCCGGGTATCCCGGGTCGATGTCATCAGCGCCGAGGATATGCTCGCCGCCTCACTAAATACCCTGGGCAAGTGCGACGTGTTTATCGCCTGCGCGGCGGTCGCCGATTACCGGCCAGTGGCGGTAGCAGAACACAAAATCAAAAAGGCTGCCGAGCAGATGCAAATTGCGCTGGTGCGCAATCCGGATATCGTCAGCACGGTGGCCAGCCACCCCCGGCGGCCGTTTACGGTGGGCTTTGCGGCGGAAACCCGCGACCTGGAGCACTACGCCCGAGACAAAATGACCCGCAAAGGCCTGGATATGATCATTGCCAATGACGTGTCAGATAATCGTATTGGATTCAATGCTGACCAAAACCAGGTGGTGGTATTCTGGCCAGAAGGACGTCAGGCGTTTGCGGAAATGGCCAAGTCCCAACTTGCCCGTCAGCTAATGGCGCTAGTGGCCCAGCATTACCCGCACGCCAGAGCGGCGGCGCAACCCTCTTCCTGATTCAATTATCGGCAACAGCAGCCAAAGGGATCACCGCGACAGCATGAGAAAAAAGAAAAATGAAGGCGATGCTGGCACCAAAAAGCGAGGCGTCTCTGGAAACCAGCGCGACATCCTCATTTCCGCCATCTTCAGCATTAGTGCAATACTAGGCGCGTTCTACTGGGTCACCCAGGTCGAACAGCCCAGAGCGATGACCCAACGCATCACCGCCGTCACGGGGTCCAATGCCGACCATCAGGCCGTGGTCATTCGCAACTTGATCCAGCGTATGCGCGCCAGGGTAGCCAGCCAGGCCGAACACAGCGGCCTGACCCAGTTGGCCGCCTCCAGCCCCAACAGGGACACCCTCAAAATTTACGAAGAAAGCCTGCGCAGCGCGTTTCCCGAGGCGGTGAGCGCACAATTAATCCACATTGGCCCCCAGGGCATCGCCGACGAGAAAAGCCAAACAAACCGGCTGCGCAACCACATTGAAATTGACCTGCTGAGCAAAACCCTCACCAGCAAGGACGTGGCCGTTGAGGCATACAATGCCCAAGACACCTGGCTGATCAGTTTTTCTCAACAGGTGTCTCCCCAGCTCGCAGTATTTGTCTCCTTCCCCGCCAGCTATTTCAGGAGCCTGCTCACCGGCCTGGCCGGCGAGGCCTTTAACCACCAGCTGGTGCAGACGTACAAAAAGCGCCGCGAGGTGGTCATCGCCGCCAACAACACTGAATTCAAGCAGTACATGGAAAGCCGGCCGCTGCCCGTCCCGGGCTGGACCGTGGAAGTGTTTCCCCAGCAGGCGCTGATCCGCTCCCTCGAGACCGACACCACCCTGCTATGGCTGGTGTGCCTGCTCTGTGTCGCGCTGATCAGTGCCAGCCATGCGGTGTTTCTGATCCGCAGCCGAAGCATTCCGCAATCGGCACCCCCCGCCAAAAAGACCATCAAAACCAAGGCCCCGGCAGCAGTGGAGCCTCAGCCCCTACCGGCAGCGCCCAGCCCGACAAAAGCGCCCACTCCCAGTACCAACGAGCCGCCGCCCCTACCGGAACTGGATGAAGGACAGGCCACCGGCCTGGCACTGAGCGCGTTCCGGGCCTACGACATCCGCGGCAGGGCCGAGCGAGACCTCAATGACCGCAGCTGCGAGCTGATCGGGCGCGCCATCGGCAGCGAGGCATTGGCCAGGGGCGAGAGCAAAATTCTACTGGGTCGCGATGGTCGCTTGAGCAGCCCGCGTATTCGCCGTTCCTTGCTCACTGGCCTGCAAAGCACCGGTATCAACGTGATTGATCTGGGTTTGATCGCCACCCCCATGCTGCAATTTGCCTGCAGGGAGTTGAATATTGGCAACGGTGTGATGATCACCGGCAGCCACAACCCCGGCGATCACAACGGCATGAAAATTTACCTGCAGTACAACACCCTGGCCGAGGACGACATTCAGGCCCTGCGTCGGCGGATTGAAGACGAGGAGTTCAGCCAGGGCGAGGGCAGCCTCAGTCAGGACACCATTCAACAACGCTACATCAACCGTATCGCCCGGGACGTGGTGCTGGCCCACCCACTCAAGGTGGTGATTGATGCTGGCAACGGCGCCACCTCGGATACCGCGCCGGAACTGTTCGAGGAGCTGGGCTGCGAAGTCATTCCGCTTTTTTGCGAAGTCGATGGCAACTTCCCCAACCACCCGCCGGACCCCACCATCCCCGCCAACCTGAGTGCATTGCAGGCCGCTGTCGCCAAGCACAAGGCCGACATCGGCCTGGCCTTTGATGGCGACGGCGACCGACTGGCCGTGGTCAGCGCCGGGGGACGCTGCCCGGCTGCCGACCAGCTACTGATGGTGCTCGCCGAAGACGTGGTCAATCGCAACCCCGGCAGCCAGATTATCTTCGACATCAAATGCTCTCGCCTGCTGCACCGAAACATCCTTGAGCTGGGCGGCCGACCACTGATGTGGAAGAGCGGCCACGCCTTTATGAAGCAAAAAATGCTGGAGACCGGCGCACCGCTGGGTGGCGAATTCTCCGGCCATATTTTCTTCAACGAACGCTGGTATGGTTTTGATGACGGCATGTACACCGCCGCGCGGCTGCTCGAAGCCCTGTCCCTGGGCGGCACCACCCTGGACGCCGCGCTGGAGAACCTGGGCAGCCTGTTTGCCACCGGCGAAATTCTGCTGCCGGTAGCAGACGAGAAAAAGTTCGAGCTAATTGAGGCATTTAAGGCCCGCCAGGACTTTAGCGACGCCAGCATTACTGACATCGATGGCGTGCGAGCCGACTTTCGCAGCGGTTGGGGCTTGATCCGAGCCTCCAACACCGGGCCGGCAATCAGCTTGCGCTTTGAAGCAGACAGCGAAACCGCCCTGCAGGGCATTCGCAACCGGTTTCGCGGCGTGCTGGCAGAGATTGATCCCACGCTGGCAGATGGTCTTTAATAGCGGCTTTTAGCGGGACCGGCGCAATCACGCGGCCCGCGAATTCGCCGCCCGACCCTACACCAACCAGAACAAGCGAGATAGCCATGTCACTGAGCCGCAGCGAAGCGGGAAATGTCGCCCAGGTCCTTACCGAGGCCCTCCCCTACATTCAGCGATTTACCAACCGCACCATCGTCGTCAAATTCGGTGGCAACGCGATGATCGACGACGAGCTCAAGGCCCATTTCGCCCGAGATATCGTGCTCATGAAACTGGTGGGCATGAACCCCATCGTGGTCCACGGCGGCGGCCCCCAAATCGGCGATCTGCTCAAACGCCTGCAGATTGAATCCCATTTTGTCGATGGCATGCGCGTTACTGACAGCGCAACCATGGACGTGGTTGAGATGGTACTGGGCGGCACCGTCAATAAAGAAATCGTCTCTCTGCTCAACGCCAATGGCGGCAAGGCGATCGGCCTAACCGGGAAAGACGGCCAGCTGATCCGGGCCAGAAAACTGAAAATTACTCAAAAGACCCCCGAAACCGCCGCGCCGGAAATTATCGATATCGGCCACGTTGGCGAAGTGGCCGCCATCTCCACCGATGTCCTGGACATGCTGGTCAACAGCGACTTCATTCCCGTCATCGCGCCCATTGGGGTGGGCCCGGATGGCGCCTCCTACAATATCAATGCCGATCTGGTGGCAGGCAAAGTCGCCGAGGTCCTGCAGGCGGAAAAACTGATGCTGCTGACCAATATCGAAGGTTTGAAAGACAAAGAGGGCACAGTGCTGACCGGCCTGCGCACCGAGCAAGTGGATGAACTGATTGCCGACGGCACCATCTACGGCGGCATGCTCCCCAAGATTCGCTGTGCCCTGGACGCGGTCAATTCCGGTGTGCAGAGCGCGCACATCATCGACGGCCGGGTGCCCCACGCAGTGCTGCTGGAGATTTTTACCGACACAGGTGTCGGCACCCTGATCACCAACAAGCGCGCCGGGTAAGTAATGGCCGCCAAGAGCTCGCGCAAAGAGGACATTCTTCAGGCCCTGGCCACCATGCTGGAAACCCAGCCCGGCGCCCGCATCACCACGGCCAAGCTGGCCGCCGAGGTGGGCGTGTCCGAAGCTGCCCTGTATCGACACTTTCCCAGCAAGGCAAAAATGTTCGAGGGGCTGATTGGCTTTGTGGAAGACGCCGTGTTTACCCGGGTCAGCCTCATCGCCAAAGAAGAGGCTGGCGCGCTGCAAAAGATCAGCAATATTCTGCAGTTACTGCTGGGCTTCACTGAAAAGAATCCTGGCATCACCCGGATATTCAATGGCGATGCCCTGGCGGGGGAAAATGCCCGTTTGCGGGATCGGGTGGTGCAGTTCTACGAGCGCCTGGAAACCCAGATCAAACAGATACTCCGCGAGGCGGAACTGCGCGAGGGCTTGCGCACCCAGGCCACCGCCGGCGCCACTGCCAACCTGCTGATTGCATCGGCAGAAGGCAAAATCAGCCAGTTTGTACGCAGCGACTTTCGCAAGCTCCCCACCAGTGGCTGGGACGAGCAATGGCCGCTGCTGCAACAGCTGGTGTTTCGTTAATCGACCGGCTCAGTGAGCCCTGCTGGACTTGGGCGAGGCGAGGGAGCGACGTTTTTCAACCCGCTCCTGCAAAATAGAAAAGCGCGCCTTGTCTCGCTCATACTCGCTCTCAACCGAATCGAGCTGGGCGGTGCGGGTGATGATCTGCTCTTCGGTTGCCGCCAACTCCCGGCGCAACAACTCCTGGGTCTTGGCCATATTCTCCGACACGGCCACACCCTGACGCTCAAGCTCAGCCGCCTCGGCCTGATTAGTCAGGATTTGCTCTTTAATCACGCGCAGGTTGCTTTTCAGAATACTGATACGCACCTTGATATCGTTCAGGGCACGCTGCTTGGCAACTTCAATGTCTTCCACATCGCTGTAGCGCAGCAACAGTGATTCATCCCACTCGCGCATCTTTTGCTCAGCCTCAGCCCGAGCCTTGGCAATCGCCATTTCCTGTGCATGGGACTTGCGCTCAGCCTCGGTGAGCTGCGGAGGAACGGTTTTGACAATACTGCCGTCCTCGCGAATGACATCGTAACCCCGGGGCACCGCATCGGGGGGAATCCGGTCATCAATCACCACCGAGCCACCCGGGCCGGGATAGCGGTAGTAAATATTCTGCGCCACGGCAGCCAGCGAAAGCCCGGCCAGCAGCACCAGCGTGGTGATCGATTTCAGCATATTTCCCTCCGCGCCCAGCCGGGGCCAGGCGCCATGAAGCATGTAGGAGAAAGAAAAACCGCCTGGGTTTACGCCACGCCGTACTGGCTGCGATAGGCCCGAATTCTCTCCACCAGATTTTCATCGTTAGACTGGCGTTCCAGATACTCAACAATGTCAGCCAGTTTGACAATACTGACGACTCGAAGTTTTTCGTCCTGCTCTAATTCCTGAATTGCCGAACGCTCACCCTGGCCGCGCTCCTGACGATCCAGTCCGATGGCCACACCCGCCACCTCAGCGCCCTCGCCGGTGATCATGCCAATGGCCTCGCGGATCGCCGTCCCCGCGGTGATCACATCATCGATAATCAACACCCGCCCCTGCAGCGGCGCACCAACCAGTGTCCCGCCTTCGCCGTGGTCTTTCTTTTCCTTGCGGTTATAGGCGTAGGGCACATCACGCCCATGACGATCGGCCAGGGCATAGGCGGTCACCGCTGCCAGGCTAATCCCCTTGTAGGCCGGCCCGAACAGCAGATCGAACTCAATACCCGCCGCAACAATCGCGTCGGCATAACACTGCCCCAACGCCGCGAGGGCGGCGCCACTGCAAAACCGCCCCGCATTAAAAAAGTAGGGACTCAGACGGCCAGACTTTAGGGTGAACTCACCGAAGCCGAGGGCTTCGCTCTTTATCGCCTGTTCGATAAAGGCAGACTGGTAGGGCGCAATACTCATAAGGATTCCGGGTAGCCAACTTAACAACCGGCGTATTTTACGCCCAACCACCTAAAACCTCACCCTATCCTACGCAAACCCCATAGAAATGGCGCCAAATATCAATATCACGTTCCTCTTTTGGCCGGATTAACGGTAGAATTCCCATTTGATTGTTGTATCTAATTTTTAAAGGTAGTCTAAAGCAGTAAACCAGCTTACGATTTATTTACCGGGCATCTCACCGCGCTGCAATAAATCAAATTAAGACCTATAAGCACTTCCAGGCGCCACCACAAAAAGGCGCCCGATACAGGTAAAACAGGATTCAGATGAGAATTATCAGCTTTTGCGCTGACAGCATTGTCGATGCCGCAAAAAAAGGCTTTTTTGATTGGGTGACCGAGCAGGACGCCGACATCATTTGCCTGCAGAATCTGGGCATTGCCGAGTACAAGCTCCGGGACGATGTTTACTTCCCCAGAGAGTACAACCCCTATTTCTTCGACGCCGCCGACGGCAAAAGCAACGGCGTGGCGATCTATACCCGCAAGCTGCCCAAGGCCATCATGACCGGCCTGGGCTTTCTCGACTTTGACATGGAAGGCCGTTACATCCAGGCCGATTTCGACGACATCAGTATTGGCAGCCTGCTGGCCCCGTCCGCCTACAACCTGGATGCCAATGCCCAGGCGCGCAAAAATCAGTTCTTTGAGCAGTACATGAACCATCTGACCAAAGTGCGCAATAAGCGTCGGGACTTCATTATTTGCGGCAACTGGAATATCGCCCACCGCAGCATTGACGTGCAGAACGTGAAGGAAAACCACGGTGTATCCGGCAACCTGCCCGAAGAACAGCAGTGGATGGATCGCCTGTTCCGGGAGCAAAGCTACTCCGACGCTTTCCGCCTGGTAACAACGGATGCAGACGAGTTCAGCTGGTGGCCCGACGGCACCCCCGGCGAAAACGGCTGGCGGGTGGATTATCAGGTGGTCTCCGAGCGAATGAAGCCCCGGGTTGAGTTTGGCGCCATCTATAAAGTGCAGCAATTTGGTCAGCACGCGCCGGTGATCATGGACTACGACTATGAAATGCCGGAAGACGAGACCTGGTAATCACCCCAATTGATCACACTGCACAAACAAAAATGGGAGGCCAAGGCCTCCCATTTTTTATTTCCCAACCGGCCCGCACTCACCCACACGCTCTGAGTGTGACCCTGTTTACCGCATGGACGGCTAGCTTTCTGCCAAAGCCTGGCGCTGGGCAGCAATCAATTCGCCAATACCCTTCTCGGCCAGATCCATCATGGCATCCATCTCTTGCCGACTGAAAGTCATGCCCTCGGCGGTGCCCTGCACCTCGATGATGCCGCCCTGATCGTCCATCACCACATTCATATCGGTTTCCGCGGCGGAGTCCTCTAGGTAATCCAGGTCCAGCACCGGCTGCCCCTTAAACACACCGACAGAAACGGCGGCCACCATTTTCTGCAGCGGCTGGCCGCTGATCACACCCCGGGCCTGCAAGCTGGCAATGGCATCAGCCAGAGCCACATAGGCGCCGGTGATAGACGCGGTGCGGGTACCACCATCGGCCTGAATCACATCGCAGTCCAGGGTGATGGTCACCTCACCGAGGGCTTTCAGATCCACCGCCGCCCGCAGGGAGCGACCGATGAGCCGCTGAATTTCCTGAGTGCGACCGCTCTGCTTGCCTTTGGCCGCTTCGCGCATCATGCGGCTGCCCGTGGAGCGAGGCAGCATGCCATACTCCGCGGTGATCCAGCCCTGCCCCTTACCCCGCAGAAAGCGCGGTACTTCCTGGTCGACCGAGGCGGTGCAAATCACCTTGGTATTGCCCGTTTCAATCAGCACCGACCCCTCCGCATGGCAAGTAAAACCGCGCTGGATGCGCAGGGTTCGTTTCTCATCAAAAAGACGCTGACTGGGACGCTGCATTGTTCACCTCGCTGAATTCACTGAGGCGCAGAGTATAAAGGAAGCACTGCACAACCCCCAGCCAAACAGCAGATAGCCCAGGGCAAAAACTGATAGACTGCCGGTCCGAGCAAGAGGTATTGAGGTATTTCCGTGACCGTATCCAGCATGACCGCGTTCGCCCACCTGCGCAGCGAATTTTCCTGGGGCAGTGCCACCTGGGAGCTGCGCTCCGTGAATCACCGCTACCTCGAACTGAGCTTCAAACTTCCCGAAGCCTGGCGCCAGCTGGAACCGGTGTTGCGCGACAGCCTGCGCAAGCAGCTGCAACGCGGCAAGCTCGAATGCAGCCTGCGCGTTCAAATGCAGGAGCAAAGCCGAGACCTCAAACTCAACAACCAGCTGGTCAACCAGATTTTGCAGGCCGCTAACAGTTTGCGCTCCGACATCGCCCACGCCGCCCCCATCAACGTGCTGGAGTTAATGCGCTGGCCCGGGGTGATGGAGAGCGCTGAGATCGATGGCGATGCTATCCAGAAGGAGCTCGCCGCCAGTTTTGAACAGGCCCTGACCAGCCACGTCGAAAACCGCGAGCGCGAGGGCAAGGCCCTGGGCGAACTGGTAAATCAGCGCCTCGACAGCATCGAGGCCATCGTCACCGAAGTGCGCGGCAAAATGCCGGATATCGTCAACCTGCAAAAGACCAAGCTGCAGCAACGTTTGGCTGAGCTGCAGGTCGAGCTGGACCCGGAGCGGCTAGAGCAGGAAATTGCCCTACTGGCGCAAAAGGCCGATGTGGATGAAGAACTGGATCGCCTCGACACCCACGTTGCCGAAGTGCGCCGGGTGATCCGCAAGGGCGGCGCGGTGGGGCGCCGGCTGGACTTCTTAATGCAAGAACTCAACCGGGAGGCCAATACCCTGTCCTCCAAGGCTGTCGTGGTCGACAGCACCCAGGCCGCAGTGGAGTTAAAGGTGCTGATCGAGCAAATGCGGGAACAGATTCAGAATCTGGAGTAACGCCGGTTCAGAACTGGCGAGCATCTCTTCTCACCTTTTAATCAGCAAAACCAGGCCTCGCCTTGCTCGCGAAAGCCCACTACTGTCCGGAATAATTTTTATATCGTCATGCTCGCGAACGCGGGTATGACCATCTTTCAGGCTCTCGCAAGTCAAGTCTCGCCCCGGCATATTCTGTTTCCGCTCACGATTTAAAGCCGCGGCTCAATCTATACCGGACAGCAGTGCGCGCAGGTGGGCACACCGAGCCACCCGTCAGGACACATCAAGGGATACCCGCTTCTGCGGTCATGACAGCGAGGCCCCGAAGCCAGAACAAAGCAGCCTTGCAGCCCAAACAAATAAGTTACCAACAGTGAATTTCCACGTCGCGACAATCCGCTAAGCAAACCGGTCAGAAATCGCAGTTCTGGCGCAAATCAATGTGGTAACCTGCGCCCCCACACGCGGCAATTGCTCGCCGCCCCGGCGCCACCAGGAACCACCCGTGACAACCGCATCTTCACAAGCCCCCCACAATCACCTCAAAGCCGACGCGCTGTTGCTGCTCGCCAGCCTGACTGCGGCAGCAGGTTGGATATTCTCCAGAGAAGCCCTGAGTGGTTTTGCGCCTCTGTCCTTTATGGCACTGCGCTTTTCCCTGGCCGGCCTCATTCTGGCGTTCTGGGGTCGCCGGCAGCTGGCGAGGCTGTCCAGCAAAGACTGGCGCAATGCCGCCGTGGTGGGCGGTCTGTTTGGCATTGCCATGGTGTTCTGGGTTATCGGTTTGAAAACCACTGAGCACGTCGGGGTCGGGGCCTTCCTGACCTGCCTCGGCCTGGTGTCGGTCCCGCTGCTGACGCTGCTGTTTGGCGAGCGGGCCTCGCCCTCGGTGTATCTGGCGATTCCGGTGGCCGTCGCAGGCCTGGCCTGCCTGTCCCTCGACAGCCATTTCAGCCTTGGCATGGCCGAACTGTGCTTTCTGATGGCGGCACTGTTTCTGGCATTGATGTTTATTTTGAACAGCCACGCCGCGGCGCGGATTCCAGCGCTCCCCCTCACCGCCATACAGCTGCTGATTACCGGCGCCATTACCGGTATCGGCGCACTGGGTTTTGAGCAGTGGAGTTTTACGCAGCCAGCCGATATCTGGGGCTGGTTTGCCGCCAGCCTGGTGTTTGCTACCTGTGTGCGTTTCTGGGTTCAAACCCATGCCCAGGGCATGGCACCCCCCAGTCACAGCGCCATTATCATGACGCTGGAACCGGTGTGGACCGCCTTACTGGCAGCGTTATGGCTGGGCGAGCGGATGAGCACCCTGCAGATCACCGGCTGCGGGCTGATCTTCCTCGCCATGCTGGTCAATCGCGGCCCGGCCCTGCGCCTGTGGCTGCGGACATTATTTTAAGCAGTGCTTTCCGGTTTGGAGTGGGGTTTGCCGGGAAATTTTCTTGTACACTGAATGGCCCAGCCGGGGCGAACAACCGACATAAACCGCGCCCCTGAAACCAAGTCCGCCACCTTCGCCCCAGCGGTTCATTGCCGAGCCCGGTCAGCACAGTGGCAGTTATTCGGGATCGAGCATGAGTCAACACGGCACCCTTTATACTATTTCCGCCCCCTCCGGCGCCGGTAAAACCAGCCTGGTGGCCAAGCTGCTCAGCAGCGTCGACCATCTCGGCGTCTCTATCTCCCACACCACCCGCACCATGCGACCCGGTGAGCAAGACGGTGTGAACTACCACTTTGTATCCCACCAGCAGTTCAGCGAGATGCTCGACGCGGCCGCGTTTTTAGAGCACGCCAAGGTATTCGACAACTACTACGGCACCTCCCAGGCCTGGGTTGAAGCCCAACTCGCTAAAGGCGAAGACGTCATTCTGGAAATCGACTGGCAGGGCGCCCAGCAGGTTCGCAAACTGATGCCGCAGACGGTATCGATCTTTATTCTGCCCCCCTCTCGCGAGGCGCTGCTCGAGCGGCTGACGGGTCGCGGCCAGGATGACAGCAGTGTTATCGAGCGGCGCATGCAGGCCGCCGTTGAGGAAATGTCCCACTACAGTGAGGGCGATTACATCGTGATCAATGATGACTTCGAAGTGGCCTTGGCTGACCTCTGCGCCATTGTCCGCAGTCACCGCCTGCAATTAGCCCCCCAGCAAGCACGACATCAGGCATTACTCACAGCGCTACTGTCATAAGGGCAGCGGCTTTGTTAAACTTGTCAACCTTGTCGGCGCAGTTTCGGCGCCGTAGTAAATGCATTTCAGGAAAAACTCATGGCCCGTATTACCGTTGAAGACTGTCTGTCGGCAGTGGATAACCGCTTTGAACTCGTGATGGTTGCCAGCAAGCGCGCCCGCGCCCTTGCCACTGGCGGCAAAGAACCCCGCGTTCAGGAAGAAAGTGACAAGCCCACCGTACTGGCCCTGCGCGAAATTGCCGACGGCAAAATCACCCGCGAAGAAATCATGGCCGCTGACCAGCAGCAGGAAGAGCCCGAGCTGGACCTGGAAGCTGAGTTGGGCAACGCGGCGCTATAACCGTGAACGGCTGGGGTGCGGATGCATCAATACAGTATTTTCAATCCTGCCAGAAGCAGACCCGCGCCAGCGCAGACCGTTGACGCCCTAGCCCATACCCTTTCCGAGTACCTGCCTGCCGAGCAGGTCCAACAGATCAAACGCGCCTATTACTACGCCGAACAGGCCCACGAGGGTCAGAGTCGGCGCAGTGGCGAGCCCTACGTCACCCACCCCCTGGCGGTAGCCAGCATCCTTGCCGAAATGCACATGGATGCCCAGAGCCTGATGGCCGCACTGCTCCACGACGTCATCGAAGACACCGCCGTGACCAAGCAGGCCCTGAGCAATCAGTTTGGCGAAACCGTGGCCGAGCTGGTGGATGGCGTATCCAAACTGACCCGGATCGAGTTCCAGTCCAAGGCCGAGCAGCAGGCGGAAAACTTCCAGAAAATGGCCCTGGCCATGGCCAAGGATATCCGCGTGATTTTGGTCAAGCTGGCCGACCGGCTGCACAACATGCGCACCCTCGGCGTGCTCCGCGCCGACAAGCGCCGCCGCATCGCCCGGGAAACCCTCGAGATTTACGCCCCCATTGCCCAGCGCCTGGGCATGCACAAAGTGCGGGTAGAGTTTGAAGACCTGGGCTTTCAGGCGATGCACCCGATGCGTGCCCGGCGCATCCGCAAAGCCATCGAAGCCCGTTACGGCGACCGCAAGCGGGTGATGGAGTCGATCCGCGAGACCATCGAAAACTGCCTGACCGAAGAGGGCCACAGTGCCCAGGTATTAGGACGGGAAAAGCACCTGTTCAGCATCTACAGCAAGATGCGCAACAAGCGTAAGTCCCTGCGCGAAATCATGGACCTCTATGCCTTCCGTATTGTGGTCGACTCCGTAGACAGCTGTTACCGGGTTTTGGGTTGCGTCCACGGCCTGTACAAACCGGTGCCGGGCCAATTCAAAGACTACATCGCCATCCCCAAGGCCAACGGTTATCAATCGCTGCACACCGTTCTATTCGGTATGCAGGGGGTGCCCATCGAAATCCAGATTCGTACCCACGAAATGGAAGAGATGGCCAATAACGGCATCGCCGCCCACTGGCTATACAAGGCCAACGAAACCGAACCCAAACGCAACTCCAGCCACGCCCGGGCCCGGCAGTGGGTACAGGGCCTGCTGGAAATGCAGCAACGCGCTGGCGACTCCCTCGAATTTATCGAGAACGTCAAAATCGATCTGTTCCCGGACGAGGTCTACGTGTTCACCCCCCGGGGCGACATTATGGAATTGCCCGCCGGAGCCACCGCCGTCGACTTTGCCTACGCCGTGCACAGCGACATCGGCAACAGCTGTGTGGCCTGCCGCATTAACCGCCGCCTGGCACCGTTGTCTGAACCCCTGCAAAGCGGCCAGACTGTTGAAGTGGTCACCACCCCCGGCGCCCAGCCCAACCCGGCCTGGCTGCACTTTGTGGTCACCGCCAAGGCCCGCTCCGGCATTCGCCACTTCCTCAAGCACCAGCGCCGCAACGAGGCAGTAAACCTTGGCAAGCGTATGCTCGACCGCGCATTGGCGAGCCTGTCAGAAAACCTGGCCGAGTTCGACGACGAGCAATTGCTGAAACTGGTGCACTCCACCCATGCCCGCAACATCGACAGTATTTTTGAGCAGATCGGCATGGGCAACCGGGTGGCCTACCTCACCGCCAAGCAACTGGTAAACCTGCGCGATGAAATCCGCGACACTGGCCGCGAAGATGTACCCCCGGCCCTGATGCGCGAAGCCATGGTCATTCACGGCACCGAGGGCTTCCTGGTTAACTTCGCCCGCTGCTGTTACCCCATTCCCGGCGACCACATTGTCGGCATCGTCAGCTCAGAAAAAGGCGTGGTGGTGCACTGCGAAAACTGCCACAACAGCATTGCCCTGAGTAGCCAGCCCGAGCGAGTGGTACCCCTCACCTGGTCCGACAGCATCGAGCGGGACTTCTCGGTCGAACTCAAAGTTGAGCTGAGCAAACAGCGCGGCATTATTGCTGTGTTAGCCACCCGGGTAAACGGCGCCGACGGCAGCATCGAAAAGATCAGCGTTGAAGACGAAAACCCCAAAATCAGCACCATCCACCTGATTATCGGCGTGCATTCCCGCATCCATCTCGCCAACATTATGCGCCGGATTCGCAATATTCCGGCGGTGATTAAGGTAGAGCGGGAGAAGCATTAGTACGGGAGACGGCAAACGCTAGACGGGAGATGCCAACAAAACGCGGCGAAGCCGTGACCACTTTTGCGTCTCCCGAGCGTCAGCCTCCCGTCCAGCGTCTCCCCCGGCAAAGCACTTTTACTTAGGCCTAACACTCACCAGCAAAAGGATTCATCCCGTGAGCAACAAAGAAATCATCAGCACTGACAAAGCCCCCGCCGCCATTGGCCCCTACTCCCAGGCAGTGAAAGTGGGCAACACGGTTTACCTGTCAGGGCAAATTCCGCTGATTCCCGAAACCATGGAAATGATTGAAGGCGGTGTGGTTGAGCAGGCCAAACAGGTCTTTGCCAACCTGTCTGCGGTGGCGGCCGCAGCGGGCGGCAGCCTGGATGACGCGGTGAAGGTGAATATTTCGCTGACCGATCTGGGCGACTTTGCCCAGGTGAATGAAGTGATGGCCGGCGTATTCAAGCAGCCCTTCCCGGCCCGCGCCTGCGTACAAGTTGCCGCACTGCCCCGGGGCGCCATGATCGAAGTGGAAGTGATTCTCAGCCTGTAAGGCCCGCAACCAAGGGCAAGCGCCAAGCGTCGCCCTGGCGCTCAGTGTTCCCGCCGATCGCTAATGACGCTGAGAAAGCCCTCTCGATAAGTCGGATACTTTAGTTCATAACCGCTGTCGCGCAGACGGCGGTTACTGCAGCGCTTGCTGCCAGTGCGTTTTACCACCTCACCATCAGCCCGATAGGTTACCCGCAATAACTCCGCCAGCCAGCGTTGCACATCCTGAATGCTGGCGGGCTCATCATCGACCCCCAGATAACACGACTCAAGGCGATGGCCGGCATTGGCCAGCGCCAGCAAATGCACAATAAAGCCGACGCAGTCATCCCGGTGAATTCGGTTGGTGTAGTGCAGCGGCTCCGGCGGCGCGCACTCGCCCTCCAGCACCTTGTTGATCATCTGCAACCGGCCCGGACCGTAAATACCACCAAAACGAATAATGCTGCTCGGCCAGCCCGTCTGCGCAATGCGCTGCTCTGCTGCCAGCAGGCTTTTGCCGGAAAAGCGATTGGGCAGCGTCGGGCTATCTTCATTAATCCAGGAGTGGTCGTGCTGATCGTAAACCCCGGTACTGCTTACAAACAGCAGCAACTTGGGGGGCTCAAGGGCATTGAGAATGTGGTCCAGGCCCTGTTCGAAGATGGCTTCATAGCCTTCGGGCCGGTAATTCTGGGGGGTGAGGGTCATCACCACGTAATCTGCCCGCAGCTTGCCGAGCTTCACCACCGACTCCGCGCTACTGATGTCCGCCTGCAGCGGCTCAACACCCGCCGGCAGGTTTTCAGCATGGCGGCGTAGCCCCATCACCCGCCAACCTTCACCCAGAAAATGTCCGGCCAGGCCCGCGCCAATGTCACCACACCCTACAATCAACAGACTTTTTGTTGCCATTTACCCGGTAGCCCAACTCTGAGTTTAGTTTTTGACGGTGCTACAACGGTCGTTGCACACTCAGGAAAACTTTGGCAGATTCTCTACGCCCCCGACTTCCGAAACGCGGCAGTTGCATTACGAAACCGAAAACCGGGGCACAAACTCGAAGCTTACAAATTTCGCCGTCCCGAGGGCAAGCACCATGGCAACAAATTCCAAGAGCCGCCGCATTGTGCAGGTTGATGAGGCTGACCAAAGCCTGCGCCTTGTCGAAGAGGCCATGCCCGTCCCCAAGGCCGACGAGGTGTTGGTGCGCGTCATCGGCGCCGGCATTAACCGCCCCGACGTAATGCAGCGCCGGGGCCGCTACCCCGCGCCCCCCGGCGCCAGCCCGATTTTGGGCCTGGAGGTGTCGGGCCAGATCATCGCCCTGGGCAAAGACGTCAAACGCTGGAAGAAGGGCGACCTGGTTTGCGGCCTGTGCAATGGCGGCGGCTATGCCGACCACGCCATTGTGCCCGCCAAACAGTGTCTGCCCATTCCCAATGGCGTCACCGCCCTAGAGGCCGCCGCCCTGCCCGAGGTTTTGTTCACCGTATGGCACAACGTGTTTCAGCGCGGCAAGCTTGAGGCCGGAGAAAATTTTCTGGTTCACGGCGGTAGCAGCGGCATTGGCAGCGCCGCCATTCCCCTGGCCAAAGCCATGGGTGCCCGGGTGTATGCCACGGCAGGCAGCCCGGCAAAATGCGCCGCCTGCGAAGACCTCGGCGCACTCAAGGCAGTCAATTACAACGAGGAGGATTTTGTCAGTGCTCTGAAAGAGGCCACCAACGGCCGGGGCATCGACGTGATTCTGGACATGGTCGGCGGCGACTACATTCAAAAGAACCTGGAGTTGGCCACCCTCGACGGCCGCATCGTCAACATCGCCTATCAGCAGGGCTTCAAATCTCAGATCAATTTTATTCCGGTACTGATGAAGCGCCTGACCCTCACCGCCTCCACCCTGCGCGCCCAAAACGCCAGCCAAAAGGCCAACATCGCCAAGGAGCTGGAAGAGGAAGTCTGGCCGTTGATTGAGCGCGGTGATGTGCGCCCCCTGATCGACAGCGTGTTCCCCTTCGACCAGGTGGGCCGAGCCCACAACCGCATGGAAGGCGGCGAGCACATTGGCAAAATTCTGCTGCATGTGGGTGATTAAAGCCCGATGACCCGCGCTTCGCGTTACTATAGCGGCTGCAACTCGACCCGGGCCCAACCATGACGCTGACAGAACTGCGCTACATTCTCGCCCTGCGCGATACCGGCCACTTTGGCAAAGCGGCCGAAAAGTGCTTTGTCAGCCAGCCCACCTTGAGCGTGGCCATCAAAAAGCTGGAAGACGAATTGGGAGTGTGCCTGTTTGAGCGCAACCGGGGCCAGGTCAAAGCCACCCCGATTGGTGAGCAGATTTTACGCCAGGCCCAAGTGGTGCTGAGCCAGGCCGACCGCATTCGGGAATTGGCCGACGAGGGCCGCGACCCCCTGGGCTCCCCCATTTCGCTGGGGGCGATCCACACCGTTGGCCCCTACCTCTACCCTCGCTGCGTCACCGCCATCCGCAAAGACGCGCCTAATATGCCGCTCTATATTGAAGAGGACTTTACCGGCGCCCTGCGCGAACGGCTGCGCAATGGCAGCCTCGACGCCATCATAGTTGCCCTCCCCTTCAACGAACCGGAAGTGGTCACCCAACCCCTGTACGACGAACCTTTTGTGGTCCTGCTGCCCTGCGACCACCCCCTGGCCAAGAAGAAAACCCTCAAGGCCAGCGACCTCGATAACGAGAATGTGCTGCTGCTCGGCGAGGGCCACTGCTTTCGGGATCAGGTCATGGAGGCTTGCCCCAATCTGCGCAAGCACGCCACCCGAGACGAGCGCCTGCTGCAATCCGTGGTGGAGGGCAGCTCACTGGAAACCCTCAAACACATGGTGGTCTCCAAGCTCGGCATTACTATTCTGCCCATGTCTTCGGCCCAGGTAGCCCCCTATGGCAAAGGCGTGCTCTGCACCCGGCCCTTCGACAAGCCCCCTACCCGCACTGTGGCCCTGGCCTGGCGGGCGAGCTTTCCCCGGCATCAGGCCATTGATGTGATCAGCCAGGCCATCAAAGACGCCGCCCCCAAGATGACCTCTGCCAGCGCGGCCTGATGACCCAGGCGCTCCACCAGCTCGATATCAGCCTGCTCAAAGGCGTTGGCCCCAAAATGCGAGCCAAGCTCCACGACTACGGCATTCGCAGTATTCAGGACGTGTTGTTTCACCTGCCGCTGCGCTATCAGGACCGCACCCGCATTACCCCCATCGGCGCGCTGCAGCTCGGCCAGGATGTGGTCATCGAAGGCAAGGTGGTGGCCGCCGATATTGCCTTTGGTCGCCGCCGCAGTCTGGTGTGCCGCCTGCAAGACGGCACCGGCACCACCACTCTGCGTTTCTTTCATTTTAGTGCCGCGCAAAAGCAGCAACTGGTTGCCGGCACCCGGCTGCGCTGCTTTGGCGAACCCCGCCGGGGTGCCGCCGGATTAGAGTTTTACCATCCGGAATACAAGCTGCTGGCCGGTGATGACCCGGTCGCCGTGGAGGAGCGGCTTACCCCGATTTATCCCTCCACCGAAGGCCTGCAACAAACCAGTTGGCGCAAGCTGGCCGACCAGGCCCTGGGCTACCTGGAGCAGCACCCGGTGGCTGAATGGTTGCCGCCCCAGGTCTTGCCCGGCCGTTGGACCCTGGCCGAAGCCCTACGCTACCTGCATCACCCGCCCACCGATGCCTCACTGTATCAATTGCAGGAGGGCCAGCACCCCAGCCAGCAGCGTCTGGCCTTTGAAGAACTGCTGGCCCACAACCTGGCCCTGCAACAACTGCGCAATGAGACCCGCCGTTTTGGCGCGCCGGCACTGGATGGCCCAAACGACCTGAACCAGCAGTTCCTCGCCCAGCTGCCCTTTCCCCTTACCGGCGCCCAGCAGCGAGTTAGCGAGGAAATTGCGGCTGACCTGGCCAGTCAGACCCCCATGCTCAGATTGGTACAGGGCGATGTGGGCAGCGGCAAAACTGTGGTCGCCGCCCTGGCCGCCCTGCGCGGCATCAGCAGCGGCTTTCAGGTGGCGATTATGGCGCCCACTGAAATTCTGGCCGAGCAGCACTACCACAGTTTTTGCGGCTGGCTGGAGCCACTGGGCCTGAGCGTAGCCTGGCTGAGCGGCAAACTAAAGGGCAAAGCCCGCAACGCCCAAAGCGAGTTGATCGCCAGCGGCGAGGCCCATATTGCCGTGGGCACCCACGCCCTGTTTCAAAACGATGTGGAATTTGCCCGGCTCGGCCTGGTAATTATCGACGAGCAACACCGCTTTGGTGTGCATCAAAGGTTGTCACTCAAACAGAAAGCCAGCATTGAGGTCGGCCAACCCCACCAGCTGATCATGACCGCCACCCCCATTCCCCGCACCCTGGCCATGACCGCCTACGCCGATCTCGATACCTCGATTATCGACGAACTGCCCCCCGGTCGAACCCCGGTCACCACCGTGGTGCTGGACAACGCCCGCCGGGATCAGATTGCCGAACGCCTCAATGCGGTTTGCGCCAAAGGCCAGCAGGCCTACTGGGTATGCACCTTGATTGAGGAGTCAGACAAACTGCAGGCCCAGGCCGCCGAAGCCAGCTGGGCGCAACTCAAAGAGACCCTGCCCAATCTCAACATCGGCCTGGTCCACGGCCGCATGAAGCCCAAGGAAAAAGCCGAGGTCATGGCCGCCTTCAAAGCCGCCGAGCTGGACCTGCTGGTTGCCACCACCGTGATCGAAGTTGGGGTAGACGTGCCCAACGCGTCTTTGATGATTATCGAAAACGCCGAACGCCTCGGCCTTGCCCAACTCCACCAACTCCGAGGCCGGGTCGGCCGGGGCAGTCAGCAAAGTTTTTGCGTACTGCTCTACCAGGCACCCCTGTCCCGCAATGGCCGTCAGCGCCTGTCGGCACTGCGGGACAGCAACGACGGCTTTGTCATCGCCGAGCAAGACCTGCAACTGCGCGGCCCCGGCGAAGTGCTCGGCACCCGCCAGACTGGCCTAATGAGCTTTCGCATTGCCGATTTACAACGGGATGAAGACTTGCTCGATGGCGTCAAGGACGCAGCGGAGTGGTTGCTAAAGCAACGGCCGGAGCATGCCAAGCCATTGATTGAAAGATGGCTGTCGGATCGGACGTTGTATGCTTCGGTGTAGGTTTGGCTGGGCGGGCGTTAGGGGCTATAGTTGGCTAGACGCTAGACGCTAGACGCTAGACGCTAGACGCTAGACGCTAGACGCTAGACGCTAGACGCTAGACGCTAGAAAAGTATTCCCCGAGCGGGGCTGCCATGCAATGCTGAAAGTAATACTTTTCAACTGAGCGACAGGTCTATTTCGTCATTCCGGACGCGCTGCTCAGCGAGCCGGAATCCAGCAGCAATAAATGGAATTAATTCGTCAAGGAAGAGGACGCCAACCATGATTTTTAGCATCCTGCCAATACCCACCTGCGCAAGCCATTGATCAGATATGGATAATTTAATAGCTCGTTATAGGCGTTCAGAAAATCGTGGCTTCACGCTAATAATTACTATGAGGCTGTTGGCCTCATTAACACGCTGATAGCGACCCGATCATGTCTGATGGAATAGCAATCCCATTTATCGGTAGTTCTGTTTGGGAAGATTTAGCCGAAGGATGGCACATCCTAGCTGCGATTTTTCTTGCATATTTTGGGCTGTCGAACCTACTTGAATACAACGAAATCGATGGGTGGATAGGTGCTTTTTGTGCCGCGTCGGGTATCTTCTATTTGGTTTATGTGGCGCACCGAAGACATAGGTATAAAAACGCCGTAATGATCTTCAGTGAATATCCTCCAAAGCGAGGTAAAGCATTTTCATGCAAGATTATTTTTGATGAAGAATTTGAACTACTAGGCACTGGTCTTGCTGAAATACACAGAAGTGGTTTTGATGGCGCGGGTCGAAACGATCACTATCCTTTGTGGGCTAGAGGGGCCGTTTTGAGCCACTGTATCGAAGATAGAAAAACTGTCCTCTCATTCAGCTTTACCATCGAAAAGACGCTTGACACTTCGTTTTACTACAGGCCTTGGTATAGAGATCACTTGCCAAAATGGAAGTTGGTATTAAATGCCAAAAGAAAAGACCGAAAGAGATTTCCGAGGCGAAGATATATCGAGGTGTGGGAGTAAAATCGCCAACAAGGCCATAAAGCGAGAACCATATTTCGTTGCATCAGCAAGCAGCGCATCGATAGATTGATGAGCAGTATAAAATTGGCAGGCAAGGCGGGCCGCACTTCTCTTCAACGCCTTTTTTTCTTTCCGACCCGATGTGCACAGGAGAGAATTGACTGCCACGAATCGCCCCACCACACTGGCGTCAAGAATGAAGTATTTCTGATAACTTTTTCGGTCTAATTTGATGAACGAAGACAAACAAAAAATCGCTCTCTTCATTGACGCCGATAATGCCCCCGCCAGCAAATTTGAGGATATTCTCAGCGAGGTGGCGAAGTATGGCGTGGTGACCATTCGCAAAGCCTATGGCAACTGGAAGAAGACCTCCATCAAGCCCTGGGAGGATTTACTCCATGAATATGCGATCCAGCCAGTCCAGCAGTATGATTTGTCCAAAGGAAAGAACGCGTCAGATATCGCGCTAGTAATTGATGCGATGGATGTGATGTACACCAAAAATATTGACGTGATGTGCTTTGTATCATCGGATTGCGATTTTACGCCAATGGTCACTCGGGCATTAGCGGAGGGGAAGGTAGTGCTGGGCTTTGGCGAAAGGAAAACACCCACACCTTTTGTGAATGCTTGCTCTAAGTTCTTATTTTTGGATGACGAGCCAAGTTCAAGCGAACCAAACCCGGCTGCGTCAAAGAATTTAAAATCCAATACAAAGCTGATCAATCTGCTGCGCCAAGCCATTGATGCCAATGCTGACGATGACGGCTGGGCCCTGCTCGGCCCGGTAGGGTCGCATATTTCCAACCAAACCTCTTTCGACACCAGAAACTATGGCTTCAAGAATTTAAGCAGCTTGTTCAAAGCCATAGACCTTTTTGAAATGAAACGCGGCCCCGGCAGTTCATTTATGGTTCGAGACCTGCGTAGAGGCAAATCTAAATAAACACCGCCCTGCCTCCCACCCCACTTTCTCCCCCGCACCTTGCCCCAGCCTGTTACACTGCCCGCCTCTAGCCAGCCAATGTGCTGCTGGCCCTGCCGGAGGATGTATGAACCAACACGAAACCCTGAACTATGTGGAGTTCGCTGCGGTGGACCTTTCCGCAACTAAGGCATTCTTCAGCAAGGCCTTTGATTGGAGCTTTGTGGACTACGGCGAGAACTACACTGCCTTTTCTGGCCAGGGGCTGGATGGCGGTTTCTTTCGGGCCAATATGTTTTCGTCTACCGAGAATGGCGCAGCGTTGCTGGTGTTTTACAGCAACGATCTGGAGGCTACGCTGAACAAGGTGTGCCTGGCGGGCGGTCGCATTATCAAGCCGGTGTTTACCTTTCCCGGTGGTCGTCGCTTTCACTTTACCGAGCCCAGCGGCAACGAGTTTGCGGTGTGGTCTGATCAGCGGGTATAACCGGCAGACCATCTAACACCCCGCTCTGGCCGGTAGCAGTTATACTGCCGCCCCTTTACCCATGGAGAGGTGCCCATGAGCTTGCCGCCCTGCCCCAAATGCGAATCTGAATTTACCTACGAAGACCGCCAGCTGATTATCTGTCCCGAATGCGCCTACGAGTGGTCACCCGCCGAGGCAGCTGCAGCCGAGGCCGATGCGGCCATCAAAGATGCCAACGGCAATCCGCTGACCGATGGCGATACCGTGACAGTGATTAAAGACCTGAAGGTGAAGGGCTCGTCTCTGGTGGTGAAGGTGGGCACCAAGGTGAAAAACATTCGCCTGGTGGATGGCGACCACGATATCGACTGCAAGATAGACGGTATTGGCGCCATGAAGCTGAAGTCGGAATTTGTGAAAAAGGTGTAGCGCGCCGCTTATGCGGGCATCCAGAAAACCAGCTACGTTAGCAACATACTGGATACCGCGCGTTCGCGGGTATGACGATATTTGAGGCTTTCTTAAATCAAGTCACGCCCCGGCAGATTCTGTTTCCGCCCACGATATCTAGTCCTTGCAAGCTGTGTGCACGGATGCAGACAAGTTAGCAAGTACGATCAAGCGCGCTTTAGCCAAGACTGTCATTCTGGCCACTCGAAACCGGAGACTGTCAGTGACCGACAACGCCAAACAACGCTACCAGCAACGATTGCAACGGGTGTGCGAGTATATTTACGAGCACCTCGACGGCGATCTGTCGCTGACCCAATTGAGCGCGGTGGCGGCGTTCTCGCCCTATCACTTCCATCGCGTGTTCAGCGCCGCCACGGGCAAGAGCCTGGCCAAGTTCATTCAATTGGCGCGGCTGCGCCCGGTGTCTTACCGGGTGGCCTTTGAGCCGGAAACCAGCCTAACCGAGCTGGCCTTTGCGGCGGGCTTTGACAGCCTGGAAGCTTTCTCTCGGGCGTTTAAGCGCGAGTTTCAGCAGACACCCTCCCAGTTTCGCAACCAACCCGACTGGCCAACCTGGCACAGTCGCTTTGCCTTTGCGCACCCCTATTCTGGAGCCTCACCCATGGATGTTCGTATTGTCGATTTTCCCGAGACCCCGGTTGCCCTGCTGGAGCACCGTGGCCCCGCCGAAAAGGTAATGGAAACCGCCGGGCAGTTTATTGCCTGGCGCAAACAGACCGGCTTATCGCCGGTGGCCAAGTGCAAGACCTTTGGGGTGCCCTACAGCGATCCCAACACCACTCCGCCAGCGGATTTTCGCTGGGATGTGTGTGGCGAGCATGACGGCCAGGTGCCGAAGAACGCTTTTGGCGTAAAAAACGGGGTAATTCCCGGTGGCCGCTGCGCGGTGCTGCGCCATACCGGCAGCAACCAGAATCTGGATGACAGCATTTACTACCTGTACCGGGACTGGTTGCCCACCACCGACGAGGAAACCCGGGATTTTCCGGTGTTCTTTCACTATGTGAGCGTGACCGAGAACGGCCCTGCCAGCAATGATGTGACGGATATTTATTTGCCACTTAAGTAGCACAGTAGATTCAATGTGAAGATGCCAAATCCAGGTGCGCTGAAAAGCGCGCCCGGAATCCGTCAGTCGGCCACCGCCCAGGCCAACAGTAACCCCAGCGCCGTGCTGGCCTTGCTCCAATAATCTTCCGCCGAACTTCCGTCCATATCGCCCATTTTTGCACCGCACCCTCGCCGCATCCTCGACAACCCGCCAACCTATTCGCGATAGATAAGTGGGTGAGATTTGTCGGCAAAACACCTAAGATGGACCCTGCGATGCGACCGGCGATCATGCCGGGGCCAAAACCACAGCGATAACAACAGATGGGTAGTGCAATGCAGAATATGGGCGAGCAGGGCGAATCGTGCCCCTTCAGTTTCAATTTTGATCCCGACACCTTCAAGGTGGGCGATACGGTGAGCTATCGGGTGCCGGAAACCCTGGGAGATTTTCCCTTTGCTGGGGTCATCAAGGAAGTGCACGACGACCATATCATTATCTGCCCCAACGACCCGAGAGAGCCCGACCTGCTCTACCGGGCAACCCGGGAAAGTCGACCGGTGGTGGCCGCCAAAGATATCTAGGGCTACACCCGGGCCTCGACCTGCACCACCACCCCGTTCATGTGCGACATATTGCTTAACTTCTCGTAACTGCCGGGGCCGGTAGGCAACAGTTGATTGACGTTTACTCCGGGGCGAGCCTGGGCACGGGACAAAGCACCCGCGTACTGATGGCCATAGCCGTGGCTCATGGCCACCACCCCCGAGCGCAGGCTGTCATCAAATTTCAGCGTGGTATCCAGCGCGCCGTTGTGCATGTAGTTGGTGCGCAGGGAAATCAGCTTGAGCAGGTCGCGGGGTTCGCTGGCCAGCTCCGTGAAGATCGCTTCGGCCCGCACCAACGAGTCACTGAAAATATCCGGGCAGCAATCCACCTTCCTGTCCGGGTGGCGCAGCAGGTAATCAAAGAAATCCCCTTTGTCGGCGGGCTCCAGCAACTTGCTGCCAAAGGGCTCGGCCCGCAGTGCGGCCCGGTCCAGATTACCCGCGCTGAGAAAACCGTCGAGCACCTCGCCGCCGTCGCCAGGGTCGCCCTCCACCTCGCTCAGGCCCAACTCCTGGTCGAGACGCGACAAAATCCACCAGTCGTTCTTACGCTCATACTTGGGCGCCACCACCGCATCGGTGTAATGAATATAGGGCTTGGGCTGGGCGCCGTTGCCCACGTGATTGATATCTTCCCGCTCCAACCAATCAGAGGCGGGCAGTACATAGTCCGCCATCTCGCCGGTGGCATTGCGGTACAGATCAATGCAGACAATCAGTTCCAGTTTCTCAAAGGCCTTGCGCAGGCGCTGCTCGCCGGAAATGGACAACAGCGGATTGCCCGACAGCACGATCAGTGCCCGTACCGGATTATCCTTCTCCTCCAACTCCATAAAATCGGCCATCAAATTGCCGGGCAGGGCGCCATAACTGTGGCGCATTTCGCCCAGCGGCGTATCAAAAAACACGTCGGTTGAGGCGACTTCGCTGGTGCTCACGGGCAGAAAGCCCCGAGCATAATAATTGCCACCAGGCTTGCCCAAATTCCCCGTCACAAAGGACAGCATGTTCAGCAGCCAATAGGCCAGGGTGCCCTGGCGACTCTGGTTCACACCCGTGGCCATATACACACTGGCCGATCTGGCCGCCATAAACTGCTCGGCCAGACCGGTAATCTGTTCGACACTGACCCCCACCACATCGGCAACGCGCGAGGCGGGATACTGGCCAACAAAGGCCCGCAGCTCGTCAATACGTTTGCCATACTTCGCCATGATCGCGTCGTCAAAGCCGCCGCGCTGATCAATATGGTGAATCAGCGCCGCCAGCAGGTATACATCGCTGTCGGGCTTTACCTGTAACACCTCCCCGGTTTTTGGTGTGCTGGATTCGATCTTGCGCGGGTTTACAAACACCACCTTGCCGCCGCGCTGATGGATATCTCGCAGCACGCCCATCGCATTGGGGGTCGACACCAACGTCCAGTGCGACACCTTGGGGTTACCCCCCACACAGAGCAGAAAATCGGTGTTGGCAAAGTCGGGAATGGTCCATTGGCTGCTACCGTACATGGCGGCCAGGGCCACGGGTTTGTTGGCCATGTCCTGGGTGGACGCCCCGAAGCAACGACTGCTGCCCAACTTCGCCGCCAGCGACACGGCTGGCAGAAACGCCTTGGTGTTAAAGGCGATGGGGTTGCCGTAATAGGTGCCGATACTGTCGGCGCCGTATTTTTCTTTCAGGGCGGTGAGACGCTTGCCGATATCCGTCAGCGCCGCGTCCCAGCTGACCCGTTCAAAATCCCCCTTGGCCTCGGTGCGAGGATTGCGGCGACGCATGGGGTAATTGGCCCGGTCGGGGTCGTGATGAACTTCGGTGAAAGACAGCCCCTTGTGGCAGGAGAAGCCCGTACTGATAGGGTGCTCCCGGTTGGGCACCAGCTTGACGACCTCGCCCTGCTCATTGAGCTCAGCCTTCATCGGGCACAGGGGCTCGCAAATTCGACAAAAGGTATCTTTGACTTGAGTGCCCATGGCGGCTTTCCTTTTGGGGTGCGGTTTATATTTTTATCGCGCAATTTTTCTTACTAACGCTTCATTTTGCTGGCCAGCACCGAACCAGCCTGCTTCGACTGAGCAGACGCTATCGTGCGCCATCTGCCTATCAGCGTTAGATTTATCCAATATCGGCAATCTAGCGCGCAATTGCAAGGTCCTGCCGCCGACAAACGAACTCCGGCCCCGGCAGTCAGTTGCAAAAAATCCCCAATGACCACCGCATCAGATACCGAACCGCGGCCGTGATTTGCCATTACAAAAGTCACAACGACACACGACTGTCACAGAAAAATACTACCTTTATCGTTATCAAAAGCCGCTATTTCACTCTTGTCGAGATGAAAGGGCCGGCGCTACCATCACTGATCGCAACCACAACCCACTCTTACCACCCACACTCACCAGCCACATTCAGCGCACATTACCCCGAGGAGCCCACCATGCTGATTCAGCCAGGGAAGGAAGAACGCGCCAGCATCGATCTGATGATCCGTCTGGCCTATGTCACCTATGCCGGTTATTACAACCTGGAAGGCATCGGCATCCGCCATGCCATTCGCAAAATCGCCAAGAAGGTAACCCCGGAGGAGAAAATTGTCTGGGGCCCTGCGGTGGGTGGCAATCTGCTCGACCTGTTCAGCACCACCGTGGCCATGATCACCAAAAACACGGTGGCCGAGGCCGAAGGCAAAGCCGTGTACACCCTGGCCTTTCGGGGTACCAACCCCACCTCTTGGTCATCGATCCTGGTTCAGGATATGGACGTGAGCAACATGGTGCCCTGGACTCTGGTATCGCCCCAGGCCAAGGTTGCCGACGATGCCGATCCCGCCATTCTGGCGGGCGCCTCCTTCACTATGAAGGATGTGAACAAGCTGAAATACAAGGGCAAAACGATTCTGGAGTTTCTCAAAGGGGTCGCTCAGGAAGAGGACGCCCACATCAATGTGGCCGGGCACAGCCTGGGTGGGCTGACAGCGATGATGTACCCGATTTGGCTGATGGATGAATTTCGCGCGGCGGGCATTTCCCTCGACCAGCGCTTCAGTCTGTGGGCAACCGGCGGCCTGTCGCCGGGCAACAGTGACTTTGTTGATTACTCCGAGAAGCTGTTTGCCGACCACGGCATCTACAACCTGCGCATCACCAACCCACTGGATCTGGCTCCCAAGCTATGGGTGCAGGCAGAAATCGCCAACGTGGCAACCATGTATGGCCCCAGCGTGGACGTCGGCAAGTTTGATCGGAGTTTTATCAAGCTGCTCTACAACATGGCCCTGAACCGGGATTACACCCAGACCCCGCGTTACATGGAAATCAGCGCCTCCCTGGCCGAGGACATTGACGGCTGGTTTATGCAGTTTGTGTATCAACACATGGTCGGTTACATCAACTACCTGGAAGATCCGGCCGCTCGCTCGGCGCTGCTGCGCATGCTCGGTATGGAGATGATGAAGGTGAATCCGGTGATGCTGACCAAGATGATGATCAAAATGCCGGAGTCCCAGTTGCACACAGCGTTGTCCTGGCGGCCCTTCGCCAACTGAGCTAGTTGATGACCGGCGGCTGGTCAGTATTACCCGCCGCCCAATCGGTCAGCTGGTCCAGCTCCTCCAGGTAAGGACGCACCGCCGGCCAGTCCGGACGACTGGTTTCTATCCAGCGGCGCTCATCTTCGTGGATCATCGTCGCCACCGGCGCCATCTGCTGACATTGGTCGGCTCGCACCTCGGCCACGGTCGGCATATTCCGAAACTGGCGCAGCACCTCCTGCACTTTCGCCTCATCAATGCCCGCCGCCCGCATTTGCGCAGCCATGGCCTGGGCTTCAGCATTTTGCTCGGCCTTCATCTGGCCCTGCTGACCTGCCATCGCCTGCGCCTCGGTGCAGACTTCGTCCACTTCACTTTTGCGCTCGGCGCGGTCATTGACCAAATCGGGGTAATCGGTAATCGCCGTGCTGGCATTCATAATGCGAGTTTCGAGAGAATCCCAGTCCGCCTCACTAAACCCCCGGCTGGCCAGGTGCTTTTCTTCAGCCAGGGCAAAGGCCCGGGGCGCATCCTCATACTGGGCGGCATTGGCTTGATAGCGGCGCAGCAGTTGGTTCAGCTCTATTTCTATTTGCAGATAACGCTTTACCTGAGCCTCGGTCAGCGGTGCCGACGATGGCCCCCCTTGACCCGCGGCCTGCACCGCCACACTCCAGCTGCCAGCCAGCAATAGGCCCGCCCAGGTTATTGCCTGCAGTAAGCGCCAAACTCCGGGCGCCGTCTCACGGTTGTTGGCGCCGTGCCCCTTGGCTGATTGCATTGTCACTGTCCCTGTCTCCCGTTATTGTCATTGAGCCCCAGCATACGAAAACTGGAGGCCGGGATACAGTTTCAATGCGCCTGACGCGCCAGGTGCCGCTCCCGGACAATCAGGTAAATGGGAAAGGCAAAGCAGGTACCGAGAAAGGAGAGCGCCAAAAAGCCCCAGCCTTTGCCGCGACCGAGGCCAATGCGCGACGCATCGGCCACCACCCAGATCATGTAGGCGAGCCAGCAGGCCAACAGATCGATGGTCAGAAAGGCGGCGGCAGGGCCGGATTGGAAAGCATCGGCAAAGAAGCTGAACACGTTCAGAATATTGCCGCCTGCAGCCACCCACAGATAACCGAAATACCAGGTCAGCCCTAGTGAAAGCAGTGCAATTAGCCCCAAGGCCAGCTGTCGAAATATTGCGAAATTCATATCAAGTCGTCCCTTTTATCCTCATGCCCGCTGATTTACGCGCACATTATTTAACCCTTTGCGCTGGCCCGCACCGATTGGCCATACAGCCCGGCCCATTTCCCTCACGACAGATCACCATCGAGCAGGTACTTGGTGGTGTGGAGCATTTCTTCAAGGGTGCCTAACTCCTTTTCATCCGGGTCCATTCCGTGGCGCCGAAACCAGATGCGCTCGCGAGTTGCCTGCAAACGGTTGTACTGCAGCACCTGGGAGGTTACGCAGTCCCGGTAATGCTGACCTGCCTCACTGAAGGCGACCTCGATCAGCTGATCAACAGCGGTGCCCACTTCTTTAGTGATTGCGTTGAGGCCAGACGCCGTCAGCGGCAGGCACTCGGGCTGATCCTGCAATAGCGCCGCCAACCGATCGAGAGCAGCGCTGGCCGGCAAACCGTCAGTGCAAGCAATCAGACGTCGGGCCAGTGCAGTCATGTTGTGGAGGGATCCCCGCTCATAGAGATACACCGCGTCCCACTGCTCGGACAACATCGCCAGATGGCCAAGCATCAGCGCAGCCTGCTCTTTGGCAAAGGGGTTATCGTCGGGAATGGCCGGCACAATCACGGTCTCCAGTGCTTTGCTCAAATTCGACAGGCGATTGGCAATATCAGGCAGCATGATTCACCTCCTCTCCGATCAGTTTTCCGATTTGCGCCAGAAACACCGACCCGGCCGCGCCAAGCCAGGTGATCAGCAAATCCTGATGATTGTTGGCCCGCTGGCCAGCAATCACTGCGCTGCTTAAATCCATAATCGCGCACTTCCAGGCATTCATGATTTCGTAGTAGCGCAGCGCGGCAGGATCGATGGTCCGGCCAGAAAGGCGCTGGTATTCCTCAAGAAAGCGCTCTCGCTCCATCAAGCCGCACACCAAAAAATGGCCCTTCTCATCCCAACTGCCAAACAGGCGCTGGAGAATCCATGCCAGGTCTTCGTGGAAGTCGCCAAAGTGTGCCAACTCCCAATCCAGAATCGTGGTGATCTGGCCCGAGGGCTCCTCAAACATAAAGTTGCCCACCCGGTAATCACAGTGGACCAGGCAGGGCGCTTCGCAGACCGGCGCATTGGCGCGCAACCATTGCTCAGTCAAGGTTATCAGCGGCACAGGTTCGACCAGATCTTCACGCCACACCCGGGACCAGAGTCCTACCTGATAGAGAGCCGCCTCGGTTGAATTGGCAGCGGGCATCACAAAATTTGGCAGCTCGGCTTGGCGCCAGCCCTGCCACGAATGCAGTCCCACCAGGGTTTTCAGAAACTGGGGCGCGATAATCTCGGCATAACGGCCGTAGCTGGAGCCGATGCCAGAAACGCTCTGGCCAGCCATATCAGTGGGCTTGGTCACGCCGGGCACAAACCCGGTGATCAAACCCGGGTTACCCAGGTGCTCGCCCTCACCATCTACTGCCAGCACAGGCGGCACCGGAAACTCGCTGGCCAGGGCCCGCAGCAGCTCTGCCTCCCGTAGCCGACAGGTTTCCACGATCCCTTCAAGGGGGTCCATGCGCAGCACATAGGTCTGCGCGCTCGGCGCATCACGGTGGTCCAAGGCAAAGGAGAACTGCTCCTTGGAAGCACCTCCGGTCATCCGCTTCACCCGGGAAACCCGCACGTCATCAAAGCCCTCTGCGTTGAGCAGACGCTCCAGTGCTGCCTCAACCTGCTCTGCCGTTTTGGGCCGATAGGGGCCACGCTTGCTGTGGGCAATTTTGCGGTCGAGGATGTAAGCCAATCGCGGCTCGACTAAGGCATTATTTTGTTCGCTAGTATCGGTCATCGTTATTTTCTCACTGCTTGTTGCACCGCCGCCAATCTCAATTTCCGTTTCCCTGCCAGGGAAAGCTGAATCCGCCCTCGCCCATGCCGTAGCCTTTGGTGCCGTCCGCCAGGGTGTATTCCATCATCTGCTCGACAAACATGAAGGAGTCATAGGGGAACATCCATCGGAACAGGGGTTTGCCGGTAAAGTCCCACAAGCGTCCTTTTTCGTCCCACACCTTCCAATGCACGTGCTTGAAACCAATTTCGTCGTCTTCATAGGTGATTTGCTCCTCCACCTTTTCCAGAGTCAGCCATTGCTCACCGTCGTGGAGGATTTTCTGGTAGCTGTCACCACCGGTGGTAATGCCGTGCACAGCCACACAGCCAACCCCGTTATCAAAAATCGGCCAGGCCAAGCGATAATGAATTAAGCCGGTCCAGTTACGGGGCCCCACGCTTAGATCGCGAAAGCCCTTGTCATCAATAGTGATCACTTCACCGGTACGAAGGTGGATGTCGCCCGTCACCTTGCAAAAGCCCTCCGGGTGCACATAAGTCAGCTCCCGGGCAATGGCATCGTCTTGGGCATTTTTGCTCAGCGCAATGCTGTCTCCCATTGGGTGAATCAGGTCCCACTCCAACTCCGCTTTGAAGTCATCGGTGTCGACTTTGACGATGGCAGTCTGCTGGGATCGGGTTGATTTCATGGTAATGCCAGCCACGGTGATGCCCGGATCAAGGCGTTGCTCGGTGTAGGGCAGGTTCATATTCACCCGGGTGAATAACGGTTTGCCGTCACGGAAGAAAATGGCAAAGCAATTCACCTCGCCGACATTTTCCAGAACACCTATGCGAAAGAAGCCGCCTGTCTTTTGGTGGCGATCGTAAAAATTGAAGTAAAAGCTTTGATTCCACTTGTAGATATCAGGGTTGGAGATCAATCGCTCAATGTTTTCGCTCATGTACTCGGTGGTGAGTTCAGGCATCACAACGCTCCTGTACTGTTCAAGTATTGGTGGTGAAAAAAGCGGCCCCATTGGGTGCGGGACCGCAATCAAGGTGATCGTGCAAAGTGGCGTTAGAAGGTGTAACCCACGCTGATACCGAAGGTCCTGGGACGGCCGACAAAACGTGCCGAGGTATCGGAGGAGGCGATGACGTTGGTCACATAATATTCGTCGAGAATATTCTTGCCCCAGAGGGTTACACGCCAATGGCCATCGGCAGAGCGGTAACCAAGACGGGCATTCACAATGCTGTAAGCGTCCATTTCGTTGAACTTTGGTGTAATCGACTTGGCACCCGCATCCCGTTGCGCCTGGGTGTAGGTGAGGCGGCTGCCACCAAAGGCGGCGTCGGACTCCGTCTGGCCATTGAGATTGACACCGGCGAACCACTCGTCGCCGCCATCGAGGGGGATCGTGTATTCAACATCCACCATGTAGGTCAGCTCGGGGGTGAACGGGATGGGGTCGCCAGAGAAATCTTCCTCGCCGGTTGCCAGCACCAGTTGGCCATTGTCGACCACCGCTTCACTGGTGAAGCTGGCACCCTGGTATTTCTTCACCTCTGACTGCAGGTAGGTGAAGGCCGCGGAGACTCTCAGGCGCTCGGTAAGCTGGGCGGTGATATCTGCCTCAACACCGTAAATTTCCGTCTCGGGCACATTTTCCAGCCGATCAAGGAAGCCAAAGATCGGGTCGAGAACCTTGGTGCGCAGCTGTTTGTCTTTATAGTCGTAGAGAAAAGCCGCGCCATTGAGTTGGACCGAGTTGCCCATGAGCGAGCTTTTAAAACCTGCCTCATAAGCCAGTACCGATTCCTGGGTGACCGGGTCGAGCTGGAAGAAATTGGCGGCCGCCAGTGCTGGATAACTACCGGATTTGAAACCTTTCGAAATATTGGCGTAAACCAGCGTCTCATTATCGAGGACGTAGTCGAGACCCAAGCGCCAGGACACATTGTCCTCGCTCAGCTCATCTTGGTAGGCATCACCGGGTACCTGATTGTCATTGAGGGTATAGCAGTCACCGATGCCAATGGGATCAAAGGGCGCCGTGCCCAGCATATTCCCGAGGGCATTGAACAGGGTCGCCACATTGGAGCCATCACCAGCATCGATGGCGCCGGGCATATTGGCGGCCGCGTAGTTGCAGCTTTCCACCTCGATGGTCGAGTCGGTGTAGCGTGCCCCCACTTTCAACGTCATCGCATCGCTAACGCTGAAGTCTACGTTACCAAACACCGCATAGGCGCTGATGTCCTGTTCCAGGGCGATGCCACTGGAGTTGATGTAGGCGTTCTGGTCAGTGTAGTTGGTCGAATCGATATAGCGCAGGGTCTGATCCTCACTGGTCTCACTCTGCTCCACGTTCGCACCAATCACCCATTTGGTCGTGGCATTCACAGACGACAGTCGTACCTCGGAAATCCAGGTTTCGATCTCGCCATAGCTCGGCGCCAGGTCAAACTGCACAAGAGCGAGGCCATCACCATCGGTCGCCTGTTCCTGCTCAAAATCCTGATAGGTGGTCAGCGCGGTCAAAGTGAGCTCGTCGTTGAGATCCCAGTCGCCCCGGGCAACAATTTGCAAGAAGTCCCGGTCGGAATAGGGATCAATGTAGTCCGCCCAATCGGCCGATTCATTGTCTTCACGGCTGAACTGCTGGGCCGCGATTTTGGCGACATTGGCCGGTGGATTGCCGGTTGCCGCATCCTGTTTAATCGCCGGGTTAAAAGCCACATACTGCTGAGCCTGAGGGTCGCTGTCGTCTTGCCAGGCATTGATGTTGAGCAAATAGGTGGACGATGCTGTGGGCGCAAACTCTAAAATCAAACGGCCAGCCTTGTAGTCCTCCGCACCATTTTCGTCATCCCGGGTGGCGCTTTTTTGCCACTCATCCGCACTCAGGCTGGTGAAGGCAAACCTTGCCCCCACGGTTTCGCTGACCGGACCACTGACAAAGCCATTGAACTCCTGACGACCGTAGTTACCAATACCCACATCACCGCCGGCTTCAAACTCTTCACCGGGTTTGGCGGCAATGAAGTTGATCGCGCCGCCGGTAGCGTTCTGACCAAACAGAATGCCCTGTGGCCCCTTGAGCACTTCCACCCGCTCCAGGTCGTAGGCCGCATGACTAGCCAATACCGGGAAGGGCATCGGCGCCTCATCAATGTACAGACTGGTGGCGGGGTAGGCACCCAGAGTCTGTTCGTTAAATCCGACACCCCGCAATGTAAAAATCGGCGTGTTCGAGGTACTCGACGAGAACACCAAGCCGGGGACTACAGAGGAGATCTCCTCCAGCGAAGTCAATTTTTGTTCCGCCATTCGCTCGCCAGTCACAGCAGCAATGGATAATCCCACATCATTAATATTCTCAGCCCGCTTGTTAGCCGTCACCACAACCTCTTCCAATGCGGGGGCGGCATCAACAAACTTTGGGAGCGCTGCGGCACTGGCGACCGCGATGACAAGTGCACTTTTCTGGAAAGACGGTTTCATATCTGAAGTCCTCAACGGGCTGCGACGCGGGCCACAGCCTTCTGTCACACGAATTCATTTTTGTTTTTTTGGCAGGCAAGCTACCTGCTGAGTGACATTAGCAATGACACTGCGGTGGGGTAATAGACGGAAATCCGTCAATTTGCATTGGCTTGGAGGACAATTTCCCGGTGATTGATATTTCTGCAAAGGTGTAACACAATGACTGCGCTGTCCAAAAAACAATCAGATTCAGCACCAATTATCGACATCGCCTATGCTCAATAATCGCTTTGACATCGCCAGCCTGGCCTATGCCCGCAAAACCCTGCAACGCAGCAAAGCCGACGGCATCAGCCTGTTTTTGTACGACAAGCGCGACGGCGGCGATATCCTCTTTCTACACCAGCAAAATACCTTGCCTGAGGCGATGCAGGCCTATCGCCAGCGTCTGCATAAGTATGATTCCTTTCTGCAGCAGATCCCCCGTACCGGCGTAGAGCAGAATGGCTTCTCGGTTAAATTGCGCGAGCGGCCTTCACGCCCCAGTGGTGCCGAACATCGCGGTGACAGTGTTTACTGGAAGGGGCTAGGCGGTTTCGGCTACCAGGAAACCGCCAGTATGGTTCACTCGCTGTCAAGCAATCTGCATCTGGTCATCGGTTTGCAAATGATGACCCAGCGCCGACACATGAACGTCGAGAGCGCTATCGCCTGCATGGAAGAGTGGATGCTATTCGGCCGTGATTTCATCCTCGACCAATCCCTGGAAGCCCTTCGGCGAGACAAACATGAGTCCGCCGGGGATGGCCTGCAGGCCGCCCTGGCCTGCGCCACCAAACGTGAGCAACAGGTGATATGTGAAATTTTGCAAGGCCACAGCAACAAAGAAATTGCAGACAAGCTCTCGCTGTCGTACTTCACCGTTGAGAATCATCTACGCCGCATCTACAAGAAATTCGGTGTACACAGCCGCACGGCGTTAGTGGCGGCGCTTCGGTCTTAAAGGCCAGACACCACCCTGACAGCTCGCGCCTTAATCCCGGTCGCAACCCCGATAGCGGAAGCAGAACCCCAACGTCGCCTCGGGGTGACGCTCCAGATTGAAATCCACCGTCATATCACCAGCCAGGTCGTAGACCCGATCTTCGGTGCCGCGCTCACCGTTAATGAAAATCCGGTTCTGGGCATCGACATAGATATCGTAGCGAGCCCGATTTGGCGAGCCGTCCAAAAATAGCGACGCGGCAAACGCCACCGCCACAATCGCGACGGCGGCAAAAAAGATCGCAAGGAATAAACGCTTGATCATGGGAATCCACCGACAGAACTAAGGATTTTTATCTTCCAGACGCAGGGCCTGCAGGCCCGCTTCAATCGTGGCCAAGTGCTCACGCAGCCCTTTTTTGTTTGCAGAAATGCCCACCGCCAGAATGTCCAGCACGGTCATATGGGCCAGCCGCGACGGCAGAGGTGTGTAGTTTCCTTCTTCCAGATCCACATCGATGTAGATCGGCAAATCGCTGGCCTCGGCCACCGGGCTGCCGCTTGGCGCCAGGGCAATGACCACAGCGCCGCTCTGGCGAGCCAATTTAATGGCGTCGAGCAGGGAGCGCGTACGGCCCGATTGGGAGATGGCGACCACCACATCGTCACTGTGCAGGGACATGGCCGACATCGCTTGCATATGGGGGTCGGAATAGACACTGGCGCTGATCTGCAAACGGAACAGGTTGTGCTGGGCATCGCTGGCCACCGCCGCCGAGGCGCCAAAACCATACAACTCCACCCGCCGCGCATTCGCAAGCAGCTCAACCGCCTTTTCAATGGCGTCTACTTCGATACTGTCCCGCACCTTTTTTAACGCTTCCATGGTCGCATCAAACACCTTAAAGGTGTACTGGCGGGCGCTGTCGTCGTCAGTGAAGGTAAAGGCCTCGTACTCGGGGCTGTGGGCAATGTGCTGCGCCAGTGCGAGCTTGAAGTTTTGAAAGCCATCGCAACCCACTGCCCGGCAAAAACGCACCACGGTCGGCTCACTCACGTGGGCCTCCTGGGCCAGGTCGACGATGCGCATATGAATTACTTCCCTGCGGTTGGCCAGAATATAATCCGCCACCAACCGCTCGCTGCGGCGCAGGCCCTCCCGGGCACTTTCAATGGCGCGAATGATATTGCGTGGCTTCACTGCTGCTCTCCTGTCTCGGGCAGAAGCCCTGCATCTGGCGCCGAGAAATCTTCTTCTGCCCGCGGGCATGCGCTGCGACCGGGCCCTGATAATACGCTGGATTGTAGAGCATTTGCGTCGCCAACGCGTCGACAACCTCCGCACTGCCTTTCATTCGCGGGTATTCTGCCACGCTGGGTAACGAGGCATCCCGGCACGATAATTCCGCAGCCGACCGCGCGGCGGGATATTGACGAAAGAATGGGCCGCGTGCAGGCTGACGCCGACGATCAGCAGTGTAAGGTTTTCAACTTCGACGCATTGTCGACCCTGAGGCGGCGGCACCCCCCATCAGCCAGATCACAACAAAAGCTTTATCGAGACGGTCAGAAGCTGCGGTTACCGCCTGGGACGCGGCCACTGACACCGAACAGGAAAAGGAATACACCATGCAAACAACACGACTGTGGCGCCGCGCCGCGCTACTTGCCGCAATCATTTTTCCCCTGGCACCCGTCCACGCGGGCAACACCGGCGGCGTGTTTGGCCCAGCCATTAACCCGACAGACCGCAGCGTGGAATATCGCTACGCCAACGCTCTCGGAGAAGACGGCCGCAGCGACAACTTTGCCCACCGACTGCACTATCAGCACGCTTTCAACGATCAATACCGGCTGCGCCTGGTCGCCCAGTATCGGGACAACCAGGACGACCTGGACTTTGACCAGGCCCGGGTGGAGTTGCAATGGCAATTCCAGGACACCCGCAAAACCAATGGCATCTGGGACAGCGCCCTGCGCTTTGACCTGGTCACCCGCGACAGCGATGCGCCAAAGGACCTTGGCCTGCACTGGACCAACCAATGGCGGCTGGCTGATCGCTGGCGCGCCACCGCCGTGCTGCTCACCTTCAAGCAATTTGATAACAACCCCCAGCCCGGCTGGCAGATCAGCTCACGCTACGCGCTGGGTTACCGCCTGGATGCCAATCACTCGATTGCCCTGGAGAGCTTTATCAGCCACGGCCCCCTCAACCGCATGGGCGACTTTAATGAGCGCCAGCAACAGGTGGGACCCGCCCTCAGCGGCCGCCTGCTGGGACTGGGCTACAAACTTGGCTACCTGAGGGGCGTGTCTTCGCCGACGCCCGATGACACGGTGGTGCTGTGGCTGAATTACGCGCTGTAGTCTGGCACGGCCGAGAGCGGCGCGAAGCCGCTATGGCCGCTTGATCTCTGCATCCGGTTCGATACACCCCGGCCACAGCCGGTCTTTTTCATCCAGGTGAATCAGGCCCAGCGAACGCAGCTGACGCATATCCCGCTGCATCGTCTTGCTGGTCAGCCTGTTGTACAGCACTTTATACCAGGGACTGGCGCGAAACTGGTCCAGCGGCACCGGCGCGCCCCGGTTCAGCAACTCAACCGCGATGGCGTATTGGCGGGGATTGATGTCTCGCGATTCGTGGCGGTCGCGCAGCAGGTTGCGGAACAACAGCAACTCCACCAGGGCATTCACCCGATTGTGCAGGCGGTTGATGCTCTCGAGCATCCCTTCTAGAAAGAAAGCGACGAAGGCGGTGTTTTCCCCCTGCTTACGGCAATGGTTAAACAAGGCAAAATACTGGTGGATATGGTTCAGGTAGTAATTGGCCTGGGCGAAGGGGGCATAGCGAAAACCCGCCGCCAGCAAAATGCTGGCCTCCAGCACCCGCCCCACCCGACCATTGCCATCCCAGAAGGGATGTATCCACTCAAAGTACAGGTGAAATAGCGGTGCCCGAATGAGCGCAGGCACCCCCTGCCTGGCCAGCGACTGATTCCATTCAATCAATGCTGCCAACAGCTTCGCCACATCCCGACCATTCTGCGGCGGCTTGTATACCCCACCGTGTTCACCGTCGCCGACGCGCGTTATCTTGCTCTTTGGGTTATCCCGCAGCTGCCCCGGAACGTTATTTTCATCTACCAAGCCCTCGGTAATCAGGTGATGCACTGAGCAGATATACGCCAGCGTGGGCTGCCAGTCGGCCTGGCTACACTCCTGCTTGGCCAGTTCATAGGCCGCCTTGATATTGACGACCCGGCGCTGCTGCTCCTCTTCGATCAAGGCGGGGTCCAGATCAAGGGCATACTGAATCTGCGCTTCATCCAAAGCCCCCCCTTCGATAGTGTTGGTGCCAAAAACGCTGGACACCACCACCTCTTTTTCCAAAGCATTGGCAACCTGGGCCAAAGGCGAACTTTTGAAGCGCTGCTGGGCATCTTCTACCCGTTGGTACAGCAAATGGACCGCATCAAGGGCCACACCGGGCTCGAACAAAAAGGGCCCAAATCGCTCTGTCTCAACCCGACAAACCGATTTTTTAAGCCACGAAATGTCGCCAAAAATGTCCACCAAAAAAACCCTATAACCTTCTAAATTAATTGGAAAATTAATATTTTAACGCCGTTTTTATGTGCAAAAAATGTCCACCATGATGCCGACTATAGTCGGCCGCAAGCCTGAAGGCAAAGGCCGCCCTCAAACACCGGCCTGGATCTTTTGGCCACACACCCCAAATTGCGCCGTGTCAGCTGAGGCCAGACCCGCTAGAATACGGCGCCATGGACGTATCTTATATTTTAGACGGGCTCAACGACGCCCAGCGCGACGCAGTGACGGCAGACAGCCCCGGCACTCTGGTATTGGCTGGTGCCGGCAGCGGCAAAACCCGGGTGCTGGTGCACCGCATCGCCTGGAAGATCGCAATCGAGAACCTCTCGCCCTACAGCATTCTGGCGGTGACCTTTACTAACAAGGCAGCCAAGGAGATGAAGGGCCGTATCGAGCAGCTGCTCGGCCAGCCCCTTCACGGCGGTATGTGGGTGGGCACCTTTCACGGCCTGGCTCACCGGCTGCTCAAGGCCCACGCCAGCGAGGCCAAACTACCCAGTAATTTTCAGATTCTCGACAGCGACGATCAGCTTCGCCTGCTCAAACGCATTCACAAAGAACTGAATCTGGACGACAGCCGCTGGCCACCGCGGCAGTCGGCGTACTTTATCAATGGCCACAAAGACGAGGGCCGCCGGGCCGCCCATATAGACGATTACGGTGGCGATCTGTACGTGAAGACCATGCTGCAGGTGTATCGCCGCTACGAGGAAATTTGCCAGCAGCAAGGAGTGGTGGACTTTGCCGAACTGTTGCTGCGCGCGCTGGAGTTGTGGCGAGATAACCCCGCCGTGCTGGCCCACTATCAGGGCCGCTTCAAGCATGTGCTGGTGGACGAGTTTCAGGATACCAACGCCGTGCAGTATGCCTGGCTGCGCCTGCTGGCGGGCAAGGGCATGGCCATTACCGCGGTGGGCGATGACGATCAGTCTATTTACGGCTGGCGGGGCGCCCGCATCGAAAATATCCAACAGTTCTCCAAGGACTTTGCCGACACCCGCATTATCCGTCTGGAGCAAAACTACCGCTCCACCGCCACCATCCTCAACGCCGCCAACGCGGTGATCAAAAACAACAGTCAACGGCTCGGCAAAGAGCTGTGGACCAGCGGCGAAGACGGCGAGCAGATCAAGCTGTTTGCGGGTTTCAATGAGCAGGATGAAGCCCGCTACATTGTCGACAGCATCGAGTCGCTGCTGAAAGACGATTACCGGCGGGCCGATGTTGGCATTCTCTATCGCAGCAACGCCCAATCCCGGGTATTGGAAGAATTTCTGATTCGTGCGGGCCTGCCCTACCGCATTTACGGCGGTCAGCGTTTCTACGACCGGCTGGAGATCAAAAACGCCCTGGCCTATCTGCGGTTGATCGCCCTGCGCGATGACGACACCGCCGTGGAGCGGGTCATCAACACACCCACCCGGGGCATTGGCAATCGCACGGTGGAAATCCTGCGGGATTACGCCCGCCAGCATCAGTTGTCGCTGTGGCAGTCTGCCGTGGCGATCATTCAGCAGGACCTGCTGGCAGCGCGGGCCAGCAACGCCCTGCGCAGCTTTTTGTCGCTGGTCGAAGACATGGCCCAGCAGAGCCGGGAGATGCCGCTGGACGGTCAGGTTGACTATGTGATCGAGCGCTCCGGGCTGATCGAGTTTCACCAAAAGGAAAAGGGCGAGAAGGGTCAGGCCCGGGTCGACAACCTGCACGAGCTGGTCAGCGCCGCCCGCAGTTACCAGGCCGACGATGAGGACGGCGATATTCTGCGCCAGTTTCTGGACGACGCCGCCCTCGATGCCGGCGAACAGCAGGCCGACGAGCACGAGGACTGCGTGCAGCTGATGACCCTGCACTCGGCCAAGGGCCTGGAATTCCCGGTAGTGTTTATTGCCGGGGTGGAAGAAAACCTGTTCCCCCACAAAATGTCGATGGAAGACCCGACCCGGCTGGAAGAGGAGCGCCGCTTGGCCTACGTGGGCATCACCCGGGCCGAGCAAAAGCTTTTTTTGACCTACGCCGAATCCCGCCGGCTGCACGGCCAGGAAAACTTCAACAGCCTGTCGCGCTTTATCAAGGAAATTCCCAACGAGCTGATCGACGAAGTTCGCCTGAACAACACCGTTACTCGCCCCAGCAGTTTTGCCTCAACCAGCATCAGCCAGCAGGCGGCCGCCAACGGAATTGCCCTGGGCCAGCGAGTGTTGCACAGCATCTTCGGCGCCGGGGTCATTTTAAGTTTTGAGGGCCAGGGTGCCAGCGCCCGGGTGCAGGTGAATTTTGAGGACGAAGGCAGCAAATGGCTGGTGCTGCAGTATGCCAATCTGGAGCTGCTGTGACGGGAGCAGGCAAACGCTGGACGGGCGGGCGTCTCCCCTTCAGCACTCCGCACTTGCACAACCGAATAAAACAATGAGCCTTGGTAAATGAGCCAACAAAAAAACGTCTACCCGCTGATCATCCTGAGCCTGGTTGCCGCGCTGGTGGCGGTCAGCTACCTGTTTGTTGCCGAGCGTGGGCGCCACTACACCGAAAACAGCGTGGCGGCGAGTGAGGGCGAACAACAGGTATTTCACTGGAAGCTGGTCACCACCTGGCCCAAAAACTTTCCGGGACTGGGCACCGCGCCGGAGAAATTTGCCGAGGTGGTTAACACCATGAGCCAGGGGCGCCTGCAAATCCGGGTCTACGGCGCCGGTGAACTGGTGCCCGCCATGGGCGTGTTCGATGCAGTTTCGGCAGGCAGCGTGCAAGCGGGCCACGGCGCGGCCTATTACTGGAAAGGCAAACTGCCCTCGGCCATTTTCTTCACCGGGGTGCCCTTTGGCATGACCGCCCAGGAAATGAACGGCTGGCTTTACCACGGCGGCGGTATGGCGCTGTGGCGAGAGGCCTATGCCCCCTTTAATCTGGTGCCCTTTGCCGCCGGCAATACCGGGGTACAAATGGCCGGGTGGTTCAATCGGGAGATCACTACGGTCGACGATATCAAAGGCCTGAAAATGCGGATTCCGGGCTCCGGCGGCGAGGTCTGGACCCGGCTCGGCGGCGCCGCCGTGACGCTGCCTGGCGGCGAGCTCTATACCTCGCTGCAAACCGGGGTAATTGATGCCACCGAATGGGTGGCGCCCTACAATGATCTGGCCTTCGGCTTTCACGAAGTGACCCGATATTATTACTACCCGGGTTGGCACGAGCCGGGCTCCACCCTGGAGCTGATCATCAATAAGCAGGCCTTTGAAACGCTGCCAGAGGACCTGCAAAAGGTGGTTGAAGTGGCCGCCCGCTACGCCAATGCCGATATGCTGGACGAATACACCGCCCGCAATAACGCGGCCCTGGTTGAGCTGATCAACAAACACCAGGTCCAGGTTCGGCGCCTGCCCGACGCGGTATTAAAGGCACTCCACACAGCATCGGACGATTATTTGCAGGAGTTGGCAGAAGGTGATGCCTTTACCGGGAAGGTCTACCGGAGCTGGAGCGCCTTTCTGGACGGGGCGCGCAATTACAATCGCATTTCTGAACAGGCTTACAGCGAAGCGCGGGATTTATAAGTGATGACAACGGTAACGGTCGACTCCCTCAACCACTTTCTTGGCGAGGCCTTTCCCCAGACTCGCTGCCGGGTGGAGTCTCTGGACACCATGAGCGCGACCATCCGTCACCCAATCGGCCCCGCCGAGTTGCGCCCCGGCGGAACGGTCTCTGGGCCCACCCTGATGGCGGCGGCTGATCTGGCGCTCTACGCAGCGGTACTCGGCGAAATCGGCCTGCAGCCCCTTGCGGTAACCACCAACCTGAATATCCATTTTTTGCGCAAACCGGCGGCCGATCGGGACATTATCGCCCGCTGCGAATTACTGAAGTGCGGTCGCACCTTGGCGATAGGAAATGTGCTGCTGTATTCGGAGGGCATGGAGGCGCCAGTCGCCCAGGCCAGCGGGACCTATGCGATCCCGCCCAAGCGCTGACAGTATTCAAGAATATTAACGGGGCCGACCCGACAATCAGTCGACCGAGCGGGTGCGGCCATTGTCGTCAATGGCCACAAACACGAAATCACCCTCGGTGACCTTGGCCGGATCGTTGTGATAATCGTCCGTGATCCACACCTCTACGCGGATGCGAATCGAGCTGCGACCCACGTCGACGATTTCGGTGTAGCAACTCACCACCGAGCCCACGCTAACCGGCGTCAAAAACGCCATCCCCTCTACCGCGACGGTCGCCACCCGGCCACCGGCCCGGCGCCCGGCTGTAATGCCGCCGGCGAGGTCCATCTGGGACATCAACCAGCCACCAAAAATATCGCCATTGGCATTGGTGTCCGCTGGCATCGCCAGGGTTTGCAGGGCCAACTCGCCAGTAGGGAGGGGCGTATCGTCGATATCGCGCATAGCGTATTCCTTATCAGGGCATTCAAAACCGCGGCCTAGTTAACGTGGCACCCTGGGTAATGTCAATGACCAAAATGGGTCCCCAGAAGGGCAAACTACCCCGGAAAATCTAGAAAGTGCGCACTAACTTGTAGAATGCGCTTTAGTGGCGACAGACTGTTTCCAGCGGTTACCAGGTGGTTCAGCCGCCTTTTACCCACGCCGGCAACCAGGTGGCCAACTGGGGCCACTGGGCGAGCACCAGCAACATCAACAACTGCATGATAATAAAAGGAATAATGCCCCTGTACATGGCACTGGTGGGCACCGACGCCGGCGCGACACCCCGCAAGTAGAACAGGGCAAAACCGAAGGGCGGGGTCAGGAAGGAGGTTTGCAGGTTGATGGCGATCATGATGCCGAGCCAGATGGGGTCCACCCCCATTGCCAGCAGGATGGGGCCGACAATCGGCACCACCACAAAGGTGATCTCGATAAAGTCGAGAATGAAGCCAAGCAGGAAAATCACCAGCATGACCACGATGGTGGCCGACATCACTCCACCCGGAAGGCCGGCAAAGAAATGCTCGATCAGCTCATCGCCGCCGAAACCCCGAAATACCAGCGAAAACACCGCCGCGCCGACCAGGATCATAAACACCATCGAGGTGACTTTCAGGGTTTCCCGGCCTACCTCACCAAGCCGGGGCAGGCCCAGCTGCCCCTTGGCGGCAGCCAGCAGCGCCGCGCCCAAGGCCCCCACCCCCGCCGCTTCCGTGGGGGTAGCCGCACCGAGCAGAATCGATCCGAGCACGGTAAAAATCAGCAGTACCGGGGGAATTAAGCCCTGCAATACCCGCCACAGCGGAGGCGGATTCAGATCCAGCGCCGCCGGCGCCCGGTCGGGGCTGCGCACGGACACCCAGAACATATAGCCCAGATACATGGCAACCAGACCGAGCCCGGGCAGCAGCGCGCCGATAAACAAATCGCCCACCGACAGGGTGTCCGGGCTGAACACCCCCATATCCAGCTGGGCCTGCTGATAGGCACTCGACAGGGTATCGCCCAGCAGCACCAGGGCAATTGAAGGCGGAATAATTTGCCCCAGCGTGCCGGTGGCGCAGATCACCCCGGTGGCGAGTCGCGGGTCGTAGCCCCGATTTAACATGGTGGGCAATGACAGCAGTCCCATGGTCACCACCGTGGCACCGACAATACCGGTGCTGGCGGCCAACAGCATGCCCACCAGAATGACCGAAAAGCCCAGCCCACCCGGGCGCCGACCGAACAAAGCCGCCATATTGCCCAGCAACTGCTCCGCCAGCCGGCTCTTTTCGAGCAGCACCCCCATCAACACAAACAGCGGCACGGCGATAAGGGTGGTGTTGCTGACGATGCCAAACAGGCGACTGGGCAGGGCGGCGAGAAAGCTGGGATCAAACTGGCCCATTGCAATGCCGATCCCGGCGAAGATCATGGCGGTACCGGCCAGGCTGAAGGCCACCGGATAGCCGAGTAACAGCACCAGGCAGATGGTGGCAAACATCAGCAGGGGCATGGCCTCAACCAGCATGGTGGTTGTCCTCGTCAGCCTCTGGCGCGTCGCCACACAGCAGAATCCGGGCATTTTTTACCAACTCAACCGCACCCTGCAGGGTGAGCAAAATCGCCATGCCCGGCAGCAAAAACTTGAGCGCGTACACAAAGGGCAGGCCGCCCGGTTCCACCGACCGCTCCCGAATAGCCCAGGACTGGGCGGCAAACTCCCAGCTCCCCAGCAAGACCAGTCCACAAAGCGGGAATAAAAACACGATTGTGCCCAGCGAATTCACCCACGCCCGATTGCGGGGAGAAAAATTCCGGTAGAGAATGTCGACCCGAACGTGACCGTCGTGGCGCAGGGTGTAGCCCGCACCCAGCATAAACACCGCGGCGTGAAGATAGGTTACCGATTCCTGCAAACCGGTAGCACCGGTTTGGAAGCCATAGCGCAATACCACCACAAGAGCGGTAATAATCATCATTGCGGGAATTAACCAGGCCAGCGCGCGTCCAAGCCCCTCAGTGAAGCGGTCTATGATGTCCAGGCTCTTCATGGTTTGCAGATGATTAGAATTAAGCGGCACATTATAGCCAGCTAAGTGCGGCGGAGCACTCGCTCTCGGTGCCAAAGTCAGGAGCACGACATGCGCAAACTTACGATAACGATTTTGATGGGGCTGCTGGCCAACGCCGCCAGCGCCGATATTGTCGCCCGTTATACCATGGGCAAAGACACGGTGGTGTTGAGCTACCGGGACGCCAACCACATTCGCCTCGATACCAGCCGCGGCGGCTACTCCCTGATCAGCGGCGACCGGGCGGTGGCGGTCATCAATCAGGGTGACCGGCAAATGGTCATGGATGTGGACCAGATGGGCGCCGTTCTCAGCGCCATGCGCAACAAACCCGACCAGGACCGCATCCCCCAGCAGGGCGACGTCACGATCACCGGCACCGGTGAAACCCGGGAAATTGCCGGCATCGACGGCGAAGTGTTTGTGATCAATGACGGTCGCCAGGACTATTCCGTGGTGTTGACCAACGACCCCGCAGTGGTAAAGGCCGGCGAGGCCATGGCGCAATTCTTCCGCCGCTTCGCCAACGCCATGAACAATGAGCAGGGCGCCCGCCTCCTGGCCCTCGACAACATCTATCGCAACCACAGCCACCGCGGCCTGCTGCAGGCCCAAGGCCTGCAGCTGGTGTCCATCGGCGAGGAGGAGCGACCGGACGAGATGTACAGCGCCCCCGCCAGTGCCATCAGTTTCAGTATGCCGGGCCTGCTCGGCGGCAATCGCTAAGCCCCTTTGCGCTGGGTCGGCGGCGTAGCCGGTGACCCAGCGCCATCAAAATCGGTATCATAGGCGCCTTTTGTTCAGGGCCTTTTTCGTATGACCAACGCCGATTTCGCCGATCAGGAAACCCGGGTCGAATTGCTTGCCGGGATTCACCCCGAAAATCGCCAACCCATCTTCGAACAAATCCTGGCCACCCCTGCCGAGGGTGAAAACGAATACCGCCTGCTCAAATCCCCCCTGTTTGTGCGGGGTATCGCCGCGCAGGACATTGTGCGCATCAATCCTGACTCCCGGGGACGTTTTGAGCTGGTGCAGCGCAGCGGCATTCTGGCGCTGCGGGTCTTTTTTAAGCAGCCCGATGCCGATCTGGAAAACCAACTCACAGCCGAGCTGGAAAAACTTGGCGGCAGCCAGGACATTCTCACCGAGCGGGCGCTGGTGTACAGCATTCACTTTGGCGTGGGCTTTCAAGCCATCGAGGCACTGATCAACCGCATGACCGCAGGCAAACCCGTCCAATGGATGTACGGCAACGTATACCATGCCGAAACCGGCGAGCCGCTGAACTGGTGGCAAGATATGCTTCAGGCCTGAGCCTGTTTGCGCGCCCGCCCATGACCGATATCAGGAACCGATCAAAACCATGCTAGTTGTTATCTCCCCCGCCAAAACCCTCGATTTTGACACGCCGCCCCACATCGACCAGCACACCCAGCCGGATTTTCTCAAACAATCCCGGCAACTGATTGGCGAGCTGCAACAGCTCAACCCCGAGCAGATTTCCTCGCTGATGAGCATCAGCGGCAAATTGGGTGAGCTGAACCACCAGCGCTTTATGAACTGGAAAACACCCTTCAAGCCCACCAACGCCAAGCCTGCCGCCCTGGCCTTTCGCGGCGATGTCTACACCGGCCTGGATGCCGACAGCTTGACCGAGGACGACTTCGCCTTTGCCCAAGACCACCTGCGGATCTTGTCAGGCCTGTATGGTCTGTTGCGGCCACTCGACCTGATCCAGCCCTACCGGTTGGAAATGGGCACCCGCTTTCAAAACACTGGCGGCGACAACCTCTACCAGTTTTGGGGCGACCGTCTGACCCAAGCCCTGAACAAACAGTTGAAGGAAGCCGGCCCGGTGCTGATCAACCTGGCTTCAAAGGAATATTTCTCCGCCGTTCAGCCCGGCAAGCTCAACGCTGACGTTATTACCCCAGTGTTTAAAGACTGCAAAAACGGCAAATACAAAATTATCAGCTTCTACGCCAAGAAAGCCCGAGGGCTGATGAGCGCCTACATTATCAAACATCGGCTCACCGACCCCGAGGGCCTGAAGGCCTTTGACAGTGAGGGCTACTACTTCAGCCCCGAGCAATCGACAGCAAGGGAGTGGGTATTTTTGCGAGAGGAGGCTTGAAGACGCGGGAAAGTATTAGGGGCGACTCGAAAGAGCGTTTCATAGCGAACGATTCGATGAGCACCCATCAAACCTTCAGCCCGGTCCCTGCGCTGATCCTATGATAGACCTCAGGCACATCTCGCCTTGCCCCTAGCGCATTTTGGCCAACACCCGCAGCGGCAACCATTTCATCACCCAGCCCACTGGTCGCCAAGGCCAGGCGGGCACCCAGGCCTCCCCTTTCTCTGTATCGATGGCCCTGACCATCGCTGCCACACCTTCCTCCAGACCAACTCGAAAGGGTGCCCGTCTGAGGTCTTCATTGATAGGTGTGAGGATGAACCCGGGTAAGATGCAGCTGACCCGGATATCCGTGCCGTAAACATCGGCGCGCAAGCCTTCAGACAGGGTTCGCAAGCCGGCTTTGGTCGCGGCATAAACGCTGCCCGAGCCGGGAAACCCGCGCAGCGCACTCATGGACGAGATGGTGACCAAATGCCCGCGTCCCTGCTGACGGAAAATCGCCATTGCTGCCTCGCATTGGGTTATCGCCGCGAGAAAGTTGGTTTCCGCTGTTTTACGATTAGCCGCTTCATGCCCGATGCCCAGCGACGCGCCCTTGCCCATTCCAGCGTTCACAACCACCCGGTCGAGGCCACCGAGCTGCTCCCGGCTTCGTTCAAACACCGAGAACACCTGCTGGTGATCGCAGACATCCAAGGCATGCACCACCACCGTAATATCGGGATGCGCCGCGCAAAGGGAGGCCTTCAAGGATTCTAGCTGCTCAATCCGGCGCGCGCACAATGCGAGATGATGACCCTTTGCGGCAAAGTGCCGGGCCATACCCTCGCCCAAACCCGAGCTGGCTCCCGTGATTAATATATTCGGTCGCGACAAATGCATAACACCCTCGTTGTTGTTTTGAGTTGCGGGACTGCTATCTTTTACGCTGCACTCAAGCATAACAATACGATGGAGGCAAACATGAATCCCATTTCCCCCATGCTCACGCCGGTGTTTATTCTGGTGCTGTGGAGTATCGTCGTTTTGTTCTGGATGGCTTCGGCTCGGCTACCCGCCATAAAGAAAGCACGTCTCGGGCCCACGGCTGGCGAGCGCACTGCGGAACTTGCCACCCAGTTGGACCGGCGGGTGCAGTTCAAAGCCGACAACTACAATCATTTGATGGAGCAGCCAACACTGTTCTACGCGATGGCAGTTGCCATGGCGGTCGCCGGCCTGGATCAGGGCCTGAACCTTTACCTCGCCTGGTTCTATGTTGCCAGCCGCATTGTGCACAGCATTATTCAATGCACATCCAATGTGGTGATGGTGCGCTTCAGTGTATTTCTTGTTGGCACACTGGCGCTGCTGGTAATGGGAGTTAACGGACTACTGGCTACCCTGTAGCAGCGCGGCGTTTAGCCCCGGCGAGCCGCCATGCCCGCCGTTCGGCTGAGCATCAAACGCCGATACAGGCCGCCGGGAAGCCACCGTTTCAGACGGAAGATTGCCCGGGCCTCGGCCTGGGGAATAATCAGCGGGTCTCGCCGTTGGATACCCTTGTAAATAACCGCCGCCACCTCATCGGCGCTGTGCTTTGCTCGGTTCACCAATTTTTCGGTCATCAAGCGGGCGCTTTCATCGGAGGCTCTCACCGACTCGGCCAGGTTGGTGCGGAAAAACGATGGGCAAACCACCGACACCGATACCCCTACCGGCGCCAGCTCGTAACCAAGGGACTCCGACAGAGCAACCACTGCGGCCTTGGAGGCGCAGTAAGCTGACATACTCGGCGGATGGACCAGCCCCGCCAGCGATGCAACATTGACGATGTGACCGCCCCCCTGCGTTTGTAGCAGGGGCGCAAAAACCTGACACCCCCTGACCACCCCGAGCAGATTGATATTCAGCAGCCAGTGCCAATCCTGAACGGACAGGCCCTCTATACTGCCCGCGGCAGCAACACCGGCATTGTTAACCACCACGTCCACACCGCCCCAATTCGCCAACAACCACGCTGCCGCTTCAGCAATTGAAGCGTCATCCGTCACGTCGCAATGTAGGTAATGGGGATCACAATCGGGTGTCACCAGGGTCGCCAATTCCGCCAACGACGACTGCCCACGAGCAGACTGAATATCGCCAATGCAGACACGATAGCCCCCTCGGGCAAAACAGCGCGCCAGCGCCAACCCCAGACCGGATGCACCACCGGTAACAAATACACGCTTAGTCATCATTATTATCCCACGCCGACATACGATCGCTGTCTGGGGATTGTGGGTCAGCCGCACCGAGCTCACAAGCCGGGCGGAAAAAAGAAGGGAGGCCGCTCCGCTAAACCAGGGCGGCCGGGAGAGTTACTTCAGGGGGTAGTGGGCCGGGTACGGCAGCTGCGCCACACCACTATCAACCGCCGCCTGGGCAACGGCGGCCGACACCACACCCAGCAAACGGCGATCCACCGGCTTGGGAATGATGTATTCCGGGCCAAAGCTCAAGCCCTCAACACCACAGGCATCAATCACCACCTGGGGCACGGGCTCCTTGGCCAGCTCACGAATGGCATGTACCGCAGCCACTTTCATCTCTTCATTGATTGCGGTCGAACGAACATCCAGCGCGCCACGGAAGATGAAGGGGAAGCCCAGCACATTGTTCACCTGATTGGGGTAATCAGACCGGCCCGTGGCCATAATCAGGTCATCCCGCACCGACAGTGCCAGTTCAGGCTGAATCTCGGGGTCGGGATTCGAGCAGGCAAACACGATGGGTTTGGGCGCCATTGAGCGAAGCATGTCTTCGCTGAGCAGGTTTGCGCCAGAGAGCCCCACAAACACGTCAGCATCTTTGATGGCGTCGCTCAGGGTGCGAGCGTCGGTGTCGTTCTCGAACTCTTTCTTGTACTTGTTCAATCCTTCCCGTCCGGGGTAAATCACACCGCGACGGTCGATCATATAAATATTCTGGTACTGCGCGCCCAGCGCGACTAACAGACGCATACAGGCGATAGCCGCCGAACCGGCACCCAGGCAAACAATCCTGGCCGAGGCAATGTCTTTACCCTGAATTTCCAGGGCATTGAGCATACCGGCCGCAGTCACGATAGCAGTGCCGTGCTGGTCATCATGAAAAACCGGGATATTGCATTGCTCGATCAGCAGCCGCTCAATTTCGAAGCACTCGGGCGCTTTGATGTCTTCCAGATTAATACCGCCGAAGGTGCACGAAATCCGCTTAACGGTATCGATAAACGCCTGACTGTCTTCGGCATCCACTTCGATATCAATCGAGTCTATGTCAGCAAAACGTTTGAACAGCAACGCCTTGCCTTCCATTACCGGCTTGCTGGCCATGGGGCCAAGATCACCCAGGCCAAGAATGGCAGTGCCGTTAGAAATTACCGCAACCAGGTTGCCCTTGCTGGTGTACTTGTAAACATTGACCGGATCACGGGCAATTTCCCGTACGGGTTCGGCAACGCCGGGGCTGTAGGCCAATGACAAATCGCGTTGGGTCTCGGCTGGTTTTGTCAGCGTGATACCGATTTTGCCCGGTGTGGGCAGGGCGTGATAATCCAGAGCCGCTTGTTTTACATCTTTGGACATGCTCAATTCCCAGTCAGTCGCTCCCCGGCGCACAGCCGACGAGCCCAATTCTTACCGTTGAGGCCAACCTGCCACCCGCCAGGGCAGCGCCTCAAACACCACTTTTCTACCACTGTTTTCACATTGCCAATCTGTTATGGGCAATCCAAACAGTTCAGCATATCCGGATGACGCAAATCCATTTTAAAGCGCGCCATTTCCGGCCGGGGCGGTCTCCGTGACATCAGCCAGCCCCGCACTTCAAGCTGACGCCCCACCAAGGTATCGAGGTCCTGCGAGAAATGGGGCCGATCTGCGTTTGCCAACCGCAGTACCAAATCGCCCTCCATCTCCAACCACATCGCGCTGCGGCTGCGGTCAATACGCAGCAGGCGCCCGGTTACGCGCTGAAACCCCTGATCGCGCATCGTCAGCGCCGTCGATCGCAGCGCCGGCTGCGACCATACGCCGATCTTCTGCGCTGCAGCCATCGCTTCTATCCGCCGCAAACACGCCCGATAAGGTGAAACCTGCGGTGGCACGGCAATATACCAGGCCATACCAGCGGCCAACATCTCGGCCCCCAAGTGGCCGCCATCAGCGCGCTGAAATACTGATACCAGACGCCGACCGTAGCGATCCTCGCCATGGTCGTGCAAAAACACCCGCTGATTTGTGATCTTAGCTGCCAGAGTTTGCTTGGCTGTGACAGCAAAGGGGTCGTCGGAGCGCCCCTCTCGCCCCAGCTCCGGCGCATTAATCGCCAGCAATCTGAGACGTCGACCATCGCCCAACCGGAGGGTATCGCCGTCCGTGATGGACACTACCCGCGCAGGTGAAAGGGTAGTTTGGGGAGGACAATCGGCGGTGTGGCCAATGCCAACCCAGAAACAGACTAGACAAACAAAAATGCCCGGCAGAATCTGGCCGGGCATTCGGTGTATCAGAGTGACCCAATCGCGCCACTCTACAAGATACACTGTTAAGATTTAACGCCGCGGCTACCGAAACGCTTGCGGAAGCGATCCACGCGACCACCGGTATCCAGCATTTTCTGCTTGCCAGTGTAGAAAGGGTGGCAAGCTGAGCACACATCAACGTGCAGGTCTTCAGCCAGGGTGGAGCGAGTCTGGAAGCTGTTACCACAGCTACAGGTCACGCTGATTGCTTCATACTTCGGATGGATATCGGCTTGCATGGGTCATTCCTCTTGGGGCGCCGCTAACCCGATCTGTATTGTCGGGCACCGCGCCGGGTAGACGTGATCAAAAATTAGGCGGCGAATATTAACAGAATGCGACCCAGAAGCAAGCGCTCAGCCGCGATATCGCCCGCCACCCCTGGGCACAGGCGAATTGGGCCATCGAGCACCCGCCCAGCGCGCTTTTCTTTTCCCCCGGCAAGTCCTATACACTGGCACCCCGAACTGATCTTGCCCCGCTGGCGCCTAGAAAATGCAAAAACTGGTCACCGTCGCCAACCCCAGTCCCCTGCGCAAGCAATTTGACTACCTCTGGCCCGAGAGCTGGCCGGCGCCCCGGCCGGGAGAGCGGGTACTGGTGCCCTTCGGAAACCGCCGGGTCGTTGGCCTGGTCACCGCGATCCGCCGCCACAGCGACGTCGATGCCAGCAAACTCAAAGCGGTGGTCCAGCGCCTCGATGATGACCAGCCTGCCATCGGCAAGGATCTACTCGACCTGGCCCAGTGGTCCGCCCGCTACTATCACCATCCGCTGGGGGAGTGCCTCCAGCAAATGCTGCCCGTGCTGCTGCGCCGGGCCGAAACGCCCAAGGCGGCAACCCTCACCGCCTGGCAGCTCAACCCTGAAATCGCTGACTTGCCACCGCTGTCCAAACGGGCCCACCAGCAGCAAGCGCTACTCGCAGCAGTGACAGAGCACGGCCAACTAAGCAAGCGCCAAATTAAAGCCATGGGCTACACCGGCGATATTCTCAACAAGCTTATCCGGGGCAAATATTTGCAGGCCTGCACACCCATACCGCCCCCACCGCCCACCGCCGACCGCCCTTTGACCCTCAATGAGGAACAGCACTGCGCCGTGCAGGCCGTGGTTGGCGGCCTTGGCGCCTTCAATCGATTTTTGCTGGAAGGGGTTACCGGCAGCGGCAAGACCGAGGTCTACCTGCAAGTCATTGCCGAGTGCCTTCAGCGCGGCGACCAAGCCCTCGTTCTGATTCCCGAAATTGGCCTGACACCCCAAACGCTGGCGCGTTTTGAACGCCGCTTTCCAGGTCAGGTAAGTGCACTGCACTCCGGCCTCAGCGACAGTGAGCGGCTGAACAACTGGCAAGCGATTCGCACCGGCGAGCGTCAGATTGTGTTGGGCACCCGCTCGGCAGTGCTCAGCGACTTCGCCCGACTCGGCGTCATTATTGTGGACGAGGAGCACGACCCCTCCTATAAACAACAAGACGGCTGGCATTACTCCGCCAGGGACATTGCCGTAAAGCGCGCAGCTGACTGGCAATGCCCGGTGCTGCTAGCCAGCGCCACACCCAGCCTCGACAGCCTCTACAACACCCAGGCTGGGCGCTATCAACATTTGAAGTTGGTCAACCGCGCGGGGCAAGCTCAGGCGCCGACCTTGCGTTTGCTGGATATTCGCCAGCAAACCCTGGAACAGGGTTTGAGCCCACTGGTCATCGATCAACTCAGCGACAATCTCCGCCAGGGCAATCAAAGCCTGGTGTTTTTGAACCGCCGCGGCTTCGCCCCGCTGCTGCAGTGCCACAGTTGCGGTTGGATGGCCGACTGCGATGCCTGCGATGCTCGCATGACCGTTCACTTTCGCCGCCGGGAACTGCGCTGTCACCATTGCGATGCCCGCAAGGCACTGCCCACCCACTGCCCCCAATGCGGCAATACATCGTTGATCTACGACGGTCCCGGCACCGAGCGACTGGAGCTGGCACTCCAACAGCACTTCCCCGAGGCACCGGTAATCCGCATCGATCGGGATACCACCTCCAATAAAGGCAGCATGACCAACCTGCTGACCGATATTCAACAGGGAGCGCCGGGAATATTGGTGGGCACCCAAATGCTGGCCAAGGGGCATCATTTTCCCGACGTCACCCTGGTTGCCGTGGTCGACATTGACGGCGGCCTGTTCAGCCCGGATTTTCGCGCCGCCGAGCGCTGCGGCCAATTACTGCTGCAGGTCGCCGGGCGCGCGGGCCGGGGCGACAAACCCGGCACCGTTTTGATTCAGACCCACTGTCCCGAACACCCGGTGCTGCTCGACCTCGTCCAGCGGGGCTATTCCGAATTCGCCCAGGCATTGCTCGGCGAGCGAAAACTCCTCAATCTGCCGCCCTGCGGCTATATGGCAGTAATGCGCTGCGATGCCCGCCAACTCGACCAGGCCATGCAGTTTCTCCAGCAGGTCAGTCACCACGCCAACGGCGCCGTCCCCGGCTGTGATGTGATCGGCCCCCTCCCCGCCGCAATGGCCCGCCGGGCAGGCCGCTATCGCGCCAGCATCATTTTTCAAAGCAGCCAACGCCAGCGACTCCACCAGGCCCTGGATTTGGCCATCGCCCAGGGAGAAAGGCAGCGCCGCAAGGCCGATCTGCGTTGGTCGGTGGATGTGGATCCCCTGGAGGTGTTCTGAGCGCAGGACGCAGGACGCAGGACGCAGGACGCAGGACGCAGGACGCAGGACGCAGGACGCAGGACGCAGGACGCAGGACGCAGGACGCAGGACGCAGGACGCAGGTAAGTATTCAGGCGAGCCAAGCTTTATCAAACTTTTGCGTCCCCGGCTCGGCGGCCGGGGCGACGCGAAAGATTCGATGGGCACCCGTCAAACCTTCAGCCCGGTCCCTGGACTGCCTCTGGGTTAGACGTCAGGCATTCCGCTTATCATTAAACCATCGCCAGAATCGCCTGCCAGTGGGCCTCCTCCACCGGCATAATCGACAGTCGATTGCCCTTTTTCAGCAGGGTCATGCCTTCCAGGGCCGGGTTCCGCTTTAGCTCGCCGAGGGGGATCAATCGCTTGAGCTTTTTCTCGAATTTCACGTCAACCATATACCAGCGGGGGTCGTCGGCGCTGGCTTTGGGGTCGTAGTACTTGGACTCTGGATTCTGGGCGGTGTGATCCGGATAGGCTTCTTTCACCACCGAGGCAATGCCGGCAATACCTGGCTCACTGCAGGCCGAATGATAGAAAAAAATCTTATCGCCCTTGCGCATCTGGTCGCGCATGAAGTTGCGCGCCTGATAATTGCGCACGCCATCCCAATGCTCCCGCCCCCTGCTTTTTAAGTCGTCGATACCAAAGGTGTCGGGCTCGGACTTCATCAACCAGTACTGCATCACACTTTTCCCCATCAAGGCCCGCGGTAGGCATTTCCACCTATTCTAGCCCTAAAGCCCCGCCGTTAAAGTCCGTTCGAATTTTTCAACAACCTCAACACGGATGACTCGCTGATGAAAGGACACCTCCTGCCCCTGCTGTTTTGTGCCACCCTCGCCACCACCGCCCACGCCGAAAAATTGCCCTATATTTACCTGGGTGCAAACTATGCCGAAACGGAGGTCTCGGACGAGGGCCTGGATATCGACCTGCCTATGGCCTACGGTCGACTGGGATTTGTGGTGAACGAAATGTTTTCACTCGAACTGCGTTACGGCGAAGGTACTCAGGACGAGCGCGTGTTCTTCACCGTCGATGATGATCTCTACTACGCCGATTTCGAGGTGGACAAGATGGTCGGCGCCTACCTGAGAACGGGATATCAGCTGGGCGACTATTTCTATCCTTACCTGATGCTGGGCCGTACAGAAGGAACATTACGAGCTTCCGGCAACGGCTCAGCGACCGCCAAAGAAAAAGATATCTCTTACGGTGTCGGCATAGACATGAATTTACCCAGCACCCGGGTGCAGCTAAATATCGAATACATGCAGTATATCGACAAGGGGCAGACAGAATTCTCCGGTCTTGCCATCGGTATCCTCGGCTACTTCTGAACCCACCGGGCGGGTGTGCCCCGCCCCACCCAACTTGGCGGCGCCCCGGCCGCCCGGTTACCCTGTCGGTCCACTTTGCGGTAGGACCCTCATGGACAAACCTTTTTCCCAAGCCTGCGAAAACAACAAAGGGCCGATTCTGGAAAGGCTCAGCGGATGGTTCGACAGCACCCAGCACGTGCTGGAGGTGGGCAGCGGCACCGGCCAGCACGCTGTGCACTTTGCCGCGGCGATGCCGCAGCTGCAGTGGCAATGCAGCGATCAGCATTTTAATCTGCCCGGCATTAACGCCTGGCGGACTGAGGCCCGATTAAGCAATCTCCCCGCCCCCATTGCGCTGGATGTCACCCGGGAGTGGCCGGCTCAGCGTTTTGACGGCATTTACACCGCCAACACCTGCCACATCATGAGCTGGGCCATGGTCGAAGCGCTGTTTCGCGGCATCGACCAGACCCTGCAGCGGCCTGGCACCCTGGTGATCTACGGCCCCTTCAATTACGGCGGCCAGTTCACCTCGGAAAGTAATGCCCGCTTTGATGCGCATTTGCGCCAGACGCACCCCCAGCAAGGGATTCGGGATATTGAGGCGGTGAACGATCTCGCCCAGTCGATTGGCCTGACCCTGGCCGACGATGTTGCCATGCCTGCCAATAATCGCCTGCTGCGTTGGTGCCGCTGACTGGGGTCAACTGACAGGCAAAAAAATGGGCGCCCAATGGGCGCCCTAAAAACTTACCTAGAGTAGGAGACTTCGGAAACTTAGAGCGCTGCCGCTCCAGGAAAGTTCACATCCCCTACAAAAAAAGTTTTTCGCCCCCACCGTAATGACCTGAGCCCCCAGGCGTCTCTCTATGGCGCTTGTTCAAGCTCTGGCACGGAATTACACTTAGCGGCCTTTCGCTGCTCCATTGAGGACAGAATTTTGGCAACACCGCGAATGTCCCGGCTGGCCTTTTTGGCCGAGGCCGACAACCTGTCCATGCTCACCGACATTCGGCGGGGCATCGAGAAAGAAAGCCTGAGAGCGAATGGGGGCGGCAAACTGGCCCACACCCCTCACCCAGCGGCATTTGGCGCCGCCATGACCCACCCGTCGATCACTACCGACTTTTCGGAAGCCCTACTGGAGTTCATCACGCCAGTCAGCCACTCCATCGACGACACGCTGGCCGAACTCGACGCCATACACCGCTTTGCCTACCGCGAGCTTGGCGAGGAGTTTCTGTGGAACGCCAGCATGCCCTGCATTCTGGGGGAGAGCGACGACAATATTCCGGTTGCCCAATACGGCAGCAGCAATCCCGCCCAGATGAAAACCCGCTACCGGCTTGGCCTGGGCCATCGCTACGGTCGCAAAATGCAAACCATCGCGGGGATTCACTACAACTTCTCCCTGCCCCCAGCCCTGCTCGAAGCCCTGTATGCGAAAGAAGGCGGCAACCGCACCTACACTGAGTTTGTCACCGAGGGCTATTTTGGCCTGATCCGCAACTTCCGCCGCTACGCCTGGCTGCTGGTGTATCTGTTTGGCGCGGCGCCAGCGGTATCGCGCTGTTTTCTGAACGGCCGCCAACACAGCCTGCAGCAACTCGGTGAATTCACCCTCTACAAGCCCGAGGCCACCTCCCTGCGCATGGGCAACCTTGGCTATCAGAGCGATGCCCAGAAGGGGCTCAACATCTGTTACAACCGCCTGGACAACTACATCAACACCCTGCGCAAGGCGATTGTGACCAGTTACCCTGGCTATGAAGGCATTGCCGCCGACCAGCAACTCTCCAGTGGCCTGCTGCAGATCGAAAACGAGTTTTACAGCCCGATTCGTCCCAAGCGGGTCACCGCCAGCGGCGAAATCCCCCTGGGCGCGCTGCAGCGCGGCGGCGTGGAATACATTGAAGTGCGCTGCCTGGACGTGAATCCCATGCTGCCGGTGGGCATTAATGCCGAGCAGATCCGCTTTCTCGACGCCTTCCTGCTGTTCTGTTTCTGTGACACCAGCCCGCTCTGCGACGACAGCGTCAATGCCGCCACCATCGACAATATGCTGGCGGTAGTCGACGACGGCCGCCAGCCCGGATTGACGCTGATGGATCGGGGCACCCCTCGGCGATTGAAGGATTGGGCGGAAGATCTGCTCGGCGGAATTCGCGAAACCGCCGCCCTGCTCGATCGCGCCCACCAAAGCGAGCGTTATATGGCCAGCTGGCAGGCCCAACGCGCCAAGGTTGAGAATCCGGCCTTAACCCCCTCCGCCCAGATCGTTGCCAAACTGGAAGCTGAGGGGCTGAGCTTTCACGAGCTGGCCATGGGGTATTCCCTTGCACACGCTGAGGCCTTCCGGGGCCAGGGCTTGAGCGAGGACGAAGTACAGCGCTTTAAGGCGATGCGCGAGCAGTCGCTGGCCGATTTGGCCGAGGCCGAAGCGGCCTCCACTGAAACCTTCGAGGACTACCTGGCGCGGTTTTACGCCCAGTACCAGCAACTGTGAACTATCTGGCCCACTTTCATCTGGCCGATGCGGTTGCCCGCCGCAGCGGCTTTGACGATCAGGGGCTGCTGATTGGCGGTTTGCTGGGTGATTTTGTCAAAGGCCCCCTGCGCGGCGCTCACCCCCACCCCTGGGAAGTGGGTATTCGCCTGCACCGGCGCATCGACGCCCTCACCGATACTCACCCCCTCACCCGCCAGTGCCTGGAAGACTTGCCGAAGGAATATCGGCGCTACGGCGGCATCATGCTGGATTTGTGCTTCGACCACTGTTTGAGCACCCAGTGGCCGCGACTTCACCCCGACCCCCTGCCCGCCTTCAATCAACGCACTTATCGCCAGGTACTCGATCACGCCGCTGACTTTCCCCGGGCCGCCAGCCGCCAGATGCAAATTCTGGCGGACTACGATGTGCTCAGCGGCATGTCGGACTGGCAACGCATTGAAGCCATGCTCAAGCGCATCGGCCAGCGCATTGTTCGGGCCAACCCGCTGGCCAACTGCGGGCCCACCCTGGCCCGGCAGATGCCAACCATTGAAGCCCGCTTTCTGGAGATGTACCCGCAACTGATCGAGGAACTTTGCGACGGCTTTGAGGCTCTGACAGAATCGCCTTAGCGTTAACGACAGGCTCGGCGACTTGCCCGTACAATAACCGCCTCATTACCCATTGATTGCCAAGCAGGACCATCATGCCGCTGACCGCCCGCTGGATTTATGCCCTTGTTGCTGCCGCCTGTGCAGCCCTGTTGAGTTATGCGCTCTACACCGAATACTTCGATGGTTTGAATCCCTGCCCGCTGTGTATGACCCAGCGCGGCTTCTATGTGCTGGCCGGGCTGACTGGCCTGGCGGCAGCGCTGATCAACCCCGGCCGCAAGGGCCGCTACCTTGCCTCGGGCTTGGTCGCACTGTTTTGCGCTGGCGGCGCTGCCGTCGCCGGCAGACAGGTCTGGTTGCAGTCTCTGCCCGCTGACCAGGTGCCCGCCTGCGGCCCCAGCCTGGAATACATGTTCGCCAACCTGCCCTTTGGCGAAGCCTTCCGCACCCTGATGATGGGTGACGGCAATTGCGCTGAAGTGGTATGGACCCTGTTCGGGCTGAGTATGCCCAACTGGTCGCTGATTTGTTTTGTCGTCCTGGCCGGCGCCGCGATCATCGCCGCCCTGCCCTGGGTCAAGCGCTGATGCTGGCAGGCTTTTTTACCCTGCTCGCCTTCCAGCTGCTGGGCGAGGTGCTGCAACGTCTGCTCGACCTGCCCCTACCCGGCCCGGTAATCGGCATGTTTCTGCTGTTCGGCTACCTCTGCATTCGTGGTGAGGTGCCCAAAGACCTCGAAACCGGCAGCCAGCGCCTGATCGACCTGCTGCCTCTGTTATTGATGGTCCCGGCGGCGGGCATGTTTTTTCTCGGCGATCAGTTTGCCGACCAGTGGCCGGGATTCATCGCGGCTATCTCGCTGGGCACCCTGGCCACGCTGGTATTCAGCGCCCTGATACTGGGATGGCTCAGCAAGCGCCGGCAAGAGAAGCATGACTGAGTTGCTCAACAGTCCGCTGTTTGCGCTGACCCTGGCGCTGGGCGCCTATGTGGTGTCGCTGAAACTGTATCTACGCAGCGGCCGCTTCGCCCTGCTTCACCCTACCGCCAGCGGCGCCGCGCTGATCGCCCTGGCCCTGGTGCTACTGGACCGGGATATCACCGCGTTCTATCAGGACGTGAACTGGCTGTTATTCCTGCTTGGCCCCGCCACCGTGGCGCTGGCTATTCCCCTGTATCGGCAGCTGCACCTGCTGCGCGACATCGCCGGTCCGCTGCTGCTGACCACCGTTATCGGCGGCAGCTTTGCCTGCCTGTCAGCATTGGCCCTGGCCTGGCTGTTTGGTGCCAATCAGCAGACTTTGCTGTCGCTGACCACCAAATCGGTCACCACCCCCATCGCGATCGCAGTGACCGAGGGCATCGGCGGGCTGATTACCGTCGCCGTGGCATCGGTCATTCTGACCGGGGTGGTGGCCATCGTGACAGTGGAGTGGTTATTCAAAAAACTGGGGGTAGAGGATGATCGGATCTGGGGCTTTTGCCTGGGCCTGGCTGCCCACGCCATTGGCACCTCCCGGGCCTTTGAACGCAGCCCTGTTGCCGGGGCCTTTTCCAGTCTTGCACTGTGCTTGACCGGCGCGTTTACTGCCGTGGTCGTGCCACTGGCCGCCCAGTGGTTTGCGACCTAAGCTGACGCAGGCTTGGCCAGGCTGCTGCGACAGAACCCTTTCAGCGTCGACATGGATTTACTGACATCCACCAGCTCGGGAGTGACCAGCCACTGATAAATCATGCCGTAAACCCGGCTGTAGAAATCGGTGACAAATTGCTGAATATCCAGCTCTGGCGAAAACTCCCCCTCGGCGATCCCCTGCAGCAAAATGCGGGTCAGGCTGTTGCGGGACTCGGTGTTGTAGCGCAGTAACTCGTTGCGCAGCACCGAAGGGTGACCCAGGGCATCGAACCACAGGGTATACATCACCTTCACGTTCTCCGGGTTCTCTACAATAATGGCCTCAATTGCATCGACCCGGTGCACGATGGCGTCGAGCCCGGTCATACCTTCGGTGTGGCGGATCAAGGTGGAAAACCACAGCTCCCGGTGGGCATCCATAATGCGAATGTAGAGCTCTTCCTTGCAGCCAAAACGCGCACTGGCCAGGCCGCGACTATAGCCAGCCCGCTCTCCGACTTCCTTTAAGGTGATCTTTTCGGTCCCAAATTCCAACAGCAGCTCGGTAGCAGCCTGCAGCATTTTCTTATCGGATATCGCGACCCGTTCCGCCTGGGTCAGTCGGGGGGCATTGTCAGTGGGGCACATGGTTCTGGGCTCATCAAATTAACGGCTTATTATAGCGGCACTTCCTGTCAGTCGTGGCAGCGGCGCACTTTGTCGCACCGGCAGCCCTGAAGTCCGATGCAATTATAGAAAGCAATAATTGCCTAAACAAGAAACTTATTTGTTTTGAGCAAATATATTTTTAGCCAATTCCCGCCTCTTTTTGCGTAGATACTACGCACTTCTCATGCCGGAGTGTTACCAAACAACTCATCTCTCTCTGCTGCCAAAAAAGCATTTTTTATTTAAAAACAATATCTTAATAGCGCACACCGTTGCCATAAGGCTGCTTGAATGGCGCAATGAACAACACCTCTGCGCTTATAAGAAAACAATCTGACAACGACTTGTTTCAGACACATTTAAACTTGTTTGCGCCAAACAAATTAGTTGACTCTCCACAGAACGCGCCGTTAGTATGCTCAGCACGAGTGAGTTCTCAGCAGAGAAAATAACAGGGAATGCTCACAGAGAAGGCCGCATCGGTGGCCATGTGTTATCTCTTACCAGCATACGTGTTCTTTCCGGGGCGCTTCAGTACCAACAACTGAGCCCATCGCTTAACTCCCTCGATAACTTGTGAAAATAAAACCCGAAGGGCCTTGAGTATGAAAAACGCACTACAGAAGCTAGGCATCGTATTTCTAACCGTCCCAGCCACTGCCCCACTAATTGCACAAACCCAGAAAAGCACCGCAATAGAAGAGGTTGTGGTGACGGCTGAACGACGCAGCCAAAGCATTCAGGATATTCCTGCCAGTATCTCCGCCTTTGACGAGCGGGCAATTCGCGATGGCGGCATTGTTGATGTCAGTGCCGTTGCCCCCAAAGTCCCCGGCTTTTATGCAGGCGGGTTCGGCACCAGCCGCCCTCAGCTCTATATCCGCGGGATTGGTACTCGCCAATTTGACCCCGGCTCAGAATCCTCCATCGGTGTGTTTGTCGACGAAGCCTACCTGGGCCGCACCGGTGGCGTGTTGGGCACACTGAAAGATGTCCAACGGATCGAAGTACTGAAAGGTCCCCAGGGCACCCTGTACGGCCGCAACGTCATCGGCGGGGTTGTCAACGTGGTTACCAAGGCCCCCACTGAAGAATTTGAAGCGGAAGCGGAAGCCGGCATCGGCAATTACAGCAGCCGCAATGTCTACGGCGCCGTGTCGGGCCCCCTGAATGAAGACAACACCGTGCTGGGCCGGATTTCGCTGTGGGACAGCTACCGGGAAGGTTACATGACCAACCTGAACAGTGGCGAAAACCCCCAGGGCCTGGACAACACCGGTGGTCGCGGACGTCTGCAATTCAAGCCCTCTGACAGACTGCGCGTTGACCTGATTGGGGAATTCGCCCGGGACACCGGCGACTCCTTCCAGGGCGAAAGCATCGGCTCCACCACCAACCCCAACGGCATACTGCTGGGCACCGGCACACCAACCAAGTCGAGCAACCCCTACAAGCAGTACTACAGCTCGGATACCGATTACAGCCGGGATATTGATTCCTTCAACGCCCGGGTGGAATACGATTTTGATGCAGGCACCCTGGTATCGATCTCGACGTACCGGGAAATGACCTACAGCGACGACCGGGATTTTGATAACACCGATCTGGATGTGATCCGTCAGATCTCCGACGAAGAATCAGAGCAAACCAGTCAGGAGCTGCGCTTTGTGTCCAACCCGGACGGCAACCTGTCCTTTGACGGCAAAGTCGATTGGATCGTCGGTCTGTACTACTTCAACGACGAAAGCACCCACACCGACACCTTCCTCTACGGTGAGGATTCGGTGATTTACGACCCCACCGTGCCCGGTGGTCAACGCGACCTCACCGGCGGTGACTTCAAAACCAAGAGCACCGCTTACTTCGGCCAGGCCACCATCATGCTGACCGAAAAACTGGATATGACCCTGGGTCTGCGCTACACCAAGGACGAAAAAGAATCGGTGATGTACGGTGAAACCAACGACAGCTCGCCCCTGGTGAGCGCCGATTTCACCACCGTGAATCCGACCAGCGAGTTCACCTCTACCGACCCGAAAATCGTGTTCAATTATGTACTGAGCGACGATGCCAGCGTCTACGCCAGCTACAGCCAGGGCTTCAAGTCCGGCGGTTATCAGTACACCCCGCTGACAGCAGAACAGGCCGGCCAGGTATTTGATCCGGAAGAGCTGGTTGCCCTTGAGCTGGGTTTCAAATCCCAGTGGCTGGACAACTCGCTGACCTTCAACGGCGCCATCTACCAGTTTGATTACACCGACATTCAGGTATCCCGCGTGGTGCAACTGCCCAACGGCAGCACACCTTCGCTGATCGATAACGCTGGTGAAAGTGAGATTCGCGGTCTGGAAGCGGACCTGATGTACCGCCCCACCTACGCCCTGACCCTGAGTCTGGCCTACGCCTACACCGATGCCGAGTACAAAGACTACGTTGCCAGCGATGCCGTCGACTACTCAGGCACTCGCATGGTTCGCGCACCCGAGCACTCCTTCAACCTGGGCGCCGAGTACCTGTTTGAAATTGGTGGTGGCATGGAGTTGGTGCTGCGCGGTGACTACTCCTACATGAGCAAGTTCTACCACGAGCCCGGCGAAGCCAATGCCAAATACGGCAGCACTGCGCCGTTCACCAAAGAAGACGGCTACGGCCTGACCAACCTGCGCGCGACCATCAACAAAGACAACTGGCGTTTCGCCCTGTGGGCCAACAACGTCTTTGACGAAGAGTACCGCAGCACCATCCTCGCGTTGCCTGGCCAGGTCATCAACATCTACGGCCTGCCAAGAACCTTTGGCGCGACCGTGTCCTGGTCTTACTAATCACCTGACCTAAAACCGCCCCCCGATGCCGCGAGCGGCATCGGGACCGGCTCACCTCGCCAGGAGCTTTTCCCCATGGCCCACACCTTTTCCCAATTACAGGTCGAGCGCAGAGACAATATTGACATTGTCAGTCTGAACCGCCCCGAAAACCTCAACGCGCTGAACAAGGCGCTGTTCACTGACTTATCGAATTACTTTGCCGGCCTGCAGGAAGACTACACCTGCCGCGTGGTGATACTTCGCGGAGAGGGCCGCGCCTTTTGCGCCGGTGCCGACCTCGACTCAAGCGCCTTCGCCGCTGGCGAAGGCCGGGAAGTGGCCCAGTACGAAACCCAGCGCCAGGCCTCCAGCCTGATCCGCTTAATGCGCAGCTGTCCCCAGGTCATTATTGCCCTGTGTCACGGCCCGGTCTGCGGCGGTGGTTTCTCCCTGGCCCTGGCCGCCGATGTGCGTATTGCCGCCGACAACACCAAAATGAATGCCGCCTACCTCAAGGTCGGCCTGAGTGGCACCGACATGGGCTCGGGCTATTTCCTGCCCCGCCTGATTGGCCTGTCCAATGCGTCGCTGTATCTGCTGACCGGCCGCTTTATCAAGGCCGAACAGGCGCTGAACATGGGTCTGGTCTCCGATGTTGTCCCGCTGGAGGCACTGCTCGACACCGGCCTGAACCTGGCCAATGAAATGTTACAGGCATCGCCGCTGGGCTTGCGTCTGACCAAAGACGCGCTGAACGCGCTGATCGATGCTCCCAGCCTGGAATCCGCCGTCGCCATTGAAGACCGGCAACAGAATTTATTGATTGGCACCGCCGATCACCGGGAGGCCGTTGATGCCTTCCGCACAAAACGTTCCCCCAATTACCGCAATTGCTAACGCGCTGAGAGATAAGCCCAATGCAAGGATCAATGATGGATGTGCCTTTGCTGCTGTCACGGCTCATCGACTATGCAGCAAATCACCACGGCCAGACCGCCGTGGTCGCCCGCCGCATCGACGGCAGCATCGAACACAGCAATTGGCAGCAAATTCGCAGCCGGGCCAAAACCCTGGCCAACGCCCTGCTGGACAAACCCTTCAGCAGCGAAACCCGCTTCGCCTCGCTGACCTGGAACACCAACAACCACCTGGAAGTGTTCTATGCGGTGCTGGGTATTGGCGCGCCGCTGCATACCCTCAATCCCCGGCTGACGGTGGATGATCTCAATTACATGATTGCGCTGATGGAAGACCGGGTGTGCTTCTACGATGCCAATACTCAGCCGCTGGCCGAGGCCATCGCCGCCAGCAGCGACCATATCAGCCAGTGGATCTACCTGGATGAGGGCGAGGCCATGCCCGCCACTACGTTGCCCAACGCGGTGGCACTGAGCGCGTTCAAGGCAGGGTTTGACGACCAGTTGGCCTGGCCCAGCTTTGACGAAAACGACGCCGCCACAGTGTGCTTTACCTCGGGCACCACCGGCCGCCCCAAAGGGGTTGCCTACAGCCATCGCAGCCTCACCCTGACCGCCATGAACATGACCATGGCCGACATGTATGGCAACGCCCGCAATGGCGAGCTCGTCTGCGCCATGCCGGTGGCCCCCATCTTCCATGCCAACGGCTGGATGATGCCCTTCTCTGCCCCCATGAATGGCCACAAGCTGGTCTTGCCCGGTCGGGATTTCACCCCCAAAGGCATCGTCGAGCTGATGGAGCAGGAGCAGGTCACCATCGCCGGTGCCGTACCCACCGTGTGGAACGATCTGATGAAAGAAGTGGATCGCCGTGGCATTACCCTGCCTGCACTGGATACCGCGCTGGTCGCTGGCACCGCCATTCCCGAGCGCCTGTTCGACGAGCTGGCGTCCCGGGGCATTCAGGTTCGCACGACCTGGGGCATGACCGAAAGCCCCGGCGCCACCCGGGCCACGCTGCCGCCCGGCGCAAGTCAGCACAGCGATGACCAGCGCCGGGCGATTACCATCGGTCGCCAGGGCCGGGTCGGGCTGCACGCCGACCTGCGCATTGTCGATGAAGACGGCCAGCCCCTGCCCCACGACGGTGTCGCCGCCGGTGTATTGCAGGTTCGCGGCCCCACCGTCCTTGGCCGCTACATCGGCGAGAGCGAAGAGCAAACCCGGGAGTGGCTGGATACCGGCGATATTGCGGTGATCTATCCCGACAGCACCATGCAGATCGTCGACCGGGCCAAGGATGTGATCAAGTCCGGCGGCGAGTGGATCAGCTCACCCCAGCTGGAAGCCGCCGCCATCAGCCATCCCGATATCGAGCTGGCCGCCGCAATCGCGGTGCCCCACCCCCGCTGGCAAGAGCGGCCCATGTTGTTGTGCACCCTGAAAAACCGCGATTCGGCCCTGGATGCCGATACCCTCCGCGAGCACATGACCCAGCACGTGGCCAAGTGGTGGCTGCCGGAGGAAATCCTCTTTATTGATGCCATGCCGCTGACACCCACCGGCAAAATCAGCAAGCTGGAATTGCGCAAGCAGTACGCCAGCCGCCCCGAGCAGAGTTTTTAAGCAATGATCCTTACTACCGATCAGCAACAGATTGCCAACGCGGTCAGCGATTTCGCCACCGACGTGCTGGCGCCCAATTACCAGCGTCGGGAGCAGCTCGGCGTGCTGGATCGCGAGCTGGTTAAGCAAATGGGCAGCCTCGGTTTTCTCGGCAGCGACCTGCCAGAAAATCTCGGTGGGCTTGGCCTGGATGCCGTCACCGCCGGGCTGATTGCCGAGCGGATGGCCTACGGCGACTTCAATCTGTCAGCACTGCCGGTCAATGTATCCCTGCTTGGCGCCATTATTTCTCGCCACGCCAGCGCCGACATTCAGGCCCAATGGCTGCCGGAAATGGTGGCGGGTCGGGCGATTGTCGCCATCTGCCTGACCGAGCCCCGGGGCGGGTCCGATGCCGCCGCCCTGCAAATGCGGGCCCGGCGGGACGGTGACGACTACCTGCTCAATGGCGAAAAAGCGTCCATTACCTTTGCCGACTGCAGCGATGCCTCGGTGGTATTCGCCCGCACCGATCACGGCGAGCGCGCCAATGGCGTTAGCGCCTTTTTTGTCCCCCACGACCTGCCCGGAATCAGCCGGGGCCGCTACGACGACCTCGGCAGCACCGTCATCGGCCGGGGCTCAATTTTCTATGATGACGTGAGAATTCCGGCCCGCTACCGCCTCGGTGACGAGGGCCAGGGCTTCACCCAGGTGATGCAGGGCTTTGACTACAGCCGCGCCCTGATCGGCCTGCAGTGCTGCGGCGCCGCCCAAGCCTCGCTGGACGAAGCCTGGGCCTACAGCAAAGAGCGCGAAGCCTTTGGTCGCCCCATTGCCCAGTTTCAGGGAGTCAGTTTTCCGCTGGCAGAAGCCGAGTCCACCACCGCGGCCATACGCCAGCTTTGCTATCACACCCTCGCCCTGCGCGATGCCGATTTGCCCCATACCGCCGAGGCGGCCATGTGCAAATGGATGGGCCCCCGCAAGGCGGTGGAAACCATACACCAATGCCTGCTGACCTTCGGCCACTATGGCTGGAGCAAAGACCTGCCCCATCAGCAGCGCCTGCGCGATGTGATGGGACTGGAAATCGGCGATGGTACCGCCGGGATCATGAAGCAGATTATTGCCAAAGAACGGGTCGGACGCGCCGCCATTCAATACTGAAGCGCGCTGCCACTCACCATGTAACGGAGTCACTATGTCAAGCAATCAAGAATACGCCATCCGCCTTGCCGAGGGCGCCCCCACCGCCAACTACCAGCCCGAGGACGACCTGCGCCACCGTCCCGCCCCCGGCGGCAAAATGCGCGACTCCCTGTTCTGGGAAATGATCATGCCCGATGAAAAGCTGGGCTTTCAGGCCTACCTGTATCTGGCAGGCACGGGCCAGGCTGGCTTTAACGTGATTGTGTGGGGCGAAGACGAAAAGCCCCACGTGCTCGAATTTGGTCACGGCGAAGTGGGCGATGACATGGATTTCGACAACTTCAGTCTGAACGGCCTCACCCTCACCCAACCGGAAGTGCGCAAAACCGCTGTGCTTCGCTACGAAAGCGAGCGGGTCAAGCTGGAGTACGAATTCACCGCCATCCACGAGGCCTTCAGCTTTCATCAAAACCCCCAGGGCCTGCCCAAGTGGTTTGCCCTCAACCGCTTTGAACAGACCGGCCGGGTAAAAGGTTTTCTCGAGTTTGACGGCCGCCGGATTGAGTGGGATCGCATTGGCCACCGGGATCACTCCTGGGGCAGTCGCCAGTGGGGCGTTCCCCACCACTGGAAATGGCTGATTGCCTACACCCCCGACGGCAGTCATGTGGTGAACGGCTGGATCTACATTGCCAAGGGCGAAATGGGCTTTGCCGGCTACGTGGTCAAAGACGGTGTGATGACCCCCATCGACCGGATCGAGCACCACGCCGAGTACGACGACGATATGGGCCAGCAGCGCCTGCAGGCCGACATTCTCGACACCAGCGGCAATACCACCCGCCTGGAAATGCAGCGCTTCGGCCTGGTGCGTCTGCCCACCAACGACAAAATGGACACCATGATCATGGAGGCTGCCTGCAATGCGCAGATCGACGGCCATGACGCGGCGGGCCAATTTGAAACCCACTGGCCCAAGTCCTACGTTGAATATTTATCTGCCCAGAATAAAAAGGGCCTGAGCGGGAAGTAATGACATGAGCTGGACCTGGACTGACACCACCCTGGGCCGTTTGCGGGACTTCCTTGAAACCCGCGATGTGCTGCACGGCCCGATTACCACCAAGCCCATTGGCGATGGCCACTCCAACCTGACCTATCTGGTCAGCGATGGCAAACGCCAGGTCGTGGTGCGGCGGCCGCCGCCACCGCCCCTGCCGCCTGGCGCCCACGATGTGCTACGCGAGGCGCGGCTACTACAGGCACTGGCAGGCAGCGGCGTGCCCGTGGCCCGGGTGCTGGCAGTGGACAGCGCGCTGGAAGTGCTCGACGTGCCCTTTTATGTGATGGACTTTGTACCGGGTGAAGTGATCACCGAGCGTACCCCTCCGGCCCTGTCGTCCCCCGACATTCATCAGGCAATGGGCGAAACACTGATCGATACCCTGGCCGCCCTGCACCGGGTCGACTGGCGGGCCTGTGGCCTGGCCGACTTCGGCAAGCCGGAAGGCTTTAATGCCCGCCATTACCGCCGCATTCGCAGCCTGATCACCGATGATCAAGGTAAAGTGCCCACTGCCTTTGCTGAGCTGGACCAGTGGCTGGCCGCTGACATTCCCGGCGAAAGCGGCGCCACCATCATTCACAACGACTTCCGCATCGGCAACGTAATGTGGGCCGCCCAGGGCCCGGCAACACTACTGGCGGTACTCGATTGGGAGCTGGCCACCCTGGGTGACCCGCTGATGGACCTGGCCTACTTCCTCAACTGTTACCCCGAGCAAGGCGCGCCCCGCACCCCCACCCAGGATTTGGCCACCGCCGTGCTCGAACCCGGCTTTGCCAGCCCCTCCGCGTTGGCCCAGCGCTATGCTGAGCAAAGCGGCCGGGATATCACTGGCCTGCGCTGGTACCGTGTGTTCATCAACTGGAAACTGGCCGTGCTCTACGAGTACTCCCGCCAGCGGGGTGAAGATGCCTACTACGCCGAACCCGGTCTGGTGCAACGCTTTCTGGACGCTGCCGACCGCCTGACCCGGGGCTAGGGCCCCACCGCTTGAGTGAGAATAACCATGACACCGAATCCCCCTGGCAACAGCCCCAACCGGGACCCCTACGATCAGCCTCGCACCCGCTACCTGGCCCTGGGGCTGCTGATGACGGCCTATGTGTTTAACTTTATTGACCGGCAGATTCTGGCCATTTTGCAGGAGCCGATCAAAGCAGAGCTGTCCCTTTCAGACACCCAGCTCGGCCTGCTGACCGGCTTCGCCTTTGCGGTCTTTTATGTGGTGATGGGCCTGCCAATTGCGCGCTGGGCCGACCGGGGCAATCGCCGCAATATCATCTCACTGGCCGTTGGCGTGTGGAGCTTTTTCACCGCCATCAGCGGCATGGTGTCCAGCTATGTACAACTGCTGCTGGTGCGCATCGGTGTCGGCGTGGGTGAAGCCGGTTGCAGCCCGCCATCCCACTCCATGCTGTCGGATATTTTCTCCCGCTACGAACGCGCCACTGCCATCGGCATTTACACGGTGGGGGTCAATATCGGAATTTTGCTGGGCTTTCTCGCCGGTGGTTGGCTGAACGAATTCTTCGGCTGGCGCATCGCCTTTCTGGCGGTGGGTATTCCGGGTGTGCTGCTGGCCATTATCATCCGGGTATTTCTCCATGAACCCCGTCGGGGCCGCACCGATGAGCCAAGTGCAACCGACGCCGGCGCAAGCCAGGCCGATGCCGACCAGCCCTCGCTGATGAAGGTGTTCGCCACCCTGTGGCAGCTGCACACCTTCCGCTACATGGCGGTTGCGGCCGCATTTATCGCCTTTGCCGGCTATGGTCTGCTCAACTGGTTACCGTCATTTTTTATCCGCATTCACGGCCTGAGCACCGCCACCGTCGGAACCTGGTTTGCCCTGATTCTCGGGGTCGGCGGCGGTCTGGGAACCTGGCTGGTAGGCTATTTTTCCGACCGCCTGGGGCGCCGTGACGAACGCTGGTACCTGTGGCTGACGGCCATTTCCATCGCCGTATACCTACCCCTGCTGATTGGCATTTTTCTGGTCAGCAATGCCACCGCCGGGCTGCTGCTCTACATCATCCCCGGGGTATTTCTGACCACCTACCTGCCGCCCATTATTGCGGTCACCCACAATCTGGTGCCCAACCGCATGCGGGCCATGTCGTCGGCGGTGGTTTACCTGATCCTTAACCTGATCGGCCTGGGGCTGGGGCCAGTGAGCATTGGCTTTATCAGCGACATGCTGGCGCCCACTATGGGTAACGACGGCCTGCGCTACGCCATGCTTACCGTTATTCCCACCGCCGCCGTGCTCGGCATTGTGTTCCTGATGCTGGCTGCCAGCACGATCCGCCGGGAAACGGCGGCCCATGCCGCCAACCTCAACAACAAGCCGGCCTGATCGTTGTAAGACTCACCCTGGAACTTGGCGGCCAGCATTGGCCGCCCTTTTTCCATGATCGTCCGCCGCCCTCCACCCGTTTGCCTTTCTGGACGCGCAATTTTCCCGCTAATTCCGCAACCTGAGGCATTGCTAGCAACGCCCCGCCAAGGACTGACAGCCAGCCAATTAGTGTGAACAGGCTCTAATAAACCCCATTAGTCGGTATACTTGGCCGCAGCCCTTCGGTCGACCGGGAAGCGCTGTCACTTGCCATGGAGAACTGAATGCGACTGGAACTATTTGCCCACCCTTTTTCTTCTTACAGCCAAAAAGTCATTATTGCGCTGTACGAAAAGGACATTCCCTTTTCACTGCGTTTACTGACGAAGGAAGAGCCAAAAAATCTCGCTGAGTTTGCCAAGCGCTGGCCGATCAAGCGCTTTCCGCTGTTGGTCGATGGTGAAAAGCAAATTGCCGAGGCCAGTTGCATTATTGAGTACCTCGACGAACAGTTTGAGTCAGGCCCGCGCCTGCTACCCGCGGGACCCGATTGCCTGGAGGTACGATTTATGGATCGTTTCTTCGATAACTATGTTGCCACCCCGCAACAACGGCTGGTCTACAACGCGCTGCGCGATGAGGCATTGCGGGACCCCCTGGCCGAGGAAGAAGCCAGCTTTCAGCTGGAGCAAAGCTACCAATGGCTCGACCGGGCGCTGGCCACCCGACCCTGGGCCGCGGGAGCGAAGTTTTCCCTGGCGGACTGCGCAGCAGCGCCGTTTCTGTTTTACGCAAACTGGGCCCACCCTATTCCGTCCAAATTGAAGTTCCTGCACGGCTACCGGGATCGCCTGTTCAGCCGCAACGCGGTCGCCCGCGTGATTGACGAAGGTCGCCCCTATCGCCACCTCTTCCCACTGACCGGCTTTCCAGACGACTGAGCGCCACTGAACCAGTCTGGGATTTTCAGCTCCAAACTCAATAACGGGCTAATGCCAACGATGGCTAACGAAGGAATACACTATGACTATCACACTGGACCTCATCCCGCTGCTGTCAATTGCCGCTGGCGTTGCCATTCTGATTCGGCCGCGGCTGCTTAACTACATTGTCGCCGCGTATCTGATTGCCATCGGTGTGATCGACCTGTTTAACCTGCATTTCTAGCGCGGTCGCGTCGCGCAGCCAGAGACTGGCGAAAAAAAAGGCCCTTCTTTAAGGGCCTTTTCAGTGGGCGTTCAATTTAACGACGGATCAGAATTCAAATTTCAGCGGGGCGGAGGGCTGCACATTGCTGGCCACCGGCAGCTGGAAGTGGTCTGGCATTTTCTTCACGGTGTAGATTTCAGACAGGCCGAGGTGGCGATAGCGGAAGTAGTTCTTGCTCAACGCCAGAATTTCATAGGCATCGTAGTGGTCCGGGTCTGTGGCATCGGCTACTTTCATCCCGTCGGCCTGCACCCAACCGCGAAAAATCCGGAAATAGATATCCTCAGACACCCCCCAGAAGCCCACCTCAGACTGGGAAGTCACCACCCCATTGGCCTGATTGAAGCGAAAATCTATCCGGTAAGTGCCGTCTACCAGCCGCTCGATCAGCCACTCTTTACTGCCACCGTCAGCGCTCTTGGCAACCCCGTACCATTTGCCCAGCAACATGCGGCGGGCGGTGGGGGTGGCCATGGTAAAGGTCGGCGCGCTACGAGTACTTTTATTGGTTGGCGCTGCCTCTTCCTCTTCCGCAGCGGCCTCGACTTTGTCCACCGCCTGACGGAGGTTCACTGGATCGGGGCTCGGCGGCGGTGGCGGCGGTGGCGTGTTGCCAGTCATGCTGGCACAGCCTGCCATCAACAGCAGGCAAACAACCAGAAATAGTCTCGAAATCACAGAAAAATCCTACTCATTGGCGCCAGCGGCGCATATCAATCCAGAATCAACAGCCGCCGATGAGCGGGGAAATACAGGGCAGTAACGATCGGGCATTGTACCCCAGTTGCCGCCAGGGCATTGCGGTATATTGTCATCTTGTGACGGTAACGCTCTGCCTGGCCAGCAAAAAATGTTTCCAGGTCACCACTGCCCCTGGCGGTTTTATAGTCAATTATCCAGCACTTGTCACCCTTTGGATCACTTTCCAGGAAGACCCGGTCCAGGATCAGGCTCTGCCACTGTCCGCCTACCAGGCGCCGCAGGGTTTGCTCGTTGGCCTGCCAGGCAAAACTACCCAGTATCCACTGGCCAACCTCGCAGTCGCGAGTGTTATCCAGCAGGCCGAGCACCTTGTCGACGCTGTCGCTCAGGCCCGGCTCCGGATGGCAGTGATGACGTAATCGCAGCGCAATGCGCTGGCCAAGCCTGGCCCGATCAGCATAGAGGCCCTCCTCCACGCCGCCGCGACCCAGCTTTTCCATCAGTTCGTGGAAAACGATCCCAGTGGCCCGCTCCTCGATATTGTCCTCAAGCACCGCATTTTCGCTAAATCGCTGGGCCTGCTGCAGCGGCGACAGCGGCAGCGCCGGGGCCTGGTAGTCACGCTGAAGCTGCACCGCAAAATTTTCCATACGCGGAGCGAGAGGTACGCATCGAGTACCTTTCTCGTCATCCTGCTCAAAGCGCATTGCGCAATCAAAGGACGGACCAAGCTCCTCCCACAAACGCCCCAGAAAGGACGCGGATTCTGCCTTGATCTCGCCGTTTTTGTCCTCGCTCGCCAGACCAAACAGGTGCAGTTCGACCTTCGCGCGGGTAAGGGCGACGTACAGCTGACGATCCAGTTCTTCGGCCAGCGCCGCGCGGCGCTGGCCATCAAAAAACCGGTAGAATCGCGCCGCCTGATCGTCGCCCGCCTGGGGCTTGGGCGCGAACACCATATGCTCCCCAAGGCGCTGCCACACCAACAGGGGGCTGTCTTCATTGCGCCCCCGGCCGCCAAGGCCCGGCAGTATCACCAGGTCGAACTCGAGCCCCTTGGATTTATGTACTGTCATCAGTTCCACCGGCGCCACCGGCGGCGTGGCAAACAAACGCTGCAAAGCCGACTCGAAGGCGCCGATATCTTCCAGCAATCCGGCGGGAGCATGTTGTGACAGCAATGCCAGCACCCGCTCAACATCCCGATACTCGGTCTCGGTCACACAGGCTGGCCCACCGAGCTGATGCCAGGCGGTGCGCAATGCCCAACGCAGGTCCCGGCTCTGGGGCTGGGCTTCAATCCAGGCAATGACCTCGGTTACCCGTTTCACCCGACGGCGACCCTCGGGGCTCAGTGCAATCCCATCGGCGTTAAACAGCGCGTCTCGCAATAAGCCGCCCGGTTGGCGCAGCAAGCGCAGGTCTTCCCAGCTGAGGCCAACAAAGGGCGCACGTGCCAGCCGCGCCCAGGCCACATTATCTGCCTCGTGCCACAGGCTGCGCAGCAGCGCGGTAAAATCCAACACTGCCGGCGTCTCGACCAGCGTGTCGATATCCTGGCCTGAAAAGGCAATTCCCGCCCCCTTCAGAGCCGGGACGATGGCCGCTAAATGGCGGCGGCTGCGGGCCAGAATGGCAATGCTGGACACTTTGCCAGTCGCCTGATCCTCTGCTTGACGGCGCTGAATGAGCGCGACGATGTCCGCCGCTTCCTGCTGGCCAACCTGCCCTTTTGCATTAACCTGATAGGCTTGCACATAGGGGTGGATATGCAGACAGCCGTCGCTGCTGCGCTGAGCAATGGCCGGGGTATATTGGCCACCGCGCTCGTCAAACAGACGACTAAAACCCCTGTTCACCCAATTCACCAGGGTCGCAGATGAGCGAAAATTCGCGGTGAGCTGAAGTAGCTCAAGGGGCCGGTTAGCAAAGCGAGCCTGCTGAATCAGGTCGTCAAACAAAGCCACCAGGCTACCGCGAAAGGCGTAAATTGATTGCTGCAGATCGCCGCAGAAAAACACGCTGCGACCATCGCCCTCCTGCCAGTCTTGGCACAGGTTACTCAACAGCTCGATTTGGCTCACTGAGGTATCCTGCATCTCGTCGACCAGAATATGCTCAATGCGGTCCTCCACCAGTAGCGCCTCACCGACTTCGTCGCCAACCTGCCCGGGACGCAGCGCAAAGATCGCCCGCTGGGCAATCTCCACAAAATCGACACCGCCCTGGTGCTCAAACTCCAGCCGCAGGTAAGCCGCGAGATAACGCAGCGCGCAGCGAAAATCCTCTACCAGCTCCCGACTGCTCTCAGGCAGACCGGGCGCGGGCAAACTGGCCAGCTCTCCCAGGCACGCCGTTACCTCGGGATAGTCACCCTGGGCCTCGCGCTGGGCCAACCAATCTTTCAAGGCCTGGGTGCCGGGCTGGCCCTTGCGAAACTTGGCATGCTGCACACCGCCCGGCCTGTACATTTCACCTTTGGTATTGAGCAGCGATTCGGCCACTTTCTGTAACAGCGGAATGTGCTCATCGTGATCAACCTCGTCCAGATCAAGCACGGCGGCCCAGGCATGCTCTTCCACTGCTGACGAAGCTTCGATAAAGGCACTCAACAACACCGGCAATTCACGCTTGCGCAGCACGGCGATCAGCTGTTGATAGCGACCGCGAATTTCCGCTGCCAAGGCCTCTTCCATCGCATCGATATCGCCGCTGAGGATGTCACCCAACCATTGGTCCCGCTTGGCCAACAATGCCGCCAGCAGCGGTAACAGGCTCTCTATGCGGTTGTTGCCGTAAGCCAGCAATCGCGATAGCGAGGCGGCAAGATCGGGGGGACAGCGCGCAGAGTCCAGCTGTCGAAACAGTGTTAAAATTGCTTGGCGATACAGTGCATCGGTATCCGTCAAAGGACGTGCTGCGCCCATACCTGAAAGCAAGGGCATGCGACGAGTCAGACTGCCGCAAAAACTGTCAAAGGTGGCGATGCGCAGCCGGGCGCTATTCTCCAGCAGCTGCCATCCCAGCTCGGCATCGCGCTGCAGCACTTTTTCTACCACTTCGTTTATGTCGCTTTCGAAGGCATTTTCTGCCGGGGCATTGCCCCGCTGCAAAGCGCCGATAACCCGTTCTTTGATCTCACCTGCTGCCTTGTTGGTGAAGGTAATGGCAACCACCTGCTCCGGATGCGCCACCGTGAGCAGGCAACGCAAGTAACGCAGCAACAGAACACCGGTTTTGCCGGAGCCCGCGGGCGCCCTCAGCAACACCGATACACGGGGATCCACGGCCCGATCCCGATGCGCCTGATCCGGCGGCAACCCATGACTCATTGCGCACCCTCCCCGGCTGACTCGCCATCAGCGGCGCCCTCACCCCGCAAAAGCGGTAACAGGTAAGCGCTGAAGCCTCGCTGATGATCCTGACTGAAATCGTGACCGATATCGCCGCCAAGAATGCCCTCCGCCATGGTTGTCAGCGCCCTTTCCCATGCACTTAACTCTTCGGCCCATTTTTCAGGGGTATCCACGTCCTTGTCTCTGGGCACTTTCTTTACCACGCTATTTGTCCAGTTACTGCGCAGGTGAATACTGAGTTCATCAACGCTCTTCACCTGCGCCAACATCACCCCATCCACGGGCGCCCCGGCGTCGGCCTCGGCCAGCGCGTAAATGGGTAACTGGGGCTCGCTCAGTTGATCTACATTTAAATTTCGCCCCTCTACCCGACCGGTTTTGTAATCGATCACCAATCGATGCTCGCCAATCTGGTCAATTCGGTCGACCCTTAAGCGAAGCGGAATTCCCATCAATCGATATTCCCGCTGCTGTTCAGTAGCAATCACCGTGAAGGGCTCCAGGCGCGTACGTTCTTTTTCCAGCCAGGCACCCAGCAAGCTGCACAAGCGCCGGATCTCTAACTGCTTCAGCGTGTCGCCATAGCGACCACTGCGCAGCTCCGGATGGGCAAATGCGCGCACAACGCACTCCTCTACACGCACAGCAAGCTGGGTCGCAGTAAGGCTTGCCAGCGCCGCGCTGTCGCCGGTTTGTTGCCAGAAAAACTGCAGGCTGTCATGGACCAGAACGCCCTGAATTCGCTGATCCAGCCCCTCTCGTGGCTGGGGAAACTCGGCCAGCTGCAAACGGTATTTCAAGAAAGCGAGGAAGGGGCTGGCGGCATACTCTTTGAACAGCCCGGTGCCGCCACGAAGTTGTTCACGTTCGGCCACGCCCACTGGAGACACCGCATCGTTTTGCGGCTGAATAAGGTCGGCAGAGCACTGAAAGCCCAGTGCCGATGTCAGGGGAGGGGCCGACGCTGCCATGCTCAACAAGGGGGAGGCCGCCAGCGGCGCACCGTTTTCATTTTGCTGGCAGTGGCTGACCATGACCTCAGGCGCCACCGCTAGCAGCGCATTCAAGACCTTTTTATCCGCTGCCAGCCGGGTCGCGGCGCTCGCGTCGGGAATCGCCGCGCGCTGCTGCAAGTGCAGAGGCAAAAATGGCGACGGTTCAACGCGGCGGGGCAGGGCGCTGTCGTCCAGCCCCATAATCCAGATAGCGTCAAACTCCCGGCCAATCGCATCCTCGTAAGACATAATCCGCACCGGACACCACCAGTCGCGGGCAATGGAAAAGCGCTTGCTCGCAAGGATATGCTGCAACCAGGAAAGGGCATCTCCCTGAGCAATTTCGCCGAGCTGACGATCCAGGGCCCGAAACACATCCATTGCCTGGCTGAAGCCCCGTCGACATTGTTGTACGACCAAATCGTCATTGTCGGCATTGGGCCAGCCAGCGGCCAGCAGCAGCTGGTCAAAGAAGCGTACCCACCTGGAGGGTAACTGGCGTGCGGGGGCCTGGCCGACGATCTGCGCAATGGCTGTCAGTGGCTCCAGCATTTCGTCTGTCACTGTCGGGCTATGCCGGGACAGCGCCAATGCACTTGCCAATGTGGTTTCCGGGCCAAGGTACTCTCGCCAACGCAGATCCAGACTTGCGCGATCACTGCGATGCTCAGGCCAGCCACGGATAAAACGAGAACGCAAAATGCGGCTTAACTTCTCTGTTTCTACCGAGGAATTTCCAAGGGAAATAACATCCCAGGCCGCACTGATGAGCGGAAAAGACAGAATTTTCTCACTGCCCTCAAACACCCAGGGCTCGCGAATGGCAGGCGCGGCAACGTCCGGATCACTTCCGCTGCCAACCGGGGGGAACAAGGTTTGCGGATAAAGATAGCGGGCGAGGGCGCTTTGCAGGTCAGCCTGGTAGCGTTCGATATCGGGCACCGCGATACAGATCAGGTCGCTGGGCGCCCGGTCGGGCAAGGTTTTCGCCAGCCAGGTGGCCACCTGCTCACATTCCTGGCGCTGCTGCTGCACACTCACCAGTCTGGGGGTGCTCATTGAACGACGTACAGCCAGGCGCCAGCGCTGACAGTGGCAACCACAGTGGTCCAGAAATCGCTGCATCGCCGGTGGAAATTCGAGGTCGGGACTGATCACAATATGGTCAGGCAGGGCCAGGGAAGGCTGGGCGAGCAAATAATGGGGTAGCTGTTGGCTGCTGAGGGCCTGCTGCGTGTCCAGGGTGTCTTGCAGTGCCTCGCGCCACTCGCTAAATGCCTGGTACTCCGGGCTGAACAGGTAATCCTCCCGGCGGTCACCCAGACAATAGGCGGCGTGCAACTGGAAGGCATCGACAAACTGGCGAGTAATCGCCAAGGGGTTAAGGCAATTTGCGGGGTAGTGGGGGCTGGCTTCAATAATGCCTCTCGCCAGTGCCAGTAGCTGAATGGGACGCAGCACCTGACGGTCGGCAAAGCAGTTGTCCCACAGGCCTGCCAACCACTGATCCGGCGGCACAATCGTAATGCTTTCCAGAAAGGCCTGATCCTGCTCGCCGCGGAGGCGGGCGATGGCATCGCGACACTGCCGGGCGGCGGTGTCACTGGGCATCAGTACCAGCACCTCACCCTCCAGGCGCAAGATTTCTTCCAAGCCGATATCTGTCAAACCGAATCCCTAGCGTTGCGGCCCAAGGCGGTGGCCATAAAAACCGCTATGGTAATCATTGGCAGGCACCCGGACCAAAACTTTTCCGCGTTTTGGCCCTGAGTGGGCAAAGGCGGGGGTGATGACTCGGTTATGGCATACTTCGGCTTTTTCGGGTCGACCTAAACTTCCATCATGCTGCCTGCACGCGTCATCTTGTTATTGATCTGCCTGCTCCCCGTCGGGGCCGCTGGCGAGAAGTTTTTCATCCCGGTAACCGACATGCACTTGCCCACTGACCTGGGCTTGTTGGATGTGAATGATCAGGTCGTCAACCTGAAGCCAGACCGGCCACTGCTGATTAATCTGTGGGCGCTCTGGTGCGCCCCTTGCCTTGAGGAGCTGCCGTCACTGAATCGCCTGCGGCAGCAGTTTGCCAACACCGAGCTGGCGATGGTGGCGCTGAATTCAGGTGACAGCCTCAAAGAAACTCGCGAGTTTGTCGCCCTGCACCCCATCGACTTTCCTGTCCTGCTCGATATCAGCACCCGCTACAGTCAGCGGCTGCAACCCATCGGGCTGCCCACCACCTATCTGGTGGACACCCGTGGCGTTGTGCGCTTTCGGTTTGAGGGTAAAGCGGATTGGACAAGCCCGTCGATGCTGAGCAAACTTCGCCTGGCCCTGGCTGAACTAACTACTCCACCGTGATGGTTTCGCTGATCAGCTCATTGCCGTCGAGCAGCACTTTAAAGGTCCACTCGCCGGCAACCAGTTCCCAGGGCTCCTCGATGTACCAGCTGTAAACGTCGGCATACAGGTCGGGATCACCGGCACAGGCACCAATACGCTGGCGCCGCTCGTAGTAGCTGCGCGGCTCACCAGAGGGTGTCATCATTTCGGGATGAAAGAGTACATGACTGAGGGTGTGGCACTCCTGGTCGGCCAGCCCGCTGATGACATACTCCACACCGAAATTAGCGCCAACGGCTCCCTTTACCCGGTGAGTCTCGTCGCGCACCTCAATGGACTGGCAAATATCCCGCGCAAGGGGGTAGCGATCGGACTGCTCCATCTCGGCGCAGCGGCTGCTGGCCACCACACCGGTCTTGTGGGTAACAGAAATGGCCTCCCCAGCCATCAGTGCGCCCGGGAGGGAGAGGGCGCCGCTGAGCAACGCCAGTGAGATTGTCATTTGTGTTTTCATCCTTGAACTGACAGGCCCAACACCTGTTAGCTCCTATTGATAGGTCGCCGATGTGATAAATTGCCTAAATGAATCACACCAGACCACTACACTCCGATAATCAGCCGGATCGATATCCCCAGCCACCGGCACCACAAAATGCTCAAAGGTTTTAATATCCCCCACCCGCACCATCGAAGCCTGATGGGCGAGAAATCCCGCTTTGTCCGCAATCGGCACCGGCGACAGGTAGAGGCCAAAATCGGGCCCCGGCGATAGCTTGCCCATCAGGGAAATGCTATCGCCCCCAATGGCAACCACTCCCTCGCCCCAGTGCAGGGCGTCACTACCGGCAACATCGCGGTTGAAATAGGTGGTGAACTCAGCCCGTGCCGCCGCCTGCTGCAAAGTGATTTCGTCTGGTGAGGGCGGGGCGGTCAAAATCGGTAACGCATAAATTCCGGCCGCAAAACCGATCACCACCGCCAGGCCATGACTGATCAAAAAACGTAGCAAGCGTCCCATACCGTCATTCCCTGAGTGTTGAACTGTTGCGGGCCAGAGGCGGCCAGCCACACGCCATTGCGCAAAAACCCGCTGCTGGGCGGGGTGGTATCGTCTAACCATACCCCATTTGTGCTCCGCTACGACACAATACCTGACGCGATTTGCTATCTTGATACTGTCTCGACGTAAATCTGGCTCTACCGCAAGCTGTCTCAACCACGTTCTGGTTGCTTGACAGCTCGCTCCGAGCAGTCGAGTCTAGAGTAGCTGTATCCGGTCCCTCGCAATGTAAGGCCGAACCGCCGACTATGCCGTATAAAAAGATTCTGTCTGCACCTCAACGCTTGCGTTGCCCCCGGGCGCTGACCAGTTTGCTGTTGCTTGCCCTCAGCACAGCAAGCGGCGCCGAGGAAACCACAGAAACCCGTGAGACCGAGAAAGCTCGGCAACCCAGTGAGCAATGCCAAAGCCTGCTGCCACGAGGCGATCCGGCACTGTTTCAGTTTGTGGAAACCCGCGAGAAAATCGATTACGACCAGTACAAGGGGATGCCCATCAAGGGGATCGACTACGAGGTCCTGCCGATATTTGACCCCAACAACCCTGACGAAAACTACGCCATCTACCGGCTGTTCAATTTTCTGCACATCGACACCAAGCCCGGCACGCTGGAGAAGCAGATGCTGCTCAGCCCCGGCGAGCCCCTGAATCCCGACGAGCTCTACGAGAACGAGCGCCAACTCCGGGAGAACGGCTATCTGGTAGATGCCATGATTGTGCCCGAGGAGGTCTGCGATGATGGCATTCGCCTGCGTACCGTGGTGCGGGATGTGTGGACCCTGTACGCCAGCGGCTCGGCATCCCGCTCCGGTGGTGACAACAGCGTGGGCGCCGGCCTGACCGAAAACAACCTGTTCGGCCTCGGTCAGGAACTCAGCGTGGGGTATTACGAAAACGACGACCGGGACGGTTACGGTTTTTCCTATTACGCTCCTGACCTGATCACCCAGCACCTGGAGTTGGCGCTGGACTACTACGACAACTCCGATGGCGACGAGCTCTCGGTAAACCTCAAGCGGCCCTTTTACAAACTCGATAGCCGCTGGGGCGCTGGGGCGTCAACGGACCAGATTCGCCTCACCGAGAATGTAGAGCGCGATGATGTGGTCATCAATCGCTACCAGCGCGAATCGATCAACAACAGCGCGTTCTGGGGCTGGTCAGCCGGCCTGGAGAACAATGAAGTACATCGCTGGCGCATCGGTTATACCGAGCAAATTGACGAGTTCACTGCAGTAATGGACCCCTCAAGCCCGCCAGATGATGTTGAACTGCGCTACCCCTGGGTAAACTGGGAATACCTGCAAGACCGCTTTTGGACCACCTCCAACATTACCCGCAGTCACCGTCAGGAAGATATTCCCATTGGCCTACGCAGCAGCGTAACGCTGGGCTACGCCAGCGAAAGTGCCGGCAGCGACCGCAATGCCGCTATCTACAACTACAACCTGTCTTACTCGACCAATGCCGGGCACAGCCACCTGGTGCGGACCCGAGCGGAGGGCAGCGGCCGCTACAATCTGGATACCGATCTGCCGGAGGAGGCGATCTACTCGTTTAACCTGGACTACTTCAAGTTCATCGACCCCAACAATCGCTGGTTTATCAACCTGCAATACAACCTGGCGCGCAATATCCGCGATGACCGCTCCTTCACCACCGGCGACGGCGACGCCCTGCGCGGCTACCCCAGCGACATTCAGCGCGGCAATCATCAATGGACCTTTACCGCCGAGCGCCGTCACTTCACCGATATCCATCTACTCAATCTGGCCTGGCTGGGCGGGGCAATTTACTTTGATGCCGGACGGACCTGGGACAGTGACAGCGACGACCCCGATGTGGACGAGCGGGTGCTGAGCAATATCGGCATGGGGCTGCGCATCAGCCCGTCAAAATTTCGCATTGATCGGGTCGCCCACATCGATATCGCCTGGCCGCTGGACGAGGGCGACAATATCGACAACTACCAGATTCTGATCAAAGGCCGGGTCGATTTTTAACAACCCGGCGGAGGAACCATGACACCAAGCCCTGCTGTTTCGGTGGCACCCATCGCCTTTTGCACCGCCGCCCTCAGCCTGGTCACCATCCACCTTTGCTGGTGGCTGGCGAGCTGGCAGGGGATGATCGACTGGTGCAACCCCTACTGGGCGGACTGCGTCAGCATCAGCAAAACTGGCCGTCAGGGTGTGGCCTATTTTGTATTCAAGGGCGGCATTATTCCCACCTGCGTGCTTCAGGGGCTGGTCTGGCAGCTCAGCCGGCAGTGGCTGACCTCCCTGGGCAGCAGCGGTGGCAAAGCACTGCCCTGGCTCGGGTGGGCGGCCGCCGCGGCGCTGGTGGTCTACACCCTGTCACTGGGCCACGCCGGCGACACCTTCCGTCTGCTACGCCGCTTTGGCGTAGTGATGTATATCGCGCTGAGTTTCTTTTGTTTTGTCGCCTGCGCCGCAGGTCTGATCCGCAGCCCCCTGCAACGGGCGGGCCGGGCGATGTTGGGCTACTCTCTATTCACCCTGGCGGTGGCGATATTCTCCCTGATCCTGGATGGTCTGCTGGGAGAGACCTACAACCGGGTAGAAAATGCCTTTGAGTGGTGGCTATTGATGATGCTGAATCTGCAGCTGTTCGCCCTTGCCGCCCTGTGGCAGCGCAGCCAGTTTCGGCTGACCTTTTCCAGCAACCCCCACCCCAGAGCGAAATAAATGGCACAGCAGAAAACATCCTACCGCCGGGCGATTGCCCCGGAGGTGACTGCGGAGCTCAACGCCGCCAGACGCTGCCTCAGCGAAGGCCAGGCACAGACAGCCTTTGAGCATCTGGAAAATGCTCACATTCTCGGGCAGGCCTGCACCTCCCTGCATGTAAGTGCCCACTATCAAATGCTGCGTTGGGCCTTTCACCAGCGTGATTGGCGGGAGGCTGCCGGGCAAGTCCTGCGCATTGTTGGTGCCGCCAGCAAAACCGCCATCGGCCTGGTGCCCAGCGGCAATACCGGCGGCAGCAATATCAGCCCCTTTGCCAGGCTGCCGATCCGCGATGACCTGGCCACAAAAATCCGTCGGGCAAAGGCGCAAACGCTGAACTAAGCTTTCGCCTATAACACAGCGAAATCCAACTGTGACCTGTGGGGTAATCCTCCTGCACCAGGTGCTGAGGCATAATTTACAGCGTGTTGAGCAAGTCCCGTAAGGGGCAACACAACAACCACGGCAACACCGACGCGGCACGCAAACCAACGATAACAAGCGGCTGCAACCACATTCCGATCCTGCATTACGGAACACACCCAGCGATACCCTCGCGGGAGACCTGCGGCTGTCTGATATTCGACACAGCGCAACAATAACGACAAGAAACAACAACGGAAGGTGCAATTACCATGATGAAACTCGCCGATGCGGGCTTTCTGCTCGCCGAAACACCCCGAAGTGGCGCCCAGGTCAGCATGCTGACCACCTGGCACCTCCCCAAAAATGCACCGGCAACGTATCTGCGCAATATGGTGGACCGCTGGCGTCAATCCAGACACTTTGAGGAGCCCTTTAATCTGCGCCTCAAACCGGGCCTGCTGCCCGACTGGGAGCGGCTCGCCCCCCACCAGATTGACCTGGACTACCACCTGCGCCACTCAGCGCTGCCCGCGCCCGGCGGCGAACGGGAGCTGGGCATTCTCGCCTCGCGCCTGCACTCCAACCCCCTCGACCGCACCCGCCCACTGTGGGAAATGCACGTGATTGAGGGTCTCGAGCGCAACCGCTTTGCCGTGTTTCTCAAGTTGCACCACTCCCAGGTAGACGGCATGGGCGCCATCGCCATGATTGAACGCTTCTTGAGTCCCGACCCCAAAAACACTAACACGCCGATCTGGTGGGAAGTTCCACCCCGTCCCTCACCCCCACCTGAATCGGCAACTAAAAAAAGTCGCTTTGCGCTACCCCGGTTAGACAAGCTCGCCTGGGCACTGGGCGACATTTACCTCAACCGCAGCGATGACAACGTGAGGCCCTTCACCTCGCCCAAAACCACGCTCAACGTGCGGCTGCAGCAATCCCGCCGGGTAGCCACCCAGCTGATTGAAATCTCCCGGCTGGAGCGCATCGCCAAGCATGAAGGCGTTTCCATGAATGACGTTGCCCTGTGCATGGCCGCCGGCGCCCTGCGCCGCTACTTGATTGAGCGCGGCGAACTGCCGGAAAAATCCCTCTCCGCCGGGGTGCCGGTTTCCATCAGAGACAACGAATCGGTCGGCAATGCCATTACCTTTCTGTTGGCCAAACTCAACACCGGCATTGCCGACCACTACGACCGCCTCCACGCCATTCATCGCTCCACGTCCTTGTCCAAGGAGCGCCTGCGCGGCCTGCCGGATAAAACCAGCCGGGAGCTACTCGGCGCCGCGCTGCTCGGGCCCTATCTTGGTCAAGTCGGATTAAACCTGGCCGGCCGCCTGACCCCGGTGCACAACCTGATCATTTCCAATGTTCCCGGCCCTAAGAAGCCCATGTACATGAACGGCGCCCAGATGGAGGCCTTTTACCCCATCTCCGCGGTCATGGACGGCCAGGCCCTGAACATTACCTTCCTGAGCTATGCCGGACACTACGCGGTGGGCTTCACCTCATGCCGCTACGGCGTGCCCAGCATGCAGCGCATTGCGGTGTACACCGGTGAAGTGCTGGAGGAAATGGAGCAGAAGCTGAAGGTTCACGCCGCTTGAGCAAAGCCGCAGACCAACCTGTTGCCCGACCGCGTTAGCGGTCGGGCGTTGGCATCTGGGACGACTACCAAGCCTTGGAAGACACAGCGTATCTGCTGAGGAGCCCCAAAAATATTCGCCGTCTGATCGAGTCTATTGCCGAGCTTGAGGATGGCAAAGGGCAAGAAAGGGACCTGGTTGAAAGAAATTAATTTTTGCGGAGAAGGAGTGGGAAGATGACCGCTACTGGCAAAGAACAGACAAACAAATACTGAAACGAATTAATACCCTTATCAAAGAAATCAGACGAGAACCTTTCGAGGGGATAGGAAAACCGGAGGCGCTCAAACACGCCCATTCAGGATATTGGTCTCGCCGTGACCTTTCTCTTTTTAGTCAGCGCGAAAATAGAAATCGCAATCGTAAAAAGGCCGAGTAGAAATTGACCAGTATCCCCAAGGATGGACGAAATATTTAACGCAAGCTCCATTACTTATCCTAATGCCTGAGCTCAACGGCATTTGAGGCGATGCCAGTTTTTGCGGTAGCAAAAATGGGCAGCGGGTCAAATGTCCGGTGCAACGATTTGTTGGGCGGCAACTCCACCGACCTATTCATAATCAATGAAATCGCACTGCATGTGCTTGTCAGAGCCATTCCACACGTAGGGATAAACGCCTTCATCCAAATCGCTGCACTTGATGCCCAGCAACATTTCATTCTGTGGGTTGGTCACGGCCTTGCGTGACGTGTAGTTCCAGAAAATATTTTCTGCCTTTTCAAACTTTGAAAGCTGGACGATTCCACACTCCCCAGTCGGCTCGCTGATGACACTCCAACCGCCGGAGGATTTTCTAAATCTCTGCGTGAACGGATTGATCGAAATCTTGCATGTCCGCAGCTCTCTCTCAAACGATACCCTGCCAATTGCGGCCAAATTTTCAGCACTCGGCTTATCGCACATCCTTTTTGATGCTACGGCCGATTTTTCAAAAAACTTAACTTCTTCAGCAGACAGCGCAGCCCACATTGTTGGATCAGGTGGCTCGACCGTTCCAGCAAGAATTCCTTCAAGCTGGATTGTGAATTTACATACTCCAGATAGCTCTTCCTTCAACTCGGCGGGCGTCATTTTCTTGAAGCTCGTTTCTGCGGCCCGTTTACGCTTTGGCCAATCGGATTCCTTTGCTGCATGCGTCGTTGAAACCTGAATAAAGTCACAAGAAATGGTTTCTTTTGAATCCGGTTTACAGTCAAAGCGAATTGCGTCGTTGTCAACAGTGCCGTGAACGGTTCCAAGCGTCGGATAGTCAACTGCGGCTACTGCAGAAGCCCAGGCAACCAGAGATACAGTCCATAGCGAATTAAGCTTCCTCATTGCGTCCCTCAACCTCCATCGCTTCTTGCCGCCCAACGCCCGCATTTGGAGCCGCAGTGGAGGCGCGAAGCGCCGGAATGGAGGTCCCAGCCTCATAGGGGCGAACAAGATGTGTTTGTTATAGACTTATTCACCGATGATGCCTTCATCGCTGGCATGAGATAAAAAAGCAAGTGTTGAACTATTGGCAGCTGGCTTAAAGCTAGCGCCATATGATGCCTTTAATTTGAATAAAGAAGCTAACCCACCAGCTATTGTACCAACTGGCATCGTAAACCCATTTGTAAAGAAATCGAAAGCTGCGCCTCCTGCAACCGACTGGATAAACTTGCCACCATCTAAATTAAATGACGCAGAAAAATCAAATTTCGAAGTTTTTTCCCAGCGTTCATCAGCTACTACATTCAAGTTATCAATGCTGGCCCTAAGCTCTCTGATGGAAACAGCAGAACCAAGATCTGGATCTGGGTTTTTGAGGGCCTCAACATATGCCGCTTCGATTGCCTGGTGAAGAGCCTCTAGCTCGTCACCTCTGCGTTCCTTAAATTCTAATATGTCTGGAATTGGAACTTCACCCTCAGGAACTGGTAATAAATTGATAAGTTCAAATCGAAGCGAATGCTTTTCCTCACAATATTCTTGAGGGATGTTCAATTTGTTACCAATTTGATGAAGCGCCCAATCTATGGATTTGTCTTCTTCTATAAGCTTTTTCGCAACCAGAGATTGCGCTACGGCGAAAGCATGGCCTAAATCCGCACCACCGAAAGATCCCTGAAACCCTACCCGGGGGCGTTCTATGACTCCACTTTCGATTAATATATCCTCATCAGGAAGCCCAATGTAAACCAAATTGTTACCCGGTATTACAACTCTGTCCCAGTACAAGGCGTAATAACGAATCTCCTCGAGAGATAACCCTCTCTCCATCGTAAAGCCATTGCCTTGAATGTTTATTATTGCTGGTGCCGCAATCACTCCACGATTCATTGTTTTCCTCCACACTCGAGGAGCCTATATCGCCACAAATACAAGCCGAGCGACAGCGAGGTCCAGCCAGCGCTCCTTTTGCGCTGGCGATTGTGCTTGGCTTTGTTATGCATTTGACTCAGAAACTAACTGTTTGGCTGTATCAGTAGCGATATTTTCTGCCATAAATATTCCCGCAAGGGTTGCTAGGCTTAATGTCACAATTGCCCACGGTGCATATAGTTCAGGGCCATTATTTGAAAATACGTAATTAGCCCCTAAGAGCATATATAAAGCTGGTATACCTGTGGCAAAGTACATAACCAGGAAAAGCCATTTTCTTCTATTTAAGTTGATTCCATTTTTAACAGATAGAGAGCCAGATTCGTAGCATATATCAATATATTTTTTGCAGGACATATACCTTTTTATCTTTTGAATAGGCGATCGTCTTTCTAAGAAAAATGATATTTCTTGCCAAGATAATAGTTTTCCAAAATGATCTTCGAAGAGAAGCTCCTTAAGGAATATATTTCTCTCGCTCTGAGGCAAGTCAAAATATTCCTTTATATTGCCGAGTGTCTCCGTTTTTCGAATTTTATGCTGCTCATATTTACTCTTTAGGATTTTATATACCCAAAGAGCTCCTAGGCATATTAAGAGCCATGAGCTATCCATTGATAACACGTTTGCCAGCTGCTTTAGTACGGTTACTTCCATCTGATCTCCTTATGCATAACGCCCGGCGCAGCGGGCAAATTGAAGCGAGGAACGAGCGGAAATTTGATCCGGCTGCCGCCGCTTGTTATGAAAGCCCATAGACCAACCCAACTGCTATAAGAACACTGCTAACGACCCCAGCAGCTCTATGAAACTGCATGAGCTTTGGGCTGCGCTTTACAAGGAATGCCAAGTAAGAGCCCAGCCAGACAATAAGCCCCAATATGCCCAGGTTCACTAAAATTGCAGCAACCCCCTCAACCTCAAATGCATTCCCAAACTTGGCTCCATACACAGCCCTACCAGACAGCAGGTTATCGAACGTAAGGAATAACAGAAGGCCCACAACAAAGAGAACAGGGATCATTCCGGCCATATATATGAAGTTGGGTCGTTTACTCATATTCATAACGCCCGCAGCAACCGCGGATTTGTAGTGGAGCCGCAGGCGGAACGAAAAAGCCGTCGGATTGACTGCGATTGTTAGAGCTTTCAACCACCAAAGCCAATTAGAACTCCACCACCAGACATTGTATTATTTGAAAAATTAGACCCACCAACTTTCAGGCTTGACTTATCTCCATATAGATTTAGCCCAATGGGCCTGAGATCCATCTGGGTCACCACGCCTTTTTCTGGCGATTCCTGTCGCACCACAAGCACTATCTTGTTTTCTATTTTGATTTCTATACTTCCGTGCTTTTCAAGCAGCTCAACTGCAGGGTGCTTAGATACTGAAGCCTCGACTATGGAAACAAATTCTTTGGTTTCTGGATTGCTTATAGCCTGAAGCCAGATTTGTGGTTTTTCTCCACTGCCAATAACCAACGGCAATTCATCTCCAACTGCGACTATATGGCCGCCGCCTTTCATTGTGTTACTGCAAATCACAAGGCTCTCATAGGGAACATAGCTTTTTGGCAAATTTTCTCGCGTAATCATTTTTCTCCCTCCTTCATCATTTGACGCATTTTGGGGGAGTTATCGAAATGGTCTTTGAGCTTTCTCATTAACTTTTTTCTATCATCGGGCAAACAGAGCCCAATAACGTATAAGATGATTGATATGGCTATGCCAATACCAAGGCCTATCCATTCTCCTTTGTAGATCACCACCGATGGATTTGTCTGCTGGGATATATATTTACCGAGCAGAGTTAGGCCTATACCAATTGAGGTTAACAGAATCGAGTTCGCCCAATTGAAAGTGACAGGCTTTCCATTCTTTAGATGTTCGTAGTCGCGACCGGTGAGATGGTAATCTTCCTGCCACGTCCCGATACTCATACCTGAAATCAACCCGCTGACAATCACGGGCTGATCTATTTCTTCATTGATTCTATCGTTCATGCATCAAGTCCATGATTGAGCTCTAACAGCATGTTAATGAGGCCAATGGCCTCATAATAATTATTAGCGTGAAGTCATCATAATTTTCACGATTTATCTTGCGGCCTTGCAACCTGTTGAAAATCAACATGAATTTTTTCAGCCAGCCACGGTATTGGCGAAATCGTGAAACGTTCACGATAATGAGACTGTCGGCCATGGAATGGCCATTGATAGGTAGATCTCAGGGAGGAGTATTCACCCATGCCACGTTCACCTTTTCTCGATTCCGTTCAAAAATTTATGTGGTTCGGCGTTATAGTATGCGGTCCGTGAAGCCTTATCAGCAATCGATCAAGTATTTCATACCCTTTCACGGCATGAAACACCCGTCAGTGTTGCCGCCTTTTGCGGTTAAGGCGTTGCTCACTTTCCCGATAACTGAGCGCAATGTGTCTGCGGCAGGGCAGATACATTGCCTTAAATACACGGGTGCTTTTCTACACTACGTTTGTGCAGCAACCTACGGGCGGGCTGACGTCAAACGCCACCCTGTTTGTCGAAGGTTTCCACGCCATCTGGTATATGAAACCAGTCCTGCTTTTCACTCACCCACAGGTGCACGGTCGGCTGTAGCACCCGGGTGTCTTCCAGGCTGGCGGCCTTGAGCTTGAGGGTGTCTGGCGCATCGGGATTATAGTGGTACATGCGGTTGCCGCAGCCGGGGCAAAACTTGGCGTAGTTTTTATTGCCGCTTTCAGCCAGACGCTGCCATTCGACTAGCTCGCCAACAAACTCCACATCGTCGGTATTCACCAGTGCGGTGATGCTAAAGGCACTGGTGGAGAGTTTTTGGCATTGCCGACAGTGGCAGGCAACCACTTTCAGAGGCGGTGCTTTCAGGGTGTAACTGACCTGGCCACACTGACAACTGCCTTTGAGGGGATAGCTGATTTCGCTCACATGATCTCCTTAATGAGGCTCTTCTCAGGTCTTGAGGCTTGTCGCTTCATTTAGGCAGCCCACGGCAGCCGTGTCAAAATCAGCGCTGTTTTTTCTGCTCGTACATCAGCGCATCGCCAGCGGCCATTAACTGGTCGATGCTGTGATGTGCCTCGGCGTCAAAGCCTACTGCGCCCCAAGAGAAGGCGATTTCATAGCCCCGCTCAGGTTGGTGCTGCTGATTATGCTCGCACATGCGCTGCTCAAAACCCGCCATCAGTTCACGGGCGTGTTCCATACTCGCCCCCGGTAGCAGTACCACAAACTCGTCGCCACCCAGCCGTGCGAGCACATCGGTGCTGCGCAAACTTCGGCGCATGGTGGCGGCAAATGTCGAGAGAACACGGTCACCCTCGGCGTGCCCAAAGGTATCGTTAATACCTTTGAACTTGTTCAGGTCGAAATACACCAGCGTTGCCGGATCTTCGCGCAACCGGCAAACATCAATCATGTGTTGGCCCAGCATAAGAAAGCCGCGCCGGTTGGCCAGGGTGGTTAATTCGTCGACCGTCGCCATTTCAATGGCGGCCAATTCCCGCTCGACCATCAGGGTGAGGTCGCTGAGGATGCGGCTGTCTGCCTCGCTGAATTCCCGGGGTTGCCGGTCAATAATGCAGACCGTGCCGAGCTTGCGACCGTCCATTGCCCGCAGCGGGCACCCGGCATAAAAACGAATTCGGGGTTCGCCTTGCACCAAGGGGTTGTCAAAAAAGCGCTGATCCTCACGGGCATCAGAGACCACGAACACCTCGTCACCCAGCACCGCATGACCACAAAAGGAAATATCCCGGGGTGTCTCGGAGGCATCCAGACCCTGGCAGGATTTGAACCACTGCCGTTGTTCGTCCACCAGACTTACCAGTGAGATCGGCACGCCAAACAAGCGCTGGGCGATGCGGGTCAGGCGATCAAATCGCTCCTCGGCAGGGGTGTCGAGCAGGTTCATTGCGCGCAGCGTTTTCAGACGTTGGGCTTCGTCGTGGGGGAGTGGAGGGGCAATCACATTATGCTCCGGTGCGGAATAAGCAGTGGAAATAGGACGGAAGGGCAGCAAAGACCGGCTACCAAAATCGCATTATTACCGCGCCAGCGCAGCCAATGGCAAGGGCCGCACACAGTAAAGCGAACTAGTTAGCAATGATTTCGCCGCTACGTCACAAAGTGCTGGGTTTGCCACCACACCGGTGCGATGCAGACGCTAGCGCAAAAACGGAATTGCCGATTCTGTGTCGGCCTCCAGCTGCTGAGAATCGTCCTTCAAGCCGACCCCGGTCACCCCTTTGCTAAGGGCTTGCTGAATTAGATAGCAGCAGGTTTGGGCTGCCCGTTCGTAAGACAGCCCCTCGGGCCGGATATTGGAGATGCAATTGCGCTGGGCATCGCTGCAGCCCCGGCGGGGCCGATAGGTGAGGTACAACCCGAGGCTATCTGGCGAACTCAGGCCCGGGCGCTCGCCGACCAACAACAAGGTCATTTTCCCGTCGAGGGCCTCACCAATATCGTCGCCAATAGCCACCCGGCCCTGATGCACCAGCAGCGGCGGCGCCACAACAACCTTGGCCTCGGCCATTTCAGCCTGCCACGCCGCAAGAAAGGGCAGGGCATGCCGGTTAATCGCGGTGGCGGACAAACCGTCGGTCACTATCGGCACCACGTCTGCCGCTGCGGCATCAGCTTTGTGTTGTTCTGCCAGCTGCTGCCAGTCCGCTTCATTGAGCTGGCGCCCCAGGTCTGGCCGTTGCAGATATTCAGCCCGGGAGGGCGCTCGGCTGTGCAGAATCGATGCCGCGCCAAACAGATCTCTCAAGCCGCCAAGCAGCGCCGCCTCATCGAGCGACTGGTGTACCGCATCCCGGGCCCGGGCATGATCCAGCTGAAAGGCCAGCGTTGCCGAGGTCGGCAGCGATGCCCCCGCCCGGCCCAGGGCAATGCGGGCGCGAGTGAACTGCCGCAAACCCTGCCAGGGATCATCCGTCATAAGCCTTCCTCGTGGCCGACGCCTTTGCGCAAAGCTCAATCATGATTGCTCATCTCCCGACCGCCCAACCAAGCGCAGGGCGTCGGCAAAGCGCGGCGGCAATTGCCCCCCGGCAGCGAGCCGGTGGGGCTCAGCAAATATGCCGGTCTCCAGCAACCACTGCTCAAATTCCGGCGCTGGACGAAGATTCAGCAGCTGGCGGATATACAACGCATCGTGGAAAGAGGTGGCCTGATAGTTGAGCATGATGTCATCACTGCCGGGAATACCCATGATGAAGTTACCTCCGGCCGCCGCAAACTGGGTGAGCAGCATATCCATATCATCCTGATCCGCTTCGGCATGATTGGTGTAGCAGATATCACAGCCCATCGGCAGGCCCAGCAACTTACCGCAAAAATGATCTTCCAGCCCTGCGCGCAGAATCTGTTTGCCATCAAAGAGGTACTCGGGGCCGATAAAGCCCACCACGGTATTCACCAGCAGCGGTGAAAATGCCCGCGCCACCGCATAAGCCCGAGCCTCCATAGTTTGCTGATCGACACCGTGGTGGGCATTGGCCGACAACGCGCTGCCCTGGCCGGTTTCAAAGTACATTACGTTATCACCGAGGCTGCCCCGCTGCAGCGACAGCGCCCCGGCGCGAGCCTCGGCCAGCAGTGCCAGATCGATACCAAAGCTGCGGTTTGCCGCCTCGCTGCCGGCGATGGACTGAAACACCAGGTCCACCGGCGCACCCCGATCCATTGCTTCCAGCGTGCTGCTGACATGGGTGAGCACACAGCTCTGGGTGGGAATTTCAAAGCGCTGAATCAGTTCATCTAACATCGATAGCAAGCGGCAAACGGTTTGCAGGTTGTCGCTGGCCGGGTTGATGCCAATCACCGCATCGCCACTGCCATACAGCAGGCCGTCGACAATACTGGCAGCAATGCCCGCGGCATCATCGGTGGGGTGGTTGGGCTGCAGGCGGGTGGCAAACCGGCCTTTCAAGCCCAGAGTATTGCGGAATCGAGTCACCACCTCGCACTTGCTGGCCACCAGAATCAGATCCTGAACCCGCATCAGCTTGCTGACGGCGGCCACCATTTCCGGGGTCAGCCCCGGTGCCAGCGCCGCCAACATCGGTCCGTCCACCTTCATATCCAACAACCAGTCGCGAAACCCACCTACGGTTAAATGACTGACCGGCGCAAAGGCAGCAGGGCAGTGAGAATCGAAAATCAGCCGGGTGACTTCGTCCGTCTCGTAGGGCACCAGTGGCTGTTGCAGGAAGGTGGTGAGCGGCAAATCCGCCAGGGCAATCTGGGCCGCCACCCGCTCTTCATTGGAACGGGCGGCGATTCCCGCCAGTACATCGCCACTGCGCAGCGGGGTCGCCTTGGCCATCAAATCGGCCAGGTTATGGAAACGGTACTGACTATCGCCGAGACGGCAGGTGTAGGACATGGCAGGGCCGGTCGCCTGAGGTCGGTTTACAGCCTTTGAAATTAACCCGGCTTTGGCGGTGGAGTAAAGCAACGCCGAGGGCCAAGGGCCAAGCGCCAAGGGTTTGCGCGGCTAGTTCGTTACAACAACCCCAGCAGGGACAAGCTGGCCCGGGCGAGGGCCTCGCGCTGCGCCGCTTGGTCTGGCGACTGAATATCCATATTCATGCCAAAGGCATAGACCTTGCCGTCTTTCTCCACCCAGCCAACCCACCAGCCCACTCCCGGGCCGGGCGCATTCTCCCAGCCGGACTTGGCAAACAGGGCTACCCCAGGCGGGGCAGGTTGGGCGATGATCTCACGCACATCGGCTTGGGACGACGGGCGGTAAGGCAGGCGCTGCTGGGCTAGCGCCGTCAGAAAGCGCAGCTGCTCCAACAGGCTGATTTGCAGGGGGCCGTCCAACCAAAAGCGGTCGACTTCGCTGCCGATATCGGCGTTGCCATAACCCAGCCGATTGAGTTCGCGCTGCATGACCTCCGGCCCGATCCGGCGCGCGAGTTGCTGATAGATAGCGGCGTTAGATACGGCAATTGCCTGACGCAGACTCATATCCTGCTCCCAGCCGGGAAAGGGTTGGGGAGAGCGATCCCAGGGCAATACCTCGTCCACGCTGGTCACCGCCTGCGCATGAAGACCGATCAGGGTATGGGCGACTTTGAATGATGACGCTGGCACAAAGCGCTGTTTGACCCGACGATGATCGAAGCCGACCAGGCGCTTCTCCTGTGGGTCCAGCATGGCAAAGGTGCCGGTCACCCCGGCCTTGTCGAATAGCGCGGCAATGGCCGCTGACTCCTGCCATTGCAGCACAAAACACTGCTCGCTCACCCCGGTATCGCCAGAGTGAAGCTCGGCCCAAGCCTGTGGCACCCAAAGCAGCATGCCCAACATCACAAGCCGTATTGATGGCATTCTGATCATGCTCCCCGGCAATTGCATTGGCGCCCTTTATGACACAGCGGCCCTGCGGGCTGCGCGACCCGCTTCAAATATTTGTCATGTTTTTGCGTTGCGCCATCCTGAAAATGTAGTGATACTTCAACAATTTGACGCATCGGGCTGGCGCCGAGCCACCGATGTATTACACTCACAATCCACGGTATACGGCACAGAGCCAACCGCAGTCGCAAAGCAGGCCCACGCGCTTTTACTTTGCCATCAGGGATTGTCGACAAAAGGAATTTGTCCATGAAACGACCTTTGCTAACGGCACTATTGTTGATCCTGAGCGCCTGCTCGGTCTACGACCCTGTGCCCGAGGGCTATCAAGGCCCCACCGCCACCATTCAAGATTCTTACAGCAACAAGAAGCCGACCAGCGCCCATTACTTTCTCCTTGAGCGCATCGATGGCAAGGGCATTGCCAGTAGCTGGATGGCCAGCAAAGCCGCCAACCTCGGCCACCCCCACGACTTTACGCCCAACATGCTATCGCGTCAGGTACTGCCCAGTAAGCAGACCTTCACCCTGGTGGGGCTGATCTTTTTCCCCTCGGAGGTCGAGGGCCGCTTTGCCGATGAGCGCACGGTCCAGAAGACCATCACCTTTACCCCCAAGCCCGGCGAGGCCTACACCGTAAGAGGCCACATCGACACCCGCCGCTCCGATGTCTGGCTGGAAGACTCCCAGGGTAACCGGGTGAGCCCGAACCCTTAATCGGTGGTATTGATCGTGCGGAAGGTCAAATTCACCCGGGGCTCGTGAACCTTTTTGGTGGGCGGCAGGCGGTGCAGCCAATGGCGCTGGGTCGCCCCCTTCATCACCAACAAGCTGCCGTGCTGCAGCTGCACCGCGACCACTTCTTTGCTGACTTTGTGCTTGAAGCAAAACTTGCGGCAGGCACCCAAACTCAGGGACGCAATCGCGCCATCCCGCTTAAGATCAATCTCGGCATCACTGTGCCAGGCCATGCCCTCGGAGCCGTCGTGGTAGAGGTTTAGCAGGCAGGAGTTGTAAGTCTCGCCGGTCTCCCGCTCCACCAATGACTTCAGCGCCCGCAATTGGTCGGTCCAGGGCAGGGCCTGTTTGCTGGTGTTGGAGTAGGTGTACTGAAAGGGCCGGTCGCCATACCAGGCCACCTTGCGCCGGGTGACAATCCGCTTGCCAAAGATCACCGCCTCGTCGCAGCGCCATTCGATGTCGGCCAGCAGCTGAGCCAGATGCGCATCAGCCTCCGGGGCAGACAGCACCACCTCGTGGTAGAAAACGTCACCGTCACAGGGGAGCAGGCTGATCGCATCGTCTAATGAGTCGAACAAATCCATCGCTGATAGTCCTGCCTTAAGCAGTTGCCACAAGGCCGAAAGCCCGCCGCCCGAGCCTCGGCCGCATTCCGAAAGAACACCCGGTTAGCGCGCTTCATGCGCTGGCCCGAGGCGCACGCCAGGCTGCCGTATATTTTCAAGCGGGCATTGCCCGCCAGGCAAACTTGCCGCCGGCGGATCAATCCTCGCAGGGCCCGACCGCTGACCGCCGTGTGCGCTAGCATCGGCGAGGCTCAACTGAGGGCATCGTGAAAGATCACCCCCAGGGTGTGGCGATGCCCCCAGTGCACCTCACTCACCCCGTGCTTCATTGGGCTTCGAGAAAACCCGCGCGCAGTTTTCACCGGCCGAAAGCGAGTGGCGAAAATCAGCATGTCACCCAAGCCAAGGTTGAACACCCGGGCCGCCGATTGGGCTCTAGGGGTTTGCTGGGTGAGCACAAACTCACCGCCACCAAAATCAGTACGTGGGTTGTTGAGCATAAAGACCACCTGCAGCGGAAAATACACTTCACCGTAAATATCCTGGTGCAGGGTATTAAATCCGCCTTGCCCGTATTTCAAAATCAGTGGGGTGGCCTTGCACTGCCCCTGGGCCCGGCACTGGGCCAACAGTGCGTCCAGTGAGGGGGGAAATTCCCGGGCAATGTTGAGCTGTTGCATCCAGCGATTGGCCACCGGCACCAGATGGGGGTAAACCGCTTGCCGCAGGTTTTCCACCACGTTGGGCAGGGGATAGTCAAAATAGCGATACTCACCCAGACCATAGCGATGGCGCGCCATCACCACCGTTTTGCGATAGCCGGAGTCGGTGTAACCCGCAATCAACTGCTGGCAAATATCGGGTGGCAGCACCCCCGACACCTGGGCGAAGCCCTTGGCATCCAGAGCCGCACCCACCTCAGACCAATCAATGTTGGAAAGCATTGTCACCCGACATTACTCCCCGCCAGCCTCGGCAGCACGGCCGTGCAATCGCGCCGCCTCCCACGCGATCAGGGCAGATTTTCGGGTGGGGCCCCAACGATAGCCGCCCAGCTTGCCGCTGGCCTGAATCACCCGATGGCAGGGAATTAAAAAGGCGACCGGATTGCTGCCAATGGCGGTACCCACCGCCCGGGATGCCTTGGGCTGACCCAATGCGTGGGCAAGGTGGCCATAGCTTCGCAATTGGCCTTCGGGAATTCGCAGCAAGCTCTCCCAGACTTTTAACTGAAAGGGGGTGCCCTGCAGATGCAGTTTTATTGTGCTGAGCGGGACAGGCTGCGTACCGCCGGTTTCGCCAGCGGGACGAAAGATAGTCAGGGCCGCCCGCTGATGCGCGTCTTGACCCGCCACATAGCTCGCTTTGGGAAAACGGTGCTGCAATTCGGCCAGCGCCTTTGTCGTCTCGTCCTCAAAGGCCAGATGGCAAACCCCTTTATCAGTAGACGCCACCAACACCTGGCCAAAGGGGCTATCGGCAACACTATGGCGGATGGTGAGGCCCTCGCCGCCCTGGCGATATTCCCCGGGGGTCATGCCTTCGATCTTCACAAACAGATCGTGCAATCGGCCACTACCCGACAGGCCCGCCGAATGGGCGGTTTCCATCAGTGATCGGGGCTCCTGCAATAAGCCCTTGGCGTAATTCAGGCTTAAATACTGGATAAATTTCTTCGGACTCACCCCGGCCCACTCGGTGAACAGGCGCTGAAAATGAAAGGGGCTCAAGTGCACTGCCGCGGCCACCTCATCGAGGGAGGGCTGACGGGTAAAGTGGTGCTGCAGGAAGTCGATGGCCAGGGCGATGCGTTGATAGTTAGTCTGTCCGTGACCAGCCCGTGCAGACAACGTCGACAGCGGGATTGTGCTCTGCGGAGTGCTTGCCTTGCTCATTATGGTCGCGCCTTTCGCTGAACCCTAAGGGAGTAGATGGCACTTTAGCGATCACAGCCAACACGATCGACCCGATTCTTGCGCACCTTGCTGCTATTTGCCCCGCTCAGCCCTGCAATTCGCGAATTGGTCGCACTTCGATGGTACCAATACGGGCAGGCGGAATTTTGGCGGCCTTATCCAGCGCCTCATTGAGGTCCCGGGCTTCGAGCAGGTAAAAGCCCGCCAGCTGCTCCTTGGTCTCGGCAAAGGGGCCATCGGTCACGCTGACCTTACCATTGCGCACCCGCAGACTGGTCGCCGTGGCCACCGGCTGCAAGGCCTGCCCCGCCACAAAATGGCCGCTGTCCATCAACCCGGACACACAGGCCATGCACTCCCGATCATCCATGGTGGCCATCAACGACTCCTCGCCGTAAACCAGACACAGGTATTTCATTTGTGACTCTCCATTTTTAAATGCAGCCATTTCTAAATACAGCGATTTCTAAATTCGGCCGTTTCTCATTTTGGCCACTGCTCAATTTGGCCATGGGGATGACACCGGTGAGTGTCCCTTTCACCTCTAGTCGAATGTCAACGCGGCAATTCGACAGTCCGGCAGAAATTATTTGCCACAACCGGCGCGAAGCTGGTCAATGCGGCGCTGCAAAAAGCGCTGCTCAGGCCCCTGCCTGGCCAGATTCAGCGCCTGAATATAGGCTGAAATCGCGTCATCAACACGCTGCAGACGCCGTAGAAAATCGGCTCTGGCCGCATGGGCCAGGTGATAGTCCAGCAACTGCCCGGCATCGAGCAAGGCATCCACCGCCGCCAGACCCGCCGCCGGCCCCTGGGCCATGCCCAGTGCCACCGCTCTGTTCAACGCCACCACTGGCGTGGGTGACAACCGCAACAACACATCGTACAGCCCCACAATTTGCCGCCAATCGGTGTCGGCCTCGCTCGCCGCTTCCGCATGTACTGCCGCGATGGCCGCTTGCAAGGAATACACGCCAAACCCCGGGGTTTGCAGAGCCTCTGCCGCCAAGGCACAACCGCGTTCGATGAACTGGCGATTCCAGCGGCGGCGATCCTGATCCGACAGCAATATCAATTCCCCTTGGGCATCGCTGCGCGCCTCTCGCCGGGATTCCTGCAGCAACATCAACGCGAGCAAACCCCGGGTCTCCGCCTCGGGCAACAGGGTCACCAACCATTCGCCCAGGCGAATGGCCTCTGCCGACAGATCACCGCGCACCGCGCTATCACCTGCCGCCGGGCTATAGCCCTCGTTAAACAGCAGATAGACCACCTGCAACACCGCCTCAAGCCGCTCAGCCAATGCTGGACCGGCGGGCACTTCATAGGGAATACCCGCGTCGCGGATTTTGGTTTTGGCGCGCACAATGCGCTGGGCCAGGGTCGAGGGGCTGATCAGAAAGGCGCGAGCGATTTCCTCGGTGGTCAGGCCGCAAACCTCACGCAGAGTCAGGGCCACCCGCGCATCTTGCGCCAGGGCGGGATGACAACAGGTGAACACCAAACGCAGCCGGTCATCTTCGATGTCGTCATCGTCCCAGTCGGCAGGGTCGGGTGAGTTGCCCTCAAGTTGATCGGCGCGCTCATCCAGCCCCAGATCAAAGCGGGCATCCCGGCGCAGTCGATCGATGGCCTTAAAGCGGCCCGCCGACACCAGCCACGCTCGGGGATTGGCCGGCACACCCTGGTCGGGCCACTGCTTCAGCGCCGCCAGAAACGCATCCTGCAAGGCTTCTTCGGCCTGTTGAAAATCACCGAGCAAGCGCACCAGGGTGGCAAACACCCGGCGCGATTCCTGCCGGTAAATGAGTTCCACCTGGGCTTTGCTCATCGAGTTGGCCTATTGCGCCATGCAAACGAAGTTGAGCTTATTGCCATCGGGGTCGCGCACATAGGCGCAGTAGAAGGGCGCCATCCGCAGACCGGGATCACCCTCATTGGTCGCGCCCAGTGCCAGCGCCTTGGCGTGCAGCTGGGCCACCTGTTCGGTATTGGCCGCGCCGATGGCCACCATCACGCCATTGCCGGGTGCGGCTGGCTGGCCGTCATAGGGATAGCACACGGTAAACATCGGGCCGGCCGCATCGCCCCAGGCGCGAACGCGCTCAGTGCTCATCAACAATTTCTTGCCCAACAGGTCAAACAGCGGCGTGTAAAAGGCCTCTGCCTTGGCCAAATCCGCCGAGCCCAGCATGGTGTACGCAATCATCAACTTCTCCTTATTTTTGGACCCGTGCCACCGGTCGATTGCAAACGACGCGCCGCAGTGACCGGGGCAGCGAACAAGAGCGTAGCGCGATTGCCCGCGTGCCGATAGCGTCTAACGCCGGGCTGCAACGCAGCAGCAGGCCTTGCTGGGCATTCTGAATGCCAACAAGCTTGCGCCATGAGAACTAGAGGATGGGTTCTTTCTCAATATAACGGCACACCGGAAAACGGCCGCATACGGTAAAACGACGCCCCGCCAGGTCGCCGTGCTCGGCCACGCGCTCGGTCAACGGGCTGTTGCAGTCGGGGCAATTGCCGAGGGAGGGCGCTGCAGGCAGGGTCAGCCCCAGAGAGGGTTCCACTCGGATCGGCGCCGACTTGCGGCCGGTGCGAGCCGGACTACCCAGACTTTCGCCGGGCATCAGTTGGGCTCGCAAGTCCGCGATGTTGTAGCTGTGCCGCGCCTTGATGTTGTGCAGCGGTAATTTTGCTGCCGCACAGGCCCGGCGCAAAAACTGATCCCGCTGACGGCGGTCCTCCCGGTCGTGGCTGCTGTCATCCAGCTCCACTACGGCTGCCACTTTCAGGTCCTCGGTGCGGCACAGCACAAAATCAAAATGCTTTGCCTTAATCCGGTTGAAAGCAGCAGTTCGCTGTTTCGGTAGCATGCCGCGTTTGGCGCTGATGACATCGGCCACCCTCACCTTGCCAAACACCCGATACTGGGGCGAAACCGCCTGCTCTAACACACCAATAAAAGCGCGTTCTGCCGGGCTGAACAGGGCTTTGCCCATTTCATAGGGCATATCCTCGACCTTGGCACCGCCGCCGTAAATGAGCGCCAGCAAAATCAGCACCACAACGACAAAACCCACCACCAGCCACGCTATCACCGCCCCGTCTCCTGAGTTGACACCGCGTCACTTTGTGCAAGCAGCCGCCAATACAGCCCCGCCAGCAATACGGCCAGCAACACCGGTACCAGCAGCGCCAAGAACTGCCAGGCCAGAAATATCACGCTGCCCAATGTTCCACCAAGAATAAAGCCCGTCACCAGTAACAAATACAATCTGGCCCGACGCCGGTCCAAGGGCTGACCGCGCAGGCGAGCACCGAGCATCAAGCCCAGGTCGGTAAAAATCCCTGACACATGCGTGGTGCGAATAATCGCGCCGCTGAAGGTGGTGGCCAGCCCATTTTGTAAACCACAGGCCGCCGACGCCAAGAAGTGACCCGCGCTCCAGCCGGCCATCAATGCCCACATACCGAGGAGCAACAGCAGCGCCTCTAACATCAGAGCACTGCCGTAATGGCGTCCCAGCTTTAACGCGGTGTTTTCTATCAACCAACCGGACAGGGCCGCACCGATCACAAAGCTGATCAGAATCAGCAGCAGGTGGAGGGCCACGCTGATATTCATCGACGCCAGTTGCTGACCCAGCAGAGTTGCCGTGCCGGTAAGATGGGAGACAGCCTGGTGGCTAAACCCCAGCAGGCCGATGGCATTGACCATGCCTGCCAGCAGCGTTAACAGAAAAGCACCGCCCTCTACCCAGGGCGGCAACCGATTGATCATAAGCGCTTCGTTTCCCTAAAGCCTCACTTCACCCACTGCCTGGCAGGGGCTCAAAGATTGGCTTGATCGTTAAACCTCACCCGTCTTTGATTTTTTTCTGCAAATGTAATGCCGCCGAGGCGCGTTTGTTGCGCATGCGGATATTGAGCAACTCCACCGCAAAGGAGAAGGCCATAGCAAAGTAGATGTAGCCCTTGGGCACATGTACGTCGAAGCCCTCTGCCATCAGGGTGAGCCCGATCATCAGCAAAAACGCCAGGGCCAAAATCTTGATGGTGGGGTTGGCATCAACGAAGTTGCCAATCGCTTTGGCAGAAAACAGCATGACCCCCACCGACACCACAATGGCGATCACCATTACCATCAGGTGGTCCACCAAACCCACTGCGGTGATGACCGAGTCGAGGGAGAACACCACATCCAGCGCTGCAATCTGCAGCAGAATGGCGGTGTAGCTGGCCGCCTTGGCCGAGCCACCCTCGCTGTGCTCCTCTACCTCCAGGCTGGCGTGAATCTCGTGGGTGGATTTGGCCAACAGGAACAGGCCACCCACAATAAGAATAATATCCCTGCCGGAGATCGCTTCTCCCAGTACGGTGAACAACGGTTCCACCAGCCCCATCACCCAGGTCAGGCTGAACAGCAAGGCCAGACGGGTCACCATGGCCAAGCCGAGGCCGATCTGGCGGGCTTTTTGTCGCTGTGACTCCGGCAAGCGACCAACCAGAATCGAAATGAAGATGATGTTGTCGATACCAAGCACAATTTCCAAGGCGATCAGGGTCGACAACGCTACCCACGCCTCAGGACTTGCCATCCACTCAAACATAAATTGCTCCGTTAAGACTGATGAGATTCATCGGGATTGGTTACCGTGACCTGCTGAAAATACGGCAGTACCGGCGGCCCGAACTGGGTATAAATCGCTACGTCGGCCGCATCTCTGCCGTAAGCATAGGCAACATAACCGCTGCACAGCGTGGCCTGGGTGGCATCGAAGGTGTACCAGCGGCCACCCACAAAGGCCTCAAACCAGGCATGCAGGTCCATTGGCTCGAGCCCTTTCAGGCAGCCCACGACCATCCGCGCGGGAATGCTCAGACTGCGGCACAGGGCAATCCCCAGATGGGCCAGATCACGGCACACGCCATAGCCTCGTTCATTCACCGTCTCTGCCGATACCGGCACTGTGCTACTGCCGGGCAAATAGGCAATGTTAGTGCGCAGCCAGCGCTGAATGGCGGCCACCTGATCATAGCCGAGTTGCGCACCGGCGGTAATGGTCCCCGCCAGCGCGTTGAAAGATTCTGTTTCACAAAAGCGGCTGGGCAGCAGATAAATCAACACATCGGTGGGCAGTTGCTGCACATCGATGAAGGGCGCGCCGGGCTGGCTGTCCATTTCGTCGGTGGTGTGAACGGTGGCGCTGGTCTCGATACGAAAGTCGCCCACCGGCGCGACCAGACGCTGACACAAGTTGCCGTAGAGGTCGGTGAATTCCTCCACCGGTACCATCGGCGCAAGCTGGTACGACTCCCGGGAAATCCATTGCTGGGCGCCACTTCGGGGCCGCAACATCAGCAAAAAAGGGGAGGGAACGGCAATATCAAAATGAAACTGGCAGCGGGTTTCTATCCACATCGGTGCGAAATCCTCACGGTAACGTGTATGTCAGTGCTGTCGATGGTGCGTGCCTGGCGGCGGTCACACGGTTGTCAGGGTGGTGTGCCGGGCCCGGCGAGTGATGACGGTGCGCCCCGTCAACGAAAACCGGAGCCGTCCGGAACAATGCGGGGGTAATCAGTCGGGGCGGTTATCGCGACGATAGCCCGACCCCGTGACAATTTGCATCGCGGCGCCAAAGAGGGCGCGCTGTGAGCAAGATAATGCCGGCCTATTTAGGGCCTGTTAACACTAATTGGATTACGCCTGTTGTGGCTAAAAATTCGCCAATCTAGCGGACGCCGCGCGGAAATGAGGAGAGAGGTTTGGTTACTCCAAATGAACGACGAATGACGACGAGTGGTGGATTTTTAGCCACAACCCAAAGGGCTGCAGCCATTTTTGCCCCCAGCGTCGTTCTCGGTCGCTTATTTGGAATAACCAAACTACGCTTCCTCCGCCTAGCTGGGGGCAAAAATGCCCTCCAGCAGGTGCAATTCAATTAGTGTTAACAGGCCCTAATGAAAGTGACAATATCGTCAATGTCGGCCCGGCCCATAATGGCGTCGTTGATTTGGGCGCCAACGTCTTCATATCCAAAGGACAGGCCGCAAATAATGCCGTATCCCTCAGGCACTCCGCCAATCGCCTTGACCGGATCGGGGTAGAGCGCCAGGGCGCCCTGGGGCACGCTGGCCAGGCCGCGCTCCACCAGTGCCAACATCAGCGTTTGCAGAAAGATGCCAACATCCACCGCGTTGGTGGGACCAAGATCAGCGGGCATGGAAACAAAGCCCACATGGGGCGCGTCGAAAAACTCGAAGTTTTTCATCGCCAGGGCAGTGCGTTTATCGCGCTCGTGGCGCTCAATGCCCATCACCCCGTAGTAATCCATTGCACACTGGTATTGCCGGTCTTTCAGCGGTCCCTGCAGATTCACATCGCCCGGGGTAAACACGGGACTGGGCGCCTTGCCCGCATTGATTTCATCGAGTATTGCCTGACGCAGGCGCTGGCGAGCCTCGCCCGACACCACGGTCAGGTGCCAGGGTTGGGTGTTGCAGTTGGAGGGGGCGAAGCGAGCCACATCCAAGATGTCGCGAAGCAGATCATCGGGGATCGGATCCGGCTTGAACCCGCGGATGGAACGGCGCGCTTTGATCGCCTCGGTCACATTCATGTAGGACAACTCCCAGTATCGAATCAGCCCACAAGTCTATCGATTTCGCCGGCGCAAGCGAACCCTTGCGCCGAATGTGCCCCCGCGCAGCTACACTCTGGTGATACGCGGGGGTGACACGCGGGCGGTTACGCGCACGTGCGACTGTCGGAACCCCTGCCAGCCTGCACGGTCTTCTTTGAAATAGCACAGCTGGGGACATCAGCATGAGCGAGCAGCGCCCACAAGGGCCGTATTTCATTGTGCTCAACGACGGCGCAGGCAGCCAGGCAGGCTCGACACTGCGCCAGCAAATCCGCCAGACCTTGACCGAGGCGGCACAACCCTTCGAGTTTATCGACTCGGAGTCCACGCTGGCCGCAACCGCCGCCCGGGCCGTTTCCCAGGCACGGGAGCGAGGCGGCATTGTGGTGGCAGCGGGAGGGGATGGCACCCTCAATACGGTTGCCCAGGCGGTGCTTGGCAGTGATATCGTCATGGGAATCATCCCGGGAGGCACTTTCAATTACTTTGCCCGCTCCCTGGGGATTCCCGAATCACCGGCGGACGCGGCGCTGGCACTGGCCACCGCCGAGGTCAAACCGGTACAGCTGGGGCTGGTCAATCAACGGGTGTTTCTGGTGAACGCCAGCTTGGGCTTGTACCCCAAGTTGCTAGAAGACCGGGAGGCCTACAAGCAACGCTACGGGCGCAGCCGCACAGTAGCCTTGCTGTCGGCCCTGGTGACCCTGAGCCAAGCCCATCGGCGGCTACATATCAGCCTGCAGCGAGACGGCGTGTCGACCCAGATGCACAGCGTCTCGGTGCTGATCAACAACAACCCCTTGCAGCTGCATCAGGTGGGTGTCGACGGCGCCGACGCCATTGGCGATGGCAAGCTGGTTGCGATTGCTGCCCGACCTCGGGGTCGCCTGTCACTGTATGGGTTGTTGCTGCGCGGGCTGATCAGTCGCCTGGGTGAGGCCGACCAGATTGAAAGCTTTCCACTGCGCCGAATGACGGTGATGCTCGGTCGCCGCAAGCGAGTCAAAGTCGCCACAGACGGGGAGATACAATGGCTGACGACCCCATTGCACTTTGCCGTGGCAGAACAGAAACTCTCGGTGCTGATACCCAGTAAGGATCGTGCGACATGACCAGAATCCTTCACATCTCTGACACCCACTTCGGCACCGAGATGGACGATGTGCAACGCGCCTTGCTGGCGCTGAGCCACCGCCTGCTACCCGAGGTGATCGTACTCACCGGCGATATCACCCAGCGCGCCCGGCCCCGGCAATTTGCCGCGGCCAGTGCCTTTATCGACTCCCTGCCGGCACCCGTTCTCGCCGTGCCCGGCAATCACGACATCCCCCTGTTCAACCTGTTGCGGCGCGGGCTGCGCCCCTATCTGCATTACCAACAGGCCATCAACCGGGAGCTGGAACCGGAATTTCTCAGCCCGACGTTGATGCTGCTGGGGGTGAACTCAACCCGGCCCCGCCGCCATGTGGATGGCGAGTTGAGCATGGCCCAGATTCGCCACGTCAGTCAGCGCCTCGCCGCGGCCAGCCCCGAGCAATTGCGGGTGGTTGCTCTGCACCATCCAGTGAAAGTGATTGAAGAAAAAGACCGGGAAAACCTGGTGCGACGGCATCGCAAAGCGGTCGACGCCTGGGTTCAGGCCGGGGTAGATCTGGTGCTGGCCGGGCATATTCACCTGCCCTACGTGGCCAAACTGGGGGCGCCGGGCCAGCGCCTCGCCTGGACAGCCCAGGCAGGCACGGCACTGTCACACCGGCTGCGCGACAGTGTGCCCAACTCCGTTAACCTGATTGAGCACGAATGCGGCGACGGCGCCCACCACTGCACCTTGCAACGCTGGGACTTTGACGCCAGTCAGAGCGAGTTCAGTCTGGCCCACCAGCGCTGCCTGCCCCTGTGTCGGGCAGGCGCTCATTAGCCGGCTCCACCTGGCAATACTGACCGGACTCAAGGGTTGGCCAGATAAACCTGGTATTGGCCGCTTCCCGAGAAGGCATTCACCCGCCAGCGGTACTGACCGGAGGTGCCATTGTAGTCAATAGCTTCACTGCCACCGGGTGACTCGGACTTGGCGACCACGGTCCAGGACTGCAATATAAATCCGGTCAGTTTTTCCAGATACAGGTCGAAGTCAGCGCCTTCCGGGCTTTCCAGGAAGCCGACAAAGTTGCCACCATCGCTGCGGAAGCCAAAGCTGGAATCGTAATAGGCGCGCCCGCCGCTCGCCAATTCGCCGGAGAAGGCATCGCACTCACTGCAGGGGGTTTCCGGCGCCTCACTCAATACCAGCGCTTGCCCGGCACTATCACTTTGTCCCGCGCTATCGGTCACCGACAGGCTCACCTGATACTCGCCGTAACCGCTGTAGCGATGGCTCGCGCTGGCCCCGCTGGCGGTGGCACCATCACCAAATTGCCAACGGTATTGGCTGATGCCCTGATCATCGCTGGAGGCCGCCGCACTGAAGCTGCACAACAGGTCATCACAGCTCACCGCCAGGCGGGCGACCGGCGGCCGGTCTACCCCATCATCCACCGCCAACTGCAACAGCAGATTGGGACTGCCCGCCACATTGGCCAGGCGATTGCTGATTGCGCTGTCCTGAAGCGTCTGGGCGACATCGGCGGGCGAAGCGCCACCATCCATTTCCAGCACCAGCGCAGCCACACCCGCCACGTGGGGCGCCGCCATGGACGTGCCACTGAGGTCGGCCACCGCCGAGTCACCGGTGTACCAGGCGGAGCGAATGTTCGCGCCGGGACCAAACAGATCGACGCAGGTGCCTTTGTTGGAAAAGGAAGCGCGTTGGTCATCGATTGTTGAGGCGCCCACGGTGATCGCCTTGGGTGCCCGGGCGGGGGACTCACCGCAGGCATCCACGTTATTGTTGCCTGCCGCGACCACCATGGTAATGCCGGCATCCACCGCTGACTCAACCGCCTGGTCCAGCGCCGTGCTGGAAAAGCCGCCCAAACTCAGGTTGGCCACCGCCGGTAATTGATGGTTAGCAATCATCCAGTCGATGGCAGCAATCACCCCCGAGGTACTGCCCGAGCCACCGCAGCCGAGTACCCGCAGCGGATACAAAGTCGCACCCTTGGCCACCCCCCAGGTTTGCCCGGCTGCAGTGCCGGCGACATGGGTGCCGTGGCCGTTGCAATCATCGGTGTCGGCGGGATCGACCGAGGAGAATAAAAAGCCACTGCTGACAAAGTTTCTGCCGCTGGCCACCCGGCCACCAAAATCCTGGTGGCTGGCACGGATGCCCGTGTCGAGAATATAGATGTTTACCCCGGAGCCATCGCCAAAGTATTCATAGAAACTGTCCAGTGGCAGATCGCTTTGGTCGAGGCGATCCAGCCCCCAGGGCGGGTTGGACTGGCTGGCCGTGGCCGCCACGATCCGGTCGGGCTCAACCAGGGCCACCAGCGGGCTGGCCTCCAGCAGGCCCAATAATTCTGGCGGCAGTTGAATCACCCCGCCATTCAGGGCGTTGTCGAAGGTGGTCAGCAAGGTGCCGCCCAAGCCCTCGACCAATGACAGCAACTGGTCCACCAGCGGCAGGTCCAGCAGCCCCAGACCGAGCAGATCGGCGCTGGTCAGCTTGTTCAACACCACAATATATTGGTCGGGAATCACTTCCCCGGCTTGGGGCCATTGATCCTGGGCGGTGCCGGGTTCTTCAGGAGAAGGCTGTTCGGGTTCAGGGTCGGCTGGACTGCCGTCCCCCTCTTCGTTGCTCGAGCCGGGGCTGTTGTCACCCTCCACCAGGCTGTCACCGCTCGTATTGTTGGAGGCGCTACCGCCAGAACCGCCGCCACAGGCAGCCAATACCACGCAGCTGAGCAGCATGATCAGCGTTGCATTTACCTTTTTCATTGTTAAACCTCAGGCGCCATTCCATCTAACCAATGGAATATGTCTTATGTTTTGTGTCGCGCCAGTAAAACGGCTTTGCTCGCCGGGACGCATCAGGACTTACCCCGATAAGGGTTCAGGGTCGTTAACTACGTCACATTTCTCGATTTTGCCAGCAAGCCGCCCGACCAATCGTTAGGTCAGCGGGCGGTAAACCGGTGCAGAAATCGGCGTGTTAGGGCGCCAGCTTGCTGAGCGTATGGAGCGACTCTATCGGACAGCGGCGGCGCCCGGTGGGGGTCGCTACAACCACGCTCTCGAAGGCGGTCAGATTGTTGTTGGTTGAGGTAAAGGCAATGTCTTCAGCAGAGCGCAAATCAGTGCAGGACTGGCTGAGGGTTACCATGTAGTCTCCGCTCGGCCCGGCACTAAAAATCAGGTGTTCGGTATCCAGGTAGTTCCAGCCATCAATCCGATAATTTTTGACTTCCCGAATCGCCTCGCCCTGGGCAAAACCGTGCTTGGCCAGTTTTTCCTCAAGGGTGGCTGGTTCACCCGGACTGGTGCAACCGGTCAGTATCAGTGCGGCCATCAGGCCGAGTGACGAAACCCATCTTGTTAGCGTTGTCATTGTGTTTCCTCCTGCGCAGAGCCGGCTGAAAGTGCGTCAGCCACCACGCACTTTGTCCGGTAGCATCCCGGCAGAGTTCCCAGCCGCCACTGCCCAAATTCGGCAGAGTGGCCATTGAAAGGGTGAAATTGGTGCTAGCGCCCAGGTCAGTGAAAAAAATCTGTAACAAAGGGCGCTAAGCAAGACTTTTGGACCGAAAATTGCTGGGCATTTTTTGATAAGAGACCCCATCCCCAGGGGAAATCGCTGACTGCTGGCCAGTTTCACTCCCATTGCCCTCCGCCAACGACCTCTCAAATCGAATCCATAACTTTTTGTGTTTGTTTTTTGATCTAGGAGCGCCCTATGAGTGCGAACCCCGGCCGCGCGGCTGCCATTTCCTCCATTCTGAATCGTCAACCCAAGCAGGTAAGCGCGACCCAGCCCCTGAACAAAATCTGGGCGAGCGACGTGTTTAACCTGGCAACCATGGAAGAAGCGCTGTCAAAGAACGCTTTCAAAGCCATGAAGAACACCTTCCAAACCGGTGCGCCCCTGGACCCGGCAACCGCCGATGTGGTCGCTGCCGCGATGAAAGAGTGGGCGATGGCCAAAGGGGCCAAGTTCTTCTCCCATATTTTCTACCCGATGACCAACGCCACAGCGGAAAAGCACGATGGCTTTATCATCACCAGCCCGGAAGGCGCAGCCATTACCGAATTCACCGGCAGCCTGCTGATCAAGGGCGAGCCCGATGGTTCCTCGTTCCCCAACGGCAGCCTGCGGATGACCAACGCTGCCCGGGGCTACACTGCCTGGGACCCCACCAGCCCGGCGTACATCATGCACACCGCCAACGGCGCCACGCTGATGATCCCCAGCGTGTTTATGTCCTGGACCGGCGAAGCATTGGACAAGAAAATCCCCCTGCTACGCTCCAACGCCGCCATGAACAAGGCCGGCCAGCGGGTGCTGGCGCTGATGGGCGAAACCGATATTGCACCGTTGAATTCAAGCTGCGGCGCTGAGCAGGAATACTTCCTGGTCGATGCAGCCCTGGCGAATGCTCGTCCCGACCTGGTCCTGGCTGGCCGCAGCCTGTTTGGCGCCAAGCCACCGAAAGGGCAGGAGTTTGACGACCACTACTTTGGCGCCATTCCCGCCCGCGTGCAGAACTACATGCAGGACCTGGAAGACAAGCTGTACAAACTGGGCATCCCTGCCAAGACCCATCACAACGAAGTCGCCCCCGGCCAATTCGAAATCGCGCCCTATTTTGAGTCAGCAAATATTGCTGCCGACCACCAGCAGCTGCTGATGACGCTGTTGAAGTCCACCGCCAAAGAACACGGCTTTATGTGCCTCCTGCACGAAAAGCCGTTTAAAGGCGTGAATGGGTCGGGAAAACACGTGAACTGGTCAGTTGGCAACAGCACCCAGGGCAACCTGCTGGACCCTGGCAGCACCCCAAATGAGAACCTGAACTTCCTGCTCTTTTGTGGTGCGGTTATTCGCGGAGTGCACCTTTTTGGCCCAATGCTGCGCGCCGTCATCGCCTCAGCATCCAACGATCACCGCCTCGGCGCCAATGAAGCGCCCCCGGCCATCCTGTCTGTGTATCTGGGTGACCAGCTCGAAAAGCTGTTTATGGACATTAAGAGCGGCAAGTTGGAAGCCTCTGCCAAGGGCGGTTACATGGACCTGGGCTTGTCCCAGATTCTAACCTTTGAGCGCGACCCCGGCGACCGTAACCGGACCTCGCCCTTTGCCTTTACCGGCAACCGCTTTGAATTCCGCGCGGTGGGCTCCTCAGCCTCTGTCCACGGCCCGCTAGTGGCCATGAACACCATGCTGGCCGACTCTCTGAACTGGGTGGCCGATACCCTCGAGGGTGCACTGGCCAGCAGCGCCAGCAAGACCGAAGCCGTTATTAGCGTGCTGAAAGAGCTGATGGAGCTGCACGGCAATGTGATCTTCGGTGGCGACGGCTACTCTGCCGAATGGCACAAGGCTGCCGTGGAAGAGCGCGGCCTGAAAAACCTGCCCACCACCGCCGACTCGCTGCCAGAGCTGTGCGACGAGGCAGTCGTCAGCCTGTTCTCCAAGGCCGGCGTGTTCACCCCGGTTGAGCTGAAAAGCCGCTACGACGTCTACTCTGAGCAGTACATTCTCTCCATTGAGGTAGAAGCCAAGCTGGTCATCGAAATGGCCAAAACCCTGATCTACCCCGCTGCGATCAGCTACTTGTCCGAGCTGAGCAAAACCGGCGCCGCCCTGAAAGACATGGGTGTCAGCCTGGGCAATGGCCCCGCCGCCAAAGTGGCCGCCGAAGCCGATGCCATGCTGGCCGCCGTCGCCAAGCTCGAAGCCGCCTTGGAGATGCACGATTTCGCCAGCACGGATGACCACATGAACTTCCTGGCTTATGAAGTGCGCAAGCTGATGGACGAAGTTCGCGACCACGCCGACACCCTCGAAGGCGAAGTGGCCGACGAATACTGGCCGCTGCCCAAGTACCGGGAACTGCTGTTCATCAAGTAAAAAAGTTCGTTATCTTTTGGCGGCTTCGGCCGCCTTTTTTTTCGGAAGTAGACTTGCACCACTGATAAAAAAAGATAAAACTCGATCCAGAGCAGTCAGGTAGTAGGCACCCAGTTCGCCGTTGTTAAATTCGAAATCTACCAGCTGTACTCACAATGGACGTGAGCTTTCCTATGATAAACGCCCCCTCTACTGCGCCAACAATTGCCAGGCACTCCATTCAAACGCCTGAGCACTCTGGCGGCGACGACGCCCCACATTTTTGCGCTGCCGCACTACCGCTGAACACAAGCCTACACAGGCAAACTGCCAAAGTAATAACGATCATATTTGCACAATCTTTGTCGACCGGAACCCAAAAGGAGGAGGACTAAAAGAGACCATTTCGAACAAGGTAGTTAAGCGTTCCATCATTACTTAGGGAGAAGTTAAATGGACAAGAAAACTCTTAGAATTCTTTTAGGTGTCTCAGCCATCATTCTTTGGTTCATGCCGCTGGCCTATGTCGATATGCAAGGCTTTGGAGGCGGGATGTTTGAAGGCATGCAAATGTATCAAACTGGCCAACATATAGGCGGCATCGCCTATTTATTACTGGCCAGCTCCGCCCTGTATATTTTTGGAGCATGGAATGCCAACAATCAAATTATGATTATTGCTGCCGCGATCTCGCTTGGCATATCAATGCTATTCCTCGTTCAGGCCGGCTCAAGTGCCGCTTGGGGATTGCTTAGCTTGTGTGGCATCGCCATTCTTAGCCTGGTTGTGGCACTGAAGAAAGACCCTCAGCCGAAACAACCTGAGCCTTAAACATTTAAACGGCCACAAGCTGCAATCGAGATTGCGAGCCAACATCAAAGTTTGTGAGCGAATCTGAGTCGGTACTGGCTCTTTTTTGCTCACTACTCGCTCGACTAAGAATCTTCTATCTTCAGGTGACACGAGCGTTTTTTAGGGACATTTGTCATACTGCACGCGATCATTGGCGCAATAGTTCTTCTCGGGATCTACAAGTTCATCAATACCAAAAGCGATTACGACATCACCTGGTGGCTGGCATTTGTTTTTATTATCGTGCCGGGCATTCTGATCCTGTTGATCACCGCCGGACTCCGCCTGATGGAGCTACCTACCGACTTTGCACTGCTTGGCTACATCTTTTATTTGGTGATTCCCTTCTCTATTTTGCGTTACGGCCTGGAGTACGAGCGCGGCCCGGCGATGAAATTATCGATTGCCGTCCCGGTCGTCGCCGTCATCACAGAAATTCCCTTTGCCCTGCTGATGCGGGGGCTTGGGGGATAAACCCTGCCCGACTCAGGAAGATAGTGCTATGAATCACATCCGCATTTCCCCCTTGCCGCTGCTTTGCTTGCTGTCGATTGCCATCAGCGCCAGCGCCTGCACCTACCGGGGAAGCTATGAGGCAATTCAACAGAGCAATCGCCAGGAATGCGGCAAAGTCCCGCCATCCCAGTATGACGAATGCCTTGCCGAGGCGAATCGGTCGTTTGATGAATACCAACGTCAGCGGGATGCCGAGGACAAGGCCGGCGTTATCGAGGACTAAACCACTACGCCACTGTATTGGCAGGGCCGATTGGGGGCGCGGCAAATGCGAGCCACTGTTTATTCAAAGTAGCCTCTTATATGCTAGGGCCTGCTGCGCCCCAGCGATAGGAGCCGCCGCAGCATTCCCTCCACCTTTCTTTTTTCGAGCAACCACTATGGACAAAAAGTTTGTCATTAGCAGTCTTGTATACGGCATTCTCGGTATGGTCCTTGGCAACATGATGGCAGCCTCCCACAACCACGGGCAGATGGTGACCCATGCGCATATTTTGCTGGTAGGCTTTGTGGTGTCATTTATCTACGGTCTGTGCCATAAATTGTGGCTGGACGGCATTAACAAAACCCTGGCGACCATCCAATTCTATTTGCATCAATTGGGAGCGCTCGGGATGTTCACCGGACTCTACCTGCTTTATGGCGGTATCGTTGCGCCAGAGAAAATCGAGCCCTTGCTGGCCAGTTCGTCAATCGCAGTGCTGGTGGCCGGGATTCTGATGCTGGTGATGTTTTGCAAAACACCGACACCCCATTCATCGAGCCAATAACGGAAGCGCAGCGCAGTTGGGGTATCGTTAGTGCATCCAGCTTCCTCCGCTGACGGCTCGCCTAACAAGCCGGGCGGGAACCCTCTGCCATTCTCAGGAGCAATGGAGTGCCATGACCCTAACCGCACTGCAGTCTCACAACATTGAAAAGGCGATTGCCGAAGGCCGCCAGGTCGAGGCCGTTAAACTTTACCGGGACGCCATCAAGTGCGACCTGCTGGAGGCCAAGACGGCAATCGACGCAATGACAGCCGAGCTGCAAGAGCGCAAGCCTTGGATCTTTCGCACCAGCGCGAGTACAACAGAGAAAGCCATCCGCCCGGCCCGCTTTCGGCCCCAGACACTGATACTGTTCCTGCTGGTGGACGCACTGATCGTTGGCGCCATCATCTTTTATTTTTTTATGCGTGACGACTCAGCGCACCAAGCCGCTTCGACCACCAATAGCGTAATCCAAAGTGCCGCGAATCAAAGCAAAGGCAGCCCAAGGAGGGTCAGCCTGCCCAAGCAGGTTGCCGAGTCTGACTATCAGGCAGCCCTGCATGAAGGCGATACCTTTCGCCGTTTGTATCTAGCAAAAATCGATAGCGCCGCCTACCAGCGCCGCAAAAGTGGTGACAGCCGGTCTGTTGATACCAGCGAGATCGAGCGCAAGATCAAAAGCGCACGCAGCCACAAAGCCGCCAAGCGTGAGTTGCCTGCCGGTCAGACTCTGGGTGAGATTCGCCACAGTAGCAGCCAGCCGAGTTTGGATGGCGTCTTTTCCGAGGGTGAGTGGGACGAAGCCACCTTTTTTATCGCCGACAAGCAGGCCGACACCCGCTTGTATTTGAAGATAGTAGGGGAGTGGTTATTTATCGGCTGTGATGCCCCGGCTGAAAAGACCAGCGGCGGCTATGATCAGCTGCGAGTGTATTTTCACACGGGCCTATTGAGCAAGCTGGTTAACGAGCGCATTCACCTGGGTCGCAGTGGCGGCATTACCAGTATCCGCCAAACCCGTTTTCGCTGGCAGGGAGCGCCACCGGCGAGTGACAAAGAGCGCTGGAAGAAATACGCCATCAACGATTGGGGCCTGTACCAGCACGCCTATGGCGCGTCGTCCATGACCCGGGGTCATCGCCAGTATGAGGCCGCGGTGCATTTGGGGGAAACCGGCCTGCATCCGGCAGTGCCCTTTACCCTCTACGCCGAGATTGAAACTGACCCGCTGCGCAATGCCGAAGGCAAATTTGTGGAGCGACAATACCTCGGGTTTCTCGGCAGTGAACAACAGCCCCTGTGGCTGCAGTTCTAAGGCCTGTTAGTTCGCAAATCTCATTTTGCTAAGCCTGGGGCTGCGCGGGCCGGGCACCTATCTTGCGAAAGATGAGATAGCACACCACCCCGGCCATCATTCCCGGCAACCCCTCATAAATCATATTATGCAGATCAGCATAGCGCCATAAAAGTGCTGTTAGCAGCCCAGTAAAGGCCATGGCAACACTGAGAACGCCGCCGGGGCGACCACCAAAAATCAGCACGATCAACAGCGGAACAAAGAAGCTGGCCAGCCCCGACCAGGCCATCACCACCAAGCCAAACACGCTCTGGGCGCTGAACAGCGCCCAGCCCAGCGCGAACAAGGTAACGAACAGGGTCGCTGCCTTGATCAACAGGGGGCGCTCAATATTGTGTGGCAACAGGTCGTGGGTAAGCGCGGCAGACGAGCTGAGTATCAGTGAGTCAGCGGTGGACAGGGTGGCCGCAAACACCCCCGCCAGAATGAGCCCCACCATCACCGGCGGCAGCAACTCCTGGGCCATGGTCGGCAACGCCAGTTCCGCATCAAAACTGCCAATATCCGGCAGGTACAGCTTGGACAGCAGGCCAACGCTGGTGGCCATCAGGTAGAAGGCGGTAAACCAGCCGTAATACCAAAAGCGCGCTCGACCCATGCTGCCCTCGTCTGACAGGGTCATAAAGCGCACCATCACGTGGGGCTGACCCGCCACTGAGAAACCAGCAAACAACCAGCCAAGGGCGAACAACACCGCCCCCGCCGCGCCGGGCATGGCAAGATCTTCAGGGAACCAGTTCATGTAGTCCGGCACCGCCTGCAGCTGATCCACCGTGGCACCAAATCCGCCGAGGTTAGCGACCGCAACCCAAAGCAACAGACCCATTGCACCAATCATGACAAAGGACTGGGCGGCATCGGTCCAGATTGAGGCGCGAATCCCGCCGGCCAGACAATACAGCGCCACCAGCACCGCGCCGGCTACTGCCCCAGCCCAGCTTGGCCAACCAAACAAGACCTGCAGCGCCTTGCTGCCCGCTAGCAGTTGCGCCCCAGCATAGGCCAGCAGCAAGGTGAGCGACACCAGCGCCGCCAGGCGCTGATAAGCGATATTTCTACCGCCGCCCCAGTTGGCCAGCACGCCGATAAAGCTCACTTCACCGGTGTTACCCGTCATTGAGCGCAGGCGCTTGTGCACAAAACTGGAAGCCATCAAGTCGCCCAGAATCCAGCCGACCATCATCCAGAAAGCCGACAGCCCCACGCTGTAGGTGTAACCGATGACACCGATAAACATGTAGCCGCTATTGTTGGTGGCAACCGCCGACAGGCCGACCAGCCAGGGCTTCACGCTGTTGCTGGCAAGATAATAATCACTGCTGTGATGCTTATTGGCCAACACCGACGACAAGCCGATCCCCACAAATATCAATAGAAATGCGACGAAACTCCATGCGGTAACCATCATGGGCAGGACCTTTTGTTATTGGTGTTGGCGAAGCACACTCACTCGGCTTCCTCCAGATCAGGGCTGAGCATCTCCTGAAGGGGGCCGTGGCCTCGCAGTGCGGCAAGGGCTTCATCCCGGTGCAGTTCTTCCCGGTAACTTTCTGACTGGGCGACCGCCTTGGCAAAGTAACGGGCTGCCTCATCCAGATGCTGCAAGCTGGCATGGGCACAGGCGAGCTGATAGAAGGCGTGGGCGTTGTTGTCTTCCCGGGCCAGGGCCTGGTGACAGAGGTTGATGGCCCACTGGGCCTCACCCTGTTCCAGCACCGCATCCGCCTTAAAGGTAAAGGCTTCTACATCACCCGGGCGCAATGCAATGATCTGGTCATAGATTGAAATCTTGCCGGCCGACGAGGATTCCTGACTGGCCTTGAGCCACAGGGAGTGAACCTCCTGGGTCAGGCTGATTTCGTCCCGGTTTCGTTCGATCAGCTCGGTTTCATTCTTGAGCTGAGTTTCCACTTTGCGCAGCCGGTCCTCATACTTTTCCACCAACTCGGCAACCTGCTCACTGGCGGCGCTGTGCACTTTCTCTTTTACTTCCCGCAGCGAATTCCAGCCAATTAACACCAGCGCCGAACTGACCGCGGCAATCAGATAGAAAAAGTAGGTGACGGTGGTATTGGAGTAGCTCATTGCCCGGTCGGACAAGCTCAGCTCTTTTTGCACCAGTTGTTCAGCGAGCTCCCGGTCTTTCCGCTCCATATCAACACGTAGCTGACGCAGCTCATCGAGCATGTAGCGCTCGATAAACGGCGAGTACAAGGGCTCGTCCAGGGCCTCAACACTGTTTTCCAACTGCTCAGCCGAAGGCGCCTGACCAGACTGGTCAGGCGCACTTTGAGAAACAACTGAAAAGGTGAGGAAAAATAGCAGAATGCCTAAGCGGCACATATCGCCTCGCCGTGATCATGAACCTCAACCAGACAGCTGTGCAGACTTGCCACCGCTTGCTCGTAATCGTCCTCGTTGATCACAAACTGCATATCTACCTGTCGCATGGACTGGTGCATTGCCAGCACACTGATATCAGCAGAGGCCAACGCAGAGACGGTTTTTGCCAGCATGCCCGGCACCTTCATATCGCTGCCAATCGCCGACACGATGGCCACTTTGCGAGTGCTGACTTCGGCGCTGGGAAACTCTTCACTCACTGCCTTCACAATACGCTTCACGGTCTTGAGGCTGGCGCCCAGATAGTGGGTAATGGTGTTGGCGTTGATGTCCTTGGTAATGACTGTGCCTTTGAAACGCTGGATAGCATTGAGCACCTTCTGCTCGTACTGCCACAGGCTGCCGACCATGTCCTGATCAAATACCTCCAGTGCATACACCTGCTTGCGACCGGCGATAATTTCCACACAGGGGCTCTCACTGGTGTAACCACAGGTAATCAGGGTACCGGCATGCTCTGGCTCAAAGGTGTTCTTCACCCGCAGGGGAATGTCATCCTGACGCAGGCCTTTGGCTGCACGGGGGTGAATCGCTTCCATCCCCAGGTTTGCCAGCTGGTCGGCAACATCGTAATTGGTGCGACCAATCGGCACGACTTTCTCGGCGCCAACCAGACGAGGGTCAGCACTGCTGAGGTGGTATTCCTTGTGGATTACCGCTTCCGAGGCACGACTGATCACCGCCATGCGGCTGAAGGTCATCTCGCTGTAGCCCCGGTCAAAGGTGGCCATCAAGCCCTCTTTGCAGTACGCGTAACCGGTAACGATGGGCAACTCACGATCCAGATTAATCCCTGCCAGCTCTTGAGCAATATGCTCATCCAGCGGTACAGCGACTTCCATGCGCCAGCCCGATAGATCGACAAAACGCGCGGCCACACCGTCCCGGCGCAGCAACTTGGCGGTGTTCCACGCACTGTGAACCTCGCCGATACTGGCCAGCATCTCGCGCACAGTCAGCAGGTGGTCTTCCAATCCAAAGTGGCCGTGCTGGCAGAGTCGGTGCAGGTTGTCCATGCAACGCTCAGCCTCTTTCAGACGCCCCTCAATGAACTCGTTTGCTTCATCCAGCTCTTCCTGGGTGGTGAACAGGGAGGCGTTGATTTTACGCAGGTGTACCCGCACCTCTTCCAAGGCTTCACGCCACAGGGGCTCGCTGCCTTCTTCGGCAAACAGGCCGTACACACCGGGGTTGCCGTTGCGCTTGTTTTCCAGCAATAAGTCGGTCACGCCACCGTAGGCTGACACCACAAAAATCCGACCGAAGGGCTTTTCCTTGTATTCACCACCAAGAATGATGTTATCCCGCACCGCGGCATAATCACTCATGGACGTTCCACCGATTTTTTCGACACTATGTGTCATGTTGATCTCCGTTGATTGGCTGATTCAAAGTTTGAAAGAGTCAATCTTCCTTAGCCGGCCTCATCCACCAGGGGATAAACGCCGTTCTCGTCGTGTACTTCCTTGCCGGTAATCGGCGGGTTAAACACACAGGCCATAATCATGTCTTCACTGCCGCCGCGCAGCAGGTGCTTGTCGTGCTGGTCGAGAATGTAGAGCGTGCCCGCTTCAATCGGGTACACCTTGCCATCTTCAACCGTTTCCACTTCGCCGTTGCCAGAAATGCAGTACACCGACTCCAGGTGATTCTGGTAGTGGATGGGGGTTTCGGTATTGGCGCGAATGGTGGTGATATGGAAAGAAAAGCCCATCTTGTCGTCTTTCAACAACATGCGCACCGATTTCCAGTTACCACCTTCAACGTTGCGTTCAGAGTTCTCGCAGTCTTTCAGAGTTCTAACAATCATGTTTGCGTCCGTTAAATTCGTTACCGAGTAGCTGATAAAACAGGGGGCGCTACAACGCGCCCCACTGCGTCGGATTTAGGAAGCCTTGCTGACCTTCTCGTCAAAGACCTCGGCGATGCTGTCTGACAGGATATCCAGCCCCTTGATCAGCTCGCCCTTGTCGATGGTCAGCGGCGCAAAACACTTCACCACCTGACCCAGGTTGCCGCAGGTCTCGATGATCAGACCGCGCTCGAAACAGGCTTTGGCGATAGCATCAGCCGTGTCACCGTCTTTACAGGACAGACCCTGCATCATGCCGCGACCCTTAGGCTGCAGACGGGTCACGCCGTAGCGATCCGCAATTTTCTTGAAGCGGTGGCTGACGATGCCCGCTTTCTCGGTGATTTCCTTAGAGAAGCTGTCATCTTTCCAGTAGTGACGCAGGGCTGCTGCCGCCGTAATAAAGGCGTGGTTATTACCCCGGAATGTCCCGTTGTGCTCACCGGGCTCCCACACGTCCAGGTCAGGACGCAGCAGCACGATGGCAAAGGGCAGACCATAGCCGCTCAGGGATTTGGACTGGGTAATGATGTCGGGTTTGATGCCTGAGGGCTCAAAGCTGAAGTAGGTGCCGGTACGGCCACAGCCGGCCTGGATGTCATCGACAATCAACAGAATGTCGTGCTTGCGGCACAGCTTCTCAAGGCCTTGCAGCCAATCGTTGGTGGCCACGTTCAGACCACCCTCGCCCTGCACAGGCTCAACCAGCATGGCAGCAGGCAGATCGATACCGGAAGAGGGGTCGCTCAACAACTTGTCGATCATCTTCAGGCTGTCTACGTCACGGCCATGATAGCCACAGAACGGCATGCGGTTGATATCGCCCAGCGCCACACCGGCACCGCCGCGATGGTGACCATTACCGGTAGCCGCCACACTGCCCAGGGTCACACCGTGGAAACCGTTAGTGAAGGAAACAATAGTATTGCGTCCAGTCACTTTACGGGCCAGCTTCATGGCCGCTTCCACCGCGTTGGTGCCGGTGGGGCCAGTGAACTGGAAGGTGTAATCCATGTTCCGGGGCTTCAGGATGATCTCGTTATACGCTTTCAGGAACTCGGCCTTGGCTGCGGTGTGCATGTCCAGACCGTGGGTCACGCCATCTTCTTTGATGTAGTCGATCAGCGCCGCCTTCATCACGTCGTTGTTGTGGCCATAGTTCAGCGTGCCGGCGCCCGCCAGAAAGTCGATGTACTGACGGCCGTCGATGTCGTAAAGATGCTCACCCTTGGCCTTGTTGAAGGTGACCGGGAATGACCGGGCGTAACACTGCACTTCCGATTCCAGTTGATCGAAGATACTCATGATTTTTTCCTCTCGGCTTTCTCAGGATGTCTGTTGTGAATCACGGGCAAAGGGGCCAATGCGAAGCAAGGCTTCACTATCGTGTTGACCGCCAAAATGCGCGTTTTTCTCAAACCAAATGCGATCGACAATGTCGGCGCCTTTATCCCGGGCAAAACTGCGAAACAGCGCCCAAGAGGCCTCATTGTCGGGGGTAATAGTGGTCTCCATGTGCGTCACCGCGGCACAAGCGGGCCGCTCGACAATGGCATGGAGCATCTTCTTCGCCAGACCACGGCCGCGCTGGCTTTTATCCACTACAACCTGCCAGACAAACACCGTGTCGGGTTTGCCCGGGGGGATGTAGCCAGAGATAAAGCCCACCAGCGCGCCATTCTCCTCAACAGCAACTGAGGTCTCGGCGAAGTGGGTGCACTGCAGCAGATTGCAGTAGACCGAATTAGGGTCGAGGGGTGGACTGTTCTCCACCAATTTGTTGAGAGCGTAACCATCTTCCGCTGTGGGCTGACGAAAATGGTGCACCGAAGCGTCTTCCGAAGTCGCTTTATTTACATTCAACACAATTCATTTGTGTTCGTAACATTTGCGCAAGATTTTCAAGGCTTTACCACTTCTACAACCGCGTATAGTGGTACAAATCCTGACAAATGAGAACCCAACCTCCGTTTCAATTACTTTGAACACGAAGTATTATAGCGAGACATCCCGCGGATGCCAAACGCAAATATTGACAGTACAGCACAATTTATGTGCGAAAAATCACCAAAAGGGCTACTATTGGGGCGTTTCCAGCCATGCAGAAAAATTTGATGGACCGTATAGAAGAAGTACTGGTTTCACTGCGCCGGGTTACCCGGGCCATCGATCTTCACTCCAAATACCTGATGAAAACGGCGGGCCTCACCGCGCCGCAAATGCTGATTCTGCAAACCCTGCGTGACCAGGGCGACGCGATCATCAGCGACATTGCAGGCCAGGTGAGCCTGAGCCAGGCCACCGTCACCAGTATTATCGATCGCCTCGAAAAGCGCGGTCTGGTGACCCGTGCCCGCTCCAGCCAGGACAAGCGCAAGGTATTTGCCTGCCTGACCGATGAGGGCTTTGAGCTGATTCGCAATGCCCCCACACCGCTGCAGGACTACTTCAAGCGCCAGTTTGGCGACCTGCACGACTGGGAACAGACTCAGATTCTCAGTTCGCTGCAACGTCTCGCCCAAATGATGGACGCCCAGCATATCGATGCCGCACCACTGCTGGACGTTGGCGCCATTGATCGCCAGTCTGAAGAAGAGCACCCCCAATTCGGCTTTGAGGCCGACAGCAAAAAGGCCAGCTGAGACCCAATCGTGCGTCGAATCCTGATCGGTTTATTCACTCTGCTGGCACTGGCGGGCTGCGGCCAAGGCGACACTAGCGCCTCGGGCGCCGCCAATCAGGTCGCGTCCAGCAAGTCCCTGATGCCTGCCGACCCCGCAATAAAAAGCCTCTACATTCAGAGCTGCTATGGCTGTCACAGCTCTGGCGCAGGCAAAGCGCCGCGCACCGGTAATCAGGCGGACTGGGCACCCCGCTGGCAACAGGGCATCGATACCCTGGTCGCGCATACCGTGAAGGGCTACAACAATATGCCGCCCAAAGGCATGTGCATGAACTGCTCAGAAGCCGACCTGGCCGCGCTGATTCGTTTTATGGCGGGGCAAGAGCAAACCGGCGAGCCCGACCCATCCGCCCCCTCCCACTGAGCGCCTGACAAAGGCAGCAGGGCTTGATCCGCAAGGAAAAGTCAGGCGTAGTAGTAACTCGTTTGTTCCTTCTGCCACGAGATTATCGCCAACCAGCCGCCATGAACTTACCCGACCCTATTCACATCGGAATTAGCGCGTGCCTGATGGGTGACGAGGTCCGCTACGACGGTGGCCACAAGCGCCTGCCCTTTGCCACCGACGCCCTGGCCCAGCACTTTGACTTCATTCGCGTCTGCCCAGAGCAGGCCATTGGCCTGGGCGTACCCCGCCCCACCATTCGCCTGGTCGGCGACCCCGAAGCACCCCGGCTGCAACGCAGCAACGATCCCAGTGTTGATATCACCGAGCAAATGCAAGTCTTTGCCCGGGACACCGCCAGCCAGCTTACCCACATTAGTGGTTATATCCTCTGCGCCAAGTCACCGAGCTGCGGCATGGAGCGGGTACCGGTGGTGGCCGAAGAGGGCGGCGGCCTGGGCAAAGTCGGTGTGGGCATTTATGCCCGAGAACTGATGGAAGCCCTGCCATTACTGCCGGTGGAAGAAAACGGCCGCCTTAACGATGTCCGCCTGCGAGAAAATTTTGTGCTGCGGGTCGTCGCCTACGCCCGCTGGCAGGCGCTGATGGCAGACGGGCTGAGCACTCACGGCCTGCAGGAATTTCACCGCCGCCATAAATTCCTGCTGCTGGCACACAACCAGCAGATCTATCGGGAACTGGGGCCACTGGTCGCCAACCCTGACAACCTGGAAGCGGCCGCCGAAGAGTACATTCACCGCTTTATGCTTGCCTTGAAGCGCCCGGCGAGTACCAAAAACCACACCAATACCCTGATGCACATTCAGGGCTTCTTCAAAAATCATCTCGACAGCGACGATCGGGCCCAGCTCACCCAGGTCATCAAGGACTACGCCAGCGGTCTGCTGCCCCTTCTGGTGCCACTGGAAATGCTGGCCCTGTTTCTGAAGAAGTATCACATCGACTATCTGCTCGATCAGTATTACTTCGAACCCTATCCCCGCAATCTCAAACTGCGCCTTGGCCTGTAAGGAACTGACCCCATGAGCATCGCGGCCGTCTGGTTTCGCAATGATCTGCGCTGCCTGGACCATCAGGCACTGAGCGAGGCATGCAAGCAACATGAACAGGTGCGCGGGGTGTATTTCCTGTGCCCCGCCCAGTTAGATGAGCACGTGACCGCGCCCATGCGCCGCCACTTTCTGCGCCGGGCGCTGGACGAGCTGGCAGCCCAGCTCGCGGCGCTGGGCATTCCGCTGGATATCGTCAATGCCTGGCACTTTCGCGAGGTGCCCCAGGCCCTGGTCGGCTACTGCGACAAATTCAACATCGATGAAGTCTTTGCCCACCGGGAATGGCTGGTGGATGAAATTCGCCGGGACGATGCCTGCGCTGCCGCACTTGAAGGCCGCTTCCGCTTGCTGGATGACAGCCTCACCAGCCCCCTGCAGATCAGCAAAGACGACGGTGATCCCTACAAGGTGTTCACTCCCTTCTCGCGCCGCTGCCGGGATCACCTGCGCCAGCACTTTCCCCAATGCCTGCGCCGCCCCAAGACCAAGGGCGAGCCCATAGAACCGAGCACCTGCCCGGTGTTTGGCGAGGAGGTTTCCTCCGACGATTGGGCCGCCAGCGAAAGCGAGGTACTGGCACAGCTGCGCCGCTTTTGCAGCAAACAGGCCGGAAAATACAAAGAGCGCCGGGACCTGCCCAGCGAAGCCGGCACCTCAGAACTGTCTCCGGCATTGGCCCTGGGGCTGGTCAGCCCCCAGCAGTGTCTCGCGCGACTGTATTCGGAATGTGGTGACACCATATGGGATACCAAATCTGGCCCCGGCACCTGGTTCAATGAGCTGTTGTGGCGGGACTTTTACCGGCACATTGCCTACCACTACCCGCGGGTGGTGATGGGCAAGGCATTTCAGCCCCACACCGATCACATCGCCTGGCGCTACGACCAGGACGATTTCGACGCCTGGCGGGAAGGGCGTACCGGCTTTCCCATTGTCGACGCCGCCATGCGCCAACTGAAAGAACGGGGCTGGATGCACAACCGTCTGCGGATGATTACCGCGTCTTTTTTATGCAAAGACCTGCATATCGATTGGCGCTGGGGAGAGAAGCACTTTCTGGCGCATCTGGTGGACGCCGATTTCGCCTCCAATAATGGTGGCTGGCAGTGGGCTGCCTCAACTGGCACCGACGCCGCGCCTTACTTTCGCATCTTCAACCCGACCACCCAGGGCCAGCGTTTTGACCCTGAGGGCAAGTTTATTCGCCAGTACGTGCCCGAGCTTGCCGGGTTGAGCGGTAAGGCTCTGCATCAACCGCCCGCGCTAAAGAACTACCCCGGGCCGATTGTCGATCACAGTCAGGCCCGACAAATCAGTCTCGCACTTTTTAAGGATTTGGCTGACTAACACCTTTCACGATAGTGCACAGGCCGAGAAAAACGGGATTTGCTGAAAAGCACCAATCATTTCAGCTGCGTCAAGCTGGCTATTGTTCTGACCAGTGTTCTATCCTAAGCGCGTAAACTCACAGGGTATGGAGGGCCGGGTGCGCGTCCCCGCTATAACAATAGGTTGTCTGCTGCTGTTCGCCGGCGAGGCTCTCGCCAACAATAACCGTATTTTCGGTCTGTCAGAGCAGGTGTACATCAAAGATTTTGACGTGACCTTCGACGCGAAAGTCGACACCGGCGCCGAAAGCGTGTCGGTGAACGCCATCAATATCCGGGTTGAAAAGGGCCGCGGCGATGACGAAGAGGACATGGTCCACTTCGATCTGGTGATGCCGGACAACAGCCTGAAATCCATGAGTCACGCGCTCAAAAAACATATTCGCATCAAACGTCGCGCCAGCGACTATGATGATGACGAGAAAGACTACGCCCGCCGGCCTGTGCTCGAACTCGACCTGTGTATTGGCGGGGAGCACCGCAAGGTGGAAGCGAACCTGGCCGACCGGCGACAATTTTCCAAGCCAGTACTGATCGGCCATGAGCCGCTGGTTGACTTCAAGGCGCTGGTTGACCCCAGCGCGGCCAACTTGCAAAGCATTGAACTGTGCAAAGCACCGGTAGAGGACACTGGTGCTAAGGATAACGAGGAATGAAAGGCGTAAAGCTTCACGTAAAGATTATTGCGGCAGCCCTGTTTTTGATCGGCGCCATCAGTGTGGCCTGGCAACTGTTCGTGGCCAATATTCCTGTCTCTGCCAAAACCACCGAGCCGGTGTGGGTCATCGACACCAAGGTCAGCTTTAACGCTCGCCCCAACACGCCGGTGAAGGTAGAAATGTATGTGCCGCCGAGCTGGAGCAAGTTCATTACCCTGAACGAGAGCTTCATTTCCAAGAACTATGGCGTGAACATTGATGTGATGGAACACAACCGCAAGGCGGTGTGGTCCGCGCGCCGGGCCGAGGGCAAACAGCAGCTGTTTTACCGCTTGATGCTCACGCAGCGCAGTAACGCCCGCCTCTCCAACGAAGAGCCCGGCCCCCAATTCCGGGAAAGCCCCCAGCTTGAAGGGGTAGAGAAAGTGGCCGTGGAGGCCCTGCTCAAACCCATTCGCGAGCACTCCGCCGATATCGAAACCTTTATCCGCGAAGCCATCAAGCTGATCAACGATACCGACAACCACAACTCCCGCCTGCTGCTGGCCAACGACTACTCCCAGGAGAGCAAATCCCAGGTGCTGGAGCTGCTACTGTCAGCGGCGCACATTCCGGTCGAGCAGGTGCACACCCTGCGCCTGGTCACCGGCACCAGCCAGTCCCCCGAGTTGTGGATGCGCAGTTACAACGGCAAACGCTGGTTGTACTTCAATCCGGAAACCGGCGCCCAGGGCCTGCCCAATGACCGTATTGTCTGGTGGACAGGCACCGATTCCATCGCCGATGTCGACGGCGGTAGTCAGCTCAAGGTAGAGATCAACGCCAACCAGCAGACCATGAACTCCATCATGCTGGCCCAGTCGATTGCCGAGCGCAAAAACAACATGATGTGGGCGTTGTCGCTGTACGACCTGCCGCTCCAGTCGCAAACCACCTTCGAGATCATCATGATGATCCCGATCGGGGTGCTGTTGATTCTGTTCCTGCGCAACATTATCGGCATTGAAACCCTAGGCACCTTTACCCCAGTACTGATCGGCCTCGCCTTCCGGGAAACCCAGGTGATGTGGGGCATTATCATGTTCACCTTTATCTCGGCGCTGGGGCTGTCGCTGCGCTCCTACCTCGAACACCTGCACCTGCAGTTGCTGTCGCGGCTGTCGGTGGTACTGACCTTTGTCGTGATTGTGATGGCCTTTATCGCCGTGCTCGGTCATCAACTCGGCTTGGATAAAGGCCTGTCGATCGCGCTGTTCCCAATGGTTATTCTCACCATGTCGATAGAGCGCCTGTCGATTGTCTGGGAAGAGCGGGGCGGCCTCAACAGCATGAAAGTGGGCATTGGCACCCTGTTTGCCGCCACCCTGGCCCACCTGTTGATGACCTATCAACCCTGGGTGTACTTCGTGTTCACTTTCCCCGGCGTTTTGCTGATTTTTATGGCCATCATGCTGGCAATGGGCCACTACCGGGGTTATCGACTGATGGAATTGTTCCGCTTCAAAGCCATGCTTGAGAGGCAGAAATAATGTCGTTGTTCAGTACCTGGCGGTCCCTGCGCGAGCAGGGCATCATGGGGATCAATCAGCGCAACGCCGACTATGTGTTGCGCTACAACTCCCGCCACCTTTACCCGCTGGTAGATGACAAGATCAAAACCAAGCGCCGGGCCAGTGACGCCGGGATTCATGTGCCGCCCATGTACGGCATCATCGATTCGGAAAAGGGCATCGCCAAGCTTGGCGATATCGTCAAAGGTCACCGGGATTTTGTGATCAAACCGGCCCAGGGCGCCGGCGGCGACGGCATTATGGTCATCGCCGACCAGTTTGAGGGCTACTACCGCACCACCTCCGGCAAGATGCTCAGCGCAGAAGACATTGAGTTTCAGCTGTCCGGCATTTTGTCCGGCATTTACTCCCTGGGCGGTCACCGTGACCGGGCGCTGGTGGAATACCGGGTCAAACCCGACCCCATCTTCACCGCCATCAGCTATGAAGGTGTGCCCGATATCCGCATTATTGTGCTGCGCGGCTATCCGATTATGGCCATGCTGCGCCTGCCCACCCGCCAGTCCGGCGGCAAGGCCAACCTTCACCAGGGCGCCATTGGTGTAGGGGTCGATCTGGCCACCGGCATCACCCTGGACGGCACCTGGCAGAACAAGAAAATTCAGATTCACCCCGATACCACCAACCCGGTGCGCGGCGTGCAGCTGCCCTTTTGGGATGGGTTTATGAGCCTGGCCACCCGCTGCTACGAGCTGACCGGCCTGGGTTACCTGGGTGTAGACATGGTGCTGGACAAAGACCTCGGCCCGCTAATGCTGGAGCTTAACGCCCGGCCCGGCCTGAGCATTCAGATTGCCAACGACTGCGGTCTGGCACTGCGTTGCGAAAAGGTCGAAAAGGAAATCGCCCGCCTGGCTGCCAAGGGCATTGCCAGACCGTCACCAGAAAAGCGCATGGCCTTTTGCCAGAAGAACTTCTTTGATCCGCGCTACGCTGCGGTGGCTAGTAGCAGTGCGGCGAGCAACGCCGAGCCGCCTGCAGCAAGCCAGGCCACAGAGCAGCCCGCGCCGCCACCGACCAGCGATGAGTCAGCGCCAGCGCCGGATCAAAACCCGCCGCAATAACTCGGCGTCTTTGCGCTTCTTCGCCAATTGCCAGACATAAAAAAACGGCCAGCACCGAGAAGGTACTGGCCGTTTTTTTGAGCGCCTGTTGGCGGCTTACTTCATGGCCGCCCGCTCTTTGGCAATCAGCTCATCAGCCACATCCAGCATGGCGGCCTTGCCGCCCGCCGCCCGGGCGGTGATGCGATATTTACCGTTAATAATCAGCTCAGGCGTACCGGCAATGCCGTAGGCCCGGGCCCGTGCGTCGGCCTGCGTCACCTGGGCGTTCACGCCGAAAGAGCCAAAGGTGCTTTTGAAGGCTTCAGGATCCACACCCGCGTGATCGACAAACAAGGTTTCAATCGCTTCAGCGCTGTCGAGACGATTCTTTTGCAGGTTAATGGCATCAAAGATCGGCTGGTGAACCTTCTCGAGTACCCCCATCGCCTTGGCGGTGTAGAAAGCCCGCGCATGCAGCACCATCAGGTCGTTCCACATGGCCGGTGAATGACGGAAGGACACGTCTTCAGGCAGCTTGTTGGCCCAGGCCATCAGCATCGGCTCAAAGTCAAAGCAATGACTACAGCCATACCAGAACACCTCAGTCACTTCGATTTTGCCAGGAGCATCGGTGCGCACCGGCTGGGCGATGCGAATAAACCCTTCACCTTCCCGGGCGGTGGTCGGCTGGGGCGCCGCCGCAGTCTGGGTGCTGGTTTCCGTTTTGGCCGGTGCAGGTGCGTCGGCGCTCTTGCTGCAAGCGGCGATCATCACAATGGCCAGGGTGGCCAGCAGAGTACTAAAGATGCGTTTCATTGTTTTGTCCTCGTCATCCAACTCGATAGTCAGGGCTTTGAGACCCGATAACGGCCGGGTGGTTTCGCCGCCGCTGACTATCCCTGTTCAATCACTGTCATCTATCGCAATAAAAAAGGCGGCCGTAGCCGCCTTTTTGGTTAGCCCCGATTACTTATGCAGGCCTTGGATAAAGCTCGCTACCGCTTCGATTTCAGAATCGCTCATTTCGAAAGCGATGGTGCGCATCATCTTGCCTTCGCCGTCGTTGCTGCGACCTTCACGGCCATCCGCTGCCGCCCGGAAGGCTTTCAGCTGGGCAACGGTGTACTCGGCATACTGACCCGCCAACGCCGGGAAGCCCGCCGCCGCCATGCCTTGACCAGTGGGCGAGTGACAGCCAGAACAGGCGGGAATACCGCGCTCGGCGATACCACCACGGTAAATGGCAGCGCCTTTTTCAGCCAGCTTGGGATCAGCCTGACCCGTGCTGCCTTGCTTGGACGCGTAGTAAGCGGCGATGTCGGCAATGTCCTGCTCAGACAGGTTATCGACCTGGCCAGCCATCATCGGCACCGGACGGGCACCGGATTTAATGTCTTCGATCTGCTTGATCAGGTAGCGCTCGCCCTGGCCCGCCAGTTTGGGGAAGGTGGGAGCGGGGCTGTTGCCATCAGCGCCGTGGCAAGCAGCGCAGGAGGCGGTTTTTGCCTTCCCTGCGGCGGCATCGCCTTCCACTGCCACTGCAGCAGAAGTGCACAGCAGAGAGGCCAAAATAACTACCAGAGATTTTTTCATTGTCCCTTACTCTTTCTAATAAGTGGAATCCAGGTGCAGCCCGCCCTTACTGGGGCGCAGCCATCAATTCGATCAGAGCCTTGTACTCGGCATCGCTACAGTCAAAGCACAAACCCTTGGGTGGCATGGTGTTGAAACCATCCTTCACATGGGTGACCAGGGTTTCCATGCCCTTTTCCATACGCGGCGCCCACTGATCAACGGCACCGGTTTTTGGCGCGCCATTGGCACCAAAAGCATGGCAGGCATAACAGCTTTTCTTGTACAACGCTTGGATATCGCGATCTTGAGCCGACACAGCAGAGACGGCGGCCACGGCAAGGACTGCCAACAGAACTTTCTTCACCTTTTCCCCCTATTGTCGGGCCTCAGCGATTGCGGATGACCCCATCTAAAAACTGCGGCATTATACACAACTAGTTACGGGGAGGGCCATTCCCACACCCGCTACAGGGGCATTAAATCCCCCCTCAACGCCCTATTAAACAGCGATTTCCTGATGTCTTCAGCCCCCAGTATTAATTACCGCCGCGCCACCTACCTGAAAAGCGCCCCCTCGCTCAGCCAATGCCCCGCCGACAGCGGTGCCGAAGTGGCCTTTGCCGGGCGCTCCAACGCCGGCAAATCCAGCGCCATCAACCGTCTCACCGGCAACGGCAAACTGGCCCGCACCAGTAAAACCCCGGGCCGCACCCAACTGATCAACTTCTTTACCCTCGACGAAGCAGGCCATCAGCGGCTGGTGGATTTGCCGGGCTACGGCTTTGCCAAGGTGCCCCTGGCGGTAAAGAAGGAGTGGGAGAAAAACCTCGAGTCTTACCTGCAGCACCGCCAAGCGCTCACCGGGCTGGTATTGCTGATGGATGTGCGCCACCCGCTTACCGAATTCGACACCACCATGCTCAACTGGGCGGCCCAGAGCAGCATGCCCGTGCGCATCCTGCTCACTAAAGCCGACAAGCTCAAGCGCGGCCCGGCCAAAAGCACTCTGCTGGCAGTCCGCAAGCAACTGCAGGTGTACGGTGGGTTGGTATCGGCCCAGCTGTTTTCGGCCACCAGTGGCGAAGGCCTGGAAGACTTGATAGAACAGCTCGATATTTGGCTAAGCCTGGAAGGCGGCATTGACGGCGACGAGCCAGTAGACGAAATCACGCCTGCAGAATAAGGGCGCGCTACTAAAAGCGTACAAACACTGGCCCCTGGCTCGGAGCCTGCCCCAGACTATGATCCGAGGGCCGGGGTGACGAACTCAGCAAATCTATTCAGGGCGCCGAGCCCAGAGGCCGGCAGGACCAGATCCGCCTTAACCAGGGTCCAGCCTACCCAGCGGGAGCAGGCGCCGACCACAACCCTCCAACACCCAATCCGCTCCCGTCATTCCGGGCGCGCTTTTTTGCAAGCCGGACTCCAGAGCCACTGCAACTCATACTCCGGGTCATTGCCTGGACCCCGGCTCGGGGGCCGGGGCGACGAACTCAGCAAAACCATTCAGGGCGTACAGCCCAGAAGCCGACAGGATCAGCTCCGTCCTGGCCAAGGCCCACCAACCCTGCAGGAGCGGGTGCCGACCGCGACTCTCCAACACCCAATCCGCTCCCGTCATTCCGGACGCGCTTTTTTGCAAGCCGGAATCCAGAGCCACTGCAACTCATACTCCGGGTCATTGCCTGGACCCCGGCTCGGGGGCCGGGGTGACGAACTCAGCAAAACCATTCAGGGCGTACAGCCCAGAAGCCGACAGGATCAGCTCCGCCCTGGCCAAGGCCCACCAACCCTGCAGGAGCGGGTGCCGACCGCGACTCTCCAACACCCAATCCGCTCCCGTCATTCCGGACGCGCTTTTTGCGAGCCGGAATCCACAGCAAACATCAGTACAGAATTTGCCGGGGCGAGCCCTAATTTACGAAAGCCTGGAATATCGTCATGCCCGCGAACGCGGGTATCCCGTATGTTGCTAACGTAGTGGGCCTATGGATGCCGGCTCGGGGCCAGCCCCGGACTATGATCAGGGGCCGGGGCCACATAATGTGGCAGAGGGCACGCTACCAGCTCAGCCGCAGCGTTTTCTGCACATGGCGGCGCAGTTTTTTGGGAATCTCCAGGGCCTTGGCTTCCTGCTTCCAGTCGGCAAAGGCATCCAGGGTCTGCTGCAAAATCAGCTTCTCCCGGCCTCTAGGCAGCCCTGCATACTCGGCAATGCCGCGCAGATCGGCCAGGGTAAAGTCAGTAACCTTGCCATTCACACTGAGCTGGTGGTGGCGGGTAAAGTCGCTGCCCTCGGCGTGGCAGAGGTCGTAGGCGGGGCTGAGGGACCACTGGCCGCGACGGTCCATCATAAAGCTGATGTTCTTCACGTGGTCATCCTGGTTGCAGGCCACCAGATTAAAGATGATGCGCCGCACCTGTTCTTCCAGCTGGTCTTTGCCCATGCCCAATCGCTTCATATCCAGCAGCACCTGCTCGTAGGAATAGGCACCGGACTCGTAATAATCGGCGTGGGCGATGGCACCATAGGTCTGCATAAAATGCTTGGCACCATTCTCGCCCCGGTCAAAGCGGCGGGTCATAAAGTGGTGGCGACCATTTTCGCTGAACAGGCGAGATTCCATCATCTTGATGCCGCAGCGCTGGGCGACCTGGGCGTAGCTGTATTCCAGCAGGCCGTAACCGGCGGGGTCGGCAATGCCCCAGTCGCCGCTGAATCTGACCCCGTCAAACTTGATCAGCCAGTGCTGAAAGCCCGCCGGTAAATCCAACTGGCCAGAGCGCACCTCGCCGCTGACGGGGTTGTAGGCAATCACCGCCTTGGCCCGTGCGCCACCGGCCGAGGTGCCCACGCTGAGAATATCCAGCAAGTCGTCGCTGGCCATATCACTGCTCAGGTGGGCATCCAGCGCCTCCTTGTCGGCAAAGGCCAGGGCCGCCAGCTCCACCAGTTGTTCCATTTCCAGTTTCTGATCCGGCGCGGCCTTGATCGGTGTGGAGGGAAAATACTCCAGCGCCCCCATGGCCCGCTGGCCGACATAGCAGAGCCGGTCTACGACATTAAAGTCGGCCTCGCTGCGGCCCGTTTTGGCCAGCCAGATATTGATCAAGCGGTGACCGTATTTGTCCGGCAGGCTGTCGGCCAGCAGGCCCGGCAAGCCGTAAAAGGTGCGGGGATGAAGGTGGCGAAACTGATAGATTTGCCCGGCTTTGGCCGGCATATGCAGGGGCGCCAACTCGATACCGGCATTGGCAAAGTCCGGGTCGTACTCAAAACGGGCATGGGTCTCGCCGGGCTCCATGGCGACATAACCAATGGTGGTACCCCAGAGACGAACTTCGGCCTGGCTCATGGCTTTGCTATCTCGCTCATGGCTGTTTTACCTCGCTCAAGGCTGCTTGTCCGCCGGCTTGTCGGTTAACGGCTCCGCCACCAGACCATCACCCCAGCGAAAGCCCTCGGCAGCGCCCGGCTCGACCTCAGCACCGCTGCGGCGACGTTTTGCGCTTCCTGCTTTGCCCTGCACCGCCAGCCGGGGCGACTTCAACTCGGTGGGCAGCAAGGTATCCAGGGATTCACTTTCCCCCAGCGCCGCGAGCACCTTGATCCAGGAGCTGAAATGCGCATCCAGCCCGCCTTCCATCCGCCGCAGGGTGGCCACACCAATGCCGGCTGCCTCCGCCAGTTCCTCCTGGCGAAAGCCCTTGTTCTTGCGCTGTCTGGCCAAGCGCTGACCGAATTCTTCCAGCGCCGTGGCATGGGGGGTGAGATGGGTAATTTTCATATCATTAATGAGCGAAAACAGGATTTCCACTCAATTTTATATCACTAGTGATGGTTTTTTACTAGCGCCGATTAACTATCATAAGTGATAGCTATTGGCGATTATCAGCATAAATATATCAATAATGATTGATTTATATGACAACCCTTAAGAACCCGCCACCCGAGCCGCAACCCGGTGAGCAAAGTTCTTGAGCACCTGCGTGGCGGCAGGCGTTTCTGTAACCGACGCCAGTAGCGCGGATACATCCAAGCCCTCAGCCTCCAGCCGCTCGCGCTGCTGCTCAATGTAGGAGCGCATAATCGAGGCGGTGTATTCCGGGTGGAACTGCACCCCATAGGCCCAACCGCCAATGCGATAGGCGTGATTGGGCTCAAAGGCGTTGGCCGCCAGGCGGGTGGCGTTTTCGGGCAGGGTCATTACCGTTTGCCGATGGGTGACCTGGGCAGGGAAAGCGGGCGGCAAGGACTGAAACAGCGGATCATCGTCACAGGCTGGTTGCAGGTTAATACCCACCGTACCGATCTCGATACCGCCCGGATGATTATCCACCTGCCCACCCGCCGCCTTGGCCAGCACTTGATGGCCGTAGCAAATACCCAGTATCGGCGTGTTGGCAGCAAGCAGCGACTGCAACCAGCCCTCCAGCCGGACACTCCAGGGCAGATTATCGGTGACCATGGAATGAGAGCCGGTAATCACCGCCGCCGCACAGGTCTTGATGGCGGGGAGGGGCTCGCCATGTTCGGCATCCACCACCACAGGGTCCCAACCTGCTTCCCGCAGCACGGCGCCGGTCCAGTTATCGAAATCGCCATATTGCCGGGCGGTGGCGGCAAAGGTGGTGCCGACTTTGATGATGTAGAGCTTGGTCATGGAGGGTCTTCGCAGGGAGGGTTGCTTACTGGTGAAAGATCACCAGATTACCATCCGGATCGAGCACGCCAAACTCCTTTGCGCCCCAGGGCTTTTCCGCCAGGGGCGCATTGGGGTGAACAACGCCCAGGTCAGAGCAGGACTGATACAAGGCCTCAATTCCCTGAACCCCAATACGGCAACTGGTCGCCCTGGCAATGGCCGGGTCTTGGCAGGCCCAGAAGTGCAGGGCGATCTGATCCCGCTGAACGATGCCATAGATGCCTGCCTCGGCGTAGATACGAGTAAAGCCGAGATTGTCGCAGTAGAAAGCGACGGATTTCTCAATATCCAGAGAAGCAAGAACCGGGGCGGCTGAAACTAGCTGAACTTCCGTTGGCATGGCTTGAATCCGATAATGGGTACAAGACCTTCTAGCGCCTTGACCTCAATGTCAAATGTGAGACCTGCCCCAGCCCACATAAAATGAAATGCATCAACATCCAAATATCGACACAAAAGTGCCATTAAACATTCCGTGAATCCCGCAGACCAGTTATCATCTTTTTACACCCCTCACGACTGACAAAATTCGCCGAAAGGCCAAACCCCATATTTATCATATAGTTAAGAGGCAGGCACTCTATGCTCAGCTGGGAAAAGCTGCTAAACCCTGTTCGACGGAAAGAACTGCACGGCTCCAGCGAAATAACCGGCACTGGCACCGGGAGAGAGGAGCTAGAGAGAGATTACGACCGCATCTTATTCGCTTCTCCAACTAGAAGATTAGCCGACAAGACCCAGGTTTTCCCGATGGAGGAAAACGACTCCGTTCGGAACAGGCTCACTCACTCTCACGAGGTAAGCAATCTGGCCAGAAGCATCGGTGTCAGATTAGCATTCGAACACGCTGAAGAAGTATTTGGGCCAAACCACGAAAGCCTCAAAGTAAAGCGAAACGTACCAGCGGTCCTAGCAGCCGTTGGCTTAGCTCACGACCTAGGAAATCCACCGTTCGGCCATCAGGGTGAGCTAGCGATGCAGCAGTGGTTTGAGGCTAGCGGAGAAAAACTTTGGGAAGCTTCAGAAATTGATCAAGTCCCCAGCGATTTTTTGAGCTTTGATGGCAACGCTCAAACATTCCGCCTACTAACACGATTGCAATTACTAAACGATGAATTCGGCTTAAACCTAACCGTAAGCACATTGGCAGCATTATTGAAGTATCCAAGCATATACGGATCACCGGAAGAGAAAAAAGGTGGCTATAAAAAATACGGCGTGTTCCACAGCGAGAGAGAAATAGCAAAAGAGGTCTGGGAAAACACCGGTCTCAATGAGGGCGTGAGACACCCATTTGCATACATCATGGAAGCGTGCGACGACATTGCGTATTCTATTATCGACGCCGAAGATACGGTAAAAAAAGGTTATGCATCTTTCTATGATCTAATCGATCATCTGGATAGTTGGCCTGAAAAAGATTCAGTAATAGAAAAGGTTATTTCCGAATCTAAAAAGAAAAACCTAATATTCAAGAAAGAAAAATTAAGCTCTAAAGAGCTCAATGATATGTCAATGCAGATGTTTCGCGTAAATGCGATTTTTCATATGATAAATTCTGCTACTACTGGCTTTGTTTCCAATATCGATAAGATAATGAGTGGAAGTATAACTCCAGGATTTGAGCTTATTAAGAACTCTGAAAGCGCTCAGTTATGCAAAGCCGTCAAAGACTTTGACCGACGATATGGCTTCCAAAATAGAGATGTCCTCAAACTGGAACTGCAGGGTAGCAATTACATCAAAGGAATGATGGATATGCTGTCTTCTGCGGTAATCAATGGCGACGATGCTGGCAGGCCATTTGAGCGATACATATTTGGCGAAGTTTCAGAAAATTACCGACGGGTTTATAACGACACCGACTCTAGTGGTTATGCAAAATGCCAATTAATGTGTGACGCACTTTCTGGAATGACTGAGACATACCTTATAAAGAAATATGAAGAGTACAGGGAGCTAATGTCCGTATGACTTTTGTATCGCACGCACCGGCCCCCTCTGCAGTAGCGCTAAGAGAGAGAGTTGAAAGGCTCTTTGGCAAGGGCCTGCAACATAAACAAGTGAGAGAGAACCAATTTTCTCTGAATCTCGACGCTACCCAAGATATGTTCTCCGAACTTGAATCTCCTTACAGTGGTATTGGAGGATTTTTAGATTTGCTGTGTGACAAAATCCCCGTGGGGGATCTTTATATATTTGGAGGGCTAATTCGAGACATAGGCCTCTTCGGGAAAAAGGGGTTTAAATCGGATATCGATTTGGTGGTTGACGGAGACTGGGAGTCACTTATTTTTTTCCTTGAACATTTGGGGGCAGTTAGGAATAAATTCGGTGGCTATAGGCTTAATAAATATGGACAACCTATTGATATTTGGAACGCTAGAGAAACTTGGGCAATAAGACACGGCCATGTCAATTATGACGGTATATCATCCCTACTCGAAACAACGGTTTTGAACTGGGATGCGATTCTTATGAACTGGAGGACAAAGCGTTTTATCTATAAGCCTAAATATTTAGATGAGCTCAATACTCGGGCGCTAGATGTTGTTCTTATACACAACCCAAACCCGCTGGGAATGCTGGTCAGAGTCCTTCGTCACTTGTGCCTAAAAGATGCGGCCTCTATATCCGTTCGCACACTGAATTATCTCGAAGACGCAACCAACCAATACTCCTTCGAGCAAATTGTTGAAAGTGAACGCAGGAGCTATGGAAACTCAATAATCGAAAAAGCAATCTACCAAGTATTTAAAATTGCTAGCAAAGACCAAACCAACCCCGCTAGAGAAAGATTTATTTCTGCGTCAGAGCGCGCAAAACGCGAGGGGCTGGTACTGTCCTACATGCAGCTCGAACACGAGGCATTCGCTTCTCAGCAGCCCAGCATGGGATAGCGGGTAAGCCTTATAATCATCCACCGCCTAGAAAAAGCCTATCCCTAATGCGCCTCATCCCAGTTATCCCCCACACCCAAACCAACCTCCAGCGGCACATCCAGTTTGGCCGCCCCAGCCATTAGCGCTTCAATTTTTTTGCTGACGGCATCGATCTGCTCTTCGGCCACTTCCAGCACCAGTTCATCATGCACCTGCATAATAATTTTGGCGTCGGGTTTTTCGCTGGCGAGGTATTCATCCACCGCAATCATGGCCCGCTTGATGATATCGGCGGCGGTGCCTTGCATGGGGGCGTTGATGGCGGTGCGTTCGGCGGCCTGGCGGCGCTGGCCGTTGCTGGCGTTGATTTCTGGCAGGTGCAGGCGGCGGCCAAACAGGGTTTCTACATAGCCTTTTTCGGCGGCGAGTTTGCGGGTGTCGTCCATGTAACGCAGCACGCCGGGGTAGCGGGCAAAGTAGAGGTCGATATATTCCTGGGCCTCGTTGCGGCCAATATGGAGCTGGCGGGCCAGACCGAAGGCCGACATGCCGTAGATCAAACCGAAGTTGATGGCCTTGGCGTTGCGGCGCTGTTCGTCGCTGACTTCATCGACCGCCACACCAAACACTTCCGCCGCCGTTGCCCGGTGAATATCCTCGCCTTTGGCAAAGGCGTCGATCAGGCCTTTGTCGCCAGAGAGGTGGGCCATGATGCGCAGCTCGATCTGGGAGTAGTCCGCCGCCAATATCTTGTAGCCCTCGGGGGCAATAAAGGCTTTGCGGATGCGCCGCCCCTCGGGGGTGCGGATGGGGATGTTTTGCAGGTTGGGGTCGGAGGAGGACAGCCGCCCGGTGGCCGCCACCGCCTGGTGGTAGGAGGTGTGAATGCGGCCAGTTTTGGGGTCGATCAGCAGGGGCAGTTTGTCGGTGTAGGTGGATTTGAGCTTGGCCATGCCCCGGTAGTCCAGTATCACCTTGGGCAGGGGGTAGTCGTGGGCCAGCTCCACCAACACCTCTTCCGCGGTGGAGGGCGCGCCCTTGGGGGTCTTTTTAATGACCGGGATTTCCAGCTTTTCAAACAGGATTTCGCCCAGCTGTTTGGGGGAGGACAGGTTAAAAGGCCCGCCCGCCAGCTCGTGGGCTTCCAGCTCGAGGGCCTGAATCTTCTCGCCCAGCTCCTGACTCTGCTTGGCCAGCATATCCCGACTGACCAAGGCGCCGTTATGTTCAATGCGGGTGAGCACTGGCACTAGCGGCAGTTCAATTTCGCGATAGACCGACATCAGCGAGGGGTGCTGCTCCAGCTTGGCGGACAGCGCCTGATGCAGACGCAGGGTAATGTCGGCATCCTCAGCGGCATAGGGGCCGGCCTGCTCCAGGGCGATCTGGTTAAAAGTAAGCTGCTTGGCGCCTTTGCCGGCAATGTCTTCAAAATGGATGGTGCTGTGACCCAGGTATTTCAGGGCCAGGCTGTCCATGTCGTGGCGGCTGGCAGTGGAGTCCAGCACGTAGGACTCCAGCATGGTGTCATCACTGATGCCCTGCATGATGATGCCGTGATTGGCCAGTACATGGGCGTCGTACTTCAGGTTCTGGCCAAGCTTGGCCACCTTGGGGTCTTCCAACAGGGGCTTGAGGGCGCCCAGTACCTGCTCCTCGCTGAGCTGGTCGGGGGCATCCAGATAGTCGTGACCAAAGGGCACATAGGCGGCTTCGCCGGGGGTAACGGCGAAGGACACGCCGACCACTCTGGCCTGCATATATTCCAGGGCAGTGGTTTCGGTATCAAAGGCGAACAGCTCGGCGGCCTTGAGCTTTTCAAGCCAGGCGTCGAAATCCGCCTGAGTGAGTACTAACTGATAATCGGTCTCGGCAGCCGTTTTGGCCGCGCCGCCATCGTCCGTATCACCGGCATCACCACCAGACAGCTCTTCAATCCAGGACTTAAATTCCATTTCCTGAAACAGGGCCAGCAGTTTGTCGTTGTCGGGCGGGGTCGGGGTGAGGGCGGCCAGATCGAGCTCCAGCTCCACATCGCATTTGATGGTGGCCAGCTTGTAGGACAGCTCGGCCATTTCCCGGTTGTCGGCCAGCTTTTTGCCCAGGCTTTTGGCGCCCCGTACCTCCAGCTCGGCGACTTTATCCAGATTGGCGTAGATCTCTTCCAGGCTGCCCAGCCCCTGCAGCAGAGCCAGGGCGGTTTTTTCGCCGACGCCAGGAACACCGGGGATGTTGTCGACTTTATCGCCCATCAGGGCAAGATAATCGATGATCAGGCGGGGCGGCAGGCCAAACTTTTCCTCTACACCCCTCTCATCCAGCACCGTTTCGGTCATGGTGTTGACCAGGGTGACGTGAGCATTCACTAACTGGGCCATATCCTTGTCGCCGGTGGAGACAATCACCGGCCGCTCGCTGCCCGCCTGGGCGGCCAGGGTGCCGATCACGTCGTCGGCCTCTACACCGTCAATCACCAGCCGGGGCAGACCCATGGCGTCGATGATGTCGTTAATGGGCTGCACTTGCAGCCGCAGGTCATCGGGCATGGGCGGGCGCTGGGCCTTGTACTGCTCAAACATCTCATCCCGAAAGGTTTTGCCCTTGGCGTCAAAGACCACCGCAATGGGGCTGTCGGGGTAATCCTTCTGCAGGCGCCGCAGCATGCTGATCACCCCCCGCACCGCGCCGGTGGGCTGGCCAGCGGAGTTGCGCAGATCGGCTTTGAACATGGCGTGAAAGGCGCGGTAGAGATAGGAAGACCCATCTACCAGTACCAGCGGGGCAGGAGCAGTCATAGCGGGAGCGTTCTTTTTTCAAATTTGGGGAACAGGAGTGTATCACGCTGCCAGCGACCCTGCCGCCGCCCCAAACGAGCTTAAAGTGTTACCCAAATAAACAGGGAGGAAACGTCCCAGAACGGCGAATATGCGGGCACATGGGAGAAATTACCAAAGATTAACCTCCATGGTGATCAATGTTGTGTTACCTTACGTAACACAAGGTGACAAAAACACCTTGTTCCGGGCGAGACGCCCACTAGCATGAGGAGTAACACCATGAAAACCGCAACCAGCGCAATGATGCTTTTGCTTGCCAGCACCCTGGCGACTGCTAACGAGCCACAACAAAAAGCTGCCGACCAGTCGCTGGTGATTGCTTACAACACAAGCATGGAAGTAGAACAGCCCCGCAATGAGGTAGAAGTGGCCAGCGAGGCCCGCACCGACCGCGCCCTGAGCGAAACTCTGGGATTGGTGTCGGCAACCTTGAGCGTGGAGCTCGATGAGAAGATTGGCGCAAAACTGCCTACGTTCGCTAAATAATTAGCGGGAATGGCCAATCAGGGGGCTCAGACGCCCGATTGCCGAAAGCAACGTAGAAACGCCTCACCCAGCTGACGGTATAAGCTTAAAAAGCCGTCAGCTTTGTTCCTTTCTACCCCTAGCGGGTCCACCTCTATCACTGGCACCGACAAATCTGCCGTTAATGCCTGCAGTAACGAAGCAGAATACTGGGGCTCCCGAAACACACACTGAAACTCCCCCGCCTGAAGGCGCTTGCGCAATTCCACCACATGCCGGGCACCGGGCATGTGCTCGTCTGATTTCATCACCACCGCCCCCCGGGGCAGATTGTAATGACTCTCAAAGCGAGAGAAGGCATCGTGCAGGATCAGGTAGGGACGGGGCGGGAAGCGCTGAAAGTCCGCCGCCAGCTGCTTATCGTAAGCGCGAAACTCTGCGCCGAAACGGGCGGCATTGGCGTGGAAAAAGGCACTTCTGATCGGCATCTTGTCGGAAAGGACCTTGGCGATCCGGTGCGCGATTTGCTGCACTTTGTCACCGTCCAGCCATACGTGGGCATCGTCGTCGTGACCAATAACCGGAAACAGCGCCGTGGCATGGTCGAGCTTGCGAAGCAGTTTGCGCAACGAGGGCTCCATTGCCGGCCCCACCCAAATCACGGCGGAGGCCTCGCGCAGGCGCTGGGCATCCGAGGGCTTGAGCTGAAAATCGTGGGGGGACAGGGAAGGGGGAATCAGCAGGTCGCTGTTGATGGCATCACCACCAATTTCGGCCACCATCAACTGGATCGGCATGATACTGCTGAGCACCAGCGGCTTGTCATCTGCGCGCACCGGCGCAGCAATGACCGCCAACAGTAATAGCCAAACACAAAAACCTTTCAACACCCCATCCCCATTGTGAGCATGCCACAAATGCAATATTATAACATTTTAACTTTATGCGCCGCTGGCGTGATTGGCCCAGAATCGATTTCGGGCGTCATCTGCGGTCAAGTCTGACAAGCTCACCCAACATGCCCGAAGACATTACCGCCCCACACAATCACCAACGATGTGTCGATAGCGCCATGGCCACTGCCCGGCAAATTTGCCAGCGCCGTGACAGTCGCCTCACGCCTATTCGAGAGACCGTACTTGCTATCGTTTGGTCCAGCCACAAACCTATTGGCGCCTATGGCATTTTAGAGCGCCTGGCGGAGGGCCAAGCCAAACCGCCGGCGCCACCGACGGTTTACCGCGCTCTGGAATTTCTGCTGGAACACAAGTTGGTGCATAGAATAGCGTCTTTAAACGCGTTTGTCGGCTGCAACGACCCCAGCCATCGGCACGAAGGGCACTTTTTAATTTGCCAGAGCTGCAGCGTGGCCATTGAAATGGATTCGTCGGCCATTAATGCAGCCATCGATACTGCCGCCAAGCGCCAACACTTTACCGTAACCGGGCAGTGCGTTGAGGTTGCCGGACTGTGTCAGCAGTGCGATGAGGGTCAAGCAGTATGACCAAGGCGCTGTTGCAACTGGACGGCCTGTGCTTGCTGCAGGGGCGTCAGGTGTTGCTTGAGAACATCGACCTGAGTTTGCATCCCGGCGAAATCATGACGGTGATCGGCCCCAATGGCGCCGGCAAGACCACGCTGATTAAAGCCGCCCTGGGGCTGATTAACGTTTCCGCAGGAAAGGTCCATCGCCGTAGTGATCTGCGCATTGGCTACATGCCCCAGCGCTTGAGCCTGAACCCCTTGATGCCGGTCAGCGTGGAGCGATTTCTGCGCATGGCCAATGCCAGCCCCAAAGAGGTCGACCGCGCCCTTGGGCTGACCAATATCCAACACCTGCGCCACTCCCCCCTGCATGATATTTCCGGCGGCGAAACCCAGCGGGTATTGCTGAGCCGGGCGCTGCTGCGCAACCCGCAGTTACTGGTACTGGACGAACCCGCCCAGGGACTGGATATCACCGGCCAGACCGAGCTGTATGAGCTGATTGGCGAACTGCGCCGCACCCTGGGCTGCGCCGTTTTAATGGTATCCCACGACCTGCATTGGGTGATGGCGCAAACCGATACCGTCATTTGCCTGAATCAGCACATTTGCTGCCACGGTCACCCGGAACAGGTCAGCAACGATCCTGCTTACCTGTCACTGTTTGGCCGCCGCCACGCCGAGGCAGTGGCCCTGTATCAACACCACCACGATCATCGCCACGACATGCACGGTGACGTGGTCTGCGAGCACGACCACCACCATGATTGATGTTCTGTTAAACGCGCTTCTCGCCGGACTGCTGCTTGCCATCACCGCTGGCCCCCTCGGCAGTCTGGTGGTATGGCAGCGGATGGCCTTCTTCGGCGACACCCTGGCCCATTCGGCCCTGCTGGGTGTCGCGGTTGGGGTGGCCCTGCAACTCGATCTGCAGCTGTCGGTACTGCTGTGCTGTCTGCTACTAGCCCTTGCCCTGTTTGGCCTGCAGGTTTGGCACAACACGCCGCCCGACAGCCTGCTCAGTATTCTGTCGCACAGCAGCCTGGCGCTGGGTTTGGTGGCGCTGTCACTGATGGATCAGCAACGCTTAGACCTGACCGCTTTCTTGTTTGGCGATTTGATGGCCGTGATGAGCGAGGATTTGATCAAGCTGGCGGTGATCGACGCACTGGTGCTGGGCTTGCTGCTGGGCTTCTGGCGCAAACTGGTGGCCATCACAGCCCACGCAGAACTGGCAGCCATTGAAGGTTTACCCGTGAACCGCCTGCGTCTGCTGATGATGTTGATGGTGGCGGCCACCGTCGCGATTGCGATGAAGATTGTGGGGGTGTTGCTGGTCACCGCCATGCTGATTATTCCCGCGACGGCGGCAGGGCGGATTGCCCGCAGCCCGGAGCAAACGGCTGTGCTGGCCAGCGTTGCAGGCATCCTCGCCGTCGGCTTTGGCTTGGCTGGCGCCTGGCAGTGGGACTTGCCTGCGGGACCGGCCATTGTCTGCGCGGCCAGCCTGATTTTCCTGCTGGCTCAATTTGGGCCTGCCTACCGCCGCAACAACTGATCACGCCAAGTTAACTGGCGCACCAGCTTTCTTTAGTAGTGTTCGCGAATGGTGAGGAAGGTGCGCTTGAGGCGGCTAATTTCCAGCGGCGCTTTGAAAAAACCCATTGAATGTCCCTTGGGATTAACCAGCGCCACATTGGCGCTGTGATCCACCAGGTAGCTGTCACCGCCGCCCGGGACTTTGGCAAAGGGAATATTCAGCGCCGTGGCAAAGCGGTGAATCTCGAGAAATTCGCCGGTCACCCCGCGAAACTCCGGGTGGAAGAATTCAAGATAGCTGTGCAGCTGCTCGGGAGTATCCCGGGCCGGGTCAACACTCACTAGCCAGATCTGGGTGTCTGCCTGCACCGCCGGGTCCAGCTCCTGATAGAAGTTCTTCAACTGGGCCAAAGTCGTCGGGCAGACATCAGGGCAGTAGGTAAACCCAAAAAACAGCAGATTCCATTTGCCTTGCAGGGAGGCTGGGGTGATCTCCTGACCCTGATCGTCGACCAGGTCAAACTTGGGCAGCAGGCGGGGGTTTTCGTAGAGATAGGCGCCTTCTGCCTTCAGCTCCTCCACGGTCATTACCCGGGCCTTGGTAAAGGCATAGAAAAAACCGCCAACCAAAACCGCAGCCACGGCAATGATGACCGCCACGGTGAGCCGAATGCCACGCCGCTGTTTGGCGCTGTGGGTGTTGGAACCAGCCATTATTGTCTGACCTCGAAGACGGTGACAGCGGGGTACAGGTAGTGATCCAGCAGCATCACAATGAACAACGCCATCAGGTATACGATTGAGTACTTGAAGGTGGCCATCGGCGCCTTGGGATTTTGCCCACGTATCAGCACAATCGCCCAGTAAATAAAGCCCGCGCCCAAACACACCGCGCCCAGCAAATACAGCGGGCCGCTCATGCCGGTGGCAAAGGGCAGCAGGGTGACCACGAACAGCAGCAAAGTGTAAAGCAGGGTGTGCAGCTTGGTGTAGCCGATGCCGTGGGTGACCGGCAGCATGGGAATATCCACCTTGGCGTAATCATCCCGACGGTGAATGGCCAGCGCCCAGAAGTGGGGGGGTGTCCAAACGAAAATAATCAGCACCAGCAGCAGGGCGTGGCCGTGGATTTCACCGGTAACCGCAGTCCAGCCCAGCAGCGGCGGCGCCGCCCCAGCAATACCGCCGATGACAATATTCTGTGGGGTGGCGCGCTTGAGAAACAGGGTGTAGACCACCGCATAGCCCAACAGGGAGGCTAGGGTCAGCCAGGCGGTGAGGGCATTAATGTAGATCAGCAATACCGCCATGCCCGCGACACCCAACACCCCGGCGAATAGAGCGGCATTTCGGGTTGGCAGGCGGCCAGTGGCGATGGGGCGATTCTTGGTGCGCGCCATGATCAGGTCAATGCGGCGGTCCACCAGATGGTTGACGGCGGCGGCCGAGGCCGCGCACAAGGCAATGCCCAGATTGCCGAGAATCAGCACGCGCAGCGGCACCATGCCCGGCACGGCCATAAACATGCCGATCACCGAGGTGAGCAACATTAACAGCACCACATTGGGCTTGCAAAGTTCGTAGTAGTCCCGCCATGAAACGCTGGCGGTAGCAGCTGCCTGAGTGCTCATATGCGCACGCTCCCCTGCTGAACCTTGGCGGTCAACAGCAGATAATTAAGTGTCACCATGGTCAGCAGCAAAAGTGCCCCGACCAGATTGTGGGTCACGGCAACCGCAATGGGAAAGCCGAACACCACATTACTAATACCCAACAGTATCTGTGCGATCAGCACCACCAGTATGGCGGTGGCAAGACGCCGGGCCGGGGCGGTGGCCAGCGCCCGCAGGCGGAAGATTAACAGCAGCAGCACCACGGTGGTAATAATGGCTCCCACGCGATGGCTGAAGTGAATTGCCACCCGCGCCGCATTGTCGAGCTGTCCGCCCAGATAATTGGGTCCGATATGCTGGAACACATTAAAGCCATTTGCAAAGTCCATCGGCGGCATCCAGCTTCCCTGACAGATGGGAAAGTCCGGGCAGGCGATGTCGGCATAGTTGGAGGTCGTCCAGCCACCCAGGGCGATCTGACCAATCACCACCAGCAGCGATAGCACGGCAAGGGGCCGCAGGCTGGTCAGCAAGCTCTTCTGGGCTGGCTGCAGGCGCCAGCGGTGGTTGTTTAACCGCAAACAAAGCAACCACAGCAGACTAATGGTGGTAAAACCGCCAAGCAGGTGGGCGGTCACCACCTGGGGCCAGAGCTTCAGGGTGACAGTCCACATACCGAACATCCCCTGCAGAATGATAAAGCCCAACAGGAACAGCGGCAGTTTTACCGGCTGGTTCGGGTCGGTGCGACGACGTCGCAGCGCCATGGCCGCAATGGCAATGGTGAACAGACCGAGGCTGGTGGCCAGGTAACGGTGCACCATTTCCGGCCAGGTTTTGTCGTGCTCAACCGGCATGTCGGGGTAGGCCTCGTTGGCCGCAACCACTTCATGATCCTCATTTGGCCACAGAATGTGACCATAGCAACCGGGCCAGTCCGGGCACCCCAAACCTGCGTCGGCCAAGCGGGTAAATACCCCCATGCCCAACACAATCACTGCTACCAGGCAGGCTATCAATGTCAGCCGGAACCCTGCCTTGCGCTCGGTTGCCAAATTAAAAAATCCCATCGTCGTTTACCAAAACCAAAAATTGTTACGCCCGGCTATTTCAGTAGCCGCTTCATATCTTTCAATACATCTTTGCCCAGGGCGGCCAATTCCAGCTGGTCGGTATTGGCAGCGCGGTAGTACATCATTGCCCAGCCCAGCGGATCGACAACATAAAAGGCACGCGGATCTCGCGGGTTGATCTCAAGATGCTCAAAGGCCTTGAGAAAGGGGCTGGCGGGGGCATAAAGAATAGTCATGTCTTCATGTTCGCGCTCGAGGAAGTCCCGCAGCGATGGCGACACCGTGCCATCGAGGGCGAGATACACCCGCTCGACCCGGTTGGTCTTTTTGCCAAGGGCGATGTGGGTCTGGCGGGTCAGATACAGCATTTTCTCGCAGGCACCGCGGCAATCCGTGCCGCCGACCACCACAAACAACCAACGCGAATCGGGCAGATCAAACATAAACTCGCTGCCATCGTTGCGGCTCAATTGCAGCTCCGGCAGCGGCACCGGTGGGCGAATGAGGGTGCCCCGGTTTACGGTGCCAAAGTTAATGACATTTTCTTTGGCCATCAGGAACAGGATGCTGGACAGCACCACCACCAAAACCGGAATCGCCAGAATCAGGGCCACCTGTTTTTTGCTGGTGCCAGGATTTACGTCGCTCATGAATTCTCGTCGCTCGATGTTGTTTTGCGCCGCAACAGCGCCAGGATGTTGCTATTGCGGCATAGAAAAATGATGGCCAGTACCAGCGCCATACCAAACCATTGCACTGCGTAGCCGGTATGCTTTTCCGGACTGACGTTCACCACAATGCGTTGAATACGCAGGGCGCTGGGGCTCTGATCATTCAATTGCAGCACGGTGGGCAGCAGGGCGGGCATTTCCTGCTGCAGCGCCTCAACATCCAACCATTGCTGCAGGCGGGGCCACTGATCCTGCGCCATCTCGCCCAGGCTAAAGGGCTTGTCCTCGCCCAGATACAATTGCCCGCGCAATTCTACCTCAGTTGCAGGAAAAGTGACCTTGGGCAATTGTCGACGACTGGGGTCGCCGGCAATCCAGCCCCGGTCAACCAACACGGCACCACCGTCGCGCAACTGAAACAAGCCGATGACCTGGTAGCCGAACTGGCGCTGCACAATGCGGTTGTCGAGCAGCCAGTAACGGTTGGGGTCAAACATGCCCGCGGCCAATACCGGCTGATAGTTGGGATATTGGCTTAAGGTGGACAGCGCCACCGGCGCCATTTGCTGGCGCTGCTGGTAACTCTCCAGCAGCGCCGATTTCTCATCGGCCCTGTTGAGCTGCCACATGCCAAGACCCACCAGAATCGGCAGAAACAGCACGATAGCCAGAAGTGACTTCCAGTCTAGCTGCCATCTGAAGCGGGTCGGGTGTGGGCTCATTAATCGTTGGGGTTGTGTATACTGCGACCAAGTCTTTGGAGGTGAAATGCTATGTGGCTGAAAGTCGTCATCATGATTCTGTTTGTTGCCCTGGTCATCAGCCTGTTCAGCGGCCTGTTCTTTCTGCTGAAGGATCAGGGTAAAACCATGCGCACCTGGAACTCACTCGGCGTTCGCCTGATACTTGCCACCTTGCTGATGGGCTTTCTGTTTTACGGTGTTTACACCGGCCAACTCGGCTCGAACGCGCCCTGGGATCAACGCTATCTCGACAGCGGCGACGCCGTACCCCAAGCTGACTAAAACCTTTCCCTTTCTGGCAGAGCAACGCAAACTCACCCGGCCCTTCAAACAAGAGGCCGGGATCGACTGCTCGACGCCCGGCCTCCTTGCTAACCGCTGTTTTCTGTTGGTTTACATGATGTAGACAAACAGGAACAGGAATACCCACACCACATCAACAAAGTGCCAGTACCAGCTAGAGGCCTCGAAGCCGAACTGGTCGTTGGCGCTGAAGTGGCCCTTGCGGACTGAGCGCAGCAATTGCACCAGCAGCATGAAGGTACCCATAGCCACGTGGAAACCGTGGAAGCCTGTCAGCATAAAGAAGGTTGTGCCGTACACACCGCTGTTCAGACGAATGCCGTACTCAACAATGGCTTCGTGATATTCCTTGTATTGCAGGAACAGGAAGATCACCCCGAGAACCACGGTGATGGTCAGCCAGGTGTTGAACTTCTTGCGGTCATTGTTCTTGATGCCCATGTGAGCAATGTGACAGGTGAAGCTCGACGCCAGCAGGATGATGGTGTTGTAGAGCGGCAACCAGTGACCGATGTTAGAGAAGCCGGGGAAGGAGAGGTGCTTCTCAGAGCCGGTAAACTCACCCGCATTGGCCAGGTGACCTGCAGCGGCCTGGGCCTGAACACCACCGATGGCATCCTGAGGCGTGTTCATCAGCGGCCAGCTGTATTCAAAGCCAGGCCACAGCAGCGAGTTCATGGTGCCTGCACCTTCACCTGCCAACCAGGGACCAGCCAGGTTACGGATGTAGAACAGCGCGCCGAAGAAGGCGGCGAAGAACATCACTTCTGAGAAGATAAACCACTGCATGCCAATCACGTAGGACTGCTTCAGCTGGGCACTGTTCATGCCGGCACGGTTTTCGGTAATGGTGGTGCGGAACCACACATACAGGGTTCCAAACAACCAGGCCAGGCCCGCCGCCAGAATGAAGGAAGAGTTGCTCTCTTCGCCTGCGCCGTAGCTGTGGTGGTTGATTACGCTGGCTGCGCCATAAACAGCGGTAACCAGACCGATGGTTGCACTTACAGCAAGCTTACTACTCTCTGGCACGTAATAGGTTTCGTGCCCGGTATTGCTTTGACCTGCCATTGTTACTATCTCCGTTTTCTCGCGAGAGAAACTTCTCTTCCTAATTCGACGCGGCGGTTACAGGAGCCTGCTTGGCCGCCATCTCAGTTATATCAAAAATCGTGTACGACAGCGTGATCACGTGAATGTCTTTGGGCAGATCCCGGTCGACAATAAATTGCAGACCCAGGTCAGCCGCTTCACCGGCACCCAGCGGTTGCTGGTTAAAACAGAAGCATTCCGTCTTGTGGAAGTACTCCGCCGCCCTTGAGGGGACGATGCTCGGAATCGCCTGAGACACCATATCGTGGCCCTGGGTATTCTTTGCAAAGTAGGTCACCTGGGCAGGCTCGCCAGGGTGAACCTCGACCTGACTGGTGTTGGGCGCAAACTCCCAAGGCATCAGCTCATTGTTCTGTGCAACAAACTGCACTTTAACCACTCGGCTGGTATCGATTGCACTGTCTACAACCTGGTACCGGCCACCGGTTTTTCCGTTGATCCCAAGTACTTCGCACAAGGCGTTGTACAGCGGCGGCATGACCCACATGGCAAAGACAAACATGGCCACCGACAGCACCAGTAGCTTGCCGGTGGTTTTGATTACCTTGCCATTCAATGCTTGCGCCATGCCGCCCTCTATCGCACCAATCGCGTTACTTCACTTCCGGTGGAGTGGTGAAGGTGTGGTACGGCGCAGGGGAGGGAACTGTCCACTCCAGCGTCGTTGCACCTTCCCAGACCTTGTCGGAGTTCACTGGCTTACCGTGGGTAATGGTCCGCACGATGTTGAACAGGAACAGCAACTGACTGGAGCCGTAAATAAACGCACCGATGGAAGACATCATGTTGAAGTCTGCAAACATCAGGTTGTAGTCGGGGATACGACGGGGCATACCTGCCAGACCCACAAAGTGCTGGGGGAAGAAGGTCAGGTTGAAGCCCAGGAAAGACACCCAGAAGTGCACCTTACCCATGGTTTCGTTGTACATCTTGCCGGTCCACTTGGGCAGCCAGTAGTACACGGCTGAAGACAGGGCGAAGATCGCACCGGCCACCATGGTGTAGTGGAAGTGAGCAACAACGAAGTAGCTGTCGTGGTATTGGAAGTCAGCGGGCGCAATCGCCAGCATCAGACCGGAGAAACCACCCACGGTGAACAGGAACACCTTGGCGATAGCAAACAGCATCGGCGTTTCAAGGGTAATGGAGCCCTTGAACATGGTGGTGATCCAGTTGAACACCTTGGCCGCCGTCGGTACCGCAATCAACATGGTGGCGTACATGAAGAACAGCTCACCGGCAATCGGCAGACCCACTGTGTACATGTGGTGAGCCCACACGATGAACGACAGGAAGGCGATCGACGCCGTGGCGTAAACCATCGAGTCGTAACCAAACAGCGGCTTGCGAGAGAAGGTCGGAATAACCTCAGACACCACGCCGAAGGCGGGCAGAATGATGATGTATACCTCGGGGTGACCGAAGAACCAGAACACGTGCTGGAACAGAACCGGGTCACCGCCACCAGCGGCGTTAAAGAAGCTGGTACCGAAGTGAATATCCATCAGCATCATGGTGACCGCGCCAGCCAGTACGGGCATTACTGCCACCAGCAGGAAGGCGGTGATCAACCAGGTCCAGACAAACATCGGCATTTTCATGTAGGTCATGCCGGGCGCGCGCATGTTCACTACAGTAGCGATGATGTTAATGGAACCCATGATGGAGGAGATACCCATGGCGTGAACCGCGAAGATGAAGAAGGTCACGCTCGGCGGTGCATAGGTAGTGGACAGCGGTGCGTAGAAAGTCCAACCGAAGTTAGGACCGCCGCCTTCCATGAACAAGGTCGCTGCCAGCAACGCGAAGGTTGGCGGCAGAATCCAGAAAGACCAGTTGTTCATCCGGGGCAACGCCATATCTGGCGCACCGATCATCATCGGGATCATCCAGTTGGCCAGGCCCACGAAGGCCGGCATGATGGCGCCAAACACCATCACCAGACCATGCATGGTGGTCATCTGGTTGAAAAACTCGGGCTGAACAATCTGCAAACCGGGCTGGAACAGCTCGGCGCGAATGATCATCGCGAAAGAACCGCCAAGCAGGAACATGGCGAAACTGAACCACAGGTACATCGTTCCGATGTCCTTGTGGTTGGTGGTAAATAACCACCGACTGAAACCTTTAGCAGGTCCGTGAGCACCCATGGTGAATCCTCCTACTGACCTTTCTTGAATTTGTAGATATCAACTGGCTGCAACATGTCGCCCATATTGTTGCCAAACCCGTTGCGCTGGTAAGTGATAACGGCTGCGAGATCGACCTCGTTCAGCTGAGTACCAAAGGCCTGCATGGCAGTCCCGGGCACACCGTTAACCAGCACATCAATGTGATCCTTAACCGGACCGGTCGCGATGGGGCTGCCTGCGATGGCTTTACCCACGCCGCCTTCACCGTTGGCGCCGTGACAGGCCGCGCAGGAGCGGTCATAAACGCCCTTACCGCGAGCAACCAGCTCGTCCATGGTGAACTCTTTGGACATCAGCTCTTTCAGCTCAGCCACTTCGGCCTGCTTCTTGCCCATCCACTCCTGGTATTCGGCATCGGTGACCACGTTAACCACAATCGGCATAAAGCCGTGGTCCCGACCACAAAGCTCCGCACACTGGCCGCGGTATACGCCGGTCTCGGTGGGCATGGTCCAGGCTTCGTTGATAAATCCGGGAATCGCATCGCGCTTCACCGCCAGGGCAGGAACCCACCAGGCGTGCAGTACGTCGTTTGCGGTGACCAGGAAACGAATCTTTTTGTTCACTGGCAACACCAGCGGCTCGTCCACTTCCAGCAGGTAGTTGGAGCCTTTCTCTTCGGTGTTACCAATTTCCGCCTTGTCAGTCAGCAGGTTGGAGAAGAAGCTGACATTGTCGCCGTCGGGATTGATGTACTCGTACTTCCACTTCCACTGATAGCCAGTGACCAGAACATCGACTTCAGCGTCGTCGGTGTTGTAGATCTCGATCAGGGTGCTGGTAGCCGGTACTGCCATGAAGATCAGCAGGATGAAGGGAACAATCGTCCACGCGATTTCAAGCTTGGTATTCTCGTGGAAGGTCGCAGGCTCCTGATGACGCTCTTTGCGGTAAGCAAATACCGAATAGAACATCACACCAAAAACAACGATACCCACAACCACACAAATCCAGAAAACGAACATGTGCAGGTCGTAGATCTTCGCCCCTACCTCAGTTACGCCAGGCGTCATATTGGTCTGCCAACGCTGTGCCGGTTCGGCAGCCCAGACGCCTGAACTCACCAGGCTCAACAGCATTAGCACAGGACTAAGCGCCAGCTTTGACAGCCGTTTCGCTTGTTGAAGCATCTCCCGTGTCTCCGTGTACAGTTTAAAAAACCCTTGGCGCATCTCTGCGTTGGCCGTGAACTTTCCATCCTGCTGAAGGAACAATTTTTTATCATTAGCTTCTAAACAGGTCGGGCAAGACTTTGGGCGCCGCACAGCGATGCGGTTGACCGTTCTTGTTATCCCGGGAATTTTGCTCAGCGACACCACGCCGTGGCTTTGGGTGCGACAAAACGCCGCAATTATAAACACGATCACCTAGTCAAGGCTACTCTAGAAACCCAGCCTCAATGGGCCCCACCCCCCGAAATCGCCCGTCTCTACTAGGTCAAGGGGACAATCTGGGAAACAGCCACAACATCTTGGGAAACAAAGGATTACCGTTGGGGTAATTTTCATCTTGCCGCAGGCTTGGCCTGGCTGATAATCGGCACGGCAACGGTGCATTTTTCTTTTACACTGGCGCTTTTACTGAGGCCGACAGACTCGCCAATGCCGACTCCACCAACACGCTCACACCGCGACCACCGGCGCCAGATCTGGCAACTTGCCTGGCCGATGATTCTGGCCAACCTGTCAATTCCTGCCCTAGGGCTGGCCGATACCGCCATGCTGGGCCACCTCAGTAGCGGTCAGTTTCTGAGTGCCGCCGCCCTGGGCAGTAGCGTGCTGACCTTTATCTTCTGGAGCTTTGGCTTTCTGCGCATGGGCACCACCGGCGCCAGCGCTCAGGCCGACCCCAGCGGGAGCAGCGCAGTGCTCGCAAAGGCACTGATGCTGGGGGGCATCCTCGGCCTGCTGATTGCACTGCTGCACCTCCCTCTTACCAAATTTGCCCTTGCCCTGATCAACACCCCCGATTCGCTTCGCCCGCTGGCCGAAGAGTATTTGAGCATTCGCCTGCTCAGCGCCCCGGCGGTGCTGTGCAGCTACGGCATTAGCGGCTGGCTGATCGGCCAGCGCAACACCAAAGCCCCACTGGCCATTGCCGTGCTGATCAACAGCCTTAACATCCTGCTGGACTACCTGTTTATTGTGCAATGGCAGTGGCAAAGTGCCGGCGCCGCCTGGGCCAGCGTGTGCAGCGAAATGGCGGGCCTGGTTATTGGTCTGGTCATTTGCCGGCGGGCCTTAGGCGAACTGGGTCGACAGGGCTGGCGCGGCGTATTGCAGGCGAGGCAGAGCGGCAAACAGTTTCTCGCCGATAATGGCCGCATCTTTATCCGAACCGCCGCGCTGCTGTTTGGCTTCTTGTTTTTCACCGTGCAAGGTGCCGGACTCGGCGACGAAATCCTCGCCGCCAACGCCATTTTGCTGCAGCTGGTGATGGCCAGCGCCTACGGCATGGACGGCTTTGCCCATGCCGCAGAGGCCCTCTGCGGCCGCGCCTTCGGCCAGCGGGATCGGCGGGCATTTTTCGCCATGTGCCGAGCCTGCGCCGAGTGGTCTTTGCTCAGCGCCGCCCTGGCCACCCTGATTCTGGCATTGCTCAAACAGCCCATCATTCACACCATGACCGACCTGCCGGCACTGCGCTTACTGGCCGGCGAGTTCTACCCCTGGATGCTGGCCTTTCCGCTGATCTCGGTGGCCAGCTACCTGTTTGACGGCATCTTTATTGGCGCCTTGCGCACCCAAGCCATGCAGTGGGCCATGCTGCTCTGCGTTTTTGGTATCTACCTGCCCTGCTGGTACCTCACCCAAAACTGGGGCAACCACGGACTCTGGCTGAGTTTTGCCTGCCTCAATGGCAGTCGCAGCCTGATTATGCTGGGGCTGTTCCTGCGGCTCGGTCGCGCCTCGCATTGGCAGCAGAGCGAAAATAATATTCAGACCCCATCCTAAAACCCCGGCAAATAGCGCCGATTTGTATCGAAATTCTTCCAAGACACACTCTAACACCAAATATTATTGGCAATTGAGCAAAATCTTCATCGCAAGTAGTGCACACAATGCTATTTTTGTGTATTTTAGATTCCAAGACCTCACTACTATCGCCCAGCTTATGAACACAATCGCCAAGTCCACACCCAAGCTGTTCGCACTGCTGATTGCGGTGGCACTGCCTTCGCTGGCAAGCGCCCACTGCCCCCAAGAAGCCACCGCCGGTGCGCCCCACATCCCTGAAATCGGCGAGGTCAGTTACGAAGAGGTCAAAGCACTTGGCGCGGAAGTTAAACGCTACCTGAGCCGTGCCGGGTTAGCCTTATCCCAGTGCGAGCCCCGCGACGACACCTTTCTCTACAATGCTGCCGTTGCCGAGCTCGAAGACGTCGCTGAGCGCTATAACCGCCTGACCGACGCCTACAATCGCTCAATCGCCACCCGCGACTGATACACCCGGTAACACCCCCTAACTTCACTTCCTTCCCCTCTGGTCAACAAGACAGTGGCCGTCATTTTGTTCAAAACCCGCGCCATTCGCCGCCTGCGGCCCACTTTTCACGCCCGGAAATCTTGACCCACCCCGTTGCCAAAACTGATTAGCATGCATACAATGGTCAAAGTGTGTATTTAGGTATCACTTTTTTAGAAACATTTTTCAAACGTTCCCACCGAGATTATCCAGGAGTAACACCATGAAATCCGCAGCCTTCAGCATCATGCTAGTCGCGTCGATCGGTGCCTTTTCTCATCACAGCCTGGCCGACTGTTCCTTTATGGCCATTGCCGGCGCCCCCAAAATGCCGGAGCTGATTCCAGAACCCGCAGAAATGCGCGCCCTGCAAGTTGAGATGCAAGAATTCGTTACCCGTGCGGAATCACGCCTTGAGGTGTGTGAGAAGCGCGCTGAACCCGTCCTTTACAACATGGCTGTCAGCCGGCTGCACGACAAAGTCGACCGCTTCAACGCCATTGCTCGCCGCTACAACTCGGTTGTTCTGGCTAAAAACTAAGGCAGGTCTGGGCGGCTCTGGCAGTCGCTCTCTAAGCGCAGGGCCGCGGCCCTCACCAAGGCCTCTGCGCGAAGGGCTGCCGGACCCGCCAATTCACGGTCCGGCATCACCACAAACAGATCGGCAAACCGCTCGCCCCCTTCCAGCAAATCCAGCGGCTTCAACTCACCAGAACGCAGCTCGGCATCCATCGCAATCATAGGTAACCAAGCAAAGCCGATTCCGGCCGCGGCAGCTTGTACCGATACATCAATCCGACTCACCGTCAGCCGCTGAGCCGCATCCAGCCAGCCCGAATCGCGACGTTTGCGGGCACCGGAATCCCTGACCACCAATTGGCGATAGGGTCGCAGATCGCGGAAATCCAGGGTTCGCTGTAATTGATGCAAGGGATGATCCCGATGAGCCACCGCCAGAAAGCGGACTCGCATCAGGTGCTCACCGACAAAGCCCGGCGGCACAATGCCCGTAATTGCCAGGTCGCAGCGCCGCTCCAGCAGGGCCTCTTCCGCGCCACTGAGCACGGCTTCGATGTACTCCAGCCGGGTATCCGGGCATTCCGCCGCCAGGGACTTCAGGCAACTCAGCATCGACGCGGTCGGAAACAGGGCGTCGCCGACAATCCGCAACTGGGGCTCCCAGCCAGCGGCCACCGAGCGCGCGCTCTTTTCCAGCCGCAGCGCCTCATCCAGCAGGCCTCGGCCCCGCCGATACAGGCTTTGTCCCGCCTCGGTGAGCACCGCCCGCCGCCCCTGAATCTCAAACACCGCAACCCCAAGCTGCTCTTCCAGCTTTTGCACCGAGTAGGTGACCGCCGACTGACTTTTATGCAGCACCTCGGCAGCCCGGGCATAACTGCCTTCATCCACCACCGCCAGAAAGCAGTGCCATTGATCCAGGGTTGTACGAGGTCCGGCCATATTTCATCTAATAAATTGATTGGTTAAAGCATATAAATGCGCTTTTTAAACAAAAAAATCAATTGTTAAATGAACCCATCGACGCCCAAACAGGAGCAAGCAGACATGACCACCATTCTTCATATCGACAGCAGTGTGTTCGGCGAGCAGGGTAAATCCAGCCAGTTGGCGGCAGAATTTGTTCGCCGCCACACCGAGGCCAACGTGATCCACCACGATCTGGACAAACACCCCATTCCCCACCTGAGCGGCGCGCGCTTCAGTGCCTTTACCACTCCGGCTGAAAAGCGCAGTGCCGAGCAGCGGGAGGTGGCTGCCTTCTCGGATCAGTTAATTCAGGAGCTGCGCGACGCTGACACCGTGGTGCTGGGAATGCCGCTGTATAACCTGGGTGTACCATCCACCTTTAAAGCCTGGATTGACCACGTTGCCCGGGCAGGCGAGACCTTTCGGTACACCGAAAACGGCCCCAAAGGTCTGCTGGACAACAAGAAAGTGCTGGTCTTTGCCGCCAGAGGCGGCCAGTACCAGGGCACCGAACTGGATACCCAGAGCAGCTACTTGCGGCATATCTTTGGCTTGATGGGTATCACCGATATTGAGTTCATCTATGCCGAGGGCCTGAACATGGGCGATGCCACGGCTAGCGACGCCCTGGATGCCGCCCGCGAGGCCATAGCCGCCAAAGCGGCCTAAATTTTCACTGTCATCGTGAGAGAGGAGATTCGCAATGAGCCAACGAAAAGTGGACCGAATCATCAATGCCATCAACACGTCCGATGGCGCCGGGGTCAAACTGCGCCGCAGCCTGGGTCAGTCGGCCATGGCCCGCCTCGACCCCCTGCTGATGCTGGATGAATTTTTCTCCGACGAGCCTGCAGACTATCTGGCCGGGTTTCCCTCTCACCCCCACCGGGGCTTTGATACGGTGACCTACATTCTCGATGGCCATATGCTTCACGAAGATCACCTGGGCAATCAGGGTGACCTCAAGTCGGGCGGGGTGCAGTGGATGCGCGCGGGGCGGGGCATCATCCATTCCGAAATGCCCCAGCAGACCGCCGGACGGATGCGCGGCTTTCAGCTGTGGATCAACCTGCCTGGCAGAGAAAAAATGGTGCCGCCCTGGTACCGGGACGTGCCCGCCGAGGCGATTCCCGAATACGACCTGGGTGGGGACAGCCGCCTGCGGCTGATTGCCGGTGAACTGGCGCTTGGTTCAGGCGCCATCACCGCAGCCATCGGCGAGCCTTTCACCACGGCGCCAATCTACGGTGACCTCCATCTGGCGCCAGGCCAGGTGGAGCTGGCCTTACCCGGCAGCCACAACGCCGTGGTGTATGTTTACGAGGGTGAGGTCACCATCGGTGAGCAGACGGTTTCCAGTGGCCAAGCCGCGCTGCTGAGCCAGGGCGAGTCTCTGCCGCTTAGCACGGAGGCGGCCAGTCGCGCCCTGTTGATCGCGGCAAAACCTATTGGCGAGCCGGTGGTACAGTACGGACCCTTTGTGATGACCAGCAGTGCCGAGATCGAGCAGACCCTGCGCGACTACCGGGATGGCCAATTGGCGCTGCCCTAACGGCCCCTCGTCCAGGTGGGCCGATAAAATAGCGCCTCGCCAAAAAAGGCGTAGACTTAATATAGCGGGGCTTGCCACTTTACCAGGACCTGTTAACACTCATTGGATGATCGGTAAAACCATTGGTAGCCATCGCCGCTACCAATTTTTACCTTTGGATTGACCGACTTATCATTCCCCATCGTCAGATAAGGAGTAGGGTATGAATACGAATTTGTTGGCTCGAGACATCATGATCAGCCCACCACCAAAGATCCGCTCGGGGACCTCATTGGGCGAAGTAGTGGAAAGCCTGCGCAAGCACCGTCTGGGCGGCATTCCAGTGGTTGATCATCACAACAAGGTCGTCGGCTTTGTGTCAGAACAGGACTGCATTCACACCATGCTGGTAAGCAGTTACCACTGCGAAGGCATGCCCACCGTCGACGATGTGATGCACAGCGAGGTGCTCTCGGTCGACCCCAATCGCTCGATCGTCGACATCGCCCAGGAAATGGGCAAGAACCGGCCGAAGTCCTATCCCGTCATTGAGGACGGCGTCCTTGTCGGACTTCTCACCCGGGGCGCACTGCTCAGCGCGCTGTGGGAAAATCGCGCTGTGTGCGACTCAGGCTAACCCATCCGCTCCGCACCCAGGAGCACGGTCTAGTGCTGCTCCGCACATTGGCCTGCTGCGCCGCACTGTGGCTGCTGTCTATTGAGGCGGCCCTGGGCGACACGCTGCGAGACCTTCCCTACGGCCCAGCCGCCAGGCAGCGAATAGATGTGTACTTGCCCGATCAGCCAACCATTGGCCGCCCAGTACTGGTGATGGTGCATGGCGGCGCCTGGCGCTTTGGGGATAAACGCCACCGGGCAGTATGGCAGCACAAGCGCGACCGCTGGGTGGCGCAGGGTTGGGTACTGGTGTCGGTAAATTACCCCTTGCTGCCAGCCACACCACCGGATCAACAACGCCAGAGCCTGGCCATGGCCCTGCAAAAAATTGTGCAGCTGGCACCAGGCTGGCAGGCCGACCCGGCAAAGATGGTGTTGATGGGCCATTCTGCTGGCGCGCACCTGGTATCCCTGCTCGCGACCACCGGCTCTGAATCAACTCCCATTGCCGGTGCTGTCTTGCTCGATAGCGCCGCGCTCAACCTGCCGCTGCTCATGTCGCAGCGCCACCCCCGCTTGTATGACCACGCCTTTGGCGATGACCCAAACTACTGGCGGGAAAACTCCGCCTATCATGCCTTGGACCACGCCAAGCCCGATGGCGCGGTGCCGATGCTGTTGGTGTGCTCGCGCAAACGTGACAACAGCTGTCCCCAGGCAAGCAGCTTTGCCGCAAAGGCCCAACAGCTCGGGATCAGGGCTGAGGTGTTGGCAGAAGACCTCAGCCACGGCGACATCAACTCCCAACTGGGGCTGGACAGTGGCTATACCCAGCGGGTAGAAGAGTTTCTATTTTCACTGCTGGACCACCTCTGAATATGATTGACCTCCCCTGGATGATGTTGCTCTACAGCAGCGCGGCCGGCAGCTGCATTTTGATCGGCGGGCTCCTGGCCATCATCACGCGTTTTCAGCAGCACTGGTTGGAACAGGAATTTCGTCATTTTGTTATCGCCCTGGGCGGCGGCATTCTGGTCGGCGCGGTAGCAATGGTATTGGTGCCCGAGGCACTGGAGGGCTTGAATCACAGTCTCTGGGCGCTGCCGCCCTTTATTGCTGGGGGGCTGATCTTTTTCATATTGGAGAAGCAGCTCAGTATTCACCGCCGCAGCGCCCCCCAGCTCACTGGCATGCTGCTGGATTACTTGCCCGAGTCGCTGGCACTCGGCGGCATTATCGCCAGCGGCTCCAGTGAGGCCGGCTTGCTGGCACTGTTGATTGGCCTGCAAAACCTGCCCGAGGGCTTCAATGCCTTTCGGGAGTTACAGGAAGCCGGTCAAGCTCGTCGCAAAACCCTGGGCCTGATGGCGGCACTGGTGCCGCTCGGGCCGCTACTGGCCATGTTGGGTTACACCGTGCTGGCTGGGCAGGACACCGCCCTGAGCGTCATTTTGCTGCTCGCCAGCGGCGGCATTCTGTATTTAATTTTTCAGGATATTGCCCCCCAGGCGAAGCTGGAGCGCCACTGGGCACCACCGCTGGGTGCGGTTTCCGGCTTTGCCCTGGCCATGCTCGGCACACTGCTCACCCACAGCTGATACCATGTGGCCTTATGCATATCGACGACATACCGCTCGCCAGCCAGGGCACACGCATTTCGCTCACTGCCGTTCACGGCGACGGCCTGCTGCCTTATCTCGATGACTTGGCGGCGCTGCGTATTGCGGTGTTCCGCGAGTGGCCTTATCTCTACGAGGGTAACCTCGGCTACGAGGCAAACTACCTTGGGCGCTACGCAGCCTGTTCCGATAGCCTGACCCTGCTATGCCACCACGGCCCAAAATTGATTGGCGCGTCCACTGCGCTACCAATGGTCAACGCAGAGGAAGACATGCAGGCCCCGCTGTTGCGGGCGGCGATTCCCCTCGACCGCGTACTTTATTATGGCGAGTCATTAATTCTGCCCAGCTATCGCGGTTTCGGGCTGGGCCGGCAATTTTTTCAGTATCGGGAACAACATGCGCAGCAATTGGCCGTGGATATCGCCTGCTTTTGCGCCGTGGAGCGGCCCGATGCTCACCCGGGCAGGCCGCCGCATTACCGCGGCAACGATGCCTTCTGGTTGCGCCAGGGTTATCTGCCCACCAGTATGATCTGTCAGTTTGATTGGCCTGACATTGGCGAAAATGCCACCTCGACCAAACCCCTTCGATTCTGGATTAAGCCGCTGTGATGACTGCTACCCGCAATTCTTTGTTGCCCCGTGCCATTTTACTTATCCTGACCGGATTCAGTTTGCTCAGCGCCTGTAGCTCAGGCCAGTTTGACAGTGAGCGGGAGTGGCGCCTGCGCGAATGCGAAAAGTTGCTCTATCCCGAAGACGTTAGAAGCTGCAAAGCAGCAACACCCGACTATGTTGAATAAACCGTTGAGTACACCGAGCCGTTGAGCAAACCGCAGGGCTGAATAACCAGCGCGGCACCAAAGGCGAACCATTGCTGCTACAGTTCATCAAATACCGGTAAGCCCATTTTTCTAGAGGGTACCCCATGGAAGAAGCCAATTATGACCTTATTGTATTTGGTGCCACCAGCTTTGTAGGCAAGTTGTTGTGTCGGTATCTGAGCCAAGTCGAAGAAACACCCCCGCTGCGCTGGGCCATGGCCGGACGCTCCCAACAAAAGCTCGACGCGCTGCGTGGCGAGCTCGGTCAACCCGACCTCGATATCCTGGTGGCGGATGCCGCAGATGAAGCGGCCCTGTTGGCATTGTGCCGGTCGACCCGCTTGGTCGTCAGCACCGTAGGTCCCTACGCCCTCTACGGTGAAACCCTGGTGAAATGCTGTGCCAGCAGTGGTACGGACTACTGCGATCTCACCGGGGAGGCCCAGTGGATCGCCAGAATGATCGAGCGTTATCAGGCCCAGGCCCGTGAAAGCGGCGCTCGAATGGTTCATTGCTGCGGTTTTGACTCCATTCCATCCGACCTCGGGGTGCTCTACACCCAGCAGCACGCCCTTCACCGACTTGGCGAATACTGCAATGAAATCAGCATGCAGGTTGTCAGCGCGAAAGGCGGCTTTTCAGGGGGCACGGTTGCCAGCCTGATGAATCTGATCAATGAGGTCCGCCGGAACCCGTCGCTGAAGAAGAAGATGATCGACCCCTATCTGCTCAGTGAGCGACCTGCTACCCCTGTGCGCCAGCCCTATGTCAGTGGCCCCACCTTCGATCCGGTGTCTGGCAAGTGGCTAGCCCCCTTTATGATGGCCGCCATCAACAGCAAAATTGTACTGCGCAGCAACGCCTTGCTGGACTACCGCTACCGCGAGGATTTTCGCTACTCGGAGGCCATGGCCACCGGCCGTGGACTCAAAGGTCGAATGAGCGCCTGGACCGTGACCGGAAGCCTGGCCGGAATGATGATCGGCGGAGGCTTCCCGCCCACCCGCTGGCTGATGAACCGCTTCCTGCTTCCCGCCCCCGGTGAGGGCCCCAGTCCGAAGCAGCAGGAGGAGGGCTATTTCAAGTTGCGCTTTTACGGCGTCACACCCTCTGGTCAGCGCATCGCAACCGAATTCTATGGTGACCGGGACCCCGGTTACGGCGCCACGGCCAGAATGCTCGGTCAGGCGGCCCTCTGCCTGTTGCGGGATGACCTCAACACCGCTGGCGACTTTTGGACACCCGCCAGCCTGCTGGGTAACGCCCTGCTGGACCGGCTGCAGAAGCATGCCGGCATTCAACTTCGCATCCTCGACTAGGAGCTAAGGCGGCATGAAGGTAGAGGAGGTTATGACCCGCAAGCTGGTCACAGTGGAACCCGACGACAACCTGGGCTTGGCCAGGGATATTTTTCAACGCACCGGCTTCCATCACCTGTTAGTGCAAGAAGAGGGCAAGCTACTGGGGGTCGTATCCGACCGGGATTTACTGCGCGCCATTAGTCCCCATATCGGCACCCTGGCCGAAACAGAGCGGGACCTGGCAACGCTCAATAAAAAAATTCATCAGGTGATGACCCGCAAGTTGGTCACCCTGCCACCGGATGCCCAGCTCGCTGACGCCGTGGCCGCCATTAACCGCCATCCCATCTCCTGCATTCCCATTTGCAACCACAAGGGCGAGGCCATCGGTATCGTCACTTGGCGAGATTTACTGCGCGAGATGGAGCATCACTTACGGGCTTAGTGAATCATCAAGATGGGCGACTAACTCGCCCAATCGATCAATACAGGGGAGGCCCGGCACCCGTTGTTCGTCGCCGGGACAAAACTTGCCAGTGCGACTCAGACAGGCCTGCAGCCCGGCATCCAGCGCACCGACCACGTCGCTATCCACGTCATCACCCACCATCATCACCTCAGCGGGACTGAGCCCCAGCTCACTGACCACGCTGTGATAAAAGGCGGCTGCCGGCTTGCCGATAATGGTTGCCTCGCAAGCAGCGGCGTATTCCAAGGCTTTGACAAAGGGACCTGCATCAAGCTGTAAAGCGCCACCACTGCGAAAATAGCGATTCGCCCCGACCGCCAGCAGCTGCGCGCCGGAGTGCAGACATTGAAAGGCCTCATTGAGCGCAGCGTAGGTGAAGCCTTCGCCGGCATCAAATACCACCACGGCATTGGGCTGACAGGAATCGAGATCGGCAAATTCCTCGGCTAATTCTGGTGTGGCAAGAATGAGTGGGCGAAGCTGATGCGCACGAAGATATTGCTTCACCGCTAGGGGCGCCGTGACCAGCTCGTGGTCTGCCAGCTCAAACCCAAGGCTTCTCAGCTCGGTGGCCACTTGCCTGGCCGTGCGCCGGGAGGTATTGGTTAGAAAGCGCAGCGGCAGCTGGGTTTTGCGCACCGCAGCCATGCCCTCCAGGGCCTGGGGCAGGGCGCTGCCGTCCTCGGTTAACACTCCACCTATGTCGAGCAATAAACCTTTGACCACGCCTTGGTACCCCCGATCATCGCGATGACCTCAGTAGACTTCGGCGTCCTTCTCGGCCACCCAGATCAACGCCTCGTCGCGCTGCAGCGGGGTGAAGTGCTCGATTTCCACATTGGGGAAAAATCGCGCAATTACCGCGGCGGCACGATTGAACCAGCGGCTGTCACCGACCATCGCGGTTCGAGTTATGTGGTTCATAAACCGAAACACAAAGCGCGCTTCCCGCAGGAAACCACGCAGGGTAAACCCTTCAAAATGATCCAGTTCAATGTACATGCCCAACTGATCTTCTTTTTTCAGTTTGGCTTCCATCGCTTTGGCGACGGTTTCCATATCATCCTGGTTCACTTTGCCAGATACCCGCACACCTACCGCATAGGGTGAGGTAATGGGCAACAATTCGAGCATCATAATTCCTCCAGCACACTGCGCTATTTACAGTATAGATAGGATGCGCAGCTTTGCGTTCCGGTTGGAGATGCCTCGAAATTTGGTACTTTTCGTGCTTTTTCGCCACTTTGGCGGCAATTAGTGGTCCCGCCGATGGCGGCCGTCGCCAGGATCGAGCAATTTCACCACGGCGATCTCGTCCTCGTGGGCCAAGGGCTTCTCTCCGACGCGGGGCTGATTAACCCGGGTCTGAACCTCTTCAGGTGAGTTTTCATCATCGCGGATAGACTCTTTGAAACCGCATCGCACACACTCGCGCACCTGCTCGAGTTCAGACACACGATAGAGTACGGTCTTGTCCATCTCTGCACACTTGGGGCACACGGCCCCGGCGATAAACCGTTTTGGATATTGGGTGGTCACGATGTTGCCTCCTGACCGCCGACAATGCCGGCGTGACGCAGCAGCGCGTCATTCGCTGGCTCCCGGCCGCGAAAGTTTTTAAACAGGACGGCGGCGTCTTCTGAACCGCCACGCTCAAGAATCTCCTGACAGAACTTTCGTCCGGCCTCCTGATTCATCACGCCCTGTTCTTCAAACAGCGAGAAGGCATCGGCCGACAGCACTTCTGCCCATTTATAACTGTAGTACCCAGCGGCGTAGCCCCCGGCAAAGATATGGGAGAAGCTGTTCTGGAAGCGATTGAAGGCCGGGGGCTGCAGCACCGCAACCTGCTGGCGAACCTCGGTCATCAGCTCGGCAATTTGCTCCTCGCTGCGGATGTCAGTCTGCATATGCAGACGAAAATCAAACAGCGCAAACTCCAGCTGCCGCAGCATCTGCATACCCGACTGGAAATTCTTTGCGGCCAACAGCTTATCCAACAAGGTTTGCGGCAAGGGCTCACCGGATTGGTAGTGAGCAGAGATTTCCGGAATCACCGAGGCCTCCCAGCACCAGTTCTCCAGAAACTGACTGGGCAACTCAACCGCGTCCCACTCCACGCCACCAATGCCGGACACCCCGAGGGTTTCAACCTTGGTCAGCATGTGATGAAGACCGTGGCCAAACTCATGGAACAAGGTAGTCACTTCATTGTGAGTCAGCAGGGAAGGGCGCTCGCTGGTGGGCGGCGTGAAATTGCACACCAGAAACGCCACCGGCAGCTGCAGCTCGCCAGCCGCGTTGCGCCAGCGGCTGCGGCAGTTTGCCATCCAGGCTCCGCCACGCTTGTTGGCCCGGGCATACAGATCGAGATAAAAGTGCGCCAGGGTTTCGTCGCCGCGACGGATTTCATAGCAGCGGGCATCTTTGTGCCACAGGTCGGCGCCGTCATAGGGAAGGATCTCGATATCGAACAACTGGCCGCAGACCGTAAACAACCCGCTGATGACCTTGTCGACCGGGAAGTAGGGGCGCAGCTGTTCCTGGGAGATCGCGTAGTTGGCCTCTTTCAGCTTTTCGCTGTAGTAGGGCACATCCCAGGCCTGCAGCTCATCGACACCCTGCTCAGCGGCGAAGGCCTTCAATTCTTCCACTTCCGTTTGGGCCATGGCCTTACTGGCGGCCGCGAGGTCTTCGAGAAAAGCCACCACCTGCTCACTAGATTCCGCCATTTTGCTGGCCAGTGAATCGTCGGCATAGTGCCGGAAGCCAAGCAGCTGGGCCAGCTCCTGACGAAGTTGCAGAATCTCGACCATCAACGGGCCGTTATCCCATTTGCCACCATCGCTGCTCAGGCTGGAGGCCCGGGTAACATAGGCCTCGTACAACTTTTGGCGCAGCGCGCGGTTATCTGCGTACTGCATCACCGGCAGATAGCTGGGGATATCCAAGCTGAGACGGTACCCTTCTTCGCCTTTGGCGGCCGCCGCCTCCCGCAGACTGTCCAGCACCATGGCAGGCACTCCGGCCAGCTCGTCGGCATCGGTGACAATCATCTGCCAATGGTCGGTGGCGTCGAGCACGTTGTTGGAAAACTGGGTGGATAATTCACTCAGGCGCTGCTGAATATCGGCAAAGCGTTTGGCTTGTTCCCCCTCCAGCGCCACCCCCGACAACGTAAAACTGCGCAACATATGGCGCAAAGACTGCTGCTGGGGCCCACTCAGCTGGGCGAAGGCCGGGCTTTCCACCAGCTGCTGGACCCGCTCAAACAAAGGCCGGTTCTGACCCATCTCACTGTTGTAGGCAGTTAACAGGGGCAGACAGGCATTGTAAGCATTGCGCCACTGCTCGGTATTGAGCACGCCGTGCAAATGACTCATTGGCGCCCAAAACTGGCCGATCTCATCATCCAGCGACTCCAGCGGCAGCAGCAGGTTTTCAACACCGGGAGGCGCCGGGTCTTGCAGTAAAGCAGACACCTTCTCCCGGGCCTGTGCCAGCAGCGCTTCACATTGCTGAGGCAAGCTGTCAGCGTCCAGAGCAGAAAAATTGGGCAGAGCGTGGTTGGCGGTCATAGAGAAAACCTGTCGAAAAATGAGTTAATCAGTGTACCAAAAGCGGCCGCGACGTGGTCCCAAGCCCGCCGTCGTTTCGCATCGCGCTGCAGCCAAGGACCTTGTTCGGATGCTTTATACTACGCACAATTCGGCTTTACTTGATGCAGGAGAGGAATCACCCATGGCTTACACGGCGACCCACTACGTTCGAACCTTTGAAGGCCATACTCCCAGCCTGGCTGCCGGCGCCTTTGTCGACCCCAGTGCGGTGGTGATCGGCGATGTGGTCATCGGCGCAGACAGCTCCATCTGGCCTAACACCACGGTGCGGGGCGATATGCACCGCATTCGCATTGGCGAGCGCTGCAGCATCCAAGATAACAGCGTACTGCATATTACCCATGCTGGCCCCTACAACCCCGACGGCTACCCTTTGACCATGGGTGACGATGTCACCGTGGCCCATTCGGTCACCCTGCATGGTTGCACCATTGGCAGTGAGGTACTGATCGGCATGGGCACCATTGTGATGGACGGCGCGGTGATTGAGGACAAAGTCGTCGTTGGCGCCAACTCACTGGTTCCACCGGGGAAAACCCTCGCCAGCGGCTGGCTATACGTGGGCAGCCCGGCCAAGGCCCAGCGGGAGCTCACCCAGGGCGAGCTGGGCTACTTCAAATACAGCGCCGCCAATTACGCCCGCCTCAAGGACCGCCACATTGCGGCCCTGGACCAGCAAGGCGATTGAGGGTTACTGGGCGACCGGGACTGCGCCGGCATCCACCAGCAGGTAACCCAGGTAGCCGAAATAGATCAGCAGCAACAGGCCACCTTCCACTCGGGTAATTTTGCGCTCACCTTTGGGCAGGCAAGCCACCGCAAAGAAGGCCAGGGTGAGCCCGAGCATCAGGGGGTAGTCGCGATTCAGCACCCCGGCATCCACCATGCCGGGCGCCAGCAAGCCCGGCATGGCCATCACCCCTAGCAGATTGAACAGGTTGGAGCCCACCACATTGCCAATGGCAATATCGTGCTCATTCTTACGGGCGGCTGCCACCGAGGCAGCCAACTCTGGCAGGCTGGTGCCAATCGCCACCACCGTCAGGCCGATCACCAGATCACTGATACCGAAATACTGGGCAATATCCACCGCGCCCCAGACCAACATCCGGGCGGAGGCAATCAGCACGACAAAGCCCAGGACCAACCAGCCCAGCGCCACTTTCAGCGGCATGTCCCGGGGAATCTCTTCTTCCAGCTCCGCCTCCAGTGCGTCGCCACTGCCGTGTTTTGCCTCCCAGAGCTGGCGCACGATGACCAGGGCAAACCCGACAATCAACAGCAGGCCATCCGTGCGGTCGAGCTGACCATCCCACAACAGCAGGTAGCCGAACACCATGACGATGATCAGCAGGGGAATTTCCCGGGTAATCAGGCGGGATTGGACTTTCAGGGGAATCAGCAGTGCGGTGAAGCCCAGCACCAGCGCAATGTTGGTAATGTTCGAGCCCAGTGCGTTGCCGACCGATAGGCCGGTTTGCCCGTCTGCCGCGGCAATGGCAGAAACCAGCATCTCCGGCGCGGAGGTCCCAATCCCCACCACCAAAATCCCCACCACCAGGGTAGAAACACCCAGCAGCGAGGCCGTGGCAGAGGCACCCAGAACAAAGCGATCAGCGCTCCACACGAGCAGAACCAGACCCAAAATCAGGGCGAGGCAAGACAACAACATAATCAGTCGACTTCCAGAATCGTTAGGTGAATTAACTCGACAGCGATTGCCGGATCATATCCATTACCGGCCGGGTATCAGGGCGGAGCCCACGCCAGATGCAGAAAGATTCCGCCGCTTGCTCTACCAGCATCCCCAGGCCATCCGAGACCGCCCAGGCGGTTTCTGAGGCCGCCCAGGACATAAACGGCGTGGGGTGGGCGCCATACATCATGTCGTAGGCGCAACCCTCGTTACTCAGAATAAATGATGGCAAAGGCGGTAGCTCGCCGCTCATGCTGGTGCTGGTACCGTTGATAATCAGATCGAACTGGCCACCCGCCAGATCGCTATAATGGCAGCCATTGACTTCGCCCATCTCGGCAAACTGCCCGGCCAGTTCCCGGGCTTTTTCAACGGTGCGGTTGGCAATCAGAATATGGCGGGGACGCTGTTTCAGCAGCGGGCCAAGAATGCCGCGCACCGCACCGCCGGCACCGAGGATCAGAATACGCCGGTCCTGGAGTTCCCAGCCGAGATTCTCGTGGATATCCCGCACCATGCCAACACCATCGGTGTTGTCACCATAGATCCGACCGTTCTCTTCCATGGCCAGGGTATTGACCGCCCCCGCCTGGCGGGCACGACCACTGAGATCATCGGCAAATTCGAAGGCGTCAAGCTTGAACGGCACGGTGATGTTTAGCCCCTTGCCGCCGTTGCCAAAAAACTGTCTGGCCACCTCGGCAAAGCGACCGATTTCCACCTTGTGAGCGCGGTAGTGGAGTTCCTGACCGGTCTGCTCGGCAAAAGCCGCATGAATCTGGGGCGATTTGCTGTGTTTGACCGGGTTGCCGAATACGGCGTATTGATCCGTCATATCTCTCTAAACCTGAGCTCTGCATTGGCGGCGCGGGTACGCAATTTGGCAACCACAACTACAGCCAGTCCCTCGCCGGAAGAAAATCCCGGGCCAATGCGGCTTCGGGGCTGTCTGCTTCGGGCTGCCAATTATACTCCCATCTGACCAACGGGGGCATGGACATTAGAATCGACTCGGTGCGTCCGCCGCTTTGCAGGCCGAACAGCGTCCCCCGGTCAAAAACCAGATTGAACTCGACATAGCGACCGCGACGGTAGAGCTGAAACTGGCGCTCGCGCTCGCCAAATTCCGTGTCTCGGCGGCGCTGAACAATTGGCAAATAGGCATCGAGGTAAGACTCACCCACCGCGCGCATGAAAGCAAAACAACGATCAAAACCCCATTCGTTCAGATCATCAAAGAACAGCCCTCCGACCCCGCGCGCCTCGTCCCGATGCTTGAGGTAGAAGTATTCATCGCACCACTTTTTAAAGCGGGGGTAGACGTCCTCACCAAAGGGCGCGCAGGCTGACTGGGCAGTGGCGTGCCAGTGACGGCAGTCCTCTTCAAACCCATAGTAAGGCGTAAGATCGTAGCCGCCGCCAAACCACCACACGGGCTCCTCGCCAGGCTTTTCGGCAACAAAGAATCGAACATTCGCGTGACTGGTTGGCACGTAGGGATTTTGCGGGTGCATCACCAGGGAAACGCCCATGGCCTGAAAGCTGCGCCCGGCCAGCTCCGGCCGATGGGCGGTGGCGCTGGCAGGCATGGCATCGCCTTGAACATGGGAGAAGTTCACGCCGCCTTTTTCAAAAACGGCGCCGTCAACCAGCACCCGGCTGCGGCCTCTTCCCCAGTTATCTTCCACAAAGTCGGCGCCGCCATCAGCCGCCGCCAAGCCGGCACATATCTGGTCCTGCAAACCGAGCAGGAAGGTTTTTACCGCGGCAATATCGATGGTCGTCACAGGCTCCCCTCGCTACGAAATACCCTAACCCGGGCGCAGAATGTCGCCGGTCAGGGCATCGCGAATTTGACTGGGCTGGGTGCGATTTCCGGTGGCACCCGGCAGGTAATTGTCGATTAGCCCGCCAAAATAGCGCTGGGCTTCGCGCTGGGTGCGCGCGGGCTCACGCCCGGCGGGGTTCGCGGAGGTCGATACCAGGCAGCTGCCAATGGCGCCACACAAAGCCACGGTAAGTGGGTGATCACTCACTCTCACAGCCACGCTTTGATGGTCACCGCGCACCCAAGAGGGCAGTAGACCGGTGGGATCGGGCAGCACCCAGGTCACCGGCCCGGGCCAACTCGCCAGCACCTCGTCCCGACGCTCGCTGGGTAGCGCAGCCAGCAACGGGGCCACCCGATCAACCGAATCTGCCACCAGCAACAAGCCCTTTTCAACGGGCCGTTTTTTGATCTGCAGAATACGCGCTACCGCTCTGGCATCGCCGGGTCGCGCCGCCAACCCCCAGACCGCCTCGGTGGGATGGCAAACCACGCCACCACTGGCAAGCAGATCGGCGGCATGCCGCAGGCGATAACGATAGCCAACAAGATGCATGGGAATTTCCGGCGAAGTAAAGACGACCGGCAAATTAACCAAGGGAAGGGGACAATGCAAGATGAATTGCCAGCAATCAGGGTGTCGGCACAGGCGGGGTCAATTAGCGGCAGCGCTGCCAGCCGCCGGCCTGTCGCTCCACCCAGCCAGCCATTTCCAGCTCCGTGAGCATTCCCAGAATTTTGCCTGCAGGGAGTTTTGCTCGCTGCACCAGCACATCCAGCGGTGTGGGTTCAAAACCGAGCTCGAGGAAAACGGTATCTTCACCGGGGGCCGGGAGCGCCGCCGGTGTCGGCGCAGGCTCGGGTACCCTGACACTCCAGCCCTCAAACTCTTCCAGGATATCGGCAAGAGTCTCCACCAGCTTCGCGCCCTGGCGAATCAGCGCATTACAGCCGCGGCTGGCCGGGTTGTGAATCGAACCGGGCAGGGCAAACACCTCGCGATTTTGTTCTAAGGCCTGCCGTGCAGTAATCAAGGAGCCACTATTAATAGCCGCTTCTATCACCAGCACACCCAAGCTCATCCCGCTAATGACCCGATTGCGAAGCGGAAACTGGTGACGGCGAGGACCCGCACCCAGTGGAAACTCGCTCAACAGCAAGCCCTGTTCGCCCAATTGCGTGTATAGATCCTGATTGCGGCGGGGGTAACACACGTCCAGCCCGGTCCCCAACACGCCGATGCTGGACCCTGGGCCGCTCAACGCACCTCGATGGGCAGCGCCATCGATTCCCAAAGCCATACCGCTGACCACGGTAATGCCACTTTCGCTCAGGGCATTGGCAAAGGCCTGGGCATCGCTAACCCCGCTGCGACTCGGTCGGCGGCTGCCCACCACCGCCACCATCGGGCACTGAAGCAAGCGCAGGTTGCCGCGGTAAAACAGCAGTGCCGGCGCATCATGAATTTCTTTGAGCAGGGCAGGGTAGTCATCACAGCCCAGGCTGATTACGCCAGCCCCGGCATTTGCCAACATCTCTTGCCAGCGACGACGAAGCGGGCCTGAGCTGAGGTTGTCCTTCAGTTCGCGCAAGCGCGGACTGGAAAGTAGCAATGCCTTGCGCCGGGCGGAATCCAGCGCCAGTAGCTGCCGTGGATCAGCAACGGCCTGTACCAGGCGGCGAAAGGCCGGGTTGGGGAGTTCGAGAGTCGACTGGGCAATCAGCCAGTCCAGGGCGAGGGATTCCACATCTAGCATCCTTGCTGTCGGTGGCAGCGGCGACCGGGGACGGCCGCCGTGTCATTCTGGTTTCATCAGGGCGGGGTGACGCGGTCACCCACTTTCAGCGCCTGTTCGGCTTTCAACACCAAAGCATAGCTGGCTTTTTCAAAAGTGCGAAACACCATCAACACCCCAGAGCGCACATCCGGCGCCTTGATCTGCTCATTGGTGACCGGATCGCGAACCAGCACGCCGGTGGTAAAAATGGCCATCACATCGCCAGCCTGCAGGCCGTTGCGCTCGCCCAGGTTCAGGGTTACCACATCCATACTGCCAATTTGGGTGACCCCGCCTTCCACCGCAATAATAAAGCCTTTTGCTTCCGTGTCGGGCGCCTTGGGCTCAAACCGCGCGACCAGCTCCCGCCGCTCCAGCGGCAAAAAGCGATCGGCCCGGCGAATTTCTTCCGTGCTGCGGTTAAGCATTAAGGTGGAGACGTCGCCCTCGGTGCTGCGCAGTTCTGCGGTGCCGATGTCCTTGGCCTCAACACCCAGCACTTCTTTAGTCAGCGGGTCCACATAGACCTGACCCTGGCGATAGACACCAAAGCTGCTACCGTCCGGAAACTGCCCCCTGCCCAACACGTAATCGCCGGCCCCGGCAACGATATTGCCGTTTCTGCCTGCCAACACGTATGGCGCGGCTTCCAGCTCTGCCTGACTGACAATGCGGCTGCGCGTCAGGAAGGGCGCAACCACATCAAGAGGAATGGCAGGGATGGCATCATCCAGATCGGAAATACGCATCTGCGGAGTGAGTTTGACCTCACCGCTGTCTTTCACCAGCACTGGCCGGCCGTCGATCCAGCGCAGTTTCAGAATATCGCCGGGGTAGATGAGGTGCGGGTTTTCCACCTGTGGGTTGTAATACCACAGCTCTGGCCACAACCAAGGGTCCTCCAGGAACATGCCGGAGATCGCCCATAGCGTGTCTCCTTTCTTCACCACGTAAGTCTGCGGGTGTCCGGCTTTGAGGCTAAGCACATCTCCGGCCTGAACCAAAGCACTCACGAGCACGAGGCCAAGCCCCAGCAACATTTTTCTCATAAAATACCTGTCGACCCTTAAGCCAAGTCCTTCGCATTGCCCTTTTTCAACGCGAGACGCCGCGACTGATTGCCAGACATTTCCGGCACGCTGCCTGTATAATATAGAGCATTCGCCCAAGCAGGCGAATGTTTTATAAGCTGAATACCTTATTTGTCATCAACTTACTCTGGTTAATGACAGTAAAATGCACAAACCTTTACAAATGGTCAAAGCATCTTATGGCAGTGCTTGAAATCCTCGAATTCCCAGACCCCCGGCTTCGCACCGTAGCAAAGCCGGTAGAAAAGGTCGATGACCGTGTGCGAGCGCTTATCGACGATATGTTCGAGACGATGTACGACGCGCCGGGGATCGGTCTGGCTGCCAGCCAGGTCGATATCCACGAGCAGATTATCGTCATTGATGTATCAGAAGATCGCAGCACGCCGCTGGTGTTTATCAACCCTGAAATCGAAGTGCTCGACCAGGAAATCTTTCAGTACGACGAGGGTTGCCTATCGGTACCCGGCTTCTATGAGACGGTGGAGCGACCCAAGCACATTCGGGTAAAGGCTTTGGACCGGAACGGCCAGCCCTTTGCAATGGAGCCCGAGGGTTTGCTCGCCGTGTGCATCCAGCACGAGCAAGACCACCTGCTCGGCAAGTTGTTTGTGGATTACATCTCCACCCTCAAGCGCAATCGCATCCGCAACAAGCTGGAAAAACAGCACCGGCGTCAGGCGTAACCTCCTATGGATTGTCCCCGTCTGCGGCTGGTTTTCGCCGGCACCCCGGATTTCGCAGCCGCGCACTTACAATGCCTGCTGGACTGGCAAGCCCACGATATTGTCGGTGTCTTCACCCAGCCCGATCGACCTGCAGGCCGGGGCAAAAAAGCCACCGCCAGCCCGGTAAAGCAATTGGCCCTGGCCAATGATCTGGCGGTGTTTCAGCCAGTCAATTTCAAAGCCGAGGAAGACCGCCTGCTGCTGGCAGACCTCCAGCCCGACCTGATGATCGTGGTGGCTTACGGATTAATTCTGCCCCAGGCCGTGTTGGATATTCCCCGGCTGGGTTGCGTGAATGTTCATGCCTCACTGCTGCCGCGGTGGCGGGGCGCGGCGCCCATTCAGCGAGCCATCGAAGCCGGCGACCAGGAAACCGGGGTCACCATCATGCAAATGGATGCCGGGCTGGATACCGGGGCGATGCTGGAAATTGCCCGCTGCCCCATCGACGCTACCACCACGTCTGCCAGCCTGCACGCCACCCTTGCCGACCTGGGCGGTCCAGCATTGAAAAAGGCGATCACCGACCTTGCCACAGGGGCGGCCCAACCTCGCCAACAGGACGACGCGCTCAGCAACTACGCTGCCAAAATCAGCAAGGCAGAGGCCGAGCTGGATTTCAGCAAGAGCGCCGCCGTGCTGGATCGACAGATTCGAGCCTTCAACCCCTTTCCCTGCGCCTACACCCAATTGGGCGAGAACCGCATCAGGGTCTGGCAGGCAGCGCCGGTGGCGAGCACCGGCGGTGAGCCCGGCGAAATTCTGCAGGCCGACAAACACGGCATTGTGGTTGCCTGCGGCGAGGGCGCTCTCAACCTTCTCACCCTGCAGTGGCCCGGCGCCAGAGCGATGAGCGCCGCCGAGTTACTCAACGGCAAAGCCGAATGGTTCGCCCCCGGCACACGGCTGGTCCGCTCGTGACCGACCCCCGGCAGGCCGCTGCCCGCTGTCTGGCCGCTGTGGTGGGCGGCGCCTCCCTCAGCAAAGAGCTGCCCCTGGCCGAGCGCGGGCTGGCGCTGCAGCACCGCCCCCTGTACCGAGAACTTTGCTACGGCACCCTGCGCCGCTATTGGCGGCTGAACGGCGCGCTGGCCCCGCTGTTTAAAAAACCATTGAAAAACAAAGACAACGACGTCCGCATGCTGGTTTATTTGGGCGCCTACCAACTGTTTTACACTCGAGTGCCCAGCCACGCTGTGATCAACACCACCGTGGAAGCGGCCAAAGCCCTGGGCAAGCCCTGGGCGGCGGGTTTAATCAATGCACTGCTGCGCCGCTGCCAACGCGATGGCGAGGCCCTGTTTGCCCACCTCGACGACGCCAGCCTGTCGGCTATGCCGAGCTGGCTCCATCGTGATCTAAGCCGGGCCTGGCCGGACCATCTCGAACAGATTATCGACGCCAACGGCAGCTACCCACCCATGTGCCTGCGGGTTAACCCGCGCCAACACAGCCGCGAGCAATACCGGCAACGGCTGGCCGAGATAGAACTCGATGCCACACCCTGTGCCTTCGCCGAACACGGCCTGCGCATGTCCCAACCCTGCGCGGTTGAACTGCTGCCCGGCTTTGCCGAAGGTGCCGCCAGTGTGCAAGATGAAGCGGCGCAATTGTGTTGTGCCCTGCTGGATTTGGCGCCGGGCCAGCGGGTGCTGGATGCCTGCGCCGCCCCCGGCGGCAAGAGCGGCGCGATCCTTGAAAGCCAGCCTGAACTGGAGGAGCTGGTCGCGCTGGACGTAGATGCCCAGCGTCTGACCCGGGTAAGCGACAATCTGCAGCGCCTGGGTTTAACGGCCACGCTGGTGGCTGCCGATGCCGCGCAGACTGACACCTGGTGGGATGGTCGCGGTTTTGATCGCATCCTGCTGGATGCGCCCTGCAGTGCCACCGGGGTGCTGCGCCGCAATCCGGATATCCTGATTCACCGCAAAGCCAAGGACATTTCCGCGCTCAGCAACCTGCAGTTGGACTTGCTTGAAGCCATGTGGAAATGCCTCAAGCCTGGCGGTCAGTTGCTTTACGCCACTTGCTCAGTGCTGCCCGAAGAAAACAGCGACAACGTGCAGCGCTTTTTGCAGCGTCACCCGGATGCCGAGCTGCTGCCCATTGAGGCGACCTGGGGCATCCCACAAGCTGCCGGACGGCAACTGCTGCCAAGTGCGGAAGGGGCGGACGGCTTCTTCTATGCTCGGCTGGGCCGACGCAAGCCGATCAGCGCGAGCGAGTGAATAGAGGCTTGAGACCGATGGACCTTAGTCGCACAATGCACAGCACAGTGTTCAGCTCGGGCGAAGCCTATCCATGAAGATCATTATTCTCGGTGCCGGACAGGTCGGTGGCACGTTGGCGGCCAACCTCGCCAGCGAACATAACGACATCACGGTAGTGGATCGGGATCAGGATCGGCTGAGGGAGTTACAGGACCGCCTCGATATCGGCACGGTTGCCGGCTCTGCCTCCCACCCCGACGTACTCGCCCGGGCCGGTGCCGATGATGCCGACATGCTGATCGCGGTCACCAACAGCGACGAGATCAACATGGTGGCCTGCCAGGTTGCCTACACCCTGTTTCGGACGCCGACCAAAATCTCCCGTATTCGCGCCAATGCCTACACCCATGTAGAGAAGCTATTTGGCAATGACGCCATCCCCATCGATGTCTTTATCAGCCCGGAAGATCTGGTCACAAAGTACATCAAGCGTCTGCTGCAGTATCCGGGCGCGCTGCAGGTTTTGGATTTTGCCGATGGCAAGGTCCAATTGGTGGCGGTGAAGGCCTATTACGGCGGCCCCCTGGTAGGCAATGAGCTATCCACCATTCGCGAACACATGCCCAACGTCGACACCCGGGTTGCCGCGATTTTCCGTCGTGGCACCGCCATCGCCCCCGAGGGCAACACAGTGGTGGAGGCCGGCGACGAGGTCTTCTTTATCGCCGCCAAGAAAAACATCATGCCGGTGATGAGCGAGCTGCGTAAGGTCGACACCTCCTACAAGCGCCTGGTCATTGCCGGCGGCGGCAACATTGGCGAGCGCCTGGCGATGGCCACGGAAGGCCGGTATCACATCAAGATTATCGAGCGCAGCTACGACCGGTGTCGCATGTTGTCTGAGCACCTGAGCCGCGCCATCGTATTGCATGGCAGTGCCTCAGACCACGACTTGCTGGCCCAGGAAAATATCGATGAAACCGATGTCTTTCTGGCACTGACCAACGATGACGAAGCCAACATCATGTCGTCGCTGCTGGCAAAACGCATGGGCGCCAAAAAGGTGATCACCCTGATCACCAACCCCGCCTATGTGGACCTGGTGCAAGGCGGCGACATCGACATTGCGCTATCACCCCAGCAGATCACCATCGGCAGCCTGCTCACCCATGTTCGGCGGGGGGATATCTACAATGTCCACGCGCTGCGCCGAGGCGCGGCAGAAGCGTTAGAGATTATCGCCCACGGCGACAACCGTTCCTCAAAAGTCGTCGGCCGACGACTGGACGAAATCGACTTGCCAGAAGGGGTAAGCATCGGCGCTCTGGTCCGTGGCGACGATGTGCTGATTGCCCACAGCCACCTGGTGGTGGAATCGGAAGACCACCTGATTCTGTTTTTGATCGACAAATCCCGAATCAAACAGGTAGAGAAGTTGTTTCAGGTTGGTTTCACTTTCTTCTAATTTCGCTAGCAGCGCAGGCCAATGCATCTAAGCATCATCGCAAGAATTATCGGCGTACTCTTGATGATCTTCAGCCTGACCATGGCGGTGCCGGCGGGGTTGTCGCTGCTGTTTGCCGACGGCGCATTTCACGCCTTTGCCAGTGCGTTTGCGGTTACCTTTATTAGCGGCTTAGTGTTGTGGTTTCCCTGTCGAAAGCAACGCCGGGATCTGGGCATCCGCGATGGTTTTTTGGTGGTATCCCTCTTCTGGACCGTCCTGGGGCTATTCGGTGCGCTACCGTTCTACCTGGCCGACCACCCTGGGCTATCGGTCAGCGAGGCGGTGTTCGAATCCATCTCCGGGCTGACCACCACCGGCGCCACCGTGATTGTCGGCCTGGACGAACTGCCCATCTCCATTCTGTTTTATCGCCAGTTTTTGCAGTGGCTGGGGGGCATCGGGATCATCGTTATTGCGGTGGCCATCCTGCCTATTCTCGGCATCGGGGGCATGCAGTTATTCCGGGCCGAAATTCCCGGCCCGGTCAAAGATAGCAAGCTCACGCCGCGCATCGCCGGCACCGCAAAACTGCTGTTCTTGATGTACCTGGGACTCACGGCCTTGTGCTCGGTGAGTTACTGGCTGGCCGGCATGTCGCCCTTCGATGCCATCTGTCATGCCTTTTCGACCATTGCAATCGGCGGGTTTTCCACCCACGACGCCAGCATGGGCTATTTCCAAAGCGATCTGATTTTGATGATTTGCAGCGCCTTTATGGTGATTTCGGGCATGAGCTTTGCCACCCACTTTCACAGCATTTTGCAGCTGCGTTGGCGTCACTACCTGCAGGACTCGGAGAGTAAGTTTTACCTGTCGCTGCTGGCCATTGCCGCCCTGGCGATCAGTCTGGAGCTGTACAATCGCCAGACCTTTGACCTGGCCGACAGCTTTGTCCACGGCATATTCCACACCGTATCCGTTGCCACAACCGCCGGTTTTGGCGCCCAGGATTTTTCCATTTGGCCCAGCTTTTTGCCGATGGCACTGATCATGTTGTCCTTTGTTGGCGGCTGCTCGGGGTCTACCGGTGGTGGCATGAAGGTCATCCGGGTGATGCTGGTCGCCAAACAGGGTCTGCGGGAAATGCGCCAGTTGCTCCACCCCAGCGCGGTGATTCCGCTGAAAGTGGGCCGCCACCGGGTAGAAGCCAAGGTTATCAGTGCAGTGTGGAGCTTCATTGCCATCTACCTGATCTCGTTCATGCTGATCACGCTGATCATGATGGGCCTGGGCCTGGATGCCGTGACTGCATTTTCTGCCACCGCCGCGTCGATCAATAACCTGGGGCCAGGCTTGGGGGAAGTTGCCCAGAGCTACCGCAGCGTTAGTGATACTGGCAAGTGGATTCTCTGCTACGCCATGCTCTTGGGACGGCTGGAAATCTTCACCTTATTGGTGCTGTTCATGCCCTCGTTCTGGCGCCGCTGACCTTAGAGTCCAGCCGCGCCAAGTGGAATCGGCGCCACGCGGATACCGCCATGCCCAAACCGCCCTGTGAGTTGCTGGCAGAGCAGGCGGGACACCTGCCCTCTGCCGGGACAGCGCTGGATCTGGCCTGTGGCCTGGGCGGCAACGCCCTGTTTCTGGCCAGTCGCGGGTTAGTTTGCGAGGCCTGGGATATTTCCGACACCGCCATCCATCGCCTGACCGACTACACAAGCCATCGGGAACTGGCTATCTCGCCGCGGTGCCGCGATGCCCTGGCTGAGCCGCCCGGGCATCAATCCTTTGATGTCATCGTGGTGAGTTATTTTCTGGAGCGGCAACTGATGCCGGCAATCGCCGACGCACTCAAGCCCGGGGGCGTGCTGTTCTACCAAACCTTCGTTGAGAACCCCTGCGCGCCCCAGGACTCGATCAATCCGCGGTTCGTGCTAAAAAAGTCCGAGTTGCCGTCACATTTTCCCCAGTTGACGCTAGGCTATTATGAGGAACGTCAAGTCGAGCGGGCATCGGGCAAGCAGGCGAGCCTTGCGCTCTACATTGGGCACAAGCCCTCGCCATAAACCCCTCTGCGCTATAACGGATGTGCTATCGTCCTAATGCCGTCTCGGCTATGCTGGTCCCCATTTACACGGCATGCAGGTTTTGCATGAGATTCTTGCTACTCGCGATCACAGTGATTGTTGTTTCGGTTGCCGCCGGCATCGGCGCCATGCTGCCGTTAACAACGGCCAGCGAACAACTCAATGGCGCGCTATTGGTGGCTGCCGGGCTCTTCGCCTGCCTGGTGGTCAGCCTCACTCATTTTTGGCAACAACGTCGAGAATTGGCCCAACATAATAAGCGGATCAACTACCTCGAATTGCTGTTGGAGCAGGGCTCCACATCGATCATGCTGCTCGACCGGGATCTGTCCATCACCTATTGGAATCCCCGCTATGCCGAAATGATGAAGATCGATCCGGCCGCCCTGAACAACCGGTTTAATGTCCGCCACCTGGGCAAGTACGTGCCGGAAAAAACCATCAAGCGCATTGAGCGGGCAGTGACCCAGGGCAATGCCTGGAAGGGAGAAATGCGCTTTCCGGTGGAAGGCAAAGACCTCCACACCATGGTGACCATCACCCCTCTGCTCGATAAGAACGGTCACTGGGAGCTGTTGCTGGTCAACACCGAGGACATCTCGGAGCACAAGGCCATCGCGGATCGACTCTTTATCCGCGAGCACTACAGCATGCTCACCGGCCTGCCCAACCGGGATCTGGCCATTAAGAAACTGAAAAACAGCGTCGCCGCCTGTCGCAGCAGCGGCGAGTCCTTTGTGTTAGCCCATATCGATTTTGACCGTATCCGCTACCTTAACGATTCCCTCGGCCACATTGTGGTGGACAAGCTTCTCAATGCCATCGCCGACCGGCTGCGCGGACAACTGGGTGATGACCAGGTGCTCGCGCACATTGGCGCCGACGAATTTTTACTGTTGTTCTCCGACGGCACCGGCCTGGAAGAGAGCGGGGCAGTATGCGACACCCTGCTTGAAGCGGTGCGACAACCCTTTTACATAGACAATAACGAGATCAACCTCACCGCCAGTATTGGCCTGACCCAGTTCCCCGATGACGGTATCAATGCCAGCGCCCTGATGCGCAGCGCCGAAGCCGCCATGTTTGTGGCAAAAGATGAGGGAGGCAACCGCAGCTGCGTCTTTGACGAGTCAATGAGTTCACGCATTGAACGCCGGATGCAAACCGAAAACCATCTGCGCCACGCCATTGAGCGAGACGAGTTTATTCTCCATTACCAGCCCGTTATCGACCTAGCCAGCGGCCAGCTCACCGGGGCCGAAGTCCTCCTGCGCTGGCGCAACGAAACCCTGCAAAACCCGCCGCCCGATGCCTTCATTCACATCGCCGAGGACAGCGGTTTGATCGTCCATATTGGCGACTGGGTTCTCCAGCAAGCCTGCAAACAAGCGGTAAATTGGCAGCAACAAGGACTGCCGCCATTGCGCTTGGCGGTCAATATTTCGGCCCGCCAATTTCGGGAAGGGGAGGTCGTGAAAAGTGTCCAGCGTGCCCTGGCCGACTCAGGGCTGCCCGCCGACCAGCTGGAGCTGGAAATCACTGAAGGCCTGTTGATCAACGACGCGGCCAATATCCGCCAGTGTTTCAGCGCCCTGAAAGAACTCGGTGTGCGTCTGTCGATCGACGACTTCGGCACCGGTTACGCCTCACTCAGCTACCTCAAGCGCTATCCCTTCGATACCCTGAAAATTGATCGCAGTTTTATTCACGATATCGACGGTAGCGAAGACAGTATTACCTTGGCCAACGCCATTATCGCCATGGCCCACAGTTTTGATATGGAAGTGGTGGCCGAGGGGGTCGAAACCCTGGCTCAGCGGCGTATTCTGCGCGAGCGCAACTGTGACCTGGTACAGGGCTTTCTCTACTCTCCCGCACTTCCCGCCCAATCCTTTGTCTCCTGGGCAAAGCGCTACCACGATATTCAGCTGGCCCAATACGTCTAGCGCTCAGCACCGCAACCCTTAGCCGGTCACGCCCGGTTTTTCTTGATCAGCTCGTAGGCGGCCTGAATTTCCTGGGACTTTTCGGTGGCCAGTTTTAGCATCTCATCAGGCACCCCCCGGGCAATGAGCTTGTCCGGGTGATGTTCGCTCATCAATTTACGGTACGCGCGTTTGAGCTCGGCATCGCTGCAGGTCTTATCCACCCCGAGCGCTTCATAGGCGTCGGCGAGTGCGTCGCTTGGCGCGCCCCCTCCCTGGCTGTAGCCGCCACTGTGAAAATGCCGCTGGGCATTGGCCATTTGCAACAAGCGCTCAAAATCCGCCGTAGAGACGCCCAAGTACAGAGCCACCTTAGACAGCACTTCACGCTCGGCATCGTGAAGGTGGCCATCGGCCAAGGCCATGGCAAGGAGGGCCTCAAGCAACAGGCGACGCAGTAAATTCTGTCTTCCCACCGCCTGCACGAAGCTGGCAATTTGGGGCTCAAGGCTGAAATCCGCCGCGCTCCCCTCCTTGAAGCGGGCAATCGCCTGCTGCCGGCGCTCCGGCGACAACTTGAGCTGGCTCATGATCGCTTCGGCCTGGGCAATTTCCGATTCACTGACCCGACCATCGGCCTTGGCGAGGTGACCCAACACCCTGAACACCGTATCGAAAAACACCGCCTCTATCCGCTGGCGCTCGGCGGTATAATTAAAGCCCATCGCCTGCCGCAGGCCGCGATCAAAAAAGTGCCCCGCGGCGAGGCCTACCAATGCCAACAGCGGTCCGCCGACCAAAAAGCCAAGCACCGCACCAATAATTTTTCCCATGAAACTGCACACCCAAACTCGGAAGACCCCGATAGTACCAAGTCCGTTGCTACCGGCACTAGCGCTGGGGCCAACCGATAAGCCCGGCGCGAGACCAAAAGTAATGGCCCTTTTGGTCCCGGAAATGCCCTCAAAAGGGCCCAACTCTGTATAATTCGTCTCTTTGTTTTATCTACGGGGAACGACTGTGAGCAAGGCCGACGTTGGCACCTTTCAGGGACTTATTCTGGCGCTGCAGCAATTCTGGGCCGAGCAGGGCTGTGTCATCCTGCAACCACTGGATATGGAAGTGGGGGCGGGCACCTTCCACCCGGCAACCTTCCTGCGGGCCATTGGCCCGGAGAGCTGGAACACGGCTTACGTGCAGCCCTGTCGCCGACCTACCGACGGCCGCTACGGTGAGAACCCCAACCGCCTGCAACATTACTATCAGTTCCAGGTCATCATGAAGCCCTCGCCGAGTAACATTCAGGAGCTCTATCTCGACTCGCTGAAGATGCTCGGTATCGATCCTACCGTACACGACATTCGCTTTGTGGAAGACAACTGGGAGTCGCCAACTCTTGGTGCCTGGGGGCTGGGCTGGGAAGTCTGGCTGAACGGGATGGAAGTTACCCAGTTCACCTACTTCCAACAGGTGGGCGGCCTCGAGTGTTTCCCGGTCAGTGGCGAAATCACTTATGGGCTGGAGCGCATCGCCATGTATCTGCAAGGTGTGGACAGTATCTATGATCTTGTCTGGACCCACGGCCCCCAGGGCCCGGTCAGCTACGGCGATGTGTTTCACCAGAACGAGGTTGAAATGTCGCGCTTCAATTTTGAGGAAGCCGATGTAGATCAACTGTTCAAACAATTTGATCACTGCGAGTCAGAAAGTCAGCGACTCATCGAAAAAGGGCTGCCGCTGCCCGCCTATGAAATGGTAATGAAGGCTTCTCATTCTTTTAACCTGCTTGACGCCCGCCACGCCATTTCGGTGACCGAGCGCCAGCGCTTCATCCTTCGGGTTCGTGGTCTGGCGCGGGCAGTGGCCCAAGCTTACTTTGATTCCCGGGCGGCTTTAGGCTTCCCCTTGGCCGAGGAATCGCTGCGTACCCAGGTGTTGGCTGGACTGGAGGAAAAAGCATGAGTCAGCGCGATCTGCTTATCGAGCTGGGCACAGAAGAATTGCCACCTAAGGCCTTGCTGTCATTATCCAATGCATTTTGCGACGGGATTGCTGCCCAGCTGGCCAGTTTTGAGTTGGCTTACAGCAACATCACCCCCTTCGCCTCACCACGTCGTCTGGCTGTATTAGTCTCTGGCCTGGCAGAAGAGGGTCCGGAAAAAGCGGTGGAAGCCTGGGGACCGCCGACCAAAGTGGCCTTTGATGACGCTGGTCAGCCCACCCGGGCCGCGCTCGCCTTCGCCGAGAAAAATGGCATTGATGCGGCAAACCTGAAGGCGTTTGTTGCCAACGACGGCAAGCAGGACAAACTGTGTTTTCGTTCGCAATTGGCGGGCGCAAAAACCGCTGAGGTGGTCGGGCCAGCAATTGAAGCGGCGCTGGCCGGTTTACCCATTCCAAAACGGATGCGCTGGGGCGCCTCTCGAGCCGAGTTTGTCCGCCCTGCCCATTGGCTGGTGGTGATCTTCGGGTCTGAGGTAGTCGACTGTCCGCCGGTGTTGGGGCTAACCAGCAGTAATCAAACCCGCGGCCATCGCTTCCATAGCACCGGCCCAATCACGTTGACCACCGCGAGCGAGTACGAAGCCACCCTCGAAGCGAAAGGTAAAGTGATCGCCGATTTTAAACGCCGCCGTCAAATGATTCGTGAACAGGTTGAGGCGGAAGGGCAGCGTCTTGGCGGCAAGGCCATTATCGATAGCGACTTGCTCGACGAGGTCACCGCACTGGTCGAGTGGCCCACTGCGTTATCCGGCAGTTTTGAAGCGCGCTTCTTGCAAGTGCCTGCAGAAGCACTCATTTCCTCCATGAAGGAGCATCAAAAGTATTTTCACGTGATGGATAATAACGGAAATCTTATGCCGCATTTTATCACCGTGTCGAATATTCAAAGCAGTGCGCCACAGAAAGTTATTGATGGAAATGAACGGGTCATCAGACCGCGCCTGAGTGATGCCGCTTTCTTCTTTGAAACCGACTGCAAGACCACCTTGGAACAGCAGCGAGAAAAACTGCGTCGCATTGTGTTTCAAGAAAAACTGGGAACGCTCTTTGACAAAACCGAGCGCATCGCCGCACTTGCTGGTGAAATCGCCAAACAACTAGGGGTATCACAGGCCCAGAGCCAACGTGCCGCTTTGCTCTGTAAGAGCGACCTGGTTACCGAGATGGTTGGTGAATTCGACGATATGCAGGGTATCGCCGGCTTCTACTATGCCAGTAATGATGGCGAGCAGCCCGATGTGGCAGCGGCAATGAACGAGCAATATATGCCGCGCTTTGCCAACGATGAATTACCCAAAACCGCCGTCGGCACGGTGATCGCACTGGCTGACCGCCTCGACACGATTACCGGCATTTTTGGCATTGGCCAGCTACCCAGTGGGTCCAAAGATCCTTTTGCACTGCGGCGGGCCTCCCTTGCCGTGCTACGGCTCATTATCGAAAAGCAGCTGCCCCTGGATCTGCGCCCACTTATCGAAATGGCGATTGGCCAGCACCCTGCGGTAGAGCCCAATGATGCCCTTATAGAGCAGATACTGTCCTATATCCTGGAGCGACTCAAAGCCTGGTATGAAGACCAGGGCATTAGCGCAGAAGTCTTTTCTGCCGTGCATGCCAAGGGCCTGAGCAGCCCCACCGATATCGATGCAAGGGTGAAGGCCGTGCAGAGCTTCACCACACTGCCCGAAGCAGAAGCCCTGGCTGCGGCCAACAAGCGAGTATCCAACATTCTCAGCAAGTCGAGCGGCGCCAGCAGTACCGTTAACGACTCATTATTGAGCGAGCCGGCAGAAACTGCATTGGCAGAAGCCGTGGCGACGCAGCAGCAAAAAGTAGGCCCTCTGTTTGCAGCGGGGGAGTACGAGACGGGGCTTAAATCCCTGGCGGATTTGCAGCAGGTTGTGGACAGCTTTTTCGACAACGTGATGGTCAACGCTGACGACGAAGCCCTTCGCAATAACCGGTTGGCACTGCTTGCCCAATTGCAGTCGCTGTTTTTGCAAGTTGCTGATATTTCGCGCCTGGTGGTAAGCAAAAACGTCTGAACCAAAATGGCCCACCGCCTCACGGTGGGCCATTTGGCGTAGTAACTATACTTTGAGATTGTCGGTAATGACTGGACTAACTCGGCTTCTGGCGTATCCTCGCTCAGCAATTTTCTTCACCGGTTACGCGCTGATTACCATGTTTTTCAGCCTCACCGGCATCGCCTTTACGTTTTACCTGCCGTTTCACAAGCGCAGCCGCTATTTCATTGTTGGCAATTATTTAATTGTTGGCTGGCTGCGCATCTGCTGCGGCGTTAAAACCAAGGTAATTGGCAAGCTGCCAGAGACGACACCCTACGTCGCGCTGTCAAAACATCAAAGCCAGTGGGAAACCTTTTACTTGCAATGGTTTTTATCACCGGTCGCGACGGTGGTTAAACGAGAGCTGTTCAAGGTGCCATTTTTCGGCTGGGCGCTGCGCATGATGAATGCCATTGGCATTGACCGGAGTAATCCCCGCGCCGCATTAAAACAGACCATGGAGATGGGCTTGAGCCGGTTGCACAATCAATACAATGTTTTGATTTTCCCAGAGGGCACCCGGGTGGCTCCCGGGGTCGTAGGAAATTACGCCCGAAGCGGCGCTAGCATCGCAGTGGCTGCAGGCGTTCCCGTGTTACCCATCGCCCACAACGCCGGTTACTGTTGGCCGGCAAAAAGCCTGGTAATCTATCCCGGCACCATCACCCTGGTTATTGGGGAACCAATGACTACCGAAGGTCGCGACAGCAAGGCCGTGATGGAAGAAGCCAGTCGTTGGATTGAAGAACGCTGCGCCGAGATAGGACGATAGAACAGGGCGAGAGCAATTAGCGCAAGATTGGCTGCAAGCATCGCCTAGAACATCGAACAGGCCAGACAAGCAAAAAGCCCCGCGCAGGGCGGGGCTGACAGCTTCAGACAGCAAACGGCGTTAAATATCCAGGTTTGCTACCTTCAAAGCATTGCTCTCTATAAATTCCCGCCGCGGCTCTACCTGATCACCCATTAACGTGGTGAAAATCTGGTCGGCTGCTATGGCGTCCTCTATGGTCACCCGCAGCATCCGCCTGGCATCGGGGTCCATGGTGGTTTCCCAAAGCTGATCCGGGTTCATTTCACCCAGACCTTTATAGCGTTGCACATTGAAGCCCCGCTCAGCCTGTCGCATTAACCACTCCATGACCTGATCGAAGGTTTCTACCTCCTGTTTACGCTCACCGCGCTGGATATACGCGCCTTCTTCCAGGAGACCCTGCAGGCTTTCCCCCAGGTTTACGATGGCCTGGTAGTCTGATGAACCGAAAAAGTCACGGCCAAAATGATAGTGGGCGCTCACTCCATGAGAGGTAACCTCGACTTCAGGAACGAACAGGTGGAGCTCGGTATTTTCGATTACCCGCACATCGTAGCGGAAGCGCTGATCCTTGGCTTCCAGCTGTACCGTCGCCTCAGCGAGCTGCGTCGCCCAGGCATCAACTTTGCTGCGATCGGCAAGATCCACCACTGACAGGGTCGGCAGGTAAATGGTCTCACGCAGAATGGTCGGCGGGTAAATCCGCGACAAGCGATCGATGACCGTTTCCACTTTACGATATTGGCCAACCAGCTCCTCAAGGCCGGTCCCGGTTATCGGTGCCGCTTCAGGGTGCACGTACAGCGCAGCCCCATCGAGAGCAGACTGGGTCAGGTAATTCGCCAGTGCCGCCTCATCCTTAAGGTATTGATGTTGTTTACCTCGCGAAATTTTATACAGCGGCGGTTGGGCAATAAATACATGACCGTGCTCAATCAGCTCGGGCATTTGCCGGAAGAAGAAAGTGAGCAGCAGGGTGCGGATGTGGGAGCCGTCGACGTCCGCATCGGTCATGATGATAATGCTGTGGTAGCGCAGCTTTTCGACATTGAACTCGTCCTTGCCAATGCCGCAGCCAAGTGCGGTCACCATCGTACCCACTTCGGCCGAGGACAGCATTTTGTCAAAACGCGCTTTTTCGACGTTCAAGATTTTACCCTTCAAGGGCAGAATCGCTTGGGTTCGGCGGTCGCGGCCTTGTTTGGCAGAACCACCGGCCGAGTCACCCTCCACCAGATAAAGCTCAGAAAGGGCAGGGTCCTTTTCCTGGCAGTCTGCCAGCTTTCCTGGCAGACCCGCTATATCGAGGGCACCTTTGCGGCGCGTCATTTCGCGAGCTTTCCGCGCTGCCTCACGCGCACGGGCGGCATCCAACATTTTCTGAACAATCAGCTTGGCCTCATTGGGGCTTTCCAAAAGAAAATCACCAAACTGAGCCGTCATAGCCTGCTCAACCACTGTTTTCACTTCACTGGAAACCAGTTTGTCTTTGGTCTGGGAGGAGAATTTAGGATCCGGAACCTTCACCGAGATCACCGCTACCAGTCCCTCCCGGGCGTCGTCACCCGTAGTGCTAATTTTGGCTTTTTTCGCCAGACCTTCACGCTCAATGTAATTGTTCAGACTACGGGTCAGCGCAGCGCGAAAGCCGGCGAGGTGAGTACCGCCATCACGCTGGGGAATGTTGTTGGTGTAGCAAAAGATGTTTTCCTGAAAACTATCATTCCACTGCAGGGCAACCTCAACACCTATGCCATCGGCTTCGGTATTGAAGTGGAAAATTTTATTCACCGCGTTGCGGTTCTGGTTAAGGTAGCCAACAAAAGCACTGAGACCGCCGTCATAGCGGAAGACTTCCTGCTCGCCGCTGCGCTCATCTTTCAGCTCGATATGGACACCCGAGTTCAGAAAGGCCAGCTCCCGTAGGCGCTTGGCAAGGTAGTCAAAATGAAATTCGATATTAGTGAAGGTCTGAGCAGAGGGTTTGAAGCGAACCTCGGTACCCGTGCGCTCTGTTTCACCCGTGACTTTTAGCGGCTCTTGCGGAACCCCGTGCTTGTAAACTTGTTCGTGGACCTTACCCTCGCGGCGCACGGTTAAGCGCAGTTCCTCGGACAGGGCATTTACCACCGACACACCAACACCGTGGAGACCACCCGAAACTTTATAGGTGTTGTCGTCAAACTTACCGCCGGCATGCAATACGGTCATGATGACTTCGGCAGCTGACACGCCTTCCTCGTGCATTTCTGTGGGAATACCGCGGCCGTCATCCACCACCGACACCGATTCATCAGGGTGAATGGTAATCAGGATTTTGCTGCAGTGCCCTGCGAGAGCCTCATCAATCGAGTTGTCGACAATTTCGAACACCATGTGATGCAGGCCAGTACCGTCGTCGGTGTCACCAATGTACATGCCCGGACGTTTACGGACGGCATCAAGGCCTTTAAGAACTTTGATACTCGAAGAATCGTAATTTTTCTTTTCTTCCATACAGGGTTATCACCTTTATTGTGGCTCTGTTGCGTTCTATCGATGGCGAGGACAAGCCAAAAACAGCGCGTGTTGCTTAAAATCTGCTTACTCAAGGTAAGCTTGATCATTCTTTTCTGGTGCTTCTCAGTCTCCTACTCAGGCCGCGAGCGAGTGCAGCCCAGGAGCTGGCTTTGCCGTTTCGACCTCGGCATTCAAACCCCGGTGAAACGACCATGTTCCACGTGAAACCTTTTAACGCTCTTACCCGAACACCAATCCCCTGAAAGCTCCTCAGCAGTGATCGATGTTGCAAATACCTGGGTTTTCAACGACGCCAATGCCCGAAACAATGCACGCCGCCTCACTATATCCAACTCTGCAGGCAAATCGTCGATCAGCACAATACCCACAACACCAGACTGCTCTAGCATGAGCAGCTGGGCGATCTTCAAAGCACAAACCAGCGTCTTAGTTTGCCCCCGTGACAGCACCTCTGCTGCCTGAACGCCATCAACCCGCACTGACAAGTCTGCACGATGGGGGCCTGGCCGAGTAAACCCTTGACTGAGATCCGTCTCCAGGCTGGCCGCAAGGGCCTCCGCCAGCGAAAGCTGAGCGTCCCAACCCGAGGAAAAGCGCAACGTCACCTCACCACCAAACACACCGCCTTGCTCATCAAACTCAGGCGAAAGCTTGGCATACACTTCAAAGAAAAGGGCGAGGAGGGCGTCAAACTGACCCTGCCGACTTTCATTAATTTTTTCGCCGCACGCGACCAGCTCTCGGTCCCATACAGCCAATAAAGAACGATCAATTTTACCACGTCTGAGCAAAGAATTTCGCTGTTGTAGCGCCTTACGGTATCGAATCCACAGAGAGTAAAAATGAAGATGTTTCACGTGGAACACTGACCAGTCCAGGAACTGGCGCCGATCAGCAGGCGACCCTTCTATCAGCGCAAATGCCGCCGGATTGACCAACTGAACCGGAAGAATTCCGGCCATCTCTCCAACTGAACCAAGCCGCTCGCCCCTGAATTTCACTAATGTGCCATCGGTGGCCGAACGCTGAACCGCTAGCCATTGGCCCTCAAGCCCATCGATATCTTCCAGCTCCCCCCTCACCAACAGCGCGTCCTGAGCAGCCTGAATCATCGATTTTATTTTACGGGTTCGAAAGGAATGACTTATCGACAGGGTATGCAGCGCTTCCAGCAAACTGGTTTTACCACTACCGTTGAGGCCATGAATAAAGTTCACGTCTGCCAAATCCAACAACTTGGCGTGCTCGATATTTCGAAAATGACTGACAGACAGCTGCTTCAAACGCATGGGAAATCAGGGCGCTCTTGAATTAAAGCGATGACCAATGGACGGTACGGGCAAAAATGAGATACCAGCAAGAAGAGAACAGAGAAGAAGAGGAGGGGGTTACGATGGGGAAGAAGCGCCGCCGCACTATTGGTGATTCGCGACAGCACCTTCCCCATAAAAAGGTCTACAGCCTCATCGGCATTACAACGTACTGACAGTCCTGCGACTCCGACTCCTCGATCAACGCTGAGCTGTTTGCGTCAGATAACGAGAACTTCACTGTCTCTCCCGATACCGCCGCCAACACATCCAGCAGATAACTCACATTGAAGCCAATCTCGAGACCCTCACCGGCATAATCCACCGCCACAACCTCTTCTGCCTCTTCCTGCTCTGGGTTGTTAGCAATGATCTGAAGACTACCACTGCTCAACACGATGCGAATACCGCGATATTTCTCATTCGACAGGATCGCGGTGCGGGCAAAGGCCTGTTTCAGCTCCTGGCGCGACCCCAAGACCTCTTTGGTGCTGCTTCTGGGCAACACACGCTCGTAGTCCGGGAACTTGCCATCGATAAGTTTTGAGGTGAAGGTAAAGTCGGACGTGACTACCCGAATATGGTTGTTGCTGACGATAATTTCCGCGTCCTGATCTTCATTGATCAGTAGGCGGCCCAGCTCAATAACGCCTTTACGCGGCACGATCACCTGGGAGGCATTATCAACATTAATGTCACAGGGGAGGGTAGCCATCGCCAAACGGTGGCCGTCGGTTGCAACCACCCGCAGATTGCCGGTTGCCACTTCGAACAACATACCGTTGAGGTAGTAGCGAACATCCTGCTGAGCCATTGCGAAACTGGTTTTCTCGATCAACCGTTTCAGGTCACCCTGCTTAATGACAAAACGCTGGCCGCCTTTGCCTTGCTCTACACTTGGAAAATCCGCCGCCGACAAGGTAGACAGCTGGAACCGGCTACGGCCCGACTTGATAATCAGTTTTTGCTCGTCGAGCTGAATGTCCAGCGCAGCACCATCAGGAAGTGCCTTACAGATATCCACTAGCTTTTTGGCCGGTACGGTTATCTCACCAGGAGAAGCCACCGCCGCCGCATCAAGGTTTACCCGTCCGATCAGTTCGACCTCAAGGTCGGTGCCGGTAAGGGACAACTGATCACCGTCTACGACGATTTGCACGTTCGCCAAAACCGGTAGCGTTTGACGTCGTTCAACAACACCAGCCACCAGGTTCAGTGGTTTAATCAGTGCGTCCCTGGAAATTGAAAATTTCATGTCTCCTGAATTCCTCGTCTCGAGTCGTTGATTATCAGATCGGGCATCACAATGTCATTGCGTCGGTCAGCACTGAAGAAAACGCTTCGAAGAGCAAAACAGGCGCCCTAACGCGGTGTTATGACACTTTATTATATTAGCCGCTGTCAGGCATCAAGTTGTCAGCAGTCTTATCAAATTTTGATAATCTTCCCGAATATCATTGTCGGTTTCCCGCAATTCTTTCACCTTCTTGCAGGCATGCAACACGGTGGTGTGATCGCGGCCACCAAAACTTTCACCAATCTCCGGCAGGCTGTGATTGGTTAACTCCTTTGACAAAGCCATGGCCATTTGCCGAGGGCGAGCCACCGAGCGACTGCGCCGCTTTGACATCAAGTCAGAAAATTTTATTTTGTAGTATTCCGCAACGGTGCGTTGAATATTTTCGAGACTAACCAGCTTGTCCTGCAGGGCCAAAAGGTCCTTCAGCGAATCCTTAATCAAAGGCACATCAATCGGCTTGGCCATAAAGCGGGAACTGGCGATCACTCGCTTCAGCACACCCTCCAGCTCACGAACATTGGAGCGTACCCGTTGGGCAATAAAAAAAGCTGCTTCAGATGGCAAGGTAATTCGCTCCTGTTCAGCCTTCTTCAACAAAATTGCCACCCGGGTCTCTAGCTCAGGGGGCTCTACAGCCACAGTCAGACCCCAGCCAAATCGGGATTTCAATCGTTCCTCTAAGCCCTTGATTTCTTTCGGGTAACGATCACAGGTCAATATCATCTGCTGACCGCCTTCCAACAAGGAATTAAAGGTGTGGAAGAACTCTTCCTGGGAGCGCTCCTTTCCGGAGAAAAACTGAATATCGTCAATCAGCAGCGCGTCCACCGACCGGTAGTAACGTTTGAACTCATTAATCGCGTTCAACTGTAATGCCTTCACCATATCAGCAACAAAACGCTCCGAATGGAGGTATACCACTTTGGCATTCGGGTTCTGCGCCAACAACGCATTACCCACGGCGTGCATCAGATGGGTTTTCCCCAAACCGACTCCGCCGTACAAAAATAGCGGATTGTATGCGCGACCGGGGTTTTCGGCGATCTGACTGGCTGCCGCTCTGGCAAGCTGGTTCGATTTACCCTCAACAAACGTATCAAAGGTATAGGCCTCCATCAGCGAACTCTGATGCCGAATTCGACCTTCCACCTCAACGGTACGGCCGCCGGGTGCGGCGCTACTGTCGATCAATTCTGCTGGCGACACCTCATCGCGATCAACCAGGCGCTGCTCGGCAGCCATCGCCGCCCCAACCGTGTTGCTGGGGGTGACAGATTCCCTGGCCCGCGGCTCAACACCACCGCGTACATTAGCCGACTCCGTCCCCGGCATGACAATGCGGGAGCCAGCATTAGGGACAGCAAATCCGGGAGCCGCCGATCGCCCGCCGATCCCCAGTGCCACCTCCGGGCGACTATCCGACGGCGCCAGCTCAGCGACGAGTTCTAAAATACGATCCAGAAAGCGGTCACTCACCCAATCCCTCACAAAACGGTTGGGCGCAAACAAATCGATTCGACCATCCTGCGCTTCGTAGCGCAGGGGCTTAATCCAGGTATTAAACTGTTGGCTCGGTAATTCGTCGCGCAAATGAGCGATACATTTTTGCCAAGTCGCTTCTGACACCGTTTTCTCCATACCCTTAAAGACTATTATCGAAGCCAAGCTAGACGTACTGGCTTCTTTATATATACCGCTACCGCTTGTGAAAACGACAAAGAGAGCCCAACCGAAAAGCTGGGAAAAGACGTTTAATAACTTGCGAATTCTACGCTTGGAAGACCAACTTATCCACAACAAAATCGGAATAAGAAAGCGCAGATAAAGGAAAAAATTTCTTACTTTTCAAAACGATACAGAAATAAGGAAAAAATTCAAGCGCTTTATGCAAAAAACATTTACCTGTGGATAACACTGCTTGTTTTCTGTGGATATTTAGTGGGTAGCTTGTACAAAAGCTGGTACAACCCCCATAAGCCATCTTCTTCGTTATGCTCGCCGACAAATTCACTGATATCAGGCCACAGAGCGTTGCTATTCCCCTTAGAGTCATCTAAAATTCGCGATCCAAATTTACCGGTCCGGCCAAAAGGGCGGGCTTAGCGCCAACAAGCTGGCGCGGCACTAGACGAAACGGATGAAGCCATGAAAAGAACTTTTCAACCCAGCAACCTGAAGCGTGCCCGCACCCACGGTTTCCGTGCACGCATGGCAACCAAGAATGGCCGTAAGGTCATCAACCGCCGCCGTGCCAAAGGCCGGGCTCGCCTGTCTGCCTAACAGCAGCACCGAATGAGAGTCCGCTGGCGACGCAGTGAACTTACAGTTTGGAAAATCATTGCGTCTTCTCCAAGCCAGCGATTATCAAGCGGTTTTTGAGCGCTCACGCCTCAAGGTTTCCACCCCCGAAATTCTCTTCCTCGCACTGCCCAATGACCGCCAACACCCTCGCCTCGGGTTGGTGATCGCCAAAAAAAATGCTCGTCTAGCGGTGCAGAGAAACCGGATAAAGCGTATTGTGCGGGAGACTTTTCGCCAGCAACAACATCAGCTAATAGGCTTGGATGTGATCGTGCTGGCCAGACGTGGCCTGGATACTATGGAAAACCATCAGCTACACGAAACCTGCAATCAGCTGTGGCTGCAATTGCAAAACCGGGCAGAAAAACACCGTCAACGTATGGCGACGAGGTCAGCCGGCTGATGAAGCGCGTATTGATTTGGCTGGTCAAAGGCTATCGCTTCTTTATTAGCCCTGTGATGGCCAGTCACTGCCGTTTCTATCCCAGCTGCTCCCACTACGCACTCGAAGCACTCCAAACCCACGGCGCCCTTCGAGGCACCGCACTCACTCTATGGCGGTTGCTCCGCTGCCACCCTTTTAACAAAGGGGGCTACGACCCGGTCCCAACCTGCGGCTGCTCGTCGACAAAACTCCAACTTTCTAGGCCTTCTCAACATGATTGATATCCAGCGCTATCTACTGATTGCCGCTATTGCTGCCCTGTCGTTTATGCTGCTGGTGGAGTGGCGCAACTTTGAGCTACCCGAGCCCACCATGGCAGCTACTTCCAAGCCGGCGACGGCGGCTGATGCTGACAACAGCCTTGCTGACCCGGTCGACGTGCCAACGATTGACGACCAGGGACAAGTAGTCGAAGTCCAAAGCGCGACGACCGCCGACCATATCGTGGTGAACACCGATGTGTTGACGGTGAAGATTGCCCTTCAGGGTGGCGACCTGGTTTACAGCTCTCTACCCAATTACACCGCCACTCTGGAATCTGATGACCCTTTCGTCCTGCTGAGCAACAATGACCAGCGCAGCTACACCGCCCAAAGTGGTCTGATTGGCAAGAATGCGACTGACACTGGCGCAGGCCGACCCACTTTTGTTGCCGAAGCAAACGAATTCATCTTGGCCGAGGGCCAGGACGTTCTCAATGTCGATCTGCACTTCAATTACAGCGAGTCCGTGCGTCTGGTAAAACGCTTTGTTTTCAAGCCCGGTAAGTACCTGGTCGATGTCCAATATCTGGTCGACAACCGCGGTGACACCGACTTCGAAGCGCGCTTCTTTGGTCAGCTAAAGCGGGATAATAGCCCCGACCCCAGCGTCGATGATAAAGGCGGCATGTTCTCCATGAAGCCTTTTATGGGGGTAGCTTACGCCGACAACGAAGACCTTTACCGCAAACTGACCTTCGACAAGATGCAAAGCAAGCCGCTGAAGGTCTCGGTTGATGGTGGCTGGATTGGTATGAGCCAACACTACTTCCTCAATGCCTGGGTGCCGCCCCAAGACCAATCCAATCAGCTGTCCACCGTGGTGACCAAGCAGGGCTACAACATTGCTCGCTTCACCGGAGAAAGCGTGGTGGTGCCGGCCGGCCAGCAAGGCAAAATCAGCGCTGAATTTTATACCGGCCCTAAAGATCAGTACCGCCTGGAAGGTATCGCGCCCGGCCTGGACCTCACCGTGGATTACGGCTGGTTGTGGTGGATAGCTCAGCCGCTGTTCTGGCTGCTGACCAAAATGCACGGCTTCCTGGGCAATTGGGGCTTCTCTATTATCGCCATAACGGTGTTGATCAAGGCTGCCTTCTTCCAGCTCAATGCTAAAGCCTTCACCTCCATGGCGAATATGCGCAAAGTCCAACCAAAGCTGGTTGAAATTCGCGAGCGCTACGCCGACGACAAGCAAAAGCAGTCCCAGGCCATGATGGAGCTATATAAGAAGGAAAAAATTAATCCTGTCGGCGGCTGTTTGCCAATGCTGGTTCAGATGCCGGTGTTTATTGCGCTCTACTGGGTACTGATGGAAAGTATTGAGCTGCGTCACGCCCCCTTTATATTGTGGATCCACGACCTGTCGGCCATGGACCCTTACTTTATCCTGCCCGTTGTCATGGGCCTGTCCATGTTCATCCAGCAAAAACTGAACCCACCACCACCCGATCCGATGCAAGCGAAGATCATGCAATGGCTACCACTGATCTTTACCTTCTTCTTCCTGTTCTTCCCAGCAGGACTGGTGTTGTACTGGGTAGTGAACAATACGCTGTCGATTATTCAGCAATACATTATCACCAAGCAGATTGAAAAGCGGGGCCTCCCCACCCGCTAAGGCCGGTAGCCATGAGCACATCGGGTAGCGATACCATTGCCGCAATAGCCACACCACCTGGAAAAGGTGGTGTTGGCATTATCCGCGTCTCTGGCCCAAAGTGCGTCGCCATTGCCGAATCCCTCACAGGCCTCACTGAGCTAAGCCCCCGTTACGCCCACTTCGCCAGTTTTCGGGAAGCGGCGTCCGCCACCGGCGAAGCCCGCCTTATCGATAAAGGCCTGGCATTGTTTTTCCCTGGTCCCCACTCATTCACCGGTGAAGACGTACTGGAGCTTCAAGGTCACGGCGGACCAATCATCATGGATATGTTGTTGCAGGCCGTGCTTGGTCAGGGTGCCAGACTCGCCCGGCCGGGGGAGTTTTCAGAGCGGGCCTTTCTCAACAACAAAATAGACCTTGCCCAGGCAGAGGCCATTGCCGACCTGATTGATAGCGCCTCGGAGCAAGCGGCTCGCCAAGCCATGCGCTCGCTGGAAGGGGACTTTAGCCGCCATATCAACACTCTCGTGAAGGCAATTACCCAGCTGCGAATGTACGTTGAGGCAGCCATCGACTTTCCCGAAGAAGAAATCGATTTTCTCAGTGACGGCAAAGTGGGCGCCGATCTGGCCAACATCTGCCAACAGCTCAATCAGGTGTTTCGCTCTGCCAAACAGGGTAGTTTGCTCCGGGAAGGCATGACCGTGGTAATTGCCGGGCAGCCCAATGCCGGCAAATCCAGCTTGCTCAATGCCTTGGCGGGTAGAGAGTCAGCTATTGTCACCGACATTGCCGGCACCACCCGTGATGTGTTGCGAGAGAATATTCTGATCGACGGCATGCCCCTGCATATCATTGACACCGCCGGTCTGCGCGACAGCGAAGACCCGGTAGAACAGGAGGGTATTCGCCGGGCCTGGTCTGAAATTGAAAAAGCTGATCGAATCTTGCTGGTTGTTGACAACAGCCAACCCCGACCCGCCACCGCAATTCCCACCGAGTTTCTCGACGCCGCGGCAAAGGGCAAGCTCAGTATCCTGCTCAATAAATGTGACCTGCAACCCGCTAACGATCACCCCTTTGCACCGGGTGTGACTACCTTGACGATATCGGCAAAACAGGGGCTCGGAATCGATCAGCTTAGAGACCATCTCAAAAGCTGTATGGGATTTGAAGAAAGCGACTCCAACTTCATCGCCCGCCGCCGACACCTCAACGCCCTGTCTACAGCCGACCAGCATTTGCAGCTGGCCAGTGAACAACTCGCGCATGCCATGGCCGGTGAGTTGGTTGCAGAGGAACTTCGTCTAGCCCAACACGCCCTCTCTGCGATCACCGGTGAATTCACCGCCGATGATTTGCTGGGCGAAATATTCTCCAGCTTCTGCATCGGCAAATAAGCGTCGCTCACCCACCTTTCTCGCTAACCGCCCTACCTTAGTGGAATGCCCAAATTGCTGCTAGCTGGGGCAGCTATACTAAGGCTACACTGCCTGCTGGACCAACAAGAACACATAAGGAGAGAGGATGCGTCAGGGCCTTCCAATCAGCATCGCGCTACTGCTTACCGGTGTATTCTCAGCTGATCATACATTTGCCAACCTCCTCGGCGAAGAAAACCTTCCCGTGGTACTCACTCCTGCGCGCCTCAAGCAAAACCGCACTGAGGTGCCTGCCAGCGTTTCGGTAATTGACCGAGACATGATTATTGCCTCGGGCCTGCGAGAAATCCCTGAACTTTTCCGTCTGATTCCCGGCACCTCTGTCGGCGCTCGGGACGGATGGAATCATGTCGTCAGTTACCACGGTACCAATTACCGGGATTCACGCCGCATGCAGGTGCTGATCGACGGCCGCTCGGTATACCAGGCGGGGTTAGCCACCGTCGACTGGAGCGATATCCCCATTACTATCGAAGATATCGAACGCATTGAGGTTGTACGAGGACCATCGACGGCCGCTTACGGCGCCAATGCCTTTCTCGGCGTCATCAACATTATCACCCGTCATCCTGCCGATAGGGATCGCCTGAATATCAACGTCAAAGTTGGCGATCAAGACACGGAAGACTATCGCGTCAGTCATGCCGGTGATTATGCAGGCGGCTTCTACGGTGTGACTGTCGCCAGTCGCAGAGACAGCGGCTTTGACCACAAAATGGACGGCAGCGAACGTCGAGATGGCAAGAATCTCGAACTGATAAACACCCGGTACGAGCGTCAGCTCTCTAGTGGTATCAGCAGCAGCTTTGCGTTTGGCTACAAACAGGGGTGGACCGAGGATGATCGAACGGATCTGGATGTTACGCCACCCGACAACTACGTTAGAGACTACTATTTTTCCGGCAAGTTAGAATGGGAATACTCCGTCTTTCATACTCAAAGCCTGCGTCTCGACCACTCAAGCCAGGACCAGGAAACCGAGTGGACGGTTGCACTTCCACCGCAATTTATCGGCATTTTCACCAATCCAAATCCCATCGTCATGGCCGACGCAAACCAGAATATCCGCGTTAGCCGCCAGGATCTGGATTTTCAAGACACCTATATCTGGAGTAAATCCTTTCAAACGGTATCCGGTATCCACTTAAAAAAGGCCAGAGCTCAATCAGAAACCTACTACGGTGGCACGATAGACAACCACAGCTATCAGCTATTCGCCAATGCCGAACTAAAATTAAACGACTACATCAGTGCCAACGCCGGTGGGTCATATGAATACGAGCAGTATGTCGGCAAAAATTTCTCACCCCGCTATTCACTGCATTTTCATATCAATGCCGACCACGGCTTTCGGATGATCTATTCCGAAGCGATACGCTCACCTGATTTGTTAGAAACCTCTGCCGACTGGCAGTATACCGCCCGCAATGTCAGACCGGCACCCGACGGCCAGACAGAAGGCACATTTGCCCTCACCGCAACAGGCAACCCCGACGTAAGACCGGAGCGAATTGAATCTCGAGAGATTGGTTATTACGGCAATTTTCGCCAATACCACCTTCAGTGGGATGTGAAAATTTTTGATGACAAACTCGACCGGCTGATCTCAAAATCAATTGCACTCGATAGTTTCGATCCATCTAACGATACATCACTTTCGCAAAAAGGCGCTGAAACAGAAGTCGATTTTCGACCGAATCACCACTGGCTTTTCCATCTTAGCTACGCCTACATCGAAGCAGAGGCCAGCTCAAAACGCGAAGAAGAATTTACACCTCAGAGCGCAGGCAGTGTGCTGGTTTCGTATCGCTTTGACAGCGGTTTGCAGGTCTCTGCCGCCCACTACTATGCAAGAGAAATTGGCACCGACGACAACAAGTTTTCGCGCAGCGATGTTCGCATTGCGCAGTCATTCAATATCGGCAATAGCCGATTAGAAATCGCCTTCACAGCCCAGTATCGTCAGGACAACGACAGTGAACTGCTGGCCGACAATCGTTATCACGATGACTTTCGTCAATGGATTAGTGTGAATCTGCACTACTGAGAAAAGGTAATAGGACAGGGATTAGCCGCTTGAAGACGTTTCAATTCGTCATACAGCTACTGGTAATTCTGGGTGCGTTGGCTTTTGCCACTAACGTGAGCGCCCAGGATGATAGCGCTCGCGTCGATTTGATATTACCTAGTCAAAACGCAGCGCTTACTTCCCTCGCCCAGCGAATTGGTGAAGCAGGGCAGTTTCATCTCAACACCTACATCGGCACGCTCCCAGAGAGACCCCTGCGCGGGAATATACTGCTCGTAGTATCCGATAGTCTTCTGCCCATGCTGCAAGCCGATGGCTACGACGCCAAGTTCGCCCTATACGTCAACTCAAGCCAATACGAAGCGCTAACACCCACACCGCAAAACAGTACGGCGTTATTTTCTGATCAGCCATTAACCCGGCAACTCGCCTTAATCAACACCTTGTTCGGCGAGCAATCCGTGCGCCTGGGACTGGCCTACCGCAATCCACAATTTCTGCAAATCGTTACTGATGCACTAGCGAATATGCCCAACATTTCGCTGGATGCGCGACAAATACCAGACTCATACCGAATTCAAACGATTAACCAGATTATTCAGAACAACCAAGTCTTGCTGGCCACCCCTGAGCAGACCCTCTATAACTCCCAATCGATCCGCGCGATTCTGCAGGCCAGTTATCGCCACCACACCTTGTTGATTGGCCCCAGCGAAGGCTTTGTGGATGCAGGGGCCTTGGCCTCAGTGGTATCAACCCCAGAGCACTACAGCAGCGAAATCCTGCAGATGATCAATCAATTTGTGAACGAGGGAAAAATTCCACCGCCACGGCCTCCCGGACAATTTCGGGTCAAGCTCAATAACAATGTCGCTCGCTCATTAGGGCTATCGTTGCCGGATGAGCAAACCCTTTTGAATAGCATGCTGGGCCAATAGTCATGCCAATGCTCAGTCCGCTTCGAAAATTCAGTTTGTTCCAACAAATTCTTATTGCAGTGCTGATCCCGCTGCTGATCATGTTTTTCTCTTTGTTCAGCTACACGCTGGCGGCACGACTCAATGATGCAGCCCAAAGCCAGCGAGAGATTGCCCGGCGCGTCGCAGAAAATATTGCCGCCCTTACCGAACTCGCTGTCATCAGCGGCGACCAGCAACAGATTCGCGAAATTTTGCCGACAACGCTAACCGGCGACATCATCTCCATTACCGTCACTCAACTCGACACCAGCCAGCAATGGCGGGTGGTCAACCAAGCGCGTCGCGACGACACCAGTGAAATGGTGTTTGCCAACATCTATCAGCGCTCTGTTGCCATCGAAGACGCCATCACCGGTGAAACCCTGGGGAATGCCGAGCCGCGATTGCTCGGCTCTGTTGCCGTCGAAAAGTCCACGGAGGAACTACGTCAGCTTCAGTATCAGATTGTCGGTGTGTCCTCATTAATCGGCATTTTAGTAGCCGCAATCAGTATCGGTATGGCCTGGCGTATCTCGCGCCGACTGGCAAGCCCCCTGGCCGAGATCAATGCCGCGACTAGAGATATCGCCAGTGGAAGAACAGGAGTACGTATTACCGAACTGCAATCGGGTGAGCTCGGTGAACTGCAGCAGCATATCAATGACATGTCCGCCAGCCTCGATGAACAGCAGCTGGCGATAAAGAATCACGTCAGTCAGCTGGAAATCGCCAAGGCCGAAGCGGAAGAAGCCAACAACGCCAAGAGCCTGTTTCTGGCGACCATGACTCACGAGCTGCGTACACCCATGAATGGCGCCCTGGGTATGCTGCAGCTTCTTGCCGATACCGACCTCGACAAAGAACAAAGTCGTTATGTCGATATCGCCCGGGATTCCAGTGAACTGTTGCTGGGCATTGTCGACGACATCCTCGACTTTTCTAAGATAGAGAAGGGTGAACTGCGCTTGCTCGAGCACTACTTTGCAATTGGTAGTCTGCTGGAAAAGACCGTCAACGCATTGCGACACGAAGCCAGCAAAAAGCGAATCACCCTGGATTTGCGTCTCGATCCAAGCCTGCGCAACCTCGAGATTCTCGGCGACGAAACACGACTTCGGCAAATCCTGCTGAACCTCAGTAGCAACGCAGTGAAATTTACCGAGAAGGGGAGGGTCAGCCTCAGTCTCACTGCCGTATCAATCAACGCCCAACGCATCGATCTAGAACTCGTGGTTGAAGACACGGGCATTGGTATCAGTCCCAGTCAGCAGAGCTTTATTTTTGACAGCTTCCGGCAGGCCGATAGCTCCACCGTGCGGCGTTATGGCGGATCAGGACTCGGGCTCACCATCGTCAAACGCCTATGTGAAATGATGAATATTCGCATCGACCTGGAAAGCAATCTGGGCCTCGGAACCCGTTTCCAATTGCGCTGGCAGAGCCAATATCGACAAAAGGTCAGCGCCCAGGCGATCAGCAAAACGGCTTCGAACCCGCTCAAAGGGCTCACGGCACTGGTCGTGGAAGACAACCGGGTCAACCAGATGCTGGTCAGCAATGTCCTGCAAAAATGGGGAATGGAAGTCCTCACTGCCAATCATGGCAAAGAGGCCTTGACCCGAATCGACCAATGTCAGCCCAACGTGGTGCTCATGGACCTGCAAATGCCAGTGATGGACGGCTTTGAGGCCTGCCGCCAGATTCGTCGGCAGTTCAGCCCCGACGAGCTCTGCATCATCGCCCTGACCGCCAACACACTCCAGGAAGACAAAGATCAATGCCTTGCTGCGGGGATGAACGATTACCTCAGTAAGCCCGTTTCATTGCCAGTGTTGAAAGAAAAGCTGGTTTCCTGGCTGGGGAAAGACGATGGCACAAAACCTCTCGAGCCTGTGGAAAACGACGGATAAAAGCGGCAGTTCCCCACAGGCCAATCAAAGCGCGCGAGTTATCCACATTTCATCCCCGCCGGATTCCCAGCCTGCAAACACGAAATCTGTGGATAACACACCGAGTTATACATCAAAAAAAAGAATAAAATTCAAAAACTTAGATAAGTTATCAACAGATAACAGAACCGTAATAGCAGTATCAAACATAAAAAAAACATAAAAATATCAACATATTTATATACTTATCTTTCTTTATTCTTATTTCGGCCTAACTGATTAAATTTTCATCAATTCATTGCAGCCCGCTGCTATCCACGTATAATTTCCGGTCCTTTTCATCTAGCCAGACTTCAGGTGCACCGTGGACTATCCGCAGAGCTTCGACGTTATTGTGATTGGTGGTGGTCATGCCGGTACAGAGGCCGCGCTGGCAGCTGCTCGCATGGGCTGTGCGACGTTGTTGCTAACCCACAACATCGAGACCCTGGGTCAAATGTCGTGCAATCCGGCTATCGGCGGCATTGGCAAGAGCCATCTGGTCAAGGAGGTGGATGCACTGGGTGGCGCAATGGCCCTGGCAACAGACCGCGGCGGCATTCAATTTCGCATTCTGAATGCGCGCAAAGGACCAGCCGTGCGCGCAACCCGCGCCCAAGCGGATCGGGTACTCTACAAAGCGGCCATTCGTGAGATTCTGGAAAACCAGCCCAATCTGGCCATCTTCCAGCAGGCCGTGGACGACCTGATCGTTGAGGGCGACTGCGTGCGTGGCGTGGTGACCAACATTGGCTTGCGATTCCATGCCAAATCGGTGGTGCTCACAGCGGGTACTTTTCTGGGTGGCAAAATTCATATTGGCCTGGATAACCACAGCGGTGGCAGGGCAGGAGACCCACCGTCCATCGCCTTGGCCAGCCGCCTGCGCGAATTGCCGTTCCGGGTAGATCGCCTCAAGACCGGCACGCCGCCTCGTATTGACGCCAAAACAGTTAACTTTGACGGGCTGGAACAGCAGTGGGGAGATACTCCCGCACCGGTGATGTCCTACCTTGGCCGTCGCGACATGCACCCGGAGCAGGTGTGCTGCTGGATTACCCACACCAACGAGCGCAGTCACGAGATTATTCGCGGTGGCCTGGATCGCTCACCCATGTACACCGGGGTGATTGAGGGCATTGGTCCGCGTTACTGCCCGTCCATCGAAGACAAAGTGCACCGCTTTGCGGATAAATCGTCTCACCAGGTGTTTATTGAGCCCGAGGGGTTGAATACGCACGAGCTTTATCCCAATGGCATTTCCACCAGTTTGCCCTTTGACGTGCAACTCAATCTGGTGCGGTCGATCAAGGGTTTTGAAAACGCCCACATGACCCGGCCGGGTTATGCGATTGAATACGACTTTTTTGAACCCAGAGATTTGAAATCGTCTCTGGAGACCAAATTCATGCACGGCCTGTTCTTTGCCGGCCAGATTAACGGCACGACCGGGTACGAAGAAGCGGCCGCCCAGGGATTACTGGCCGGCGCCAATGCCGCGCTGTTGGCCCAGGACAAACCGGCCTGGTGTCCGCGCCGCGACGAGGCCTACATCGGCGTACTGGTCGATGACCTGATCACCATGGGGACCAAAGAACCCTATCGCATGTTTACTTCACGGGCCGAGTACCGCTTGTTGCTGCGCGAGGACAATGCAGACTTGCGCCTGACCGAAAAAGGTCGCGAGTTGGGCTTGGTCGATGATGCCCGCTGGGCTGCGTTCTGCGAAAAACGCGACCGCATTGAGGCAGAGCGTCAGCGGCTGGCCAGCACCTGGATTCAGCCCGGCAGCCCGGCAGCGGCAAAGCTTGACAGCAAAATCAGCAAGCCCCTGAGTCACGAATATAACTTGCTGGAATTGCTCAAGCGGCCCGAGCTGGATTACGCCGATATTGCCGAGCTCTTCGACTCCGCTGAGGCGGTTGACGAGGTGGTTGCCCAGCAGCTTGAAATTGACATCAAATACGCCGGCTACATTGATCGGCAGAAAGAAGAAATCGAGCGATTGCGGCGGTTTGAAAACACGCTGTTGCCAGTAGATTTCGACTATGCCGTGGTCGAGGGTCTGTCGAACGAGGTCAAACAGAAACTGGCAACCACCCGGCCGGAAAGCCTCGCCCAGGCCTCACGCATTCCGGGTGTGACACCTGCGGCGGTTTCGTTGCTGCTGATCTACCTCAAAAAGCGGGGTTTGCTGGACCGGAAGAGTGCCTGAGTGGAGGAGCTAAGACCGCTGCTAAAGCAGGGCAGCGCCGAGCTGGGCCTGTCACTTTCAACCGAACAGGGCACTCACCTGCTGGAATATCTGGCGCTGCTGCACAAGTGGAACCGGGCTTATAACCTTACCGCCATCCGCGAGCCCCGGCAGATGCTGATCAAGCATTTGCTCGACAGTCTCAGTATTGCCCGGTATCTGGAAGGCGGGACCTTTCTGGACGTTGGCACCGGTCCTGGCCTGCCGGGCATACCATTGGCTATCCTCCATCCCGATAAACAGTTTGAGCTGCTTGACAGTAACGGCAAAAAAACCCGTTTTCTGATCGAGAGCAAGGCCAGGCTTGGTCTAAAGAATGTAAGTGTTCACTGTCATCGAATAGAGCAGTTTAACAGCGACCACTTGTTTGACGGGGTGATATCAAGAGCATTTTCCTCACTGGCCGAGATGGCTGGCGCCTGCGCACCTCAGCTCGCGCCCACGGGCCAGTTGTACGCCATGAAAGGCCTGTACCCAGAGGAAGAGTTGAGTCATCTGCCAAAACACTTTATCGTCAAGCGCTGTATTTCACTCAGCGTTCCCGGTTTGGACGAGGCGCGTCATCTGCTGTTGATCGTCCCGGACCGGACCGACACCCAAGCTTGACCCCACTTTGAGAAGGGATGGCCCGTGGCCAAGGTCTTTGCAATTACCAATCAAAAAGGCGGTGTGGGTAAAACCACGACCACCGTCAATCTGGCGGCGTCCCTGGCGGCGACCAAGCGCCGGATTTTGCTGATTGATCTTGATCCCCAGGGCAATGCCACCATGGGCTGTGGTGTCGACAAAGACGCGGTTGAGTTCTCCGTTTACGACGTGCTGGTTGCCGGGCGGGCAATCGGCGAAACCGTGCAGCGCGCCGAAGACAGCGGCTTTGATGTTTTGCCGGCAAATCAGGACCTCACCGCCGCTGAAGTGGAATTGATAAACGAAATCGGCCGGGAGTTTCGCCTCAAGGAAGCCCTGCAGGCGGTGACACCCCATTACGATTACGTGTTGATCGACTGCCCGCCGTCACTGAACATGCTCACCGTGAATGCCTTGGCGGCGGCCGATGGCGTGTTGATTCCAATGCAGTGCGAATATTACGCATTGGAAGGGCTCAGCGCGCTGCTGAACACCATTAATCGGGTGAAGCAGTTGATCAATCCGGCCCTGGAGGTCGAGGGCATTTTGCGGACCATGTACGATGGTCGCACCAGCCTCACCAGCCAGGTGACCGACGAGTTACGTCGCCATTTCGACGACAAAGTGTATAGCACCGTCATCCCTCGCAATGTGCGTTTGGCCGAGGCGCCCAGTCACGGCCTGCCGGTGCTGTACTATGACAAGCAGTCCAAAGGGGCGTTGGCTTACCTTGCCCTGGCCGGTGAAATCCTGCGCCGGGCCAGCAAGCCATCGCCAGAGGCAGAGCCCGACAATAATCTGAATACACAGGCTGAACAGATTCATGGTTAAAAAACGAGGATTGGGCCGCGGTTTGGATGCCCTGCTCGGCGCATCGGCAAATCCGGTCGCTGTCACGCCCCTCCCTCAGGGTAGCAATGATTCGGTGACCCCGGCACCGGTTGACTCGGCGAAAACGGAGACGGCCTCTGGGGTTGACGGCACCCTGCGCAGTCTACCCATCGAATTTCTTCAGCGGGGCAAGTATCAACCCCGCCGGGATATGCAGCCCGAGGCCCTTGAAGAGCTGGCCGAATCCATCAAATCCCAGGGTATTATGCAGCCCATCGTGGTGCGCCAGCTCAGCCAGGACCGCTACGAAATAATTGCTGGCGAGCGCCGCTGGCGTGCCTCGCAACTGGCCGGGTTGGACGCCGTTCCTGCGTTGATCAGAGAAGTGCCGGATGAAACTGCGGCGGCAATGGCGCTGATCGAAAATCTTCAGCGGGAAGATTTGAACCCGATGGAAGAAGCCCTTGCCATGGTGCGCCTGCAAAAAGAGTTTGAGCTGACCCACGCCGAGATTGCGCGGTTGGTTGGCAAGTCGCGCACCACCATCACCAACCTGCTGCGCCTCACCGGTCTGCGGGAGGAAGTGCAAAAGCTGCTCGAAAATGGCGATATTGAAATGGGTCATGCCCGGGCACTACTGGGTTTGCCACCCGAGTCCCAGTCGTCAGCGGCATCGACGGTGGTCAGCCGGGGCTTGTCTGTGCGTCAGACCGAAGCGCTGGTGCGCCGCCTTGTTGAGGAAAAGTCGACAGGGCCGAGCAAAAAAGCACCGACGGCCGTTGATCCCGATATCCGCAAGTTGCAGGAGGAGCTTTCCGAGCGCATTGGCTCGCCGGTGGCAATTCAGCAAGGCGGCAAAGGCAAGGGCAAATTAGTGATTCAGTACAGTAGCCTGGATGAGCTTGACGGCATTCTTCGCCACATCAAATAGCTCATATTGTGTACAGTAAATTAGCAGACCACTTTATCTGGTAGAAATTGGAAGCGCCCCTGGCAGCGAGCTGCTAAGCCACTGATTTGTAATGGTCTGTTGAAATCGCGCTGCTGATTACCTTCGGGGTGAACTAACGGCAAACTGGTTGATACTTGGCCAGCCAGACCCTATAATTCGCCCCGCTTTTTGGACAAGTGGTTCTCCGGTTTTTGAGGGCCCTTCAGCAACCTTGGTTAGCAACCCGGCATCGTATGACAATCGTGGCAACACCCAGTTCAGCGCCGTACGCTGCCCGCAGAATTGCGCGACCGCCGTTGCTCAAGATTTTCGCCATCCAGTGCGTTGTACTGGTACTGGCAACCATTACTGTTTTTTTCCCCTTTGATTGGGTTGAGGCTTACTCAGCGTTTGTTGGCGGGCTAATTTCCATCGTGCCCAATGCCTACTTCGCTCGCCAGGCGTTTCGCTACTCCGGCGCGTTGTATGCCCGCGAAGTCAACCAAGCTTTTTATCGGGGAGAGGTGGGCAAGTACGCAACCACGGTTATTTTGTTTGCCGTTGTGTTTGCTGCACTGTCGCCGCTGAACGTACTGTTTTTATTTTTGGCCTACTTGGCCGCGCTGTTGTTGAATATTCTGCTGGTTGCCTATTTTGGCTGGGTGGATAAGCAACGGATTCGCGGACTAGCATAACTTGAGACGAGACTGACACATGGCAGGTGAATCCCAATCCACCGTTGGATATATCCAGCACCATCTTACCAATCTCACCTATGGCAAACTCCCCGCTGGCTACGAGCGTCTGGATGAGTCAGGCCATGTCCACGAAGTTCTCGAACAAGACACTTGGACCCTTGCCCACAGCAGTGCTGAAGCGGCGGATATGGGCTTCATGGCGATCCATGTTGATTCCATGTTTTGGTCTTTTGCCCTTGGCGCCTTGTTCCTGTTGATTTTTGCCCGGGTTGCCAAACGTGCTCACAGCGGTGTGCCCCGCGGCCTGCAAAACTTCGTTGAAATGATCATTGGTTTCATCGACCAGACCGTTAAAGACGGTTTCCACCACAAGAACGCGATGATCGCGCCGATGGCGCTGACCATCTTCGTGTGGATATTCCTGATGAACACCATGGACCTGGTGCCGGTGGACTGGATTCCCGCCTTTATGGCCTGGGCCACGGGCAACCCTCACTTCTTCTTTAAAGTCGTTCCCACTACTGACCCCAACGTCACGCTGGGAATGGGCTTTACCATCTTCGGTCTGATGGTCTACTTCACTATCGCCAAGAAGGGCTTCATGGGTTTCGTCAAAGAACTGACCCTGCACCCCTTCCACCACCCGAAATGGTTCGTCAATGTTTTCCTGGTACCGATCAACTTTGCACTGGAAGCCATCTCCTGGATTTCCAAGCCCATCTCTCTGGGTCTGCGGTTGTTCGGCAACATGTATGCCGGTGAAATGATCTTCATCCTGATCGCCACCATGTTTGGTGCAGGTCTGATTCTGGGTGTGTTTGCAGGTGTGTTGCAGTGGGCGTGGGCAGTGTTCCACATCCTGGTTATCACGCTGCAGGCCTTCGTCTTCATGGTGCTGACCATTGTCTATATGGCAACAGCGCATCAAATTGAAGAAGAAGACCAGTTCCATTGATTTTTTGATCTACCTTTTTAACTTTAATTGAACTAGGAGAAATACCATGGGTTTGGCACTGATCGCTGTTGCTTTGATGATTGGTTTTGGCGCGCTGGGTACTGCTATCGGCTTCGCTCTGCTGGGCGGTAAACTGCTGGAAGGTTCTGCTCGTCAGCCCGAGTTGGCTCCCATGCTGCAGGGCAAAATGTTCCTGATCGCTGGTCTGCTTGACGCTGTTCCCATGATCGGTGTGGGTATCGCTATGTACGTGCTGTTCGTTGTTGTTCCCGGCCTGCCTGCCTAAGGTAAACCGAACCAACACCACGAACCGCAATTACACATAGCAGAGGTATCGGCGTGAACATTAATCTCACACTGATTGGACAATCGATTACCTTTCTGTTTTTCGTGTGGTTCTGCTACGCCTTCGTATGGAAGGCCATTCGCAGTGCGATGGAAGAACGGGAGAAGCAGATTGCCGACGGTTTGGATGCCGCAGACCGCGCTGGCCGTGATCTTGAGCTCGCTCAAGAAAAAGCCGCCAAGCAACTGCGGGAAGCGAAAGCAGAGGCAGCGGGCATTATTGATGCTGCCAACAAGCGCGCTAACCAGATCGTTGAAGAAGCAAAAGAAACTGCACGCACTGAGGGCGATCGCCTGAAGGCTGCCGCAGAAGCCGAAGTTGAGCAAGAAATGAACCGCGCGAAAGAAGCGCTGCGTTCACAGGTTGCTGCTCTGGCTCTGGCGGGTGCCGAGAAGGTCCTCGAAGCGTCAATCGATGAGTCTGTGCACAAAGACATGGTCGACAAGCTGGCCGCTGGCCTTTAAGCGAGGTTGATCATGGCTGAATTGAGCACAATGGCAAGACCCTACGCCAAGGCGGCTTTTGAGCACGCCTTGGCATCATCTGCCTTGGATAACTGGTCCGAGATGCTGGCTACAGCTGCCGCGGTCGCAAAGAACGACGCGGTGGCTGCGATGTTGGCGTCGCCTTCAGTGACCAGTGCCAAGCAGGCGCAGAGCTTTATCGACATTTGTGGCGATGCGCTTAATGCAGGTGGCCAAAATTTCATCAGGATTCTCGCAGAGAACAAACGCTTGAGTTTGCTACCGCTAATCAGCGAATTGTTTGAAGCACAAAAAGCCATCCAGGAACAAACCGTTGATGTAGAACTGACCACTGCCTTGGCATTGGACAGCGCATCAGAAGAAAATCTGGCCAAAAAGCTCCAGCAGAAGCTGCAGCGTGAGGTGCGGATTACCAGCGTTGTCGATCCCAAGTTGTTGGGTGGCGTCGTGGTACGGGCAGGTGACTTGGTAATTGATGGCTCGGTGCGCGGTCGCTTGGCGAAACTCGCTGAAGCATTAACCTCCTGAGCGTTTAGAGAATAGGATTGAGGAACAGAGCATGCAGCAACTGAATCCATCCGAGATTAGCGATATTATCAAGCAGCGCATCGATCAACTGGATGTATCTGCCCAGGCCCAAAACGAGGGCACGGTAGTATCGGTATCCGACGGTATCGTACGTATCCACGGTCTGACCGAGGTAATGTACGGTGAAATGATTGAATTTGAAGGCGGCGCCTTCGGTATGGCCCTTAACCTTGAGCGCGACTCTGTCGGCGCCGTGGTATTGGGTGACTACCTGGGTATCGCTGAAGGCCAGACCTGTAAATGTACTGGCCGTATCCTGGAAGTCCCCGTTGGCCCTGAGTTGCAAGGCCGCGTGGTTGACGCCCTGGGTAACCCCATTGACGGTAAAGGCCCCATCGACGCCAAAGAAACTGATGCAATTGAAAAAGTTGCTCCCGGTGTAATCTGGCGTCAGTCGGTCGACCAGCCGGTGCAAATCGGTCTAAAAGCGGTTGACGCCATGGTGCCTATCGGCCGTGGCCAACGTGAGCTGATCATCGGTGACCGCCAGATCGGTAAGACCGCGGTTGCGGTTGACGCGATCATCAACCAGAAAGACTCCGGCATTAAGTGTGTGTACGTTGCCGTTGGTCAGAAAGCCTCTTCTATTGCGGCAGTTGTGCGCAAGCTGGAAGAGCACGGCGCAATGGATCACACCATTATCGTTGCGGCAACTGCCTCTGACCCAGCATCCATGCAGTTCATTGCCCCCTTCACCGGCTGTACCATCGGTGAGTACTACCGTGACCGCGGTGAAGATGCGCTGATCATTTACGATGACCTGACCAAGCAAGCCTGGGCTTATCGTCAGATCTCTCTGTTGCTACGTCGTCCCCCGGGCCGTGAAGCCTACCCCGGTGACGTTTTCTACCTCCACTCCCGTCTGCTCGAGCGCGCTGCCCGTGTTTCTGCCGACTACGTAGAGAAGTTCACCGACGGCAAAGTGAAAGGTAAGACCGGTTCATTGACGGCACTGCCCATCATTGAAACCCAGGCAGGTGACGTATCGGCCTTCGTCCCTACCAACGTTATCTCCATTACCGACGGTCAGATCTTCCTGGAAGCCGATATGTTCAACGCCGGTATTCGCCCGGCCATGAACGCCGGTATCTCGGTATCCCGGGTAGGTGGTTCTGCGCAGACCAAGGTTATCAAGAAGCTGTCCGGTGGTATTCGTACCGCGCTGGCCCAGTATCGCGAACTGGCGGCATTCTCCCAGTTTGCTTCTGACCTCGACGAAGCGACCAAAGCCCAGCTGTCTCAGGGTGAGCGCGTAACCGAGCTGATGAAGCAGAAGCAATACTCTCCAATGAGCATTGCCGAGATGGCTCTGTCGCTGTACTGCGCCAACGAAGGTCATCTGAAGAGCGTACCGGTTGCCAAAGTGTTGGACTTCGAAGCGGCGATTCTGTCTTTTGCCCACGCTGAATACGGTGATGTGATGAAGCAGATCAACGAGACTGGTAACTGGAACGACGAGCTGGAAGGCAAGTTCAAGGAACTGGTTGAGAAGTTCAAGTCAACGCAAACTTGGTAAGACGGATGGTGCGGCGGTTGCGTAAGCGACGCCGCATTTCTGCTTGAGGATTGAATCATGGCAGGTGCAAAAGAAATACGCACCCAGATATCCAGCATCAAGAGCACGCAAAAAATTACTAGCGCCATGGAAATGGTGGCCGCCAGTAAAATGCGTAAAGCTCAAGATCGCATGGAAGTGGGTAAACCCTACGCGCAACGTATGCGCGCGGTGGTTGGGCATATCGCCAATGCAAATCCCGAATACCGCCACCAATACATGGAAGAGCGCGACGTTAAACGCGTTGGCTTTGTGATTGTTTCCACCGACCGCGGCCTTTGTGGCGGCTTGAACACCAACCTGTTCAAAGCGGCATTGAAATCGATGAAGAGCTGGTCAGAGCAGTCGGTTGAAGTGGATCTCTGTTTGGTGGGCGCCAAGGCACAAGGCTTCTTTAAAAGCTTCGGCGGCAATGTGGTAGCGCGGGTTCGGGACTTGGGTGAATCGCCCTCGGTGTCCGACCTGATCGGTAGCGTTAAAGTGATGCTCGATGCTTACGGCGAAGGCAAAATTGACCGGCTGTTTTTGGTGGGCAATGAGTTCGTCAACACGATGACTCAAAACCCCTTCGTACGCCAGTTGTTGCCCTTGGAAGCGGAAGAAGACGAGAGCTTGAAACACCACTGGGACTACCTTTACGAACCCAGCCCGGAAGAGCTGCTGGATGGTCTGTTGACTCGCTATGTTGAGTCTCAGGTGTATCAGACCGTGGTAGAGAATGGTGCCTGTGAGCAAGCCGCCCGAATGATCGCGATGAAGAATGCCACCGACAATGCTGGCGACATCATCGATGACCTGCAGCTGGTCTACAACAAGGCCCGTCAGGCGGCGATCACTCAGGAGCTGTCAGAAATTGTTGGCGGTGCGGCGGCGGTTTCGTCGTAAGACGGCGCCCGAACAGAATTTGAATTTTTAAGGTTTTTAAGAGGAACCGGACATGAGTAGCGGACGTATCGTGCAAGTCATCGGCGCCGTTATCGACGTGGAATTTCCACGCGATGCGGTACCGCAGGTTTATGACGCGTTGACAGTGACCGACAGCGGTTTGACCCTGGAAGTGCAGCAGCAGTTGGGTGATGGCGTAGTTCGCGCTATCGCACTGGGCTCTTCCGAAGGTCTGCGTCGCGGCCTGGGTGTGAGCAACACCAATGAAAAAATCAAAGTGCCTGTGGGTATCGAAACCCTGGGCCGGATCATGGACGTACTGGGTAACCCCATTGATGAGTGCGGCCCCATCGGCGAAAAAGAGCGCATGGAAATTCACCGTAAGGCACCTGCCTACGAAGAATTGGCCGCTTCTTCTGACCTGCTGGAAACCGGTATCAAAGTAATCGACCTGGTTTGCCCCTTCGCGAAGGGCGGTAAAGTAGGTCTGTTCGGTGGTGCGGGTGTAGGTAAAACCGTAAACATGATGGAGCTGATCAACAACATCGCAACCGAGCACAGTGGTTTGTCTGTGTTTGCCGGTGTGGGTGAGCGGACTCGTGAAGGTAACGACTTCTACCACGAAATGCAGGAAGCCGGCGTTGTTAACGTGCAGGACTTCAGCAAATCTAAGGTAGCAATGGTTTACGGTCAGATGAATGAGCCCCCGGGCAACCGTCTGCGTGTGGCCCTGACGGGGCTGACCATGGCGGAAAAATTCCGTGATGAAGGCCGTGACGTACTGTTGTTCGTCGACAACATCTACCGTTACACCCTGGCTGGTACCGAAGTATCGGCACTGCTGGGTCGTATGCCTTCTGCGGTAGGTTACCAGCCGACACTGGCAGAAGAGATGGGTGTACTGCAGGAGCGGATTACTTCCACTAAGACTGGTTCTATCACTTCTATCCAGGCGGTATACGTACCGGCGGATGACTTGACCGACCCATCACCTGCAACCACCTTTGCTCACCTTGACTCAACCGTTGTATTGAGCCGGGACATTGCCGCAAAAGGTATCTACCCTGCCGTAGATCCGCTGGATTCTACCTCTCGTCAGCTTGATCCGCTGATCATTGGTAGCGAGCACTATGAAACCGCTCGTGGCGTTCAGTCTGTACTGCAGCGCTACAAAGAGCTGAAAGACATCATCGCCATTCTGGGTATGGACGAACTGTCTGAGGAAGACAAGAAGACCGTAGAACGCGCCCGGAAAATTGAGCGCTTCCTGTCTCAGCCCTTCCACGTTGCTGAAGTCTTCACCGGCAGCCCCGGTAAGTACGTGTCTCTGAAAGACACCATTGCTGGCTTCAAAGGCATTCTGGCTGGTGACTACGACCACCTGCCCGAGCAGGCCTTCTACATGGTAGGCACCATCGAAGAAGCGGTTGAGAAAGCAGCGAAACTGTAAGCTCGCCTTGCGAGCTTACGCCTGAGAGGCGGATGATATGGCTATGACTATTCACTGTGACATCGTTAGTGCGGAAGAAGAGATCTACTCTGGCCGCGCAAAATTGATCGTCGCCAACGGTGTACAGGGTGACCTTGGTGTCACCTATGGTCACGCGCCTCTGCTGACCTCGCTGGAGCCGGGTCCGGTTCGCGTGGTGCTCGATAGCGGTGAAGAACTGATTTACTACGTGTCTGGCGGCTTCCTTGAAGTGCAGCCCAACGTGGTGAGTATTCTTGCCGACACAGCACTGCGCGCTGATGATCTGGACGAAGCGGCCGCACTGGAAGCGCAGAAGCAGGCCCAAGCCGATATGCTCAATCAGAGCGGTGATATCGACTACGGCCGTGCAGCAGCCAACCTGGCCGCTGCTTCTGCCCAGCTTCGCACCCTGCAGCAGATTCGCAAGACCATCAACAAAACCAAGTAATTTGGTGGGTGTTGAAACAAAAAAGGCAGCTTAGGCTGCCTTTTTTGTATGCATTTAAAAGAGCGGCAATCCCACCCTTAAAACGCATACAAGAAGCGTAAGAACAGGCCATGATCCAGGCCAAAGCCATTCTCAACCCGTAAATCCCGGCGATATAACGCAATGACCTGGTGGCGCGGTGTTGCATTGAACACTACCCCGGCTTCAGCCCGCCAATCATTCTTTTCGTTTTCCAGGTCGACACCCGACACCGTTTGCTCGCCGCCATAGGTGTAAGTCAAACCAACACTGACCTTCCAGTGTTCGTTGATAATTCGCGCCATCTTGCCGCCGAGTTGATACAGGGGCTCTTGTTCTAGAGTTTGTTCTGACGGCCCTAACTCGTCATTGTCGCCATAAAACGTCACGTCGCCAAGAAGGTCTGCCTGATAGCTGGTACCCACGGCAAAGGTAGCGCCCAGTTGCAGATTGAATTTAAAGCGATTCTCACCCAGATTCAGGGGCGAGCGCTTGTCATAACTGCCTGTAGGTAAAAAGAAATAGGGAATGAGAACAAGGTAGTTGCCCTTTGCGGGCTCGTTCACTAACCAGGCGCCGCCGGTTAACAGCAAATCCCCGGTCCCGCCTTCGCCACCTAAATTTCCATTGTAGCGGGTGCCCTCAAGCCGCCCGAAGGGCAACAGCACTTGCGGGTCAATCAACACGCCGCCCACTTCCATAAAGCGAACCAATCGCAGAATGTTTACGTTGGTGCGTAGTCCGGGGTCACCGGATAGCTTTTTGCCGTCTTTATAAAAGCTATCGAAATTGGAGAACTGGTTGTACATCAGGATCAGGTTGGTGCCATCGGGCGCAGAAACGAAATCCCCGGGATCAACTTCTATCGCTTCAATAATGTTGGAGACAAATAGTCCGATGATGAAGATAAACCCATTTGCCCAAGTGAGAAAACGTGAACGTCCTTGCATAGCTACAAGCCTATTTTAGGCCACCCGATTATCGACAGGCGCTTGTGCGTCAGCAAAGGCTGCTGGCTTTGCTGGCAGAAGCTTTATTTTCTTATATCGTACAATAACGAAATCAGCAGCAAAAGGGTAATGCTGCCAAACTGGAGGTGGGGCAGTCATCCAACAGCGATACCGGTTTGGGCCAATTCCCTGCTCAACTTTTTGCGGGCTTGCCGGTCCAAGCCGGACAAATTCAAATCGCGGCCCTACCTCTGAGCCCCGCCTGCTGTGCATACGGCCGTAAAGGCATGGCGAGCCAGCAGCGCATTGGTTAACATTTCAGACCTCGGGTCGCCGTCTACCAAGGAACCGTGTTATGTCATTGGAAATCGTTATCCTCGCCGCGGGAAAAGGCACCCGTATGAAGTCCAGTCTGCCCAAAGTGCTGCACCCATTGGCGGGTAAGTCGATGTTGGAGTGGACAATTGAAGCCGCATTGAAAGTGGGTGCTGAAAAAGTGCATGTGGTGATTGGTCACGGCGCAGAGCAAATCCAGCAGGCCATTACTATTCCCCAAGTGAACTGGGTGGAGCAACGCGAGCAAAAGGGTACTGGTCACGCCGTTGCCCAGGCTCTGCCGCACATCGCTGAAACCTCAACGGTGGCAGTACTGTACGGCGATGTGCCGCTGATTTCGGCCACTACCCTGCAAGATCTTATTACCCGAGTCGGTCAGCAGCGGTTGGCGCTGCTGACGGCAAATCTCCAAGACCCTAGCGGTTATGGCCGAATTGTTCGCAGCGAACAGGGTCAGGTTACCGCGATTGTCGAACAGAAAGATGCCAGTGCCGAACAGCTGGCCATTGATGAAATCAACACAGGTATTCTCGCCGCCTCGGGCGCGTCTTTGCATCGTTGGTTGCCGGCACTGAAGGCTGACAACGCCCAGGGCGAATATTACCTAACGGATATTGTGGCAATGGCGGTCGCGGAGGGGCACGAGGTTGTTGTGTCTCAACCGGCCAGTGTTCTTGAAATCCAGGGTGTTAACAGCCGGGTACAATTGCAAACCCTGGAAAGGGCGCTACAACAGCAGCGTGCGCAACGCTTAATGGAAGGTGGCGTAACCTTGGCAGACGCCAGCCGCATCGATATCCGTGGCGATCTCCGCTGTGCCAGTGACGTCAGCATTGACGTGAACTGCGTGTTTGAAGGCCAGGTGGAGATCGCTGAATATTGCACTATCGGCCCTAATTGCGTGCTGATTGATTGCAAGATCGAGCGCGGCGCGGTGATCAAGGCAAACTCCATCGTTGAAGGCAGTGTTGTCGGTGCCGATGCCGTGATCGGCCCCTTCGCGCGACTGCGGCCCGGCACCGATTTGGCCGAAGGGGTGCGCATCGGCAATTTTGTGGAGGTGAAAAAATCCTCCTTCGCCAAAGGCAGCAAAGCGAACCACCTGAGTTATATCGGCGACAGCACGGTGGGCAGCGAGGTCAATATTGGCGCTGGCACGATTACCTGTAATTACGACGGGGTTAACAAGCACCAGACGGTGATCGGTGATAAAGCCTTTATTGGCTCCAATACCGCCTTGGTGGCGCCGGTGAACGTCGGTGCCGAGGCAACGGTCGGCGCTGGCTCGACCATTACCGGCAATATTGCCGAGGGCGAACTGGCAGTGGCCCGGGCCAAACAGCGTAATATAGAAGGCTGGCATAGGCCGACCAAAAAGCAGTCGTAGCAAGGGGCAATTATGTGCGGAATAGTCGGGGCGGTGGCCCAGCGCGAAGTATCAGCAATCCTGTTGGAAGGTTTGCGGCGCTTGGAATATCGCGGTTACGACTCCGCCGGTATGTCGGTGATCTCTCCCCAATCCGGCCTTGCCTCGCGCAAAGCGGTTGGCAAGGTGTCGGCATTGGCGAGCGCCCTTGAGGCGTCGCCGCTGCCGGGTACCACCGGCATTGCCCACACCCGTTGGGCTACCCACGGCCAGCCCTCTGAGCGAAATGCCCACCCCCATTTGTCTGGCGATATTGCACTGGTCCACAACGGCATCATCGAGAACCATGCCGCCCTGCGTGAGCGCTTAGAGGGTCTTGGTTATCGGTTTGCATCCGAGACGGATACCGAAACCATCGTCCATCTGATCCATCATTACTACCAACAGCAACGCGACCTCCTCGGCGCCGTGAAGCATGCGGTTACCGACCTAGAGGGCGCCTACGGTCTGGCGGTGATCAACGCCGAACAGCCCGACCGTCTGGTTTGCGCCCGCAAGGGCAGCCCGCTGGTGATCGGTATTGGCATCGGTGAAAACTTTATCGCCTCCGACCACCTGGCACTGCGTCAGGTCACCGACCGCTTTGCTTATCTGGAGGAGGGCGATATTGCCGAGGTGGCGCCCGGTCATTTTCGGGTGTGGAATGCCGATGACGAGCCCGTTGTTCGCGATGTAAACCAGATTGATACCGCCGCTGAATCCGCCGATAAAGGCCAATACCGGCACTTCATGCTCAAAGAAATTTACGAGCAACCCTCGGTTATCCGCCGCAGTCTGGCCGGGCGCCTGGGCAGCCGCAAAGTGCTGACCGAGGCCTTGGGTGCCAAGGCGGGTGAAATTCTGAAGAACATTGAAAATGTGCAGATTGTTGCCTGTGGTACCAGCTATCACGCAGGCATGGTGGCCAAATACTGGATTGAGGGCTTTGCCGGTGTCCCTTGTCGGGTAGAGGTGGCCAGCGAATTTCGCTATCGCAAATTCAAGGTGCAGCAAAACACCCTGTTGGTAACGATCTCTCAATCGGGAGAAACGGCGGACACCCTGGCCGCGCTGCGCCTGGCCCAAACCCTGGATTACGCTGCCACGCTCGCCATTTGTAACGTTAACCAAAGTTCGTTGGTGCGTGAATCGGATCTCTTTTTGATGACCGAGGCAGGCCCCGAAATTGGGGTGGCTTCCACCAAGGCCTTTACCACCCAGCTGGTGGCGCTGATCCTGTTAACGGTCGCTATTGGTCGCTACCACGACCTCGACGAGGCAGAGGAAGAGGCGATCGTCAAATCTCTGCACGCACTACCGGATCTGATCACCGAAACCCTGTCCCTGGATGATGACATCAAAAAGATGTCCAATGCCTTTGCCGAAAAGCATCACGCACTCTTTCTTGGGCGCGGTGTGCAATGGCCCGTCGCCATGGAAGGGGCCCTCAAGCTAAAAGAGATTTCCTACATTCATGCCGAGAGTTATCCGGCAGGTGAACTCAAACACGGCCCTCTGGCTCTGGTGGACAGCGATATGCCGGTGATTGCGGTTGCCCCCAATGACGAGTTACTGGAAAAGCTTAAATCCAATCTTCAGGAGGTTCAGGCCCGGGGTGGACAGTTGTTTGTGTTCGCTGATAAGGCGGCTGGTTTTGAAGAGTCACCCGGCCTCGATATTATCGCGGTGCCCCATGTGGACGAGATAATCGCCCCGCTGATCTACACCATTCCCCTGCAACTCCTGTCTTACCATGTTGCCATTCTCAAGGGCACCGACGTAGACCAGCCTCGCAACCTAGCTAAGTCGGTGACCGTCGAATAGCCTAACACTCTAATTAAAACGCGTTTATTAACAATATAAGCTGTCGACGCCCAGTTTGGGCGTTTCTGGCTTTAAAATTTCTCCTCTCCACTGCCCGCTTTGCGGCAAGACCGCACTGTGGCCCTCTCGTCATACACGGTGGCTGTTGGTCGTAAACGGACACTCGGCGTAACTAAAAATTGCTCTCAAATCGCCACTTTCCCTTTCAGGAGCCTTGTGCGCACTATCACCTTTTTGCCGAGCCTAACTTATTGATTTCTATATGGGTAGGTATATGATAAAGAGAAAAGGAGCTTAACGCAGATAGAGGGAACGGGTCTTGCTAACATTTATCACTAGCTCCACGAAATGCATCTAAGTCCATGAAATCTCCAGGATTCCGGGTGCCATTCCAAATTTAGTCCCCGAGATAAGGAGCCTCAGTGATATAAGGCCCCGGTCTTCATAATAAAACTGTTACCTGTCATCCGGAGTCATAGATTGAGGACGCTAATTACTACTCTAATGCTGTTTTCTCTAAATGCGTTCGCCGCCCCAAGCATAAATAGTAAAAGCGGCATATTTGCATTTGTTGGAGAACAAGTGGACTTCTACAAATTTGAGCCCAACGCTGGTGATGATGTAATCCTCATGGATGATGCATTCAAGGCAAAGTACAAAATCTTAGAAAAAGTTCATGGAGAGTATAATTCTGACTTAATATCTTTTGAGGCCTACGATCATTACGGAACCCCTGCATTTTCAAGGTATAAATATGTTCTGTTGTTTGTCTCAGAGCATGATGGAAAAATATACCATGAGAAATATCAATTCTTCGATGTATATAAAACAAAGTCGGGGCGGTGGGCTCACTGCGGTACACCCTTTGACTACGAAGAAGATCGTGTGAAACCTAAGCCATTAGAGAATATAGAATTTAGTCCGGCTATCGAATATAGCACCGTCATGTATAACGAAGCGTTTGCAAAAGAAGAATTCCCGGAGCCAGTATTCGAACACGCGAATGGCAAAGCAATCTGCCGACAAGGAGTCTATCTCGATGAGCTCTTTCGGATAAAGAAATATGGAATTTTAAAGAATCGTGGCCACTTTGAGTAAAACAGGTAATAAGGCCGTCAAATTGACCGCTTTACCCTGCGCTTCAAGCGGCAATTTACGGCGGCGTTATAGGTCCTAGAGATTTGAGCAAGGATATCGAAATCGAGCTAGAGAAATTAAGAGGATTAAGGAAACTTTGTCATGGCCCATTAGCTGCCATGCTAGTGGCATTCTTGCTAGGTTTCGTTCTTCCTGAATCAATGGAGCCCTTTATTAAAGTTGTTGCGTTCGCTTCCGTGGCAGCTTTTTTTGCTACATTCTTTTATAGCTTCAAAATCAACAACTTTGTGTGTCCACGTTGCGGTCAGCGCTTTCATGCTAAGCGCAGTGATGGCGGCTGGTACAGTTACAATCTGTTTGCCCGGAAATGCAAAAATTGCGGCCTAATGCTAAACGGCGGTAATGCACATGAGCACCTATAAAAACGCGGTGTTGTCGCCTTCGGCAGGGACTGGGGACAGTCAAAAACGCTGCGCTTATTTTGCCTGCCCCAACGCCGGGCGCTATGAGTTCACGCAATGAAAACTATGTTAATGCTTCTTCTCGCCGCACTACCTAGCTTGTCTTTTGCGTGTGACTGTCGAGGGTATAATATTGAAGAAGCTTTCAACGAATATGAGATTGTGTTTCGTGGTGTCGTGAAAAGTACTGGTAGTAAATGGGTTTGGGAAAAAGGTTATTGGTTTCCAAATACTTTAAATAAAGTGAAAATGGAGGTCATTAAGTCTTACAAAGGGAAGCAGGATAAAAATACGATAGTGTTCACGAGGCCAACGATTAACGCCTGTGGCTACCCTTTCAAGATAGGTGTTGAATACGTTGTATTTGCTTACATTGGCACGAAAGAGTCAGCGAATAATGGCTGGGAAGTCGAAGGAGGAGCTATGGTATCCTCATGCAGCCCCACAATTCATTATAAGAAAGTAGAGTCAATCCATGAGCGTGAAAGGAAATACGTCGTTGATTTTCTTGAATCCAACTCATACAAGGTCAAGCAGCGGATGGAGTCTCCCCAAAAGTAGTAGACGCCTATCTCAACCTGAAGGCAGGCAAGTATAGCCACCATTCACAGCAAAGAACACGTCTAGGGGTAATAGGTCGTTCTTTCCAATGGCGACTTTCGAAGTTGAATACCGGCTTCACCTGCTCAGCAGGCCGGGTGAGCTTCAGGAAGTATCTTATTGAAATTAAAAGGCTGTTCTAGGAATGCGTGGCATCAATCTATTTTCATGCCGGGCAACATTGGGCTAATCAGAAGTACCTCGGTCCAAAAGTGGCAAAAATAAAGCGTTAGATCAGCAGAAATACTACCACCTTCACAAGGAAGGAATAACATTTATCCCCGATAAAGGTTGCCCTTGCCGCCAGAAGGGTCCACTGTCCAAGTTTGATCCTTGGAGAAATATGCCCTCATTTGGTCAATCTACTCCCGCCGGACATTCCATCAGAGAGCATCTCACTGCTTTCGTCTACATAAGTCGCGCTGAAAAGTCCTTTCCTTACAAGGAGATGAGAGCGTTGCTTGATCGCAGTCGCATCAATAATGAAAAGCATGACGTCACCAGCTGCCTTATTTACTGGCAAGAAGCCGTGTTTATTCAATACATCGAGGAGCCAGATGACACGGCACGCCAACTGATGAAAAATATCAGTCTGGATTCGAACCATCGAATCCTTGTCACCACGAATTAAACCGAGCTGCACAAACGTCGATTTGAAAATCGTCCACTGCTCTCAATTAGCGGGAACGAATCCTCAAACCAAACCGAGTGGTTGCTTCGCTTCAAGCTAATTGCGTTAGAAGACAGTAATGCAGGCGAAGTATCTGCTGGCCACTGGCAGCGGGTGATTTGGGAAGGCATCGATATGCTCGCTAATGTGCGTGGATTTGACGACTCTTCTCTTTGAGCCCCACCCAAGCCATGATGGTATGTTTCCAGTGACGCGGTAGACCTATCTGTAGGCGCAATGAGTCCTCTCTTTCGGCGTAGTATCTTGGCAGTAGCGATCCGTCCCCTAAAACAGAGCCGAGTACGTTTTCGTTAACCGGGGCGCCACTCATTGGTCTCGACTCCCGAGCTAAGTTGTCGCTGTTAGCCCACCACATCGCCGCTATATCCCAAGGTTAACTTTGAACCCTTGCACAATTCGTTGAACCTCAAAAATAAGTTGTTGAAGTCAGAATATAAAAATCGCTAGCGTGGCGACATAAGCAGCTCGGTCACCACTCGTTACGGGCTCAGCCATTCGGTAGCAGGGCAACGTTTATCTGTCATTGCATTCGCTGTGCCCTACGCTGAATACGACCGTGGTGAGACTATTTCGTCGGTATCATCTCGTATTTACCTCCCCGAATTTTCTGAATACCTCGCTGTAAAAACGACAACAATTTACCAAGAATAATTTATATCGTTAGTCGCCAAAGGGCTGCGATATCGAATTTGTATTGATGGAGATAGAAAATAATGAAATACCCGAGCCTTTTGTTATCACGGCTAATAACACTGCTATTGCTATCGTGCCCAGCCCTTGCCTTAGAGGTAGAGCAATTAGCACCTTTCCAAATAGAGCCGGTTGGAGCTGGTGAGCGTGGCGGTGAAGTGTTCTATTCCCTGCGGTCCTTCGCCAACGGTGGCCACGATCTAGTGCATGACATTCCAGCCGATCAACGCAGTGGTAGCAAAACCCTGTCAGCCGTTTTTAAGGATACCGGCAGTCGCTGGGTCTATTTGGCAACGCGAAAAAGTGGGGTGATTCACCGTACCTACTTTGATTTGCTTAATGGCCGCGCGGGTCAGCGCAGTCCAGAACATGGTGCCCGCATTGCCCATCTAGGCGGGGGCTGGCATCGGGTTGCCGTTGATTTTCAGGGTAGCAATGTCACCAGCGTCCATTTCGGTATCGCCGGCGGCAATGGTGCACCGTACTTTTCCGCCAATCCTGGCACCGACAGAGTGTTCTTTACCGAGCCCGAACTTTCTGGAGGCAGTGTGAGCCTTGCCAGTGCAGCAGCCAGCGAGAAGGGCCTGTGGGTATGGCGGGCAGACCCGGTACTGGACCAGGGCGAGCGTACTGCCCTGGTAAACTTTATGAGCGGTAAAGGCTTGAATGCAGCGTATGTTGATGCGCGCATCCCCGTTCTTAACAATCATTACATGCTGTCGGAGTTTATTCGCACTCTCAGCCGGCAGGGCATCGCGGTCGAGTTGATGTTTGGTAAGCCGGAGTGGGCATTGTTTGAACATCACCATGAGGTGCTGAACCTGGTCGATCAGAGCATCGAATACCTGCGGCGCCATCCAGAGGAGGCGCCGGTGGCAGTGCATTTGGATATTGAGGCGCACTTGGTGGGCCAGTGGCAGGACAATCGTAATAGCGTGGCCAATCAACTCCTGGACCTGCTTGCCAAGGTGCGCTCTCGGCTTGCTGGCACCGGCTTGCCGCTGGTGGTGGATATCCCCGTGTGGTGGGACACTTTTTCGGTGACCCGCAATGGTGTCAGTCGACCCCTGCACCAGTGGGTAATTGACGGCAGCGATCGAACGGTGCTGATGGATTACCGGGATACTGAGAGTCGCATCGTTAATGATGCCTCACAGGAGCTGCAGTACGCGGCGAGCAAGGGCAAGCAAGTGGTTGTCGGTGTGGAAACCATGTGCATTCCCCCGGAGTTGATTACCTTTTGTGAAGAAGGCGCCCGGGTGATGGAGTCGGTGTTGGCAAATGTTGATCGGCGCCTGAAGGCTGACCAGGCAGCCTATCGTGGCACGGCGGTTCACCACTACCACGCCTACCGTAACTTGAGACCATAAGCAGCGCGCCTCAACATAGAAAACACTGGCATAATGCTAGCCTTACTGAAACCAGGAAGGATTTTCGATGAGCCAGGAGCCCGAGTCAGTCACGCAGGCGGCGCAGCCAACATTCAGCATTGGCCATGCGCTGAATGAGGGGATGCGCCTCAGTAATGGCGCAAAATGGCCTATTTTCAAGGCGCTGTTGTTATCGCTGCTGGTGATGATTCCCGCTGGCTTGATCTTTCAGGTCTTTCCCGGGATTTTGCAGGAGCGTAACCCTTACTCCAACTTGGCGATGTTCTTGGGCATCGCCGGACAGGTGGCCTATATCTTCTTTACCAATCCGCTGACGGCGGCCTTTACCCTGATTGGTGCCGAGCGTGCGGCGGGCCGCGATGTTCGGCCTCGGCAGGTTTTTGATTATTACCACCGCGCCTGGCCGCTGCTGTTGTTATACATCGTGATGGTTGTGCTGATGTTCCTGGGCTTTCTGGCGCTTATTATTCCCGGCATTTACCTCAGTGTGGCCTACATCTTCGCGATGCCTCTGTCCGCGGACAAAGGGCTTTCGTTTTGGCAAGCACTGGAAACCTCACGCAAAACAGTAACCAAGCACTGGTTTGCGATGTTTGGTTTTATTTTGCTGCTGTTGTTGATGAATCTGGCCGCGCTGCTGGCCTTTGGGGTGGGCTTGATCTGGACAATACCCTGGTCCATCTGTGCGGTGGGTGTGGCGTATCGACAGCTATTTGGCTATGAAGCAGACGATAGTGAACAGGAGTCTCTTCAGGCTTAGCCAGCGGCAGGTTCAAGGTTGAGCGACGGCGCCGTTACCTTGTCGAGCCTATCACCAAGGGTAGGCTTGAACGTCGGGTGCTGGCCTGGTCAGGTCCGCTTCTTGGCGTTGCGCAGCCACAGCACACTGTGGGGAATGGACAGCGTTGCAGCGATAATCAATGTCACCATAGCGAATTCCAGCATTGTATTGCCCTCCTTGAGCGCGACAGTGGTTTGAGAGTAAACGCAAATGTAGGGATATTCCACTACATAAACGTGTCGTTAGCAGCGTCTATTTCCTCTTCAAAAAATATTGGTTTGTAGTGTGAATGGGTGAAAAATATTCGGGGCAGTGGCTCGTCCTGGGAAAAGATCTCAAACTCAACCAGTTAGCCCAACGTTATTCCGCCACCTCGAGAATAGCCCGCCCGGAAATCGGCTTTGCTATTGCAAGACGTTTTTCGGAAATTGAATCGTGCGATCCGCTGGGCTTTGATAGATGCTATGGCCGAGGAAACCGATCCGCAATCATTTGACGTCGGGCTGGCAGCGATCAGACAACCTGCCGAATGACCTGATTATTGACAGCAATTACCGAAACCTGCCCGGTCCGGGCGGCGCGCCCGGCCGCCGGCTGTTATGATGCCCACCCCGCTGCCAGCCATTTATCTTTGTGAAAGCCTTAACGAATAATCCCTACGCCGTACTGTTGCTGGTCGCCGTGATCTGGGCGGGAAATGCCATTGCCGGAAAGCTGGCAGCGGGCCACGTATCGCCAATGCTGCTCACCTTGCTGCGTTGGGTGGTTGCCGTGGCCGTCATCGTGCCATTCGCTTGGCCCGATCTACGCCGGGATCGGGCGCTGATTCGTCGGCACTGGCGGTTGATGTTTGCGCTTGGTGCTTTTGGTTTTACCGGCTTCAATGCGCTGTTCTATTGGTCGTTGAATCACACCTCCGCAATCAACGTCACCATTACCCAGTCGGCGATGCCCTTACTGGTGTTTCTGGGCAACCTGCTGTTCTTTCGGGTGCCTTTTAACCCGCTGCAGTTAGTGGGTTTTAGTCTGACCCTGGTCGGCGTCGCTATTACGGTAAGCGGGGGTGATTGGCAGGTGCTGCGCCATTTGCATCTCAACAAAGGCGACGCCTTAATATTGGCTGCGGTGGTGCTGTATGGTGGCTACACGCTGGCGCTGCGGTTCAAGCCAGATTTTCATTGGCGTTCTGCCATTGCCTTGCTGTCGGTGTCCGCCATGATAAGCGCTGTTCCGTTGGCGTTATTGAAATGGCAGCAGGGCAATGCACAGGTGCCCGATGCGATGGGTCTGGGTGTGTTGGCCTACATTGCCCTGTTCCCTTCATTGGTTGCCCAGTCCTTTTATATTCGCGGTGTGGAGTTAATCGGTGCCAATCGCGCTAACCTTTTTATTAATCTGGTGCCGGTATTTGGTGCGGTGCTCGCGGTGATGGTGCTGGGTGAGGTGCTACATCTTTACCACATCGCGGCACTGGCCTTTGTCTTGGGCGGTATACTCCTTGCCGAGTGGAGCGCAAAGCGACGTTAGTTTCTGTGCTTCCCCTGCTATTCCCCTCTCTCTTGTTGGTTAAATACCTGCCAATTTCAGGCAGTTAGACCGCTTCCGTGAAAAGCATCGCAGTTTGAAAATCGACATGATTCTGCTCTTGGCGCAGAATTTTGTTAACGCGGTTTCGCAGTTGGAGCGCCGATCGGCCTAAAATTTGCTGAAAAATTTCTGTAGTCGTTATTGGAAACTGAGCACAGCATTCATTCAAACCTATCAAGGTATGAGGAGGCAACGCAGTGGGCAGTCTTACAAAAACTCGACAAGAAAACCGGGGGTTTCGCGGTAGCCCCTACGCGCTATTTGAGTCCCTGCTGAACAAGGCCGATATTGAAATCAATGGCTCGCGTAGTTGGGATTTTCAACTCCACGACAAGCGCTTTATCCCGAAACTGATCACCCAGGGCAACCTTGCTTTAGGTGAAGCCTACATGGCGGGGCAGTGGGATGCCCGTCGCCTCGACGAGTTTTTCTTTCGCATTCTGCGCCACGGCATTGATCAACAAATCAGGCCGCGGCAGGTGATGCTCGACTCCCTCCGCGCGCGACTATTCAATCTGCAAAGCCTGTCTCGGTCATTTCAGGTCGGCGAACAGCATTACGATATTGGTAATGAGGTCTACGAGGCCATGCTGGATTCCCGCCTGACCTACACCTGCGGTTATTGGAAAACTGCGGCCAACCTCGAGCAAGCCCAGACCGACAAGCTGGATCTGGTCTGCAAAAAAATGGGCCTGCGACCCGGCATGAAGGTGCTTGATATCGGCTGCGGCTGGGGCAGTTTCATGTCCTATGCCGCCCAGCATTACGGTGTGGAATGCGTTGGGGTGACCGTGTCCAAAGAACAGACCGAGTGGGCGCAACAGCGATACGCCAGCCTCCCTATCACGTTTCGCCTGCAGGATTATCGTGAGATTGACGGCCAGTTCGACCGGATTATCAGCTTGGGCATGTTCGAGCACGTTGGCCGCAAAAACCATGCTGCTTTTATGCAGGTAGCACGACGTTGCCTGAAGGAAAATGGCTTGATGCTGCTCCATACCATCGGCAAGAACCGTCGTCATTCAGTGGTTGATCCGTGGATTGATCGCTATGTCTTTCCCAACGGAGATTTGCCATCCATTGGGCAGATTGGCGACGCGGCCGATGCGCTGTTCGTCACCGAAGATTTGCATAACTTTGGCGCCGATTACGATAAGACGCTAATGGCCTGGCATCGCAATTTTGAGCTGGCGTGGCCAGACCGGCTGGCGGATAAATTTGATAGTCGCTTTTACCGCATGTGGCGCTACTACTTACTCAGTTGCGCCGGGGCATTTCGGGCGCGGGATATTCAGCTCTGGCAATGGGTGTTTTCGCCCCGTGGTGAGCTGGGCGGCTATGCCCGCCACAATTAAAAACCACAGCGGTAAAGAGCAAAAAAGGGCTGCAAATGCAGCCCAAGGGAGTGGTGTTATGGGTGGGGTTGATCAGAAGCGGTAAGCCACCGAGATACCATAGGTGCGCGGCATAGCGGACAGGCGGTAGAAGTTGTCCAGACCCTGGGTCGCGTTGTTCCAGTAGTACTCGTCGGTCAGGTTGCGGCCCCACAGCGCGGCTTCCCACTTGCCATCGGAAGACTGTACACCCAGGCGCATGTCTACGGTGGTGTAGCCGTCCACTTTCAGCAGGTCAGGGTCAGCCATTTCACCGGGGCGAAGGACTGGCGAAATCTGCGTGTTGGCGAAGACATCCTCGTCATAAAACAGGCCGGTGGTTTCGTCTTTATGCAGCACGTTGACGCTGACAAAGCCGAGCCACTGATCGTTGATGGGTCGCTCATAGCTGACTCGTGCAGAGACGTGCAGTTCTGGGGTCAGCGGGAAGGACAGGCCTTTGTAATTGATTTCATTGTTCAAGGGGTCAAAGTTCATGAAATCATCGGTGACTTTAGTGCGGGTGTAAGAGCCATTCAGTGCCACGGTCAAACCTTCACTGACCAGGAACTCAAAGCCGATTTCCGCGCCGTAAACCTGCGACTCTGGAATGTTCACCAGGGTTTCGAGGGGGCCAAACACAGGGTCAGAGATCCGGCCACGCAGCTGCTTGTCCTCGTAATCGTAGCGGAACAGGGCACCGTTGAGGCGCATGCGCGAATCCATCAGTGAGCTCTTAAAGCCAAGCTCGTAAGCCAGCACGCTCTCCTGGGTTACTACGCTCACCTGCTTGGCTTCAGAGGAGTTAACTGAGGGCACCGCGCCAGACTTGAAGCCTTTGTTGATGTTCAAATAGGTAAGAACATCATCATTCATCTGCCAGTCAATGCCGCCGCGCCAGCTGACATTGTCTTCGTCCAGTTCACGACGAACCAGGCCGGCAACGCCGTTATCGGCGGTGGTGCAATCGCCCGGTTGCAGGTTGTTGTTGCTCTGGTAAACCGCAAGCCAGAGTGCATTAAAGGCTGTCGCCATTTGGCCGTCGCCGGTATCGCCGGTACAGCCCACGTAGCTGCGCTCATCTTCGGTGTAGCGGGCGCCAACGTTCAGGGTCACTGTTTCGCCCACATCCCAGGCGGCGTTACCGAAAATAGCCCGGGTTTCCACGTCCTGGTTGGCGGTTGAAATCGCCTCATCGATCTGGAAGGCAGTCGATACCGAGTTCTCGTCGAAGTAGTAAATCGTGTTGTCTTCAGTCTCGTCTTCGGCGAAGTTCAGGCCCACGATCCAGCGCACAGCGTCGGTTTCGCCGGTCAGGCGGAACTCCTGGCTGATGGATTCGATGCTACCGAAGTTGCTCAAGCTGAAGTTCTGCAGGTCGGAGCCATCGGTATCCTGGTTGAAGTCCTGCTCGTAGTCCGAGTAAGCGGTGATGGAGGTAAACGTCAGATTGTCGGACAGGCTGTAATCGATCCGCACGGATGACTGCATAAAGCTGTCGTCACGAACCAGTGGTTGATCGGGGTTGGCATCCCAGTCCGCCGCGCGGGCGTCGTTTGGTGAGCGCGGATACGCGTCGTACTCGGGGTTGGAGGTGGCGTCCACCGAGTGGTGCACCTCGGTCAACTGGCCAGCTTGGGTATCTGATTTATCCACCCAGCCGTGCAGGGCGAACTGCATAGACAGCTTATCATTCACATCCCAGTTCGCCAGCAGGCGGGCCGCGAAGGCATCCTGCTCGCCCAGTTCGTCATTGCGGGTGTAGCTTTCTTGCCAGCCTTCGCCTGATTGCACGGCCTGGATACTGGCGCGTGCAGTCAGTCCTTCAGTGATCTGTCCACTAACAAAACCCGAGGTTTCAAGGGTTTGGAAGCGCCCGTAACTAGCATCAAAGCCGGCTTCAAACTCCTCAGACGGTTTCGCGGCAATGAAGTTGACCGCACCACCGGTGGAGTTCTGGCCAAACAGGATGCCCTGGGGGCCTTTTAGAACCTCGACCTGAGCCAAATCGAACATGGTGAAGCGTGACATCACCGGATAGGCCATAGGAACTTCGTCCAAGTAGGTCGCCACGGTGGAGGCCGAACCAAGAGAGCTGTCATCAAAGCCGATGCCGCGCAATGCGAACACCGGGGTTCCTCGAGGGGTTTTGGTGTAGACGAAGCCAGAAACGACTTTGCCCAAATCATTGGGGTCGCTGACGCCGTTTGCTTTTAGATCCTCACCAGACATGGCAGAAATTGACATACCAACGTCTTGGGCGCTTTCAGAGCGTTTTTGGGCGGTTACCACAACTTCTTCCAGTGCCAGATTGCTGCCCAACACGGATGTGGCAGGGGCGGCCAGCCCAAGACCTAGCATAGCGGAGACGAGGGGGTTGAACTTTGCTCTCATGGAGTTGCTCCTCACTTTTTAATTAGTGTTATCACGTGTGCAATTCTGGTTGCGTATCGAGTGCCCTATTTTGGGCGGCAGTAAAATCGCACGACTCAACCTAGAAGTAAATAAAGTATGAACACGGTGTGCATTTTTTAAAAGCAGTTCGGGGTAGGTAAATACCCCTATTTTGATATTTGACTGGGTGGAAAGTGGTTTAAGGCCTGTATTTTTTACTCGCAGGTTACAAAATTTATCGATTATTTTTGCTAGTTGCGCGCCGCGAAAATTCAATAAATAATTTTTTTGTTCATGTAAAACAATTAATTAGATCAACTTATTTAACGAAATTGATTAGCTGAAAGAAACCAACTAGTGATTCATAAAAGATTGACACGATGTTCATTATGGGTTGTCATACGTGTCACGGTTCAACGCGATAACAACGATAACAGGGCAAAGATTGCTCTTCCGGCTTGCAGCGCTATATCAGCTTAGCCGTCGTCAGGCGTAATTTTTTCTGAGGTAGGGTGCCAGATTTTGGCGCTCGGCTTCATGACGCCCGCACTGCGCTGATGCTCGACCAGGCCTTTGTTATCTCACGTAAGTGTGTCGCAGGCTTCCGGAGGTTGTGCCTCTGTTAAGGGGTTCAAAGAAACACCTTCCCAGTGGGTAGGGGAAATAAAAATCATGCTTCGGTCCTTCGGCTCGGGCCAAGCAGCGTCTCTAGCAAGCGTAACGTCAACCTGGCGTCGGTAAGGCGGGTGTGGATTGGCGTCAATCAATAAGAGGAGAAGTGCAATGTCGACATCCACAGTGTGGTTTAAAGACGAAGGAGCAACGGATATCAGTATCGTTGGTGGTAAAGGGGCCAACTTGGGTCGCCTGACAGCCGCCGGCTTTACGGTACCACCAGGTTTTGTTGTTAACACAACGGGTTACAACAAACACATGGAAAAAATCCAGAGCAGCGTAAACGCCATTCTGGAAACCGTGGACTACAACAATGCGGAGCAGCTGGAAGAGAAAGCGGCCGAAATTCGCAAGTTGATCACTGAAACAGATGTTCCTGCCAGTGTGGCCTCAGAAATTGCGACGGCTTACACCCAAATGGGTGAGGGCGTGTTTGTTGCGGTACGCTCCTCTGGTACTGCCGAAGACTTGGAAGGCGCCTCCTTCGCCGGTCTGCACGACACTTACCTGGATATCTGCGGTGTCGACAATGTGATCGACGCGGTTAAGCGCTGCTGGGCCTCACTGTGGACTGGCCGTGCGACCTTCTACCGCAACTCGCAAGGTTTCGACCACTTCACCAGCTCTATCGCGATCGTGGTTCAGACCATGGTTCAGTCTGAAATCTCGGGTGTTATGTTCACCGGTAACCCCATGAACACTGCCACGGATCAGATTCTGATCAACTCCAGCTGGGGTCTGGGTGAAGCCATTGTATCGGGCATTGTGACACCCGATGAGTACATTATTCGCCACCAGGGCAAGCGCATTCTGGAAAAAACCCTGGGCACCAAGGAAATCACCATCAGCCGCGATTTCAAATCTGGCAACGGCACCGTTGAAGAAGAAACCGCAGAGGATAAGCGCGCGGTATTCACCCTGTCTGATGCCCAGGCACAGGAGCTGGCTCAGCTCGGTCTGGATATCCAGGAAACCTACGGCGGCTTCCCTCAGGATATCGAGTGGGCCTATCAGGATGGCCAGTTCTACCTGCTGCAAGCCCGTCCCATCACTGGGGTTGAGTTCTCTTGGGATGCCGATGTCACCAACAGTGTGCAGGGTAATAACGACGGCATCGAGTTCGACGAAGTCTGGTCGCGTAACTTCCCTGAAGAAATGTGGACCGGTGGTATCACTCCGCTGATGTTCTCCTGGCGCTGCTGGGGTCTGAACCAGTGTCATAGCGTGGGTGTACATGCCTTCGGTTATCCCGAGCTGGATTACAGCACTCGCCGCCTGTGGATCTACAACAAGGGTGTTTCCTACCACAACGCCAAAACCGACCTGGAAATGATCAAAACCGCCGTGCCGCCGCAACTGCGTGCTGGCCTGCTGGAAAAGATCCCTATGGAATGGCATGAGGAAGCACTGAACGCGCCCTTTAACTGGCAGCGTTATCTGCAAATGTTCCAGAAGGTTGAGAACGAGCGTCCCGACATGGGCTTCAAATGGTGGGAGGTCATTCGCGATGATTTCATCGAGAGCGAGACCTACCGCGACGAGACTCGCCCCCTGAGCCAGGAAGAATTGCGTGCGATGTCTGACTTCGAGCTCAAGCAATACATCGCCAAAGTGGTTCGCCTGGAAGTGGCTTCTTACGATCCACCGTGGAACGGTCTGCTGTGGTACATGCGTGAGTCCCTGGGCTGGATCGGCTGGATGACCCAGAACTGGTACACCGGCGATCGCGAAACCATCATGATGGACTTGATGACCGGTACCCGTAACCCCACCGTTACTACCAAAGACAACCACCGCGTATGGTCGCTGGCGAACTTTATCTACAAGTCGCCTGAGCTGCTGTCCCTGTTCAACATGTACCCCAACGAGCGCTTCTTCGACTACGTTGAGCAGTGTGTCGATGGTCCCAAGTTCATGGAGATGTGGAACAAGCACATGGAACTGGGCGGTCACCGTGGCCATCCTGACCGGGATATTTACTTCGATCGCCGCCACGATGATGTCAATGTTGACCTGCGTCTGTTCAAGGCACTGATGGGTACACCAGACCCCTTCGTACAAGAACAGAAAATGACCGCTAAGCTGGAAGAATCCATCGAGCACGTATATCAGAACCTGCTGGAGCAAGAAAACGGCGAGTTCAAGGCTGAGGCCTTCCGTGCGCTGATCGATTTCAGCCACAACAGCCTGGAGTTCCGCGACAACGAGCGCGAGGTGATGGACTGGTCAACCTATGCCATCAAGCTGGGTTACGAGGAGGTGGGTCGCCGCTGCCGCGAGCAAGGCAAACTGCACGGACCGAAGGATGAGTACTTCTTGACCCAGGACGAGCTGTACCAGGTTCTGGATGGCACCACCGACCGTATGCCGCTGATGCAGGCCAAAATCGCTGCGCGTAAGAAGAACTTCAACGCCATCGACACCAAGGCTATGCATCCGCCCAAGTACCTGCAAAAAGGTCTGGCCGCTGCCATCGACGTACCCGAGCTGTCTGGTGATGGCGTACTGAAAGGCAAGTCCACCAGTATCGGTAAAGTCACCGGTACCGCGCGTGTGGTGAAAGAGCTGTCTCAGATTGGCCGGGTAAACAAAGGCGAAATCTTGATTGTGCATGCAACCGACCCGGGTTGGACTCCGGTGTTCATGCTGATCACAGGTATCGTTCTCGAAACCGGTGGTTTGATCTCCCACGGTGCGCTGTTGGCCCGTGAGTATGGCTTGCCAGGGGTACAGATCCCGGGCGCGCTGCAACTGATTCCGGATGGCGCGACCATCACGCTGGACGGTGACGCTGGTGCGGTCATCATCCACGATGATGAAGCCTCCTCTGACGAGGCTGCCGCGTAATTCGGTGTAAAACCCCGCCCCGGCTAATCGCCGGGGCGGTTCAAATTAGAAAATACTAATAAATGTTGTTGGGAGCTGGAGATGTCAAAACAGTCTTGCAGTAAGTTAGGGGTGATTAGTTTAGCAGTAACGCTGTCCGCTCAAGCCGTTCCTGGTTTCGCACAAGAGGAAAAACCAAGAAAACGCAGCGCCATGCTCGAAGAGGTTGTGGTTACGGCGCAAAAACGTGAGGAAAATCTCAAAGACGTACCTATTTCCATTCAGGCATTCTCGCCTGATGCGCTCGCGTCACGGGGTATCGAGAGCCAGTTGGACTTGGCTCGCGCGGTACCTAGCCTCGATGTAGGTTCTCAGGCGGGCTACGCAACGATCTTCCTCCGTGGTATCGGTACGGAAGCGTTTCTGACCGCTGACCCCAGTATCGCCAGTTACGTTGATGGCGTGTACTTTCCCTTCTCACCCACCTTTATCCAGGATTTCGCCGGGGTAGAGCGGGTAGAAGTTCTTAAAGGCCCACAGGGTACCCTGTTTGGCCGTAATGCCACCGGTGGCGCGATCAGCGTGACCAACAAGGCACCCGATTTTAATGAGCCTCAAGTCAGCATCGACATGACCGTTGGCAGCAATAACCTGATCAAGCCGCGGGTTTATGCCAGTGTACCGGTCACCGATGATTTTGCTGTGAACGTGAGTGCCTTCTACTCGGTACAGGATTATCACCTTGATGGCGAATCTGCCGGTAAGCCCTTGCGCGAACAGATCGACCGCGGTATTCGCATCAAAACCCGCTGGGCGCCTGTGGAATGGGCAGAGTTGAATTTGGGCTTCACCCGTTCGCGCAGCCAAGGTAACGGCGCCATTGGTCAGAACTTGAACCCCAGCCCACTGGGCGATGCCTCAGGTGTCACGCCGCCAGATGATGATCGCGAAGTGTATGTTGACGAGCGCCTTTACGGTGTTGCTGATACCAAGGTATTCAGCGGTCAGCTGAATTTCTATACGCCTTGGCTGGACATCAAGCTGTTGGCCAGTGAGCAAGACAGTAGCTTGTTATACAACTACGACTTCGATGGCTCCACTCAGCCATTGGTATCCTTCGACGTACCCGGACACCCTGCTGATATCAGCCAGGCGGAGATTCAGTTGATCTCCAACGACGGTCACCCTTGGGCTGACTGGTTGGACGTGACGGCGGGTGCGTTCTTCTTTGAAAACGTCCAGGGTTTCAACCCGGTTGAGGTAACCGTTGGCAACGTCGGTCTGGCAAATGATGTGCGTCAGGGCATTGTTGATGCATTGGCAACCAGCCCCCTCGGACTCGATCTGGGCAGTCTGCTAGGCTCTGAGCGGTTGTACCGTGCTCGCGCAGAAGCCCAAGTTGAAACCGAGTCTGCTGGCTATTACATCCAGGCAACTGCCGCGATTACCGATTGGTTCTCGTTGACGCTGGGTGGACGTTATCAGGATGAAGAGCGGGGCTTGTACAAGTCTAATGTGGCGGTTGTGGTTGGCGATACCGAGCTTCCCTTCCAGGTTGACTGGACGCAGTTTGACGCCCGCGATCAAGATGATCGGCCAAAACCCAATCGTGATACCACCAAGGGCTTCTATCCCAAAGTCACTCTGGACTTCCGTCCCTTTGATGACGACACCTTGATCTTCTTGACCTGGCAACAGGCCGAGAAAGCCCATGCTTACAACGCCTTTGCGGTGTATTTGCCGGCCCAGTATATCTACTCGGAAGAAATCGATGCGGCGGAAATCGGCCTGCGGACTACGTTGTTCGATGGTTTGATGAGCTTGAACGCGGCTTACTTCGAATACGATATCACCAACCTGCAAACGCAGTATGTTTCATTAACCAGTGGCGGCGCCCTGGCGTTTGAGAACGTACCGGAGGCAACGTCGAAAGGTTTTGACTTCGACTTGGTGACTGAGCTGTTCCCCTCCGTAGTAGAAGGCTTTGCTCTGTCTCTTAACGGTGCCTTCATCGATGCGACCTTTGGTAAGTACACCAATGCCGCCGGCTACGATAGCGAGACGGGACTGTTTAGTACCACGAATGACTTCTCTGGCAACAAGCAAACCCGTACACCGGAGTTTTCCGGAACCGTTGCCCTAACCAAATTCTGGTCTTTCGGTAACTCGGAGCTGGAAGTGGGTGCGGACTACTACTACAACGATGGTTTCTTCTATAGCGCATCCAACGACTCGAAGTATGAGCAAGAGGATTACGCGCTGGTAGGTGGGTTTGTGAAGTATACCTATGTGCCTTGGAATATGGATGTGCGTGCATTCGGTAAGAACCTCACAGATGAGTTCTATACCCAGGGTGTTATTTCAACAGACTTTGGCGGCGTATTTACGGTAGCGCAGGGCAGCATTTATGGTCTAACCCTGTCCTGGGAGCTGTAATCAAACGCCTCAATTACGCATTACCTGTTGACAATAAACGCGCTTAGACGCAGAGCTAAAAGGTTAGAGTTATGAAATTAAAAAGTAAGTTGGTGAATGCTTCTTCTGCCGTTGCACTGGGCATGGCTGTTATAGCCAGTGCCCACGCTGAAGAGATGTCGCTGAAGAATGGTTCATATATTGCGCCTATGATGGCATTTGTTAGCCCCAACGATGATACCGATTTCAGTACGGGAAACGGTTTCTCTGTTGGACTGGGTTACAAAGCAGATCATCTGGCTTATGAAATCGTCCCCGGTATGGTCGATCTCGATGGCACCAAGTTGACCTCCATCGCCTTAAATGGCTTGCTCTTTCCCTTCGATAATAGTGGTCTCTATGTAACGGCTGGTCTGTCTGGCAGCAATTACAAAGACTACCCGGTTGAAGGCGATGAGGAAGATTTCAGCACCTATAACGTCGATGCTGGTGTGGGATACATGCTGCCATTCAGCAAGAATGGCTTTGCTATTCGCGCAGAGGCCCGCTACCGCGTTAGTCATCGTGAAGATGAATATAACGATGCTGATGTCGACCTCGACGTTCCTGGCGACTTTGAGCAAACCGTATTTTCGATCGGTCTGCAAATTCCGCTAGGTAACTGAAAAAACGATCATTCACCGAGTCTTGTCCACCCCAAGACTCACCTTTCAGGGGACGCTTTCGTCCCCTTTTTTGTTGGAAAAATAAAGGCATAAAAAAACCCCGCCGAGCACCGGCGGGGTTTTTACTTGCGGCGGGGCCGCAGCAAACTTGCTTTACATGAAGCCATCGAGATTGGGCAGCCCGGGTAGTAGAGATGCGCCATTCAGCAGCGGCGCCAACAGAGGCAGTGCGGGGCCGGCGTCAACGAAGGGTGAAACTGTCAGCAGAAGCGGGGTCAGCGCGGGAGCGCCCATTCCCTGAAGTTCTTTCCCAATACCAACCACGCCCAGCGGGTCACTTTCGATCATGTCTGTGATATTGCCAACGTCCAGAAGTGAGGACAAATCTGCATCACCGCCCAAACTACCAATAGCAAGAATATCCAGACCGCCCATTCCGCCACCCAGTGCCGGCAGTTCAAGCTGACCAATCACTGGGATTTCCAATTGGCCAATAACGGGAATCGCCAGCTGCGCGGACGCAGTTGTCGAAGCGAACAATGCAGCAGCCAGAGCCAATGACTTTTTCATATCGAATCCTCAACATACTTATTAGAATCTAACATCGTGACTAAAACGCATTTCACGCAATGCGTCATGTGTGAATTTTATAGCACTTTGTGGAAACAAAAAATAGTCACGGTGTTCATTTTTGTGAACTAACGCTTTAAGTTTTTTTTGGTTAGCACGCTGAACTGTTTGTTGAGCTGGCAGGGAACAAGTAGGGGCGGAGAAGTAGAGCAGAAATTGGTGGAAAATCAGCGAGGTGGCGAGGGATATTATTGTTCTTATGTCAGCGCCACAGATCAGAATTTGCGTTAGTCGAGCTGCTCTCGGGCCGCATCGGAAAAAATCGCGGTCTGGCAGACATAGTCCAGTGCGTTGATGGCGTGGTTGAGTTCTTTGGTGTTGTGCCGGTCGATAAAGTAAGTACAGTACAGCCCGACGATCCAGCCCAGAGCAAATCCGACACGGTCATAGTCGGCATTTTCCCGGCTCAACCCCCGTTGCTTGATTGCCTTCATTGATTCCATCGCCATCTCGGAGATGGTGTTCATCATTTTTTCGTATAGGTCCGCCACGTTATTATCGTTGGGCATGGTGTCACGAACAGCGACAATAATAGCCTCGTGGGATTTAAAGCTCTTTACCATCCCCCGCACAGCTGCAGCCACGTCTTTGGGCTCGGCAATTTCGGCGTTCTCTGTCCAGGTGCCAAAACTCGAGGTGACTTCCTCGGTGAAAAAATCCATCAGGCGTGCCACCAATTCTCCTTTATCTTTGAAATGCAGATAGAAGGTGCCGCGAGCCATGCCGGCTTCTTTGGTGAGTTGTTCAATGGAGATGGAGCCGAAGCTGTTGCCTTGCTGGAGAAGGCGCTCTGTTGCTGCCAGCAATCTTGCTTCTACTGAGGGCTTTTCGCCACCGTGTTTTGCGCGCGTCTTTCTGGTGGGTCGAGCCTGTAACTTTAATTTTGTATTCAAAGTGTGCTACCCGTTACAATTAAGACAATGTGTCAACTTTTAGTGAATGCGTCGATAATAAACAATTTCTCTGTATTTGTCTATTCAGGTTGATGTTCAAGTCAATTTAAACAGGTTGCTATTTGTGCACAACACATTGCCCAAGATTGGCTTGGCATTCCTATCTATCTATCTGATCTGGGGATCAAATTACGCAGCGCTCTCGTTAGCGGTCGATCAGGCCTCCCCATTGCTTATTGCGGGAAGCAGGGCGGTGCTTGCTGGCCCATTATTGCTGCTCGCCGGGATAATGATGGGAAAGCCTCTGCCGACTCGCCTGGATGATTACCTGGTGATGGGCTTGTCGGGTGTACTGGTATTGGTGGTGGCCAGTGTGACGGTTACTTGGGCTCAGCAATGGGTCCCGTCCGGCGTTTCTGCAGTCATTATGGCTAGTTCGGCTGTATGGCTTACTGTGTTTGGTGCATTGGGGAAAAGGGGCGAGCGCCCAACAGTATTGCAATGGTTTAGCCTGTTTCTCGGCTTGGTGGGCTTGCTGGTTGTGTTGAGTCGAGGTCGCAGTGACCCGATTGCGATGCCAATAGGACCTGCATTGGCGGTGCTTGGCGCGGCCATGTCTATGGCGTTAGGAACATTGTTGATGCGGCGCCGACCAATCAACTGCCACCCGGTGATGGCGGCTGGCATACAGAGCTGTGTGGCAGGGGGGCTTCTGGTACTGGTTTGTACCGCTTCCTGGGACGACTTGCATTGGCACTGGTCCACGAGCTTGTTTATGGAAGTCGCCTACCTGTCGATTTTTGGTTCCGGGATTGCCTATGTGCTGTATTGCTGGCTGGCCACCCAGGTTGCGCCGAGTAAGTTGAGCAGTGTTGTGTATGTGAGTCCCGCGGTGGCCGTGCTGATCGGCTTTGCCTTTCTGGGCGAGGTACTGTCCCCGTTGCAGTGGCTTGGCATCGGTGCGATCTTGCTGGCCACCCTGTTGCTGACTCGAGATTAGGCGTATCTGGAGTGAGCGAGATGGCAGCCCCCATAAAACAATCGAGGCAATAATCACTATGCCAGATAAATTTTGGATTGGCGCCAGCCCGGACGAAGCGCGTGGGCCCTATTCGGGGGTGATTGCGGGTAGCAACATCATCGCCGATGATTTGCTGGTACCTCCCTCTAAGGGAGAGCGTTTGGTGGTTGATCTGCACGGCGAGGCCGAAGCCTGGTTTACCGTCATTGCGGTGGTCCCTGTGCGGGAATCCGCAGACAGTCGCTATTTCCAATTGCGAATCAAAGCGATCACCCCCGACCGCGCTGGGGAGGGGGTGGGCGCTACCGAAGACAATCCCGCGTTTGCACTGGGGTCGCGCATTGCCGACAAGGCAGGCTTTTCGTTGTCAGGTTTAATGGGTGAATTTTCGCCGACGGCACCGACGCAGCCCGCTGCTGTTCAGAACGCCGAATTGCGGGTGGCATTGCGGGAGCTTGAACAGCGAATTCGCCAGTGCCCCGCGGTTGGCCCAGAGCGACAGCAGGCACTGGATTCCCTGGCAGTCTTGCTGCGTAATCCCATTGTTGTTGGCATATTGGGTTCGGAGGAAAATTGACGAGTTGCGCTTCCATCTCCACCCCTGCGCTTGTTTGAGCTTATGGCCGCATTAAAACCGTTGTTATTTGCCCAATACGGTGGCCTGGAGCATGGCCGAATCCGTAAGCGGGGCGACCTGATCGATATCGTGATTGATGATCGCGGGGAGGGCGACTTTGATGACGCCGGCCAACTGGTGTTCTGGTTTTGCACCTTGCGGGCAGAGGTTGATCTGACCCAGCGCATTACGGTGTTTGTGGAGGGTGTATTGCCAGTGAGCGCAGCGCTGCGCGATTGGGTGCTCCGCCGGCTCGGGTCGCTGGATGAGGGTGAGAAACTGCGCCTGCAGTTCTCCTTTGAGCCGGGTGAGCAGCAGCGCCTCGACGAGCTTGCCGTGCTGATCCATGCAATGACAGCCCGCAATCGCTGGTTTCCCTTCCCCTTTTTGCGACATACCTGCCCCCGCACCGCCCGCTCGCTCTTTCGGTTTCGGGCAACTCTCGACACCGCCTGGGGTTAACGGGCGGCCAGCGCCGGGAAATATTGCGATATCGCAAAGCGCAGAGCAAAGATGGGCTGGCGGTATTGCTCAGTTAGCCCGTCGTGCCGATCATATTTCCAACCACTATTGTCAGCCTGCCAAAAAGGAATGCGGTTATGCAGTTGCGGGTCTATAAGGAAACCGACTTGCCGGAACTGGCGGCCTTGTTCACGCGCTCGGTGCATACCCTTGGTGTAAGTGCATACTCACCGCCTGAGTTATTTGCTTGGGCGCCAGTGCCGCCTGATCTAACGGTTTGGCAAATCCGGCTGGCCTGGCTGCAGGTAGTGGTAGCTGAGCAGGAGGGCAAGTCGCTGGGCTTTATCGGATACAGCCTCGACGGGCATATCGACTTGCTGTTTACTGATCCGGAATGCTGCCGTCGCGGTATTGCTAAGAGCCTGTATCGGCATGTGGAGGCACGCCTGATTCAATGGGGTGTGAGCCATTTGACCACCGACGCAAGCGTATTGGCGCGGCCTTTCTTTGCCCGCCAGGGGTTTGATGTGGTGGCCGAAGAACGGGTAGAGCGCCGCGGTCAGCGCTTGCTGCGCTACCGGATGGAAAAGCGTGTTGTGTGGTCGAGCACCGAATGAACTGCCATTTGTCTGTCACAGTGTTGCGTTGTGATTGGCAATGTCCAACAGGTTGAGCAACTTCATGAAACTGGTGATAAGTGGCTTTGACCCCTTCGGGGGGCTGGTCTGCAATAGCTCGCAAACGCTGGTAGAGGGCTTGGCCCTGCTGAGCCAGAGTCGCGCGGCCACCGGGTGGGCCGCAACATTGGATCTGCACACCCTGGTGTTGCCCACAGTCTATGGTCGGTCGGTGGAAAAATTGCAGGCCGCAGTGGCAAGGCAAACGCCAGAGCTTGTTGTCATGCTTGGGGTGGCGCCCAGCATCCGCGAATTGCGGCTGGAGACCCAGGCAATCAACCAGATTTCCACCAGCCTGCCCGACAATGACGGCTACCGGGCCCCGGTGCCCTGGATTGACCACAAGGGGCCAGCAACCTTGTCCTCCGACCTGGACCTGCCCGCGTTGCAGACGCAGCTGAAGGACCTGGGTGTCGATGTCGGCTTATCAAGCAACTGCGGCGACTATGTCTGTAACCATCTCTACTATGAAATGCTGCGGTTTAGCCAGCGCTGTTCTCCGGCGTGTCGCGCCCTGTTTGTCCATGTGCCAGACCTGCATGGCACGGGCGATGAGCTGTCTGCCGCCCGGGAAATGCCCCAGCGGCTGAATGATCTCGCCATGCTGATCCAATGCCTGACCAGTGCTGCGCCGGTTTGACTGCGTCACCCATTTGCGGATGAGTGTCGTATCATAGGGCGAAAAAACTGGCGTGGAGCGCGTGATGACATTGACCCCTAATGTTGATCATATAGACACCCTGCTTGAACCCGGGGAGTCCTGCCTGGGTGCGGTGACCTTTGGCTTGTCGAAATCCGATATCAAATCCGTCAAGTCGACCTACCCTAATGCTGGCTTCCACAAGATGCTGGCCCGTCGTGCTGGCGCCTGGTTTGTTCGTCATCCACTCAATCCAGCGCCGATGATGAAGTCAAAGATTCTTCTTAGCTAACGATATATCTATGCCACAAAAATGCGATATTAAAACTTGAATAAGCCGGTGCCGGAAACATCCGGCACCGGCTTATTCTCCGATCAGGCGGCGTGCCGCCCTTCGGCTATTTCTTCAATAATTTTGCGATTAAAGGCGGCCAGATCGTCGGGCTGGCGGCTGGTGACCACGCCTTGATCTACCGCCACTTCCTGGTCGACCCAGGTCGCACCGGCATTTTCCAGATCAGTTTTGATACTGGGGTATGAGGTTACCGTGCGACCCTTCAGCACACCGGCCTCGGCCAGCAGCCAGGGGCCGTGACAAATAGCCGCCACCGGCTTGATCTCTTCCTGACCGAAAAAGCCCTTTACGAACTCCACCGCATGGCGGTTGCTGCGCAACATATCGGGGTTGAACAAACCTCCGGGAAGAATCAGTGCGTGGTAGTCGGTGGGCGACGCCAAGTCCAAGGTTTTATCAACCTGGACGGTATCGCCCCAGTTGTCTTTACGCCAGCCGGTGATGCTGCCCGACTTGGGCGACACCACATCGACTTTTGCGCCGCTTTCCGCCAAGGCATTGCGTGGTTCAACCAATTCGCTTTGCTCGAATCCATCGGTGGCCAGAATAGCCACGTGTTTGCCGGCAAGATGATTTCGATCACTCATTGCGCCTCCTTATAGCTCGGTAGGACGATTTCTGGGTGTTATCTTCTTGGCCAGTGATGGCAAGCAAAAGTTCCTTACAGCGCAGCACACAGGAGGTGCGCTTTGCGCTAGGCGACCCGCTTGAGTCGCCGCCGGGGCGTGGTAGGGCGCTGGGGAAAATGGGGGCCGGTGGGCTCCGATTGACGAAGCAGGTAGTCGACGATGGCATCGCGCAATTTGCGATCACCGCCGGGAATACCCTGGTTGCCGAACAGGCGGTTGAATTCAAGCACATAGGGGTGCTCGCCGACCAGGGCGATATCGAAGCCGGCATGATCAATGCCAAGGGTGGTGGCCAGGCGCAGGGCGAGCTCGACCGCCTGGGCTGGAACCGGGCTGTGATCAACCACGCCTCCCTTGCTGACATTGTTGTAAAAGCCTTGGGCGGCCTGCTGGCGCCAATAAGCGCACACGACCTGGTCCCCGACAATGACGACCCGCACATCCCGGTCGATCGGCAGATATTCCTGCACATAGAGCACATCGGTGAGCGCCAGATAACGGCGCCAGTCGGCCCGGTCCTCGATCAGCCAGACCCCGTTGCCCTGGGAGGCTTTGGGCAATTTGGCAACAAAGGGCAGCGCCATTTCCGCCCATAGCAGATCGGCATTTTCCGGGGTATTGGCTTCAATACGGGTGCAGGGCGTGTTGGCCGGGGCGACCAGCTCAAAGGCGCGGGTCATTTCGATTTTGTTGTGCCCCAGCCGATAGCTGGCTTCACTGGGAAAGACCCGCGCTTTCAAGCCGTAGGTGAGGGCGTTGAGCTGCCAATATTCCGGGAACAACACCCAGCTTGCGCTGCTGATCTCGTCGCGAAATGTAAAGAGTTGCTCGGGCTTGATCTGCAGGGTGTCTGCAAAACCCAGAGTACGAAAAATATCGAAGGAAACCCACGCCATACAGTGTGCACAGAAAATTGCGGTGCGCATTTTTAGGCTGAGGTTCGGGCGCCGTCAAGTGGCGCCCTTGGGTAGTTTTGCCGCTGCTATGCCAGTGCCATCAGTCAAGAATGATGAGGTGGTTGGGCAGCTCGTTTTTATCCCGACTGGCGGGCAGGGTGCGCCCCAATTCTTCGCCGCAGGCGGCGATCGCAAACAGAAAGCCGTCCAAGGTTTTACCGGCCTTCACCTGCTGGGTAAAACGCGCCACTACACTGTGCCAGTGGCTATCGGGAATGTGTTGGGAGATGCCCCGGTCCACCAGAATTTCGACATAGCGCTCGGCCTCCGAGACAAAAATCAGCATGCCGGTTTCGCCCTCGGTGTGATGGAGATTCTGTTCCAGAAATTGGCGGCGGGCCATATTACTGGCCCGCCAGTGACGCACCGACCGCGGCACCATCTGGACACCAAACCAGCGGCTGCGAAACACCATTGCCAACACGATAAACAGGCACCATTGGATCAGTACCAACTGATGGGCGCTGAGGGAGGCCAGGTAATAATTGATCGCGCCGGGCAGCACCAGTGCCAGCAACCCTGCCCACAGTAGGGGGATGTAGCTGTAATCATCGGATTGGCGCGCCAGCACGGTGACCAGTTCGGCGTCGGTTTTGCTCTCCACCGCCCGAATGGCATCGCTAACCTGTTGTTGTTCTGCCTGAGTCAGTAGGCTCATGAATTCTCCGTTATTCGCTTATTACCAGCCACCGCTGGCACCGCCGCCGCCGAAGCCGCCGCCTCCACCACCAAAGCCGCCGCCGAAACCGCCACCGCCAAAGCCGCCCCGGTGGCCGCCGCCGAGTACCGAACCCAGCACCATTCCGCCAAGGAAGCCGCGACCGCCGCGGCCCCCGCCGATCATCATCAAGATGACAAACAGCAAAATCAGGCCACCCAGGGCCGGTGGTGCTTGCTTGGGTTTGCTGGCCTTTGATGGCGCCAGTTTGCCGCCGCCGAGCACCTCCAGCATGGCATCGACCCCTTGACGAATACCGGTGTCGAATTGCCCCTGCCGGAATGCCGGGCTGATAATCTGAAAGATGATTTGGGCACTGACCGCGTCGGTGAGCTGCCCTTCGAGGCCGTAACCCACTTCAATGCGAATCTCCCGCTCTTGCTTTGCCACAATCAGCAGTGCGCCGTTGTCCTTGTCTTTCTGGCCGATGCCCCAGTGGCGGCCGAGCTGGTAGCCGTAATCCTCAATGGTTTCTCCCTGAAGATCCTTCAAGGTGACCACGGCCACCTGATTTCCCGTCGCCTGCTCATGGGCGGCCAGCTTTTTGGAAACCTCACGCTCGGTGGCGATGGATAGCATGTCGGCGTTATCCACCACACGGCCACTGAGCTTGGGAAAGTCAGGCGCTGCATGGGCACTGGCGGCAAAGAACAGCAGTAGCGCCAGCAGGGGTAACAAGGCGCGGCGGGGAGATGTCATCAGAACTCTACCTGCGGCGCCTGCTCGGCGTTCTCGGCGGTTGCTTCAAAGCTCTCGCGAACCTCAAGGTCGCTGTAGAGCACGCTGTGCCAGAGTCGACCGGGGAAGGTCCGAATCTCGGTGTTGTATTTCTCCACCGCCTTGATGTAGTCACGGCGAGCCACGCTGATACGATTCTCGGTGCCTTCCAGCTGGGATTGCAGTGCCAGAAAATTCTGGTTGGATTTCAATTCCGGATACCGCTCCACCACCACCATCAAGCGGCTGAGCGCGCTGCTGAGCTGGCTCTGTGCCTGATCGAAAGCCTGCATCTTTTCGGGGTTGCTCAGGTCTTCCGCGTTCACGTTAATCGACGTCGCCTTGGCTCGGGCCTCGACCACCGCGGTCAGGGTGTCTTTTTCCTGGGCGGCAAAGCCCTTCACTGTGCTGACCAGGTTGGGGATCAGATCGGCCCTACGCTGGTATTGGTTTTCCACCTGACCCCAGGCCGATTTCACCTGCTCGTCGAAGGTGGGGATATTGTTGATACCGCAGCCGCTGAGCATCAGGGCGGCGAGCAACAGGCTGAAAAACGTGGTGCGTTTAGCACGGATGTTCATTGGAGGTGTCTCCGAGGTTGGCTTTTTTAACCTTAGGTTGTTGGGCATTGCATTGCCGGTAATGGTACACATTCGAGTGGGGGGAGTGGAGGTTGTATCCCTCCGGAGTTGGGGAATTTCTCTTGGCAGAGGGTGTGCTGGTTTGATTGGGTCTCGTGATTCGTTATTTTGGGCGCCCTGTCGAGTTTGATGATTTTGCTGAAAGTCTTTGTTTCGCCCAGCTGGGCGACCTACTTCTTTTTTGCGCCAAAAAAGAAGTAGGCAAGAAAAAGGGCGCCCCATCGCTCGCCCTTCGGGTGCGTTGCGCTTCTCAGAATTTGAAGGGAACGCTGCGGAACTCGCCTGCGGCTCAAACAGTCCTCGCTAAAAGACTCCCTTCAAATTCCTGCGATGCTCACCGAGCTCAAAGGGGGATTAACCCCCGCACCTTGAACGGGATACGTTTTTCTTTCGACTTCGGCGGTGCCTGTTGATTTTGTAGAAGCATTAAAATCCAACCAGATTCGATGCTGCGGCCTTTCCCCCTTGTGGAGCTGCCGAGCACCGGAGTCCATCGCGGAAATAAGCAAAACACTGTTTGAGCGTAGCGAGTTTGTTTTGCGCCGCGATGGATGAGGAGCGCAGGGAACCGATGGCATCTTTTCGCCATCGGCAGCGCAGCCGGGGTGTGTAGGGTTCAACAACATAGGTAACAGTTTGTTTCAAATACATAGGTAACACATTGGTTAAATAGTGAGCACCGGATAGGAGGTGCTCATGCCTTGGCGAGATGTGAAACCGATGGACGAACGAGTGTTATTTATTAGCGATTATCTTCGCGGTGGTCGGCGCTATTTTGCTGAGCTATGCCGCTACTACGGCATCAGCCGTAAGACCGGCTACAAGTGGGTCGAGCGATACCAAGCCTCCGGCATTGAGGGCCTCCAAGAGCGAAGCCGCCGGCCTCTTCATCACCCAGCGGCGATCCCCTACGCCATTGAGCAGGCGGTGGTGGCGTCTCGTTGTATCGGTCGTATGACGTTGGGCCCGAAGAAGATCCAGCAAAAGCTCCGAGAGCAGTTTCCTGATACACCGGTGCCGTCGATCACTAGCATTCACAACATTCTTAAGCGACACGGCTTGATTGAGGCCCGCCAACCCAGGCGACGGGTCAGTCCTTATCGTGAGCCCTTTGCGCCGGTCGCTGCCCCCAATGATTTGTGGAGTGTGGATTTTAAGGGGCAGTTCAAGCTTGGCCACGGGCCGTGGTGCTTTCCGCTGACGGTGATGGATCATCACAGCCGATTTCTATTGGGCTGTCAGGGGCTTGAGGGAACCGAAACAAAGGCGGCTAAGCAAGTCTTTGAGCAGCTATTCAAAGAGTATGGGCTGCCTCGACGAATTCGCAGTGACAATGGGGTTCCCTTCGCCAGCAAAGCGCCAGGGGGCCTTTCTGCTTTGTCGGTCTGGTGGGTGCGGCTGGGCATTGTGCCCGAGCGCATCAAACCGGGAATGCCCCAACAAAATGGGCGCCATGAACGGATGCATCGGACCATGAAGCAGGTCGTCACCAAGCCCGTCGCTGACACGATGGCAGCTCAGCAGCATTGTATGGATATCTTTCGGCGAGACTACAATGAGCAGCGCCCACACGAATCACTGGCGCTTAGCGTACCTCAGGCGTGTTACAGCGCTTCGCAGCGGCACAATCTATTGGGGCGGCGGGCAGGTCTATGTGTCCCATTCCCTCAAAGGTGAGCGTGTGGGACTTGAGCAGGTTGACGATGGAATTTGGGATATCTACTTTGGACCCATTAGGTTGGGTGGCTTTAACCAGCGCAATGTTGGCGGTAAAGCCTTCCCCTATTGGACGATAAAAGTGTAACCCTAATGTGTTACCCATGTATCTGAATCATACAGGTGTGCTTTTCTTGCTTACTTCTTTTTCACATAAAAAGAAGTAAGTCGCCCAGCTGGGCGAAAAAATGCTTCCAGAAAATGAAGATAACCCGACAGAGCGCCCAAAACCCCACCTCTCCCCAACCGCGAGGGCCAAAGCCCTCACCCCCCAAAAAGTGCTAGCCTATAAACCGATCCCACCACAAAAACTAACCCCAAGGCCGACGCCAGCATGGCAACAACCCTCGCTTCCAGCGCAAAAACCATCGGCACCGCGCTGGGCCCAACGCTATTTCTGATCACCCTGCTGCTCGACCCGCCCGGGGGCTTGTCTGCCACCGCCTGGCAGGTGGCCGGCCTCGGCCTTTGGATGGCAAGCTGGTGGGCCACGGAGGCACTGCCTCTGGCGGCGGTGAGTTTGTTGCCGCTGGTGGTGGCACCTTTGCTGGAGATGGCGTCACTGTCGACGCTGGCCGCGTCCTACGCGCACCCCATCATATTCCTGTTTTTCGGTGGTTTTATGCTCGGTATGGCGATGCAGCGTTGGCATTTGCATCGCCGCATCGCGCTGCTGATTTTGTCATCGGCGGGTACTAGCGCTCGGGCACAGATCGGCGGCTTTATGGTGGCGACGGCGTTTTTGAGCATGTGGGTGAGCAATACGGCAACCAGCGTGATGATGCTGCCGATTGCGCTCTCGGTGATCGGCCAGCGAACCAGCGATGAACCCGCGGACCGAAATTTCCGGGTGGCGCTGCTGCTGGGGGTGGCTTACAGCGCCAGCATCGGCGGTGTAGCGACGTTGATTGGTACGCCGCCCAATGCGCTGTTAGCGGGGTATTTAAAAGACAGCCATCAAATCGATCTGGGCTTTGGTCAATGGATGCTCGTGGGCCTTCCTGTTGCCACCATGTTGTTACTGTTTGTCTGGTGGTGGTTGTGCCGTCGGCCGCTGCCCAGGGCAATGGATCGGGCAGGGTTGGCCCTCGACGCAGAGCGGGCGGCACTGGGGCCGATGTCGAGCGCAGAAATGCGGGTGTTATGGGTGTTTGGGCTGACCGCGGCGGCGTGGATATTTCGACCTTTACTAGCCCGGTGGTTACCGGGGTTGGACGACACCGTGATTGCCATTGCCGCGACGCTGGTGCTGTTCTTATCGCCTGCAGGGGTTGGAAGCGAGCGCTTACTAAACTGGAGTGCCGCAGAGAACATACCCTGGGGAATTCTGCTGCTGTTTGGCGGTGGGCTGGCCTTGGCGGGTGTGATTCAGAGTAGCGGCCTGGCGGTGTGGATTGCCAATAGCATGGCGAGCTTCACCGCCTGGCCCTTATTGCTCGTGGTGGCGATGGTGGTGACGGTCATTCTGTTTCTCACCGAGGTCAGCTCCAACACGGCGACAGCGGCGGCCTTTTTGCCCCTTCTCGGCGCGCTGGCAGTGGCCCAGCAGGTTTCGCCCCTGTTGTTTGCCGCACCCGCGGCGCTCGCAGCGTCCTGCGCTTTTATGATGCCGGTGGCAACACCGCCCAATGCCGTGGTGTTCTCCAGTGGTCAACTGAAAATCGGCGACATGATCCGCTGCGGGCTGGCGATTAACCTGGTGGCGATCGGGGTCTTGAGCGTGGTGGGCTTGCCGCTATTGCGGTGGGTGATTCTCAGCCAGTGAACCGCGAGGTGGATACTTTCCTGAGAAGGTAGAGGTAGGAGCGCTTGGGCCCGTGGTATCGGCCGGAAGATTGCGCTGTATGAGAGTGGAAGCTTGGTGTTTGGTAGCGCTCTCCCCGGTCTTGGTCGAAGACATTGGATGGCTCATCGAAGACATCTGGAATTTCCCCGCAGACACCTGGCGGCGCTCGTGCACCATCGCGCAGAGAAAGCGGCTCACCACCAATGTGAGCACCGCGCCCATCGAGCAGATGGTCCACAGCAAGCCAGCCAGGTGGGTTTCCGGGTGGCGCTGGAGCACGGCGGCGGTTTCCACACCGAAGGCGAGGGCGGCCACGGGTGCGGCCAGCGCTGAGATGAGAATGGTGAAGAAGCCGGGAATATGGCGGTGATCTTTACTGGCCACCTTCAACGCGGTGAGCAAGGTAATACCAACGCTGGTCAGCAACAGGCCGCACATCAGTGGGGTCAATTGCAGTAAGTGCCCCGCCGGCAGAATGACCCATAGGGTGCCGCTAAGAAGCGCCCAGCCGAACAGCAACGGCCGCCAGAGGCGCAGCAGCAGAGGGGGTTTGGCGTGACTGGGCAAGTGGAGTGTATTCATGTCACTGTTACGTGACCGTGCGGCAGTGCGGATCAATACCGCGCCGGTTGACCCGGCAACGGGCTAATGTCGGGTCTGGGCGTCGTCGGTGTTTGGATTCAGTGGCGAATTCGGGGCAGTGCCCCGGCGATCGCGTTTGGCTTCGTACATGCTGTGATCGGCGTGTTGTAGTAACACTTCATAGTCCCGGCCATGCTTGGGGTAGAGGGCATAGCCCAAGCTCGCACTGGGCGCACGGTGAAAATCTTCAATATGCATCTCGCCGCCGATTTTTTCCTTGATTTGCGCCATTTTCTGGCGGGCGCCGCTGTCGTCGCTGATCCCCTGGATCAGGATGCAAAACTCATCGCCGCCCATCCGGGCGACCAGGTCATCGTTGCGAACACTGTTTTTAAGGCGCTGGGCAAACTGACGCAGAATCTCATCACCCACGTGGTGGCCGAATTGATCATTGGCCTGTTTGAAGTAATTCAGATCAACGTAGATCAGGCACAGCGGTTGGGTGCTCGCGTTGATATGGCGTTCCAACTCACGAATAAAATGGCGGCGATTGGCGAGGTTCGTCAGTGCATCGTGATTGGCCATATGCAGCGCCAGGCCATGCTCATGGCGATAGCGGTTTTTAAGCTGGCGAGAGCTGATATCGAAATAAACAGCCGCCATGGAGATTAACCCCAGGGTGGAGAACAGCGCCAGCAGCTTGGCGTTGTGCACCGTCGATTCGTTGAGCAGGTTTTGCCATTCGACCCCGCCATCGGCCAGCGCATTTATCGAGAACCAGGCTGCGGCAACAATGCCCGTCCAGATCACGCCTGCCAGGGCATTAATCCCCAGCGTGGCAATGAGCGGCAGGGCGAGCGCACACACGTTCACCGGGGAGGCCATTCCCCCGGAGTTGGCAATAACGTAAATAAAGCCGAAACCGAGGGCAGCCATATACAGATTTAATGCGATCACGCGCTGCTGATATCGGCGCAACACAAACAGTGCAAAGGCCGCTCCGGCCACGACCAACAGACGAAAATTGCCGAGCAGTGCCGCTGCAGGCACACCATCTGGCGCGACTCTGGCCACGACGAGGCCAACTAACAGCAGATAAAGGGTGGTGATGGCAATGACCAGCACGGCAAAGCGGTGTCGGTGACGCTTTGAGGGCGAACGGCGAACCTCGCCGGGCAGGAAGGCGTCCAGCAATGGAGTGAGTTTATCGAATACGCTAGACAACATGATTGCCTGATCCCTGCGGTTTCTCAGGCGACAAATTCAGCGATCGCCGCCCACCAGACCCGAGACTGCCGCAGACTGCGTGGCGTGTAAGGTCACTTGCGAAGTTATCCTAACATCGCAGGGGCTGCCAGTGTGCGAATGATAACGATTTTGTGGGTAAGCTCGCCGCGCATCCATCCTGGTCCCGTCTTTCAGCGCTAGCGAGCTTAGATATCCCAATTTTGGCTGGGGCCGGTGCCGGGGGTGGCCGGGTGGCGGCTTAAGGAGGTTACCGCCTGATGGTGGCTCAAAAATATCTGGCCGCTCAGGTCTTGCAGAAAGTGGCTGCGCTGCAGGGTATCCATCACCGGGCCTTTTACCTCGGACAAGTGCAGCTTAATTCCGTGGTCGATCAGGCGGGTATTGATTGACTCCAGGGCCTCCAGGGCACTGAGATCAATTTCATTGACCGCAGTGCACATCAATACCACATGGCGTACCTCCGGCTGGCTCTCTAACAGGGCGTAAATGCGGTCTTCAATGTAGCTGGCGTTGGCGAAGTAGAGGCTTTCATCGACTCGCAGGGACAGGATGTCGCTGTGGGTAATCACCCTGTGTCGATTGACATTGCGGTAGTGCTCAGTTCCGGGGACCTCGCCGACCACCGCCATATGGGGCTTGGACGTTTTATAGAGATGCAGAGCCAATGACGCGAAGACGCCGCAGGCGACACCCGTCTCCACCCCCAGTCCGAGAGTGACGAGAAGCGTAGTCGCCACCGCAATAAAGTCCGATTTGGCGTAATTCCAGGTTTTTTTCAAAATGCTCAAATCCACCAGCGACAGCACCGCAACAATAATGGTGGCGGCGAGGGTGGCGGTGGGCAGATAGGCCAAATAGGGGGTGAAAAAAATCGCGGCCAGGGCAATGCCGCCAGCGGTGTACATGCCTGCCGCAGGGGTGACCGCGCCGGCATCAAAGTTCACCACAGATCGGGCGAAGCCGCCGGTAACCGGATAGCCGCCCGAGAAGGACGAGGCAATATTGGCAGCGCCCAGGCCGATCAACTCCTGGTCTGGCGAAATTTTCTGGCGGCGCTTGGCGGCCAGGGTGTGGCCCACCGACACCGACTCCACAAAGCCGATAATGGAAATGAAAATTGCCGATACCAGCAGATGCTTCCAGGCTGGGTTGTCCAGTGCCGGAATCTGCAGGTTGGGCAGCCCGACCGGGACCTTGCCTACCAGTGAAACGCCCTTCTCGCCGAGGCCGAAATAATAGGCCGCCACGCTGGTGGCAACCACCCCCAGCACCGGCCCGGTCTTGGCCAGCAGGCTGGCCGGGTAGTCAGCCATGCCGAGTTTGACCAGCAGCGGTTTGAGCCCGCTGCGCACCCAGAATAAAAACACCAGCACCGGTACACCCACAGCGACGGTGATGGGATTGGTATCCCCTAAATGGCGGGCGAGACTGATCAGCATCTGCAGCAGGTTTTCACCGTGGGCGCTGATGCCCAGAACATGCTTGAGCTGGCTAAAGGCGATGATAATCCCCGAGGCAGTAATGAATCCGGCAATGACCGGGTGCGAGAGAAAGTTCGCCAGAAACCCTGCCCGCAGCAGTCCCATGGCCAGCAAAAACAGGCCCGACATGAGCGCCAGCAACATCGCTGCCTCGAGATAGCCTACTGACCCGGTTGCTGCAATTTGCCCCACCGCCGAGGCCGTCATCAGTGACACCACCGCTACGGGGCCAACCGACAGCGTCCGGCTGGTACCAAAAATGCCGTAGGCGACTAACGGTAAAATACTGGCGTAAAGCCCCATCTCGGCGGGAAGCCCCGCCAGCAGTGCATAGGCCAGTGACTGGGGGATCAACATAATGGTGACGATCACCGCTGCCAGCATATCGCTCACCAGGGTCTGGCGGTTGTACTGCCGCCCCCATGCCAGAATGGGCAGATAGCGAGTGAGCTGATTCATCGTAGCGAAGCTCCACACAATGCGATGCGGCCCGTCATTGGCGGGCCGCATCGCTAATGACGGGCTCTGCCAACCACTCTTTACCGCGCAGCATGGCCTTCCAGTAAATCGGTGGCAGCATCCGTTCTTTCAGAAACCAGGCGAGACGGCTGGGTCGGGTGCCGTTGAGCAGCCAGGTTGGCATGCTGGGTAATAGTTTGCCGCCGTAGCCAAACTCGGCCAGGACAATTTTGCCCCGCTCGACAGTGAGAGGGCAGGAGCCGTAGCCGTCGTAGTGGGCGATGCCGCGGAGCTTGCCCATATCGGCAAGCAGATTGTTGGCCACCACCGGTGCCTGTTTGCGCGCCGCGGCGGCGGTTTTGGCATTGGGGGCATTCATGACATCGCCGAGTGACCAGATATTGTCGAACTGCTTGTGGCGCAGGGTATTCTGATCCACATCGACCCATCCTGCGCTGTCGGCCAAGGGGCTGTTGCGAATAAAGTCCGGGGCAATTTGCGGTGGGCAGACATGAAGCAGGTCGAACTCGCGCGCGACGATCGTGGTTTGGCCATCGGCGGTGCCCGTCTCAAACCACGCGGTTTTGGTGCTACCGTCAACCTTCACCAGCTTGTGACTAAAATTCAGCTCGGCCTGATATTTGTCCACGTATTTCATCAGTGCAGGAACATAGTCGGCCACGCCAAACAGGGCGGGACCGGCGGTGTAGAAGCCGACCTGGATCTGGGCCAGATGCTGCTGCCGATGCCAGTAATCTGCCGACAGGTACATGGCCTTTTGAGGTGCTCCGGCGCACTTGATCGGCATCGGTGGTTGGGTGAACAGGGCCGTACCACGGCGCAGATTTTGCACCAGCTCCCAAGTGTAGGGCGCCAGATCAAAGCGGTAGTTGGAGGTGACGCTATTGCGGCCAAGGGTGTCGCTCAGCCCCTCGATGCCGTCCCAGTTCAGTTTCAAACCCGGAGCCACTACCAGCCGTTGATAGCGCAGCAATCGACAGCCTTCGAGAATAACGGTGTTGCGCGCCGGGTCAAAGGCGGCCACCGCCGCTTTGATCCAGTCCACTCCCCGGGGGATCAGTGATGCCATGGTTTTCGCGGTTTGAGCGGGACTAAAAATGCCCGCGCCAACAAAGGTCCAACCGGGTTGATAGTAATGCACGTCTGCCGGGTCAATAATGACCACCTTTACTTCTTCGCAGCGAGCTTTAATGCTGGCCGCTGTGGCAATACCCGCTGCGCCGCCGCCCACAATGACCACGTCGTACTGTCCGAGTTGATGGGCGTCGTCTATATCGCTGAGACCGGCAATTCGGGCGGCGATGCCGGTCATATCAAAGCCTGCTTGTTTGGCAATGCTAACGATATCATTAATTGGCAGTATGCTGGATTGGCTAAGCGCCCACAGAGTGGTGCTGCGCATGCCGCTACGGCAGTAGGCGTGGGCTTTGCCTGGGCCAGTGATTAATGCGCCAAATGCGGCAGCTTGTTCGTCGGTCACTTTGCCGGAGATCACGGGTTGGTAATGGCAGTGCAAACCCGCGGCAGTGGCCGCTTGCTCAATCTCGTCAAAGTTCACCTGATCGCTACCCTCGCCATCGGGGCGGTTGCAAATCAGGGTGGTCACACCTTGCTGGGCCAGGGTGGCTATATCTGTCGGGGAAAGTTGCCCGGACACGGTGAGCGTGTCGGTCAAGGTCTTAAAATTGGTCATGGCGCAGCCTCCCTTACAGCAAATTCAGCGGGACTTTGAGATACACCGTGCCATTGTTCTCGCTGGGGGGGAGATGGCCCGCCCGCATATTGATTTGCAGGGACGGCAAGATGAGCCGGGGCATGCCGAGGGTGGCGTCCCGGGCTTCGCGCATTTGCACAAACTGATCTTCGCTGATGCCGTCGTGAACATGGATATTGGCCGCCTTCTGTATGGCCACCGTGGTCTCAAACTCCACGGCACGGCCGCCGGGCATGTAGTCGTGACACATAAACAGCCGCAGCGCAGCGGGTAAGCTGAGTAAGCGGCGGATGGAGCTATACAGTACTCGGGCATCGCCGCCGGGGAAGTCTGCTCGTGCGGTGCCGCCATCGGGCATGAACAAGGTGTCACCAACAAAGCAGGCGTCACCCATCACGTGGCTCATGCACGCGGGGGTGTGGCCAGGGGTGTGCAGGGCGTGGCAGATCAGATTGCCGATCTGGTATTGGTCGCCATCGGCGAACAGGGTGTCAAACTGGGAGCCGTCCCGGGCAAACTCGGTGCCCTCGTTGAAGATTTTACCGAAGGTTTGCTGCACGGTAATGATGTCGGCGCCAATGCCGATTCTGCCGCCGAGCTGCTCTTGAATATAAGGCGCTGCCGACAGGTGATCGGCATGCACATGGGTTTCTATAATCCACTCCAGATTCAAGTTGTGCTGGCGGATATAGTCAATGATTCGGTCGGCACCCTCCAGGGTGAGCCGGCCTGAGGCATAGTCAATCTCCATGACCGAATCTACCACCGCGCAGGCTGATGACGATGGGTCTTTCACCACATAGGAGAAGGTGTTGGTGGGTTCGTCAAAAAAGGGCACTACCTCGGGTACCTGGGTGAGGTCGACGGAAAAGGGAACCGGGCGGTAGTCCATGGTGTTTCTCCTTCGGGGCTGGCATGCAAGCCGTGTTATGCAAATATGGAATATGATAATTCTATTTAGATATAACACAAATCGTGCCAGCTAGGCCCGGCACTGCCGAATTCACTCAAGATATTGTTTTTGTTTACTTTAGCAGCGTTTTTAGTGCTCGGTATCCAGACGCTAATCCGAGGTTTTGTCATTTATGGCAGAAATCCATGTCATAAATGGCATGGTCGGCAGCAAAAACCGAGAACAGCAATACCACGCGGCCCGTGGCAGGCGGTGGGGCGTAGTGGTGATCAGGCGTATTTGCTGAGCAGCGCGGTGATATGGCGGATCTGGTCGTCGGTGGCGCCTTCGTTGGTCTCGTGCTTGGCAATTTCCTGTTGCAGGGCGCAGGCCATGGTCTCGAAAAAGGTCTTGTCCAGGGCCTTGCGGGCAGCGGAGAGCTGTTGGGCCACTCGCTCGCAATCCTGGTCTTCCTCCATCATCCGCTGGATGCCTCTGAGCTGGCCTTCAACCCGTCGCAGTCGGCTGATCAGCGCTTTGCGTTTTTTATCCCAATCTGAGTCCATCTGTGATTGCCGTCCGCTCTTAATCCCAACAGTATACCCCGCAGGCACTGACACTCGACACTGCCCGGCAGACTACTCGTAACTCAGCGCGGTCGCCTTGCCGTGGAAGACGCGATACACGATCACGGTATAGACCAGAATCACCGGCACCGTAAGCACGACCCCAACCAGGGTAAAGGTCAGTGATTTAACGGAGGCCGCTGCCTGCCAGATGCTCATCTGACCGATGATGACGTCGGGAAAAATACTGTAGGCCAGACCCAGGGTGGCCAGCACACATATGGCGACGGTGGCGGCAAACAGGCGCCACCCTCGGCCGCGGTAGATGCCGTTGTCGTCTCTCAGCAGCATCACAATGCCCGCGTAGCAGGCGGCGCTGAGCAGGGGAATGGGCGCCATATACAGCGCGTTAGGAAAGCTAAACCATTTGTCGGCGATCTCGTTACTGACGAGGGGGGTGGCGATGGACACCAGTAACAGGCCCAGGCCCATAGGCAGTATTGCGCCCCGGGCCCAGGCAATGCTCTTGGTTAGCAGTGATCCTTCCGCCTTCATCATCAGCCAGCCACAGGCCAACACCAGATAAAGGGCCGGTAAGGTCAGGCCGATCAGGGCGGAAAAAATCAGACTGGTCGTATCGCCTCTCAGGCCGCTGACATAGGCGCCGAGCATCCAGCCCTGGGCAATGGCGGCGGTGAGCGAGCCGACAAAAAAGGCGCGGTTCCATAAGCTTTTGTGCTGATCGCCTGCCTTCACCCGCAGATCAAAGGCGACCCCTCTGAGGATCAGGCCCATTAGCATTAACGTGGCGGGCACATACAAGGAGGTCAGGATCACTCCGTGGGCTAATGGAAACGCGATCAGTAACACCCCGACACCGAGAACGATCCAGGTTTCATTGGCATCCCAGAAGGGGCCTATGGAGGCAATCATCATGTCTTTTTCGGCTTCATCGGCTAGGGGGAGTAACATCCCCACGCCGAGATCGTAGCCGTCGAGCACCACGTAGATCAGCAGCGCCAGGCCCATGATGCCCACGTAAATAATGGGTAACCAATACGCCATGTCAGGCCTCCCGGTTAGCGCTGGCAGCGCTTGTCACTGGAATCAGGCGCAACGATGCCGCGGGTTTGCGCGACAGATTTCGCAGTGCGCCAATGTAGGCGACGAGTAAAAACGCATAGAGCAACAAGTAGCCCGCCAAGGTCGCTGCCACGGTGTTGCCAGGGTGGTCGGCGACCACGTCGGATACCCTCAGCACACCGTCAATAATCCAGGGTTGGCGGCCGATTTCGGTAACGTACCAGCCGGCCAGCACCGCCACCCAGCCGGAAAAAGTCATTAACGACAGGGCTCTCAACAGGGGCTTGTTGGCGGTGTGTCGGCCGCGCAACTGCCAGGTGCCCCACCAGGACACCAGTAGCATCAGGCCGCCCACTGCGAGCATTACCCGAAAGGACCAGAACACCATCGCCACGGGCGGGTGTTCTCCTGCAAACGCATTGAGCCCTTGCACCACGCCATCGGTTTTGTGGGTAAGTATCAGGCTGGCGGCGTAGGGAATTTCAACAGCGTAGTGGTTGCGGCGCGCAGCCTCGTCGGGCAGGGCAAACACGGTAAAGGGCGCGCCGGCATCGGTCTCCCAGATCGCCTCCATGGCGGCGATCTTGGCGGGTTGGTGGGCCAGGGTATTCAGGCCGTGCAGATCGCCCACAAAGATTTGCAATGGCGCTAACACGGCGGCCAGAAAAACCCCGGTCTTCATCACTTTCCAGGTGGCCGGGCCATCCACATTTTGCAGTGCGCGCCAGGCGCTGACCCCAGCGACCAGAAAGGCGCAGGTGAGCAGTGAGGCCAACAACATGTGGATGAAGCGATAAGGGAAGGAAGGATTGAAAATCACCGCTAGCCAACTTTCTACCATCACTACGCCGTCCTCGATCCGATAGCCGGTCGGGGTATGCATCCAAGAATTGAGGCTGAGAATCCAGAAGGCGGAAAGGGTTGTGCCAAAGGCGACCAAAAAGGCGCTGAGCAGGTGCATGCGATTAGACACCCGCTGCTTGCCAAACAGCATGATGCCCAGGAAAGAGGCTTCCAGAAAGAAGGCAGTCAGTACCTCGTAGCCAAGTAAGGGGCCCGCCACGTTGCCCGCCCGCTCCATAAAGCCGGGCCAGTTGGTGCCGAACTGGAAGCTCATGGTAATGCCCGAGACCACGCCCATCGCAAAGGTAAGGGCGAAAATTTTCACCCAGAAGTAGTAGGCGTATTCCCATGCTTGATCGCCGGTTACGGTGAAGCGCAGACGAAAAAACAGCAGCAGCCAGCCCAGGCCGATGGAAATGGCGGGGAATAAAATATGAAAGCTAATATTGGCGGCGAATTGGATGCGGGCCAGCAGTAAGGGGTCGAGATCCATGGGTTTCCCTTGTGTTTCGCTCGCAGGATAGACGGTGGCGGGCGCTACCAGGGTTTAGCAAAGCCGATACCAGCTTGGCGACGCAGGCGTAAAAATCTGTAACACCCTGATAAGAATAATTTATTTTCTCGAAGTGGAGAGTGGTGAAGCGATAATCGGTTTCTGGCATTGAAAGACTTTGCCATAATTGGCGAAATCCATGACAAAGTTGGCATCGCCATGAGCGACCCGGTGAACAACCTTGATATCGGCGCCTTGCTGGAGGGCTTCGATCATCCCGCGATCCTGCTGTCGAATGATTATCAGGTGCTGGCCTGGAACGACCGCTATCGCGCCAGCTTTGGTGACATTCAGCCGGGCCAGCACTGCTACCAGGTTTCCCACGGCTACGACCGGCCCTGCGATCAGGCCGGAGAGAGTTGCCCCATGCAGGCCTGCCGCGGCTCGAAGGAAAAGGAGCGGGTGCTGCATATTCACAACAGCCCCCGTGGTCGGGAGCATATCGACGTGGAAATGCTGCCCCTGAAGGACGTAAATGGGGAGCCGCGCTATTTTATTGAGGTGTTAAAGCCAGTCGGCTTTGCCAGCGCTGAGATCAGCGGCGAACAGATGGTGGGCCGCAGCCCGGCGTTCACCGAAATGGTCGATCTGATCAACCTCGTCGCCTCTCGTGACAGTTCAGTATTGCTACTCGGCGAATCCGGCACCGGCAAAGAGCTGGCCGCCAAAGCCATTCACGAGGCCAGTTCCCGAGCAGGCGGCCATATGGTGACGGTGGAATGTGCCGGGCTGACAGAGACCCTGTTTGAGAGCGAGCTGTTTGGCCATGTGAAAGGTGCTTTCACCGGTGCAATCCACAACAAACCCGGCTTGCTGCAGGAAGCCGAGGGCGGAACCCTGTTTTTAGACGAGATCGGCGATGTGCCCTTGGGAATGCAGGTGAAACTGCTGCGCCTGCTGGAAACCGGCAGCTATCGGGCAGTGGGCAGCACCCAGCTCAAGCGAGCCGATTTTCGGCTGGTGTGCGCGACGAATCGCAATTTGCCAGAGATGATCGCCGAGGGACTATTCAGAGAAGACCTCTATTATCGGATCAATACCTTTCCAATTTCACTGCCACCGTTGCGCCAGCGGCGTGGGGACATGGCCCTGCTCTGCAAGAGTCTGTTGAGCAAATTGGCGCCGAAGGAAAGCTACGTGGTGGCCGACTCGGCCATCAAAGCCCTAGAGGAGGCGCAGCTGCCGGGCAATATTCGCGAGTTGCGCAATGTGCTCGAGCGGGCCACCATTTTCTGCAAGTCCAATGTGATCGACCTGCCCGTTATTCAGCGTTGCCTGACTGAGCAGGGAGCACAGCTCGCCGGATCGGCGTCCTCGGCGCCAGAGCAATGGACCGACCTCAAAACCCAGGAGCGTGATTACCTGCAGCGCCTGCTGGCATATTGCGGTGGTAATAAAGAAAAAGCGGCCAAGATTGCCGGAATCAGCCCGCGCTCTCTCTATCGAAAGCTGGAAAACTAAACCGCTATTGGGACAACTCCTCATCCCGGGAAATAAGCAGGGCGTCGACACCGCCCGCTTGGTCGATCTGGGCGAAGGTGGTGCCGAACTTCACCCGAATAGAAGTGAATACACTGTTGTCGGAGTAGGCCTTGACGACGATTTCATCAGCTGCCAGCGACAGAATGTGATAGGCAATGCCAAACTCCGGGCCATCGCGACCAATCTCAAACATTTCGCCGTCTTCTTCGGCCGCCCGGGGGGTGGTGAAGTAAATCGGGCCGGACAGGGACCACTCGCCGTATTCGATCTGGCTCTTGATTTCGCCATCGCTGTCGATAAAGCGGGAGTCGAGGCGATAGATGCCGTCGGGTCGGCGGCTAACAATCCATTCATAACGCCGACCGTCGTGGGTTGACTGTGCCCCGTACCAGCTGCCCAGCAGCGTTTCCCATTGCAGTTGTTGGGCCGCGTCCATTGCTGGCGCAGTGCCGTTGACGGCGGTTTGCCCTGTCAACGCTGGGCTGGTGCTGCAACCTGACAGGGCCAGACACAGCGCGGTAATCAAAGCGGGAAACTTCACGGTTCAGCATCCTGTGTGGGTGTTGTTGCGGTGGCCTGGGGCATTCCCCGAGAGCGCTCTTTAGGAGCATATTTTGGGGAGCATAGTGGCTGGGTGCCGAGAGTCAGTTTGGCAAGGGTTGCGCTGGTCAGCAATGGCTTCCCTCGCAATTTTTAATTGCCGTGGGTGGTTTTTTTTATGGGCATTGTCGAATTGGCCGGTACTAACTCGACTAAGCGGTAACGGCAACCATATGTCGTCCATTCAGCGAGAGGAATTCAGTGATGTCTAAGATGATCTTTATCAACCTGCCCGTGGCCGATCTGGCCGCTGCCATGACCTTCTACCAGGCCCTCGGCTTTGAAAATAATCCCCAATTCACCGACGATACCGCCGCCTGCATGGTGTGGAGTGAGCATATTCACGTGATGCTGCTGACCCATGCCAAGTGGCGCACCTTTACCGACCGGCCCATTCCAGCGCCGACCTCCAGTGAGGTGATGCTAGCCATTGCCTGCGACAGCCGGGACCATGTCGATGCCCTCAATACGGCCGCCGCTGCCCACGGCGGCACCGCGGATATTAACCCCATGCAGGATCACGGTTTTATGTATAACCGTAACCTGGCTGACCCGGATGGCCATGTTTGGGAGGCAATGTGGATGGACATGGCGGCCTTTGCCGCTAGTAGCGATCCCGCCTGAGTAATACCGGAGCGCAGCAAATGAGAGAGATATTTCTGGGCGCTTTTGTCGGCCTTGACGGTGTGATGCAGGCGCCGGGTGCGCCGGAGGAAGACCCCAGTGGTGGGTTTGAATCTGGTGGCTGGGTAGCCGGGTTCGGCGATCAGGAAATTGGCCCGGGCCTCGAGAGCTGGTTTGCCGAGCCCTTCGACTTACTGCTGGGACGCAATACCTACGATATTTTTGCGGCCCACTGGCCCTTTGCGGCAAGCTCGCCGGACCAACCCGGTTTTGACGAGGGTGAAGCCGCCATTGCCCGGCAGTTCAACAGCGCAACCAAATACGTGGCCACCCATCGCGTGGACGATTTACCCTGGGCCAACAGTGTGGCCCTGGGCGAAGATACCGTCGCAGCGATCCGCGGCCTCAAGCAGACCGAGGGGCCCCGCCTGCTGGTGCAGGGCTCCTGTGAGTTGTTGCATCTCCTGCTGGCCAATGGTCTGCTCGACCAGATGCATCTGCTGATTTTCCCCCTGGTGTTTGGCCGCGGCAAGCGGCTGTTTGACGGCTCGGCCCAGCCCAGCGGGTTTACCCTGCAGCACTGCGTCAGCACATCAAACGGTGTGATTATGGCGCAATATGTCAAAGCAGGTGGCATTCCCGTTGGGTCCTTTGCCTTGAAAGAACCCAGCGAGGTGGAGTTGGAACGGCGGCGTAAACGGGATGCATTCCTGCGCTGAAATGTCGCGCGCAGGGTTTCAGCCGAGCTCACTGGCTGGAGTGGAACAAACCCTGGACCCCGCGAATAAAGTCGGCAATGTAGTCGCGCAGGCACTTTGCCCGGGCGCTGAGCAGTTTGCCGCTCGGCCAGACCAAATATATCGACCGTGATTGACCCTGCCATTCCGGCAGGACGCGGACCAGCTCACCCCGGTCGAGTTGGTGTTGAATTTCCAGCAGCGGCAGTAGTGCGACACCTTGGCCGTCTGCCGCCATCGCTGCAATCATGGCAATGTCATTGAGCAGCATGTGAGGCCGGGGAAGCACTTCCTGAACGGTGCCGCTGCGGGTGTTGTGCAGGCGCCATTTATTGCGCAGGGTAGAACCAATAATGCGGTGATCCTTCAAATCGGCGGGCTGAGTCAGCGGTGGAGCAGATGCAATGTAGTCGGGGGCGGCGGCGGCGATAACCTGAAAGTCGCCCATGCGTTGCTGGTACAGAAGGGAATCCTGCTGGGCGCCAATGCGCAAGGCCAAGTCGGCCTGGCTTTTGAGCATGTCCTGAAGCTGATTGCTGAGCACCAGCTCCAGCTGAATGTCTGGATATTGGCGAGTAAACCCCAGCCACATGGGCCGCATGGCGTTGTGGGAAATATTGGTGGGCGCGAGCACCTTGAGTTTGCCGGCAGGTTGGTGTTGGTCCCGGCTCAACCGCTGCCGGGTTTGTTCAAACTGCTCGACCAACTCCGCGTACTGCTGAAAATAAACCTCCCCGTCCTGGGTCAGCACGCACTGGCGGGCGGAGCGGTGCAGCAGCTGGCAGCCGAGTTGCTGCTCCAGCCGTTGTAAGCGCCGGGTGACGGTAGCGGCGGGCAGCCCCAACTGGGCCGCGGCGGCGGCAAGGCCCCCTTGCCGGACGATGTGAACAAACAGGGAAATGTCGTCGAGCATAGTTGCAAATATGGAATATTAGATTGTCATATTGGTTGTATTTGGCGAATGTGAAACATCATACACTGGCTCGGCACCAGTGAAGAAATACTGGCGCGAAAAAGCCGGCGCGAAAATGCCGCTGCAAACCATGAGGACGAAAAGCCGTGATTCCCCCGAAATACGCCCCGTTAGTGTTCTCCTTTTTTATGGCCTTGTTGATGTCTGGGCTAATGTCGATGGTCATTACGATTTACAACATCGGTCTGGTCGATGGACTGGCGGGTACCTGTTTGCGCGCCTGGGTGTTTGCCTTCGTCGTGGCCTTTCCCAGTATTGTTGTGGTGACGCCCCTGGTGCGTCGCTTGACCGGGCTGGTATTGGCGCGTGAGCGGCTGATCCAGGGTCAGGGGTAAGCGCGGCAATGGCTGTGTCGCCGGTCAATTCACTTGCCGCCGCCGTGATGCTGGGGCTGGGTGCTACCGCGATCATAGATGTCTGGTCGCTGATGCTGGCGAAAGTCTTTCGGGTGAAGTCGCTGAGTTTTTGCCTGGTTGGGCGCTGGTTTTTGCACATGCCTGCAGGGCGTTTTGTCCATGAAGGTATGGCCAGCGCGGCGTTGCGTCGTGGTGAATGCGCTGTGGGTTGGGCTGCGCATTATCTGATTGGCGTCGCCTTTGCCATTGCCTTCGTCGTGTTTATGGGAGTTGGCTGGCTGCAGTCCCCGACCGTGTTGCCCGCTGTGGGCTTTGGCCTGCTTACCGTGGTGTTTCCTTTCCTGGTAATGCAACCGGCGATGGGGCTGGGTGTGACCGCGAGCCGGTCGCCCGCGCCAGCCAAGGCCCGTATAAAAAGTGCAACCACCCACGCGCTGTTTGGCCTGGGTCTCTATTTGGCGGCGCTGCCGATCTGTGCCTGGTTGAAATTGTGATCGGTTGTGGCCAAACAAGCATGGCGACTGTCGAATTTCATCTTGCTCACTCGACTAGGTTGTACCAAAGAACCTGTTGAGGAGAGTAAAAATGAGTTACATCGACGGATTTCTGCTGGCCGTGCCCAAGGCCAACAAAGCCGCATTTATTGCCCATGCACAATTAGGCGACAGTGTGTTTATCGAGTTGGGCGCGCTGCGGGTGGTGGAATGCTGGGGAGAGGATATTCCCCACGGCAAGCAAACCGATTTTCATCGGGCGGTGCAGGCGAAGGAGGACGAGGCGGTGGTGTTCTCCTGGATTGAGTGGCCCGATAAGGCGACCCGGGACGCGGTGATGGGCCGGATGATGAACGGCGATTTGATGGAGGACCCCCGCCTGAACCCCAAAACCAATCCCATGCCCTTTGATGGCATGCGGATGATCTTCGGCGGTTTTGAATCGGTGGTTGCCCTCAACCGAGAGTGAATCCATCCCTCTGGCCGACCCAGCCCGGATGCCGCGGTTTATCCGGGCTGGGTCCCGCCGCCCGGACAGTGGCTGCACGCTAAACAAAAAAGGACGCCGTGGCTGTCATCCCGCCGTCGAATTACTGTGGCAGAATAGAGCACGTGTCAGACGCCAGTGCGGCAGCCATTGTCGGCGCTCCTGCTGGTGGTTGCGACACGACGATGAAAGGCGCTTTCGCTATGAGCGCGTGGTTGGCGATCTCTCCCTTCTGTTTGTATCTGTAAACCCATTGACCCTGTCGCCGCTTCAGCGACTGCCACCTGCGGCGTTGACGATCCGGGTCGATGAAATGCTGCGCTTTTTAAAAGGAATGCCCTGATGAACACTCGTCGCTGGTTGATCACCGTTACCGCCTGCGTGCTGCTATTGGTCGCCCTGGCCGGTTTCAAGTACCGCCAGATTCAAGCCGCGATTGCCTTTGGTGCCTCGTTTCCCGAGCCATCGGAAACGGTGCAGGCACTGACCGTGTCTGCCAAGCCGAGCGCATTGTATGTGGGGACCATCGGTGAGGTGGTGGCCCCCGATACGCTGGTGCTGCGCAACGAAGCCGAGGGCCGCATTAGCGCGGTGAATATTGTCTCCGGTCAGCAGGTAAGTCAGGGCGATGTACTGGTGCAGATGGATGTCGCCGAAGAGCGGGCGCGCCTGAAAGCCGCCAAGGCCAATGCCAGCCTGGCGCAGATCAGCCTGAAGCGGATGCAAAACCTGGTGGGCAAGGGCACCGTGAGTCAGGAAAACCTGGATCAGGCCCAGGCCCAGTACGATATTGCCCAGGCGGGCATTGCTGAACTGGAAGCCACCATAGCCAAGAAAACCCTGCGCGCCCCCTTTGCTGCGCTGGTGGGGCTGCACGATCTGGAAGTGGGTGAGTACCTCAGCGCCAATACCGCGCTGGTCGATCTGGTCGGCTTGAATGATTTTGCCTGGATCGACTTCAATTTGCCTCCCGCTCAAGGTCGCCTGAAGGTGGGTGACCGAGTGAAGGTGGCTCTGCCCGGTGAGGAAGGCGAACTGGAAGCCGAGGTGGTGGCCAAAAACCCGAGCTTGTCAGCCGATTCGCGCAACCTGCGCTACCGGGCAAAAGTCCCTGCCAATGAGGCCATTCCGCCCATGTCGGTGGTGAAATTGATGGTGCCGGTTGGCACCGGTGATCAGGTGCATGTGCCGACCCCGGCGGTGCTGCGGGATGATCTGGGCGCCTATGTGTTTCAGTTACTGCCCGATAGCAGTGGCGAGGGCTATCGCGCCCATCGTCAGTCAGTGAAGCTGGGCAAGGAAAGTGACGCGCGCTTCATCATTACCAGCGGTTTGCAGTCGGGCGATCTGGTGGCTACCGACGGTGCCTTCAAATTGCATCACGGCATGCTGGCCTATGTTGGCCAACGGCCTGAGCTGGAAGCCGACCCAGAGCGGGCTGAATCGGCGCAGGCTGAGTCCGGGGAGATGGCGCCATGAGCACTGCCAAGCCGGGACTGATGGATATCTTCGTCACCCGTCCGGTGCTGGCTATCGTGATTTCGCTGGTGCTGGTGATTGCCGGGTTAAAGGCTTCGCAAAATTTGCCGGTGTTGCAGTTTCCGGAAATTGAAAGTGCCTCGTTGGTGGTCAAGACCGTTTATGTGGGCGCCTCAGCCCAGGTGGTGCAGGGCTTTATCACCGACCCCATTGAGCGGGTGGCAGCCTCGGTGCCGGGGGTGGATTACGTTGACTCCATCTCTCTGGCGGGGATGAGCACGGTCACCCTGTGGTTGAAGCTCAATGAAGATACCACCGCCGCTCTGGCCGAACTCACCACCCGCCTGGGCCAGATTCGTTTTGAACTGCCCACCGGCGCCGAAGACCCTGCCGTGGAAGTGGTGCGGGCCGACCGGCCCAATGCGCTGTTTTATCTGGACGTGGTGACCGAAAACTTCTCCCGGGCCGAAGTAACCGACTACCTGGCCCGCTACGTGAACCCGGAGATCAGCGCGATTAACGGCGTACAGCGGGTGGGTTTTGAGGGTGGTCGCAATCCAGCCATGCGGGTGTGGGTCGACCCGATCAAGCTGGCGGCCTTCAATGTGAGTGCCGATGAGCTTCGCACCGCCCTGACCAGCAACAACGTGATCGCCACTATCGGCCAAAGTGAAAACCCCCTTCAGCGCATCAACCTGCTCACCAATACCACCATGCAGACGGTGGCGGATTTTGAAAACCTGGTTGTGCGCGAGGCCAGCGATGGTTCCCTGGTGTACCTCAAGGATGTTGCGCGGGTGGAAATGGGCGAAGAAGAAGGTGAGCTGATCGCCCGGCACAGCCAGAGTGACGCGCTGTACATTTCGGTGTGGCCCCTGCCCGGTGCCAATGAAATTGCCATTGGTGACGACCTGTATGAGTTGATGGACCGGCTCAATGCCGAGCTCCCCCAGGGGCTGCAAATTCGCGCCGCCTACGATGGCACCCTGTATATGCGCGAAGCGATCAAAGAGATTTTTACCACCCTGGCCGAAACCATCGTGCTGGTGGGCATTGTGGTACTCGCGCTGATGGGCTCGGTGCGCACGGCGCTGGTGCCGCTGGTCACCATCCCCATTTCGCTGTTGGGCGCGGTTGCCGCCATTACCCTGATGGGCTTTTCACTGAACCTGCTCACCATTTTGGCCATTGTGCTGTCGGTGGGCCTGGTAGTGGACGACGCCATTGTGGTGGTGGAGAACGTGTCCCGCTATATGCGCGAGGGCAAGACCCGCATGCAGGCGGCCCTGGCCAGCTCCCGACAGCTGATGTCGCCGATCATTGGCATGACCATCACCCTGGCCGCGGTGTACGCGCCCATCGGTTTTCTGTCTGGCTTAACCGGAGTGTTGTTTAAAGAGTTTGCGTTCACCCTGTCGGTGGCGGTGTTGATCTCCGGCGTGGTGGCGCTCACCCTGTCGCCGATTATGAGCGCCTATGCGAACCCGGAAGGGGGCAAAGAAGGGCGCATGACCCAGTGGGTAAACCGCCGCTTTGATGTGCTGCACCGCCACTACGGTCGAATGCTTACGGGAGTGCTCGCCTGGCGCTGGCAGCTGCTGTTTGCCGGCCTGTTTATCTCCTTGTTGATCGTGCCGTTTTATCTGTTTTCTCAGAAAGAACTGGCGCCGATTGAAGACCAGAGTCACATCAACATTATCGTTGATGCGCCCTCCAACTCCTCCCTGGAATACAGCGAGGATTACATGCACGACACTATTGCCCTGCTCATGGAAACCCCGGGGGTGGAATACATCTGGCAAATCGTGCGGGCCAATGCCGGCTTTGGGGGTTTGGCCTTTGTGCCCATTGAGGACCGTGAGCAAAGCGTGCACGAGCTGCTACCCCAGGTATATATGACGGCTAAGCAGGTGACTGGGCTGCGGGTGTTTCCGATTTTGTTTCCGGCGCTGCCCTCGGCAGGTCAGTTTGATGTGGAGATGGTGGTGCAATCCTCCGACTCGCCGGAGGATATGAAGGCTTACGCCGACAAGCTGGTGGCTGCAGGCTACCAGAGTGGCCGGTTTATGTTCGTCGACACCGACCTGAAAATCGATATGCCCGAGGTGCGCTTTATTCTCGACCGCCAGCGCATAGCCGATCTAGGCATGAGTCTGGATGGGGTCAGTCGGCAGCTCGGTCTGCTGTTGTCCGGCAATTACGTCAATCGCTTTGATATGAACGGCAAGGCCTATCAGGTCATCCCGATGGTGGCGGGCCAGGACCGAGCTAACCCCGAGGCGCTGTTGGATTTGCAGATTCGCACCCCCCAGGGTGACCTGGTTCCGGTATCGGCGATTGCCTCGCTGGACTACAACGTCGCACCCCGCTTGCTGGGGCGGTTTCAGCAGAAAAATGCCTTCCGTATTCTCGGTGGGGTATTGCCGGGCACCACCAAAGAACAGGGTCTGGCGGTGCTCGAGCAGGCGGCGGCGGAGATGTTGCCCAAAGGGTATAGCATCAATTACGCCGGAGAGTCGCGGCAAATTCGCAAAGAAGGAAGCACACTAGTTGGCGTGTTAGGTATCGCGCTGCTGTTTGTTTATTTTGTACTCGCCGTACAGTTCAACAGCTTTCGTGACCCGTTGGTGGTGCTGCTCGGCTCGGTGCCACTTGCCCTGGCCGGGGCCTTGGTCATTCCCTTTCTGGGGCTCACCACCGTGAATATTTATTCACAGATTGGCTTTATTACCCTGGTGGGGCTGGTCGCCAAAAACGGTATCTTGATCGTTGAGTTTGCCAAGCACTTGCAGACCGAAGGCGTTAGCAAAATACAGGCAATCCAAAATGCTGCCGAGACCCGGTTGCGGCCGGTATTGATGACCACCGCCGCTACCGCCCTGGGTCACTTCCCGCTGGTGCTGGTGACCGGCGCCGGTGCCGAGGCCCGTAACAGCATTGGTATTGTGCTGGTGGTCGGGATGCTGATCGGTACGCTGTTTACCCTGTTTGTGTTGCCCTGTTTGTACCTGGTACTGGCCGACACCCACCGGCCAGATGAGGTAGACCCGGAGCACGATGCGGACAATCCTGCCGAGGTGAACTATTACGGTTCCACGGAGTGATAGATGCAAAGCTTTGCGTAAATAACGCCGATGAATTTGCGGGTCGGGTAAGTGCGAAAATCTTGCCCAAAAATTTCTTTTTGACTGGCTTCCAAAGTACAAATAACCAGTCTATGTTTGATGGGTATTTACCTAACGTCGAATCTTCAGCGAAAACGGTAACAAACAATGTTTTTCTACAGAATCTGTTCGGCATTGTTTTTGTCCCTCAGTAGATGTTCACCTCACCTGCCATTCTATTGATCCACAATTCATACCGTGTTGGGACATAACTAAATATATAGCAGACGCTACGCACAGTCTCAGATAGAGGCATATTTTGCACTCGTAAGAACTTGAGACGCTGAGTGGATACTTACCAAAGCACTTTGGAGAACAGGTGAATGAAATCTGGCGTATGGATTTCTGGCTTTGTCGCACTACTTATGTCTGCCTTTTCGTCTTATGTGGTTGCTGGAAACTGCGAGCGTGAGAACGCTGAATATTTGTTGGTGTCCCCTCAAGAAGCCTCGTATGCATTTGAAAGCCTGACCTTCCTTAGGACGATTGATAGTGCATCTGATCTAGAAAGTAGGCTTCGGATGTTAGATACATCGCTTGAAAACGAGAAAGATCGATTTAATTTGTATAAGAACAACCCCTCGCCGGATGAAAACACCAAGCGTGCCATGCTTGATAATACAGTCTCTCTCCGTTTAATTGCGTTGGATCAATGTTTAATACGACTTCGAATCACCGAATTGCAAGGTGATACAGTTAGAGCGGAGGACGCCTCTAGACTAAGCGAGAACGAGCGTATCGAACTCAATCCTGGTGATAAGCCTGATCGAAATAGCAAAGGTAAGATTGATTGGAGCGCGCCTGAAGTTAAAGACCTCAATATCGTTAAAGTTCAGCTGCCTGGTGGCTGTTACTTGTACGACTGGGCTGGCAATGGTGACTATTTGGAGGACGACATCGACGCTTTCTCCTGGAGAGGTCCTTGCCTAGAGGGTCATCCAATTTCGGGTTACGGCGTTTGGCGACGGGAAACAACAAGTTTTGACGGCGGAGTAGATCGTATCGAAGTTTCGGGCCTGTTTCGCGACGGGGTGTTGGATGGAAAGGCTACGGTGCTCTTGTTCTTTCATTTTAATCCCCCGGAGCACCGGCTCTCCATTGTCGACGCTAACTTCGCAGACGGTTGTGACCTGGCAGCGGAGGATTTCCAGTGGTGTGAAGATGCCTTCTCTGCGCTGCAGCGTGTGACACGTTCACCTGAACAAGCACAGGGGAAAGAAGTAAGCGACGTTTATCCTGAACAGAAAAATACTTCGCAATATGATGACTTAACGCACAATAGCTGCATTTCTTTGCAAGAGCTTCCTCATCATTCGACGAGTGCGATGGCTTATGGGAACTACATTATTAACAACTCTTGCGATTATTCCGTTTCACTCACATTCTGCACCGCGCAAGATAGGGCAGACGGAACTCCAGTGGATGATTTTCAAGTTGTTGCGGAAACAAAGCGGTGCAGCGGAGGATTTGGGGCAACCGTTATTAGACCCAAAAGTCAGTATAAAGGGAAAACCTGGTACACCTACAACCGCATAGAGATGTACTACTACGCTTGCAGGGAGGGGTGGACCCCCGTGAGTTCCAAGACAGATAAGTACGTGAGATTTATTGATGAACACTTCCGATGTCGGCGCTCATCTTAGCTGCTATCTCAACATGAGATAGCAGCGGCCCATTTCAGAGCTCGATAGCGCTTCTTTTGCCGTGCATTTGAGTTTCCCTCATAAAAATCGATGATACTGCCAGTGCTTCGACGCACCACACTCATCGGCCAGATGAGATAGACCCGGAGCACGATGCGGATAATCCTGCCGAGGTGAATTATGCTGGATTGGCAGAGTAACCCCAGCGCACAGTAGTTACCCCTCCTCCCCAATAAACAAAAGCCCCGGCCGCTATTCGTGGTCCGGGGCTGGGTTGGTCTTGAAGAAGCATGCTCCCGAGGTCGCTGCCTGACCCGGGCGGTGCCCTGGTCAGGCCCGGTGCAGATTAATAGCCGGTGCACGCCTCAGTGCTGTGGTTACAGCCATCGCGACCAATATAGGTTTTGGTGGAGTATTCACTGGCGGGCAGTTTTTGCAGGGTCTGGCCGTTGTCGGTCAGCGCTTCTACATAATCAACAAAGCCCTGGGCGTACTCGGTGAAGGTATCCACAAAGTTGCCGGCATCATAGATGGGGCCGAAGGTGGTGTAGCCGTCCTGGCCCGAGGCAATAAAGTTATTGGTCACCACGGTGTAGGTGGCGGCCAGGTCGATGGGCTGCCAGGTGCCGGCAACGCGGGGGTTCACTTCCACATTACTTACCCGGTTGCCAAAGGTCTCTGAGGCATCCACGTCGTAGCGCAGGCCGGAGGCATAGGGGTAGGAGCCGGTGGAGCCCGCGTTATCCAGGCGGTTGGCAAGGGCATCTTCGATCACGTCGATGACTTGCTGGCCGGTCATTTCCAGGGTCACCAGCGTGTTGGAGAAGGGCAGTAAAGTAAAAGCATCGGCAATGGTGAAGTCGCCCGCGGCCACGTCTACCCGCACGCCGCCACCGTTTTGAATGCCAATGTCGGCGGTGGGGGTGACGGTCATAAAGGCTTTGGCCACGATGTTAGAAATGTCGCTGCCCATCGCGCGGGTGGCAGAAACGTCACACAGGGCTGAACGGCCCTCGCCGGGGAAGCGCTCCAGGCACAGGTCTTCGCTGGCGGCGCCAATCACGGTTTCCTTCAGCACGTCGGTTTCGGCGGCAAAGCCGGCAACCAGGTCAGTGGTGGCGGCATCGGGCAGGGTGACCACCAGCTCGGGGTAGGCCGTCAGGGCCTGGGTCACCGTATAGGTGTCGCTGCTATTCAGCGTGCGGGTCTCACTGTCGCTGAACGCGTAGCTAAAGGTATTGCGGAAGGGCAGATAGGGCTGGCCGGCACACTCTGTGACCACACCGTCAGCGTCAAAGCTCACATCCAACTTGCCCATCAGGTGGGCATACTCCCAGGCTTGCACCACACACACCGGGTCGCCGTCGAGGTTGGTAACCTGGGTGGGATAATCGCCCACCGGATTAAAGCCCAGTGCGGTAAAGCTCTCGCCGCCGAGCAAAGAGTGGGAGTCACCGCCCACGATTACGTCAACGCCACTGAGGGTCGCCGCCAATGCCAGGTCGCTCTCATACTGGTAATGGGTCAGCAGGATGATCTTATTTACCCCCATGGCCTTGAGCTCGTCGATGGTTTGTTGGGCAGTGGTGGTCTCATCCAGAAACTTGGTGCCGTCGTCGGGCTGGGAAGAATTCTTGGTTTTGCCCGCGATATCGATACCGATTATGCCGATCCATTCGCCCTCGCGCTTCACCAGGGTGTAGGGCTCAATGTAGCCTGAAACAATGGCGGAGGTGGCGGCGGGAACCACGTTGGCGGCCAGCGCTGGTGTCTGGCAGGCGGTGGAGTTCAGCGCATCGAGGAAGTAAGCCAGGCCGGAATCGCCGCCGTCGAATTCGTGGTTGCCCAGGGCAAACGCGTCGAAGCAGATCTGGTTCATTACCGCGGCATCGGCCACGCCGTTGAACAGGGTGTAGAACAGGGTGCCGGTAATGGCGTCACCGGCGTGGAGTTTCAGCACATTCTGGTGTTGGCTGGCCAGGGTGTCGAACAGCGACACCAGCATCGGAAAGCCGCCGTACTTAATATCCAGCTCGGTCAGCTCGTCTCCGGCTTCGGTGCGGGCCGACAGGTCCAGGCCAGAAACATCAAAGCCGAAGGTTTCGGCCTCAATGTGGGAGTGGTGATCGTTGATATGCAAAATGGTCAGATCAATGGCGCGATTTGTCGCGCCGGGTTCGCCCTGAGGGCCCGGCTCACCTTGGGGGCCTTGTGCGCCGTCATTGCCATTTGTGCCGGGTGTGCCTTGTTCGCCCTGGGGGCCCCGGTCGCCGTCATCGCCGTCCAGAGAACAGCCAGTAATCAGTAGAGAGGCGCACAGTGTGGCGAGCGCCAGTGGTTTCATCTTCATCGTCCAACTCCAGGCAGGGTGTGTAAAACCCCAACGTAGATGGGTCGGTAGACGCCGGCGTGACACTTGGATGAATAAATTGTGGCAAATGCTTTGCTGGCGCTGTGCGTACCAGCGGCCCAACACACTAACTGTGTCACAGCATCAATATTGGGCCGGAGCGTCGCCATCCATTGTCATGTGGCGCGCGTAAGCTATGGTGAAAAGGGTTGTGCAATGTGGAGGGCGCCCTGTGCAATTGTGGTTGTCCCTGCAGTAGCGACGAAGCAATACAAAAAAACTATCGAATTCTTATAAAAATAGAATTTTCCTTATTGAATCCTTGGGTCTATAAATAACCCTAGTAAGTTAATGCAATTCACTGTCTGGTTTGGTTAAAGAAGGAGAGGCAAGCATGGCCAACGATAACAAGTGCCCCGTAATGCACGGGTCAAACACCAAGGTAGGGGGACGGGGCACCATGAACAAAGACTGGTGGCCCAACCAGCTCAACCTCGCAATTTTGCACCAGCATAACCCAGCATCCGACCCGATGGACGAAGGCTTTGATTACGCCGAAGCGTTCAAGTCGCTGGACCTGGAGGCAGTGAAAAATGACCTCAAGGCGCTGATGACCGATTCCAAAGAATGGTGGCCCGCCGACTACGGCCACTACGGTCCCTTTATGATTCGTATGGCCTGGCACGCTGCCGGAACCTATCGCCTGGCCGATGGCCGGGGCGGCGCCTCCACCGGCAACCAGCGCTTTGCGCCGCTGAACAGCTGGCCCGATAACGGCAACCTGGACAAGGCCCGCCGCCTGTTGTGGCCGATCAAAAAGAAATACGGCAACAGCCTGTCTTGGGCAGACCTCTACATTCTGGCCGGCAACATGGCCATCGAATCCATGGGCCTCAAGCCCTTTGGTTTTGGCGGTGGCCGGGAAGATATCTGGGCGCCGGAAGAAGACATTTACTGGGGCGCCGAGGAAGAGTGGCTGGCCACCAGTGACAAGCCCAACAGCCGTTACTCCGGTGATCGCGATCTGGAAAGCCCGTTGGCCGCGGTGCAGATGGGCCTGATTTACGTGAATCCCGAAGGGCCCGACGGCAACCCCGACCCCCTGGCCTCAGCCAAAGACATTCGTGAAACCTTCGCGCGCATGGCGATGGATGACTACGAAACCGTTGCTCTGACCGCCGGTGGCCACACCTTTGGTAAGACCCACGGCGCGGGCGACGCGGCGCTGGTGGGCCCCGAGCCGGAAGCCGCGCCCATTGAGCAAATGGGCTTTGGCTGGATCAGCAAGCACGCCAGCGGCAAAGGCCGAGACGCGATTACCAGTGGCCTGGAAGGCGCCTGGACACCCACCCCCACCCAGTGGGACATGAGCTACTTCGACGTGTTGTTTGGCTACGAATGGGAACTCAGCAAGAGCCCCGCTGGCGCCCACCAATGGGTACCCAAAAACCTGGCGGAGAAGGACCACGCGCCCGATGCTGAAGACGCCAGCAAAAAAGTGGGCATTATGATGAGCACCGCCGATATGGCCATGCGCGAAGACCCGGCCTACTGCAAAATCTCCAAGCACTTCCACGCCAATCCGGAAGAGTTTGCCAACGCCTTTGCCCGGGCCTGGTTCAAACTGACCCACCGGGATATGGGGCCAAAAGTGCGCTACCTGGGCAGTGATGTGCCCGCCGAAGACCTGATCTGGCAAGACCCGGTACCTGCAGTGGATCACCCGCTCATTGACAGCGCCGACGTAGCCAGCCTGAAGAGCAAAATTCTGGCATCGGGCTTGAGCGTGAGCGAGCTGGTGTACACCGCCTGGTCATCCGCATCGACCTTCCGCAACTCTGACAAGCGCGGCGGTGCTAACGGCGCCCGGATTCGGCTGGCGCCCCAGAAAGACTGGGACGTAAACCAACCTGCGCAATTGGCAAAAGTGCTTGGTGTGCTCGAAGGCATACAGGCCGACTTCAACCGCGGCGACAAAAAAGTCTCGCTGGCGGATTTGATCGTACTGGGCGGCAGCGCAGCGGTAGAAAAGGCTGCAAAAGACGGCGGTGTGGCGGTGGAGGTTCCCTTTGCTCCTGGCCGCACGGATGCTACCGACGAGCAGACCGACGGCCCATCCTTTGAGTACCTCAAACCCGAGGCCGACGGCTTCCGCAACTACGCGCGTGCCAAATTCACCGTCTCACCGGAAGAGATGCTGGTGGACAAGGCCCAGTTGCTCGCCCTGAGCGCGCCCGAAATGACGGTACTGGTCGGCGGCCTGCGCGCAATGGGTGCCAACTACGGCGGCAGTCAGCACGGCGTGTTTACCGACAAGCCCGGCACCTTGACCAATGACTTTTTTGTGAATCTGGTCGACATGGATACCGTCTGGGCGCCAGCAGCGGAAGACGGCGTGTATGAAGGTCGAGACGCGGCGAGCGGCAAAGTGAAATGGACCGGCACACGGGTAGACCTGGTGTTTGGCTCCAACTCACAACTGCGCGCACTCAGCGAAGCCTACGCCCAGGACGATGCCAAAGAAAAGTTTGTAAAAGACTTTGCGGCCGCCTGGAACAAGGTGATGAATGCGGATCGGTTTGATTTAGTCTGACGGTCTGACTGCAACGCACTTGCCAAGACCCCAATCGGGGTCTTTCTTATTTTTTCGCGAACAGCATTGCGATGCTGCTATTTCGTCTTTGTCCCGGTAACTAACAATGTACTCAAGGGGCTGCGTACACCGTGGGCGCCCTGCTTCAACACATGGGTGTAAATTTCGGTTGTCTTCACATCGCTGTGCCCCAACTGCTGCTGCACCGTGCGAATGTCGGCGCCGGACTGCAGCAGATGAGTGGCGAAGGAATGGCGCAAAGTATGACTACCGACCGGCTTTTCAATCCTGGCGGCACTGGCCGCCTGGCGAAGTACTTTGTTGATTCCGGTTTCATCAATGTGATGACGGCGCAAATTGCTTGTTCCCGGTTCGATACTCAAGCGCGTAGCCGGGAACAGATATTGCCAAGGGAGTTGTTTGTTCGCCTTGGGATTTTTGCGGGCAAGCGCATCTGGCATCCATACGCCAGAAAATTCGGGATGCGCCAAATCCTCCTCCAACAACATGGCAACGCGCTGCTTCTGGGTTAGCAAGGCCGGAACCAACTCGGGTGCAAGTGTCGTCAAGCGGTGTTTATTACATTTGCCGTTCCAGACCTGTAATTGCAACAGGTTAGGCTCTACATCTTTAACCCGCAGCCGCACAAGCTCGATGCGGCGCAGCCCCGAGCCGTAAAGCAACGCGGCCATTAACTTATGTACACCTGCCAGCGCGTCTAAAAGCCGCCTAACCTCGTCATGGGTCAACACGGTTGGCAGCTTCGCCTGACGGGAGGCTCGGCGGAACTGGGACACATCGCCGAGGGGTTGCTGCAAAAATTTATCGTAAAGAAACACCAGCGCATTTAAGGCAATTGCTTGGGTAGCCGCAGACACATTGCGTTCGAGCGCCAGGAAAGTGAGAAACGCCTCCACCGCTGATGGCTCGAGTTCTGTCGGGTGTTTCTTGCCGTGAAAGACTATGAAATACTTGATCCAGTAAAGGTATGAATCCACGGTCCGGCGACTGTAGCGCCGAACCAGCATATATTTTTGAACGGAATCGAGAAAAGGTGAAGACGGCATGGATGAATACTCCTCCCTGAGCGCTACTTATGAATGGCCATTCCTTGGCCGACAGTCTCATTATCGTGAACGTTTCACGATTTCGCCAATTATGCGGTTGGCCGAAAAATTTTCATGTTGATTTTCAACAGGTTAGAAGGCCACAAAATAAAGCGTGAAAATTATGATGACTTCACGCTAATAATTATTATGAGGCCGGTGGCCTCATTAACATGCTGTTAGATTGAAATGACCTTCGCGATTCTTACGCTATTGAACGCACTTAATTGCTACATTTTCTGGCTAATGTGGGGTGGCTTCTACGGAAATGTGAAGCATGAAGGAGTCTTTTCACAAGCATTGATTTTCCAGATTCTGGTCACTCTAGTTTCAATAGGATTTTTCGTAATTCGAGAAAAGCCGCTTGCACAGAAACCGGCACCCTCATTAAATAAACCAATTGGGGGTATGGCTGGCCACAAGTTCGCTGCATTGGTTGGGGCGTTTACGCTCGCCATTACCAATGTACTCGTTGCAGGCGTATTTCTCTTGGTGTCGGGCGGTATAGATATACTGGGAGCGGGTAATGCAATCTAACAAGGCCAATCACCGCGACGTATTTTTCGTTCCGCCTGCGGCTCCACAAAAAATACGCGCGTGTTGGCGGCGTTATGAGTCAAGAGGAGTGAGTCGCCTTCTTTGAGATAGTAATTGAGGCAATCATGGCTTTGGTAATGATTGTCGTCGAGATAGTGTCGGCACTATTGGCTCCAGCGGCAGAGGTTGCGGCGCCAGTAGTCGTCCTCTTTGGTGAGGTGCTGTTTTGGGTAGGGCTTTTAGTCATTGAGCTGTTTATTGCTTTAATTCGGTGGCGTAAACCCTCGATGCCAAGCAAACCGAAATTTACTGGTGCTCGGGATAAATTAAAAGGTTTTTCAAATTATTGGCGTACCAAGCGTGAAAATAGGAAGTCGCGCAATGAAAACTCATAACAAGGTGGTTAAGTTCACTCCGGCCGCAAAAGGCGCGGCCTGCGCGGGACAACCTACACTTCGTTTCGGCTGCCCCTTACCACGGCGTTATGTGCTAGTCGAGAATGGAGCACGATGAAGAACTTATTCTTATTACCGATCATGCTTCTCGCTTTTGCTGCCAAAGCCGAAATGCTGTGGAAGCCAGAGTCCATTTCTTACGAACTAAAGCAAGCTCACAAACTTCTTGGTATTGGCCTCATGCTTGAGCTCAACCAAAGCCTAAGTCCTGGAGAGTACGGTTGGAAACAATCGAGAATTGATGTTCCTGAAAGCTGGGCTAGTGCACAGTTAGAAATGAGGGAAGGCACAATCTATATCACGGTCGGCAAGGAAGAGTATTATCTTAATCAAACAAATAAGGGTGAACTCAGCTTTGCCATATTAAATGGTGGTAATAAAACGGATACTCAGTTACTAGAAATATGGGCCAAATATGCAAAAGGCACATAACAATCCGCTCAAATTCGTTCCGGCCACAAAAAAACGTGGCCTCCACCGGACTCGCTAACGCTCGCCGTTTAGCGGGGCGTTAACTGTACGGCCACCATCGAAATCAACAAGGAGAAAAAGTTGTCATTACCGATAAAAACAACCAGTGAAGATGTGACCAAAATAATTGGTTACCTCAAAAATAAAGCTACCGGGGCAACCATTTCTGAGGCCAAAGGGATAGTTGGATCTCAGCCGGTGGATTCGCGAAAATTAAGCGCATATGTCTTTTGGGAGATAATTGAACGTGATGGAGAACGATTAAAACTAGCAAAAAGAGGGTGGGGTCTTGCGAGAAAGACCAGATCTGAAAGCGCGATATATAAAGAGGTAATTGACGGAGTTGTACCTTATCGGGCTGCATTAGAGTGGGCGTACCATCAAGGCTTTGATTCTATTACAAATGTTGATGTGGCAGCGTTCTGGCATGAGCACCACAAATCATCTATAGGAAGCTCAAACGAAAATACAATTAAAGAACAAGCTGTTTGCTTTTTTAGGATAGCCGATGCTGCTGGTATAGGTAAGTGCATCATAGGTAGAAAGGGCAATGCAACCAGATTAGATCTCTCGAAGTCAGAACTAAGTGCCATGGTTGAAGGTGGCCCCTCTACACCACCAATCCACACCGATCTAGAATCTGAACATATTGAAGATGATGAACAAGCCAGCAGTGAAGATCTAGACGAAGAAATAGAATCTACAGGTGAGTCTGAAGACAAGCCTCAACAAATGGATATCAAAGTATTCATTTCTCACGGAAAAAATACCGAACTTGTAGACCAAGTGGAGACAATTCTTGGCCTTTCTGACATTGATTCTGAAGTTGCAGTAAAAGAAGAAAGTTCTGCCATCCCTGTGCCTGATAAGGTTTTTGGGGCTATGCGAAGATGTAATGCAGGAATACTCATTGTGTCGGTTGAAGAAGGCAATACCGATGCCGACGGAAACTATGTAATCAATAACAACGTACTGATCGAGATTGGGGCTGCCTTCGTTCTTTATGATCGAAGAGTAATTCTTCTTTGGGATAAAAGACTTAAAGTGCCATCGAATCTACAAGGTTTGTATCGGTGTGAGTTTGAAGGTGATGACCTGAATTGGAATGCAGGAATGAAACTGATGAAAGCGATCAAAGAGTTTAAGAAAGATATGAAAAACAGTTAACAAAGCCAGTCAGTAGGACAGTCAAATCGCTGCGCGCTTTGTCTGCCTCTGCTGGCGGCGTTATGCATCATAGGGAAGTTATGAGAATTCTAATAATTTTAATATTCTTATTAACTGGATGTGCCAGTAAATCTTCCTTAAATGATCATCCACTAATTGATATATGGGCAGCTAATCCAATCAAACTACAAGTGGTTCCGACATTTCGCTCTCCTATAATTTACGAAGTTATAGACTACGAACCTAAGCGAATTATCGTAACTATCTACGAAGGGCAAGGTGGGTATGATTGGGGCAATATCAAAAAACAATATTCTGTTAATCTAACAGACTCTGAGTACCAGAAAATATTAAGTCTTCACACCGAAGTTCTAGAAAACTTTCCTCTCACCGATAAAGTTGGAGGCAAAGATGGCTCTATGTGGGTTTTGGAGACCGGCAGGCATCAGTATTCTAAATTGAGCTCTTGGTCGCCAAGATATAAAACATCAGAAAGGGGTTTGTCTGCTTTGGTAAAATTTAAAGACTTGTTGGCAAGCTTGGTGGAAAATGATGCATAACAAGCGGCGGTTGTTGCCCCTACGGGGCTGGGAGGAATCTCCCCCCAAGTAGTAGACGCCTATCTCAACCTGGAGGTAGGCAATTATGGCAAAGATTCACAGCAAAGAACGCGTCATTGAATACGCAGTTGATTTCAAAATAAAAGTGGTCGAGCTGACCGATAAACTCGACGCAGACACGATTCAGATTGCGGAGATATTGGGCCTTCACCCGGTGATGGTTTATCGTTGGCGGCAGGAGTACCGTGAAGGTAAGTTTGTAGCCACCCCGACGAGACGAATCCACATGACAAAGGAAGAAGCCGAGCCAAAGCCTGCTGAAACCCGAGGCGAAGAACTGGCCAGGTTGAGGAAGGAAATCGCGGCTCTGAAGAAGGAGAACGACTTCCTAAAAAAGTGGGAACAGTATCTGAAAGATCAAAAGCAGGCCGATTCCGATTCATAGAAACTCATCTGGATGCGTTTGGCGTCAGATACTTGTGTAAGCGCTTAGCGGTTTCACCCGCTGGATTTTACAAATGGGCAAACCGGAAGGAATCGGAATTTCCCTTGGCTATGTTCTCACGCGCCTGCTTACGGTGTTAGGGCTGATCGTAGTGCCCACCAATAGCGAAGATATAAATGGATTTATGATCGAAACGATATATCAAACGGTCTTTCTGCGAGATTCGTTTTGACCAAAGGCCGGAGAGACTGTGCTTGAGTGGTTCAGGCTTGCCGAGGCCGGATGAGGGATCATCAGATCGGAGCATTTCCTTGAGTAATTTGCAGAGTGCTTTGTGCAGCCGCTTGTCCTTTTCGCGCATGCTTTCATAGGCTTCCCAGGTATTGCCCTCAAATACCAGTGATCTCATTCATCTGCTCTTCGGTCGGTTTGTAGCCTTGCCCGCTGGTGTGGGTGGCAAGGGAATCGGCAATTTGTTGCATGAGGTTCTTACTCTGGAGTACGTGCAGGGTTTCCTGCTCTCGCTCCCAGTCGTCGGCGCTCATTACAACAAAAGCCTCACCAGCTCGCCGAGTCACTTTGAGCGGTTCATGCCGGCTAACTACTTGTTCTACAACGCTTTTAAGGTTATCTCTAAATTTGTTTACGCTGATTGTGTCCATAAGGCCACCTTTGTGTACGGAAATGCCGTACAACTGTATACCAAAAGCCCTAACAAGGCCAAGCACTGCGACAGCTTTTTCGTTGCGCCTTTGACTCCACTACAAAGCTGCGCGTGTTGGCGGCATTGAGGCTGTAGATTTCCTCTTAAAAACCAGCATATTTTGCTAAAATCAGGCATTCGCTCAGGGAGTGATGGCATGCCCAAGTTCAAACCCTGCGACTACAACCAAGATGCGATGCTTGTGATCAATTTTGCCGAGTAAATCCAGCCTGGCACCTTTAAGTTTACGCTGCATCAGCTCATCGAAAGCTACATCGACCTGTCAGCCTGCTACGAAACGGATAACAAAGCTTTTATGGCGCGAAGGGTCGGGCATTGCAGCGCATCACAAAATCGACAGCCTCGTTAGCTGAACACAGAGGAAAATATGAAAATAGCGTTAATATCCACGATGCTAATTGCTAGCATGACAGCTCACGCCAGCGACGATCAATGCAATCAACTTGTTGCTCTAGAGCGCGATATGGGCAAAAAGCTACCGGTTCAAATAGACGAGGTAACTACGGTTGTTGAGCTAAGCGTTAATTGCACAACCCGGGTAGTTAAATTCGTAAAGCATCTTTCGATTTCAGGGGATGAACTTGAAGAAGGGTTTAAGGAGCGCAAGCAGCGGCAATATGTGAATTTGCAATGCAATAGGCAGGGGTTAGCAACTAAGGGGTGGACCTCAACAGATTACATCTATGATAAGAATTTGGTGTTACTAATGAATCTAAAAGCTACTCCTGCAATGTGCCATAACAGCTAACCACCGCGACATATTTTTCGCGGCACCTGTGGCGTCACTGGCGTCAATTGAGCCGGCGATTAACCATTATCGACTCGCTATTCGGCCCCCACGGGCCATGCTAGAATTCGCCGCCGCCGGTTCTTGGCGGCGCTCTCAAACTTCTTATTTCTTTCCTTTCGAGTCGAATTTCTATCATGTTGCGTGGCGTGATCATTCTTGTGGTGGCGTTGCTTGCTAGTGCCTGTGGGTCGTTGTTTGACGGTGTTCAGCAGGCGGCCTTGTCTTCTTTTCAACAGCGTTTGGCGACGGTGTTTTCACAGCGGCTGTCGTCGGCAATCGATTGGGTTGTTGACGATCTCGCCAGCGAGGGCGGTTTTCTGGATGATCCGCTGGTGCGTATTCTGCTGCCGCCGCCCGTGGGGCTGGTGTTGGATACGTCCCGGGATTTGCGTAATGACCCCCAGGCGGCGCTGCTGGAAACGCTGATTAACCGGGCGGCAGAAAATGCGGTGCCAGTGGCCGGGCCACTGATCAAGGAGGTGCTGACCACTATGGATGCCGCTACGCTGTCGGCGCTGGCCAGTTCGCCACAGCAAGCCGCCACCGAGTATTTGCAAGCGTCGGTGGGGCCGGCGCTTGAGACGGCCCTGGCCCCGGTCATTTCTGAAAAGTTGCAAGAAACCGGCGCCCAGGCAATTTATGGGGAGTTGTTTGCGGCGCAGCAAGCGAGCATGGATGCAAATGCAGCCGCGCCTTCAGCTGATGTAGAGGCGCCGCCCATGGTGGCCCCTGAACAGTTGGGGGAATATGTTGCCGAGCAGGCGGTTGGCGGTGTGTTTCGCAAATTGGCTCGCAAAGAGTTGGCGATCCGGGATGATCTCTCCGGCCTTGGCATGGCGCAATAAGCCGCTACCAACATCGGCTGAAATGTTTGGCGCTGGCCGTTGTCTGCACCTGAGTGATGCAATAACCACGAAGGAGGATATGGCATGGCTCAGGAGTCGCCACCGCCCTTATCGATCAAGCTGGGCGGGGAGGAACTGGTCATTCGGCGGCGCTATGAAGTGATCAGCATTGCTAACGACTTTCTGGTGGCGGTCTGGTTTCTGGTGGGCAGCGTGTTGATGCTGTTCCCCCAGTACGAGAAAGGCGCGGTGTGGCTGTTTATTCTGGGCAGTGTTCAGTTTCTGGCGCGGCCCGCTATTCGCCTGGCGAACCGAATTCATCTTCGCCGCATTCCGCCAAGCTTGTGGGAAAGTTAATCCCTCTCGCCTTTCACCGCGTAAGATGTTGGTGAGACAAAGGAGCAGGCGATGACAGCATTCACAACACGTTCCCGCGGGCAGTCCCTGATTGGCCTCATTGCCTGGCTTGGTCTGGCCTTTTGTGCGGCCGCAGTAGGCGCGGTGGCCTCGGTCGATGCCGGGACGTTTTACAGCCAGTTGCAGCGGCCTGCCTGGGCACCACCGGGGTGGCTGTTTGGGCCAGTGTGGACGGTGCTGTACGCGATGATGGGTGTTAGTGCCTGGCTGGTGTGGTGCACCCAAGCGGGCGCAAGCATGCGCCGGGCCCTGGTGCTATTCAGCGCGCAGTTGGCCGTCAATGCGCTTTGGAGCTGGTTGTTCTTCGCCTGGCACCAGGGCGCTCTGGCATTTCTGAACATTTTGGTGCTATGGGTGCTGCTGGTGGCCACCCTCATTGGATTTTGGCGGCTGCGCTCGTTGGCCGCGTGGCTGCTGGTGCCGTACCTGCTTTGGGTCGGCTTTGCCGGGCTGCTGAATTTTGCGATCTGGCAGGCAAACCCCGCCCTGTTGTGATGCCCGCCACTCAGGCCTTGGGAAAGTGGGTGGGGTTTGGGTCGCCCACTGCAATGTGAGTATGCTCGCCCTCACTGCGGGCAATCACCACCGCCGCGCAAGAGTCGCTATACACATTCACGGCGGTGCGAATCATATCCAACACTCGGTCGGTTACCAGCAGTAAACCGATGCCCTCTAATGGCAGCCCCACTGCCGCCAGAATCACCGAGATCGCCACCAGGCTGGCGGCGGGAATACCGGCCACACCAATGGAGGTGAGGAGCGCAATCATCACCACCATAAACTGCTGGCCAAAGCTCAAATCGAGACCGTAGACCTGGGCAATAAACATTGCCGCCACGCATTCATACAGGGCAGTGCCATCCATGTTAACGGTCGCCCCCAGCGGCAACACAAAGCCACTGGTTTGCTTGGAAACCCCCGAGCGTTCCTGCACACACTTCATGGTGAGGGGCAGGGTGGCTGAGCTGGACGCGGTGGAAAAGGCGGTGAGCATGGCCGGTGACATGGCGGCAAAATGCTTGCTGGGATGGACTTTGCCAACCAGCCGCAGCACCAGCGGCAGTGCCACAAAGGCATGTAGCATCAGCGCCAGCAGGGCGGTGACAAAAAACAGCGCCATGGGTTTGAATGCGGCGAAGCCGGTGGTGGTCACGGTTTCTGCCACCAGACCAAACACACCAAGGGGCGCAAACTTCATCACCCACATGGTGAGCTCGGTCATGATGTCCATCACGCCCTGAAAAAATTGGCTGACTGTGCGGGTGGTATCGGATTGGCTTTTGGCCAGAAAGAAGCCAAACAGCAGGCTAAAGAAGATCAAGCCGAGCATTTGCCCCTCGGCGGCAGCGGCGACCACATTGGTGGGCACCATGCGAATAAACACCTCCACTATGTCGCCCGCGTCGCGCCCTTCAACCTTGCTCAAGGTCTCGGTCATGGTGGCGTCGTCGGGGCGCATGCTTTCGGCTAGGGCCTGGTTGTCGCCGGTGCCGGGGCCAATCAGGTTCACCACGGTGAGGCCAATCAAAATGGCCAGCAGGCTGGAGCAGGCATAAAACAGCAGGGTTTTACCGCCGAGGCGCTCCAGGCCGGGGCCGCCCAGACCCGCCATGCCGCTGATAATGGAGGACATCACCAGGGGCACAATCAGCATCTTCAAGGCGTTTAAAAACAGGGTGCCGATAAAATCGAAAGTTGCCAGCGGCGAGATGCCGATCACAACGGCATCCGCAGAGGTCACACTGCCAATCAACACGGCAAGGACGATGGCGATAACAATCTGCCAGTGCAGGGCGAGTTTAGGCATGGCGGGTGAGACTCCGATCCGGCTCAGATGGCCCTCACTCTAGCGTGGCCATGCTGGGTTGGCCAGCGTCAGAAGTCGGAATACACCCGCAAAAAGCTGGCAAAGCGGGGAATGCCATTGGCCGTGAGGCCATAGGATTTATAGGTGACCACACTGCCAACAGTCGGCGGATGGCGGCGTTGCTCGTCGCTAAAGCCGCTGCCGATTTTAAAGCGTTGGCCGTTTGGCATCTCAACCAATATTGCGCCCATCATGCCCTGCAGGCGGCCCTGGCCGGGAAGGTGGGCGATGACCACCGCCTCGGCATCATCATGGCGTTTGAGTTTGAGCAGGTCGTCGCTGCGGCCAGCGCGATACACCGCCTTGCCCCGGTGGAGCATCAAGCCTTCGCCGCCAAGACCCATGATGCGATCCAGCTCGGCCATCAGGGCCCCTTGGCTTTGCATTTTTTGCTGAGGAATGACAGCGAGATAGGGCGCGCTGATGTGCTTGAGTTGGCCCAGCCGTTGATCGAAGGTGCCGGGGTGGTGTGGCAGGTCGAACACCATAAAGCGCATCTCTCGCCACACCGCCGGGTCGGGCTGGCGGGAGCGCGCCGCGCCAGAGGTCTCATCAAAACGCCCCCGGCCAAGCCACAACTCACCATCAAGGGCCAACGCGGGAAAGCCCTCGGTGAACCAGGGCGGGGCCGCAATGATGTTGCCGCCCCGGGAGATGAGCTGCTTGCCATCCCAGCGGGCGCGAACGCCGTCGAGCTTTTCGCTGACCCAATAGTCGGTCAGGGCGATACCCGGTTGATAGACCTCGGCCAGCAAAATGCCCGGTGGCGCGGCGGGGGGGTGACTGGCGGTGACGGGTTGCCCGGTGGTGTCAGTAGCAAGGGCACGGCAGGGAACGGTAAGGCTAAGATGGCTGGCGATGAGCAGCGCCGACAGATAACGGCTTGGGTGGTGCATGGCAAATCCTCCCTGATTTGCGCAATGAATGAACCGCGTTAGCGAATCAGGCTTTCACGGCTTCTCCGATATACATGTAGCTGGCGATGCGGGGCATCCCGGGCATGTAGCAGTTTTCGGCTCGGGTGATGTTGAAATTGGCGGCGCGGATCAGCGCATCGATATCGCGATTCAGGTGGCAGCCGCCGGCGAGTTTCATCCACAGGGGGGTGACCCGGTGCTGCCATTTTTCAACAGTGTGGTGACAGGCGCGGCCATGCTCGCAGAATAATAAGCGGCCGTCGGGTTTGAGTACCCGGTGCATTTGCTGCAGGGCCGCTTGCCAATCGGGAATGGTGCACAAGGTGTAGGTGAGCAGCACGGTGTCGACGCTTTCATCGTCCAGCGGAATTTGCTCGCCGGGCAGGTCGAGCCAGCGCACGTCGAGGTTCGACTTGGCGAGGTTCTTTTGGGCACGGCGGCGCATGCCGTGTGATGGCTCCAGGCCCCAGATAACGTCGACCTTTTCCGGGTCGTAGAGCGGGAGGTTGATGGCGCTGCCCATGCCGACTTCAAGCACGGCGCCCCGGGCCTCGGGCACTACCTTCTCGCGCATGCGCATCACGCTCTGGTGGCTGCATAGGGTGTCGATCAGGTGGGGCAAAATGCGGTGTTCGTAAAAGCTCATGGTGGTCGCGTGGCACGCTGCTCTTGGCTAGGGGGTGACCTGAAGCATAGCGGATGAGGCGAAATTTGTGAAAGCTGGTCCCATAATATCGCCCCAAAAACTGGCCGCAAAACCCGGCGGAGGGGATCAGCTGATCGGCACCATTTCAAACTCTTCCTTGCCCACGCCGCAGTCCGGGCACATCCAGTCATCGGGAACGTCTTCCCAGGCGGTGCCGGGTGCAATGCCAGACTCCGGGTCGCCCTCGGCCTCGTCGTAAATCCAGCCGCACACCAAACATTCCCACTTTCGCATTGCTTCACCTTGATTAGTTGCCGTCTGGCCGAGCGCAGTGGCCACCGGTTGCAAGGCTTGCAACTGGCTGGCGGATCGCGCATTCTGCCGCCTCGTTTTGGCGATATCGGCCTGAATGTCAGGGATGCAAAATTCGGGCGCAGTACCCGCCCGATGTGGCGGCAACGGCGCCGATCCCCTTTTTTGGAAGCCCGCGATTGTACACCCGTCGAGCAAATTTCTACCAGCCAGCCGAGCCCCGGTGGCATGGGGCCAGTGAGTTTGGCCTCAGCGGACCGTCGCCGTCTCGGGCGATGATGGCCTGGCTGAGCGACCCGGATTCCCTGACGGCAAGACTACGCTGCAAATCGGGCAATCGCTTCAGCGTGCAAATTCTGAAACAGGCCTGGGCCCTGCCCCATGTGACTGAGCGACGCTTGCTGGGCATGGCCAATCGCGAGTGGGCGCTGGTGCGCGAAGTGCTGCTTTGCGGTGCCGGTGAGCCCTGGGTGTTTGCTCGCAGCGTCATGCCGGCGCGGTCGCTGCAGGGGGATTTAACCCGTCTGCGAAAGCTGGATCGCCAGCCCCTCGGGCACCTGCTGTTCAACTACCCGCTGATGCAACGAAGCCCTTATCAGTTCTGCCGTATGGCCGCCGACGCGCTGCGCCCGGAGGTGGTGGCTGATCGCGGGGCGAACCTGTGGGGACGTCGCTCTCGCTTTGATCTGGCAGGCCGGTCGATTATGGTCAGCGAGATTTTTCTGCCGACTTTTCAGCCCTGATTCATCGCGCCTGCGGGGATCGCACTGACAAGGTCGGGACAGTTATACTGCCGATCTTGTTGTTGCCAGGACGCTGCCGATTTCAATGAAAGCCCTACTGGAAAAACTCCGTGCTCAGCTGCCCCACTACCTGGCGCTGATGCGGGTCGCTCGCCCCATCGGTACCTATCTGGTGCTGTGGCCCACTTTGTGGGCGCTGTGGATTGCGGCCGAGGGCTTCCCGGATTGGCACCTGCTGATCATCTTTTGCCTGGGCACGTTTCTGATGCGCTCGGCCGGTTGCGTGATCAATGACTACGCTGACCGCAAGATCGACGCCCATGTTCAGCGCACCAAAGCCCGCCCCTTTGCCACCGGCGCAGTGACCGAAAAAGAAGCCCTGATTCTGTTTGCCTGCCTGTGTCTAACGGCGTTTGTCTTGGTGCTGTTTACCAATTTGATGACTATTCTGCTGTCCTTTGGCGCGGTGGCGCTGGCGGCTTGCTACCCCTTTATGAAGCGCTACACCCATTTGCCCCAGGTGGTGTTGGGCGCCGCCTTTGCCTGGGGGATTCCTATGGCCTTTGCCGCCCAGCAGGGCGCGTTGCCGCCCGCCCTGTGGCTGATATACATCGGCGTGCTGATGTGGACCATTGCCTACGACACCTTCTATGCCATGGTGGACCGGGAGGACGACCTGAAGATTGGGGTGAAATCCACCGCGATCCTGTTTGGCGAAGATGACAAAACCATCACCGGCATGTTGCAGGTGTGCGTGATTATCGTGCTGGTGTTGGTGGGGGTGCAGTTTTCCCTCAGTTTTATCTATTACGCCGGGCTGATGGCCGCCAGTGGCCTGTTTATTTACCAGCAACACCTGATTCGATTTCGGGACCGGGATCAGTGCTTTAAAGCTTTTCTGAACAACAATTATGTTGGTGGCGTGATCTTTGTCGGCATCGTGCTGCACTACCTCATCACACCCTGAGGGCGCTGCCGTGGCCCTCGCGCTAGAGTTTGTTTCCTCCCTGTCTGAAATCCGCGCCGCGGAGTGGGACGCCCTCCACGACGGCACCTACCCCTTCGTGCGTTATGCCTTTTTAGCTGCGCTGGAGCAGAGCGGCGCCGTGAATGAAGACAAGGGCTGGCAGCCCCATCACCTGATTGCCCGGCACCAGGGCCAGATAGTTGCCGCCTTGCCCTTGTATTTGAAAGACCACAGCTACGGCGAATATGTCTTCGATTGGGCTTGGGCAGATGCCTATCAACGCTATGGTCGGCGCTACTATCCCAAGTTGCTGTCCGCGATTCCCTTTACCCCCGCCACCGGCCCGCGCCTGCTGTTGGCGCCGGGGCAGGATGCAGACCAACGCTTACCCGAGCTGGTAACCGGTCTGCAGGACGAGGCGCTGGCCCGCGGCGCATCCTCGGTGCATCTGTTGTTTCCCAGCGAGGCCGTGTCGAACCAGCTCCAGCAACACAACCTGATGCAGCGAGTGGGCGCGCAATACCACTGGTTTGATGATGGCTACGGCGACTTCGACGGCTTTCTGGCCAGCTTCAGCTCGCGCAAGCGCAAAACGGTGCGCAAGGAGCGCCGGGTGGTGATCGACCAGGGCCTGAGCCTGGCGACCTTGGAGGGAGACGCCATCAGCGAAGCGGATTGGCAGTTCTTCTTTTATTGCTACCAGATGACCTACGCCAAACGCAGCGGCCACGGCGGCTATTTACCCGAGGACTTTTTTCATCGCCTGGCCAGCGATATGCCCGATGCCCTGGTGATGATGGTGGCTTACTTTGAGGGCAAGCGCGTGGCCGCCGCGCTGAATTTTCGCGGGGGCGATACGCTCTATGGCCGCTACTGGGGCTGTGTGCGGGAGTTTGAGTTTCTCCACTTTGAAGCCTGCTATTACCGGGGTATTGATTATTGCCTGGCCAACGGCCTGACCCATTTTGACCCCGGCGCCCAGGGCGAGCATAAAATCCAGCGGGGCTTCACCCCCATCATGACCTACTCCAATCACTGGCTGGCTGACGGCGCCTTTCGCGACGCGGTGGGGAATTTTCTCGCCGAAGAGCGGCGGCATATTGAGGGGTATCTGGTGGATGCGGGGGAGATGTTGCCCTTTCGGAAGGGGGAGTAACCTTTGGCGGTCGGCATATTGTGGGTTGTGCTGTTGGCTGTTGGTTTTAGGTCCGCTTATGACTTCTCGTTAGGGGACTTTGTCGGGTTTGCTGAAGTTACTGATGGCAATCGTTTCGCCTTGCTGGGCGACCTACTTCTTTTTTGCGCCAAAAAAGAAGTAGGCAAGAAAAAGGGCGCCTGTATGATTCAGATACATGGGTAACACATTATTTCAAATACATGGGTTACACTTTTATCGTCCAATAGGGGAAGGCTTTACCGCCAATATTGCGCTGGTTAAAGCCACCCAACCTAATGGGTCCAAAGTAGATATCCCAAATTCCATCGTCAACCTGCTCAAGTCCCACACGCTCACCTTTGAGGGAATGGGACACATAGACCTGCCCGCCGCCCCAATAGATTGTGCCGCTGCGAAGCGCTGTAACACGCCTGAGGTACGCTAAGCGCCAGTGATTCGTGTGGGCGCTGCTCATTGTAGTCTCGCCGAAAGATATCCATACAATGCTGCTGAGCTGCCATCGTGTCAGCGACGGGCTTGGTGACGACCTGCTTCATGGTCCGATGCATCCGTTCATGGCGCCCATTTTGTTGGGGCATTCCCGGTTTGATGCGCTCGGGCACAATGCCCAGCCGCACCCACCAGACCGACAAAGCAGAAAGGCCCCCTGGCGCTTTGCTGGCGAAGGGAACCCCATTGTCACTGCGAATTCGTCGAGGCAGCCCATACTCTTTGAATAGCTGCTCAAAGACTTGCTTAGCCGCCTTTGTTTCGGTTCCCTCAAGCCCCTGACAGCCCAATAGAAATCGGCTGTGATGATCCATCACCGTCAGCGGAAAGCACCACGGCCCGTGGCCAAGCTTGAACTGCCCCTTAAAATCCACACTCCACAAATCATTGGGGGCAGCGACCGGCGCAAAGGGCTCACGATAAGGACTGACCCGTCGCCTGGGTTGGCGGGCCTCAATCAAGCCGTGTCGCTTAAGAATGTTGTGAATGCTAGTGATCGACGGCACCGGTGTATCAGGAAACTGCTCTCGGAGCTTTTGCTGGATCTTCTTCGGGCCCAACGTCATACGACCGATACAACGAGACGCCACCACCGCCTGCTCAATGGCGTAGGGGATCGCCGCTGGGTGATGAAGAGGCCGGCGGCTTCGCTCTTGGAGGCCCTCAATGCCGGAGGCTTGGTATCGCTCGACCCACTTGTAGCCGGTCTTACGGCTGATGCCGTAGTAGCGGCATAGCTCAGCAAAATAGCGCCGACCACCGCGAAGATAATCGCTAATAAATAACACTCGTTCGTCCATCGGTTTCACATCTCGCCAAGGCATGAGCACCTCCTATCCGGTGCTCACTATTTAACCAATGTGTTACCTATGTATTTGAAACAAACTGTTACCTATGTTGTTGAACCCTACACGCCCCTATCGCTCGCCCTTCGGGTTCCCTGCGCTTCTCAAAATCCAAAGGGAACGCTGCGGAACTCGCTTCGCTCAAACAGTCCTCGCTAAAAGCCTCCCTTTGGATTTCTGCGATGCTCGGCGAGCTCAAAGGGGGATTGCCCCCGGTACTCCGAAATGAATACTTTTAGTTTTGAACATGGCGCAGCCTTCCTATTCTGCTTGAGGTATTTAAAACCGACCAGATTCGATGCTGCGGCCTTCCCCCCCTTGTGGAGCTGCTGAGCACTGGAGCGGCTCGCGGAGATAAGCAAAACACTGTTTGAGCGCAGCGAGTTTGTTTTGCGCCGCGAGACGCGAAGCGCGCAAGGAACCGATGGCATCTTTTCGCCATCGGCAGCGCAGCCGGGGTGTGCTTTTCTTGCTTACTTCTTTTTCACACAAAAAGAAGTAAGTCGCCCAGCGGGGCGAAACAAAAGCCTTCCGCAGGAAATATAACTACGACCAGGTGCCTTGCCCGCAGGACAAGGGTCTGGAGACCCAAGTAAGAGCTCTGCGCCCACAACCTGACAATTATTCACTAAGACCAGGGCCTAGCCCAAGCGGCACAACAGCCTTCCACCGGAAACTTAACGAGGCTAGGGCAAGGCTAAACGCCCGGAGTGCGTATCGCGCTCACACCCCCTCACTGTTGTGCTTTCTTCAGCACCCGCTCTACATACAGCAAACACAATATCGGCAGTACGTAGCTAGTGAAAATCTCCGTCAACAGGAGAATCTCAGTCAGGGTCCACTGGCCATCAGAGCCATACCAGTACACGCCGATAGGCATGGCAACAAACAGCAGGGTGGGGAGGTATCGCCAGGCGTAGTAAGACACGCTGGTGGCTTCTTCGGCGTCGGCACGGCGGTAGCAGTAGAAGGTGACCAATACCACCAGGATACCCACGGCGAGGGCATAGTAATTGCCCAGCAATTCGGCGAGGAGGTTGAGAATCGCGCCAAAGACCAGGCTCAACAGACTGATGTTGGCCAGGGCTCGCAGCACTCGTAGTTTGCGCCGTTCCATCTTGTCTCCTTTTTGTGAGCTGCCGAGTGTTGGTGAGTCGCCGAGTTTGTATTTATGCCGCGCCGCTATGGATGTTTTTGACGAGCAGCCCAAAGGTCATGGCGTCGTCGCTTGCGCTGACCGGCAGCGGAATTTTTACCCGGTGGCCGGAGCCGGGGGCGACATCAATATTCTTCTCGCGCTTGTCTAAAAGAGACTCCAGCGCGAAGCGATGGTTTCCTGCCGGGGTCATCAGTTCCAGGGTGTCGCCCAGCGCAAAGCGGTTTTTCACGTCGACGGTGGCGATCTGCCCGTCCCAGTCGACCACCTCGCCAACAAATTGTTGTTGCTGGCTGGTATTTTGGCCCAGCTCGTAGCTCTGGTATTCCTTGGGCGGATGACGCCGGTAGAAACCTTCTGTATAGCCCCGATTGGCGAGGGTTTCCAACTGGTCCATAAGGCCCATGTCAAAGGGCCTGCCAGCGGCGGCGTCGCTGATCGCCCGGCGATAGACCTGGGCGGTGCGGGCGGCGTAGTAGTGGGATTTGGTGCGACCCTCAATCTTGAGCGAGTGGATCCCCATTTCCATCAGCTTGGCCACATGCTGAACGGCGCGGAGATCTTTGCTGTTCATAATGTAGGTGCCGTGCTCGTCCTCATAGGCGGGCATGAATTCGCCGGGCCGTTCCCGCTGTTGCAGCAATACCGGCTCGGGCTGAAATTGCTGGACGGGGATAGCCTCGGCCGTGCTGGTCGCAATCTGCTGGGCTGGAATCAGGTCGCCGCTGTCGTCCTCTTTGGCATCGTGGGCCTGATACTGCCAGCGGCAGGCGTTGGTGCAGGCGCCCTGGTTGGAGTCCCGGTGATTCATGTAGCCGGACAACAGGCAGCGGCCGGAGTAGGCGATACACAGGGCGCCGTGGACGAAGACTTCCAGCTCCATCTCGGGGACCCGCTCGCGGATTTCGCCAATCTCTTCCAGTGACAGCTCCCGGGACAGAATGACCCGGCTGACCCCATTCTGATACCAGAACTTCACGGTGGCCCAATTGACGGCATTGGCTTGTACCGACAGGTGGATGGGCATGTCGGGCCAACGCTCTTTCACCAGCATGATCAGGCCGGGGTCGGCCATGATCAGGGCGTCGGGCTGTAATTCAATGACCGGTTCGAGGTCGCGCAGATAACTGCGAATCTTGTCGTTGTGTGGCGAGATGTTGGAAGCCAGGTAGAACTGCTTGCCCTGGCGGTGGCACTCGTTGATGCCTTCAGCCAGGACCTCCAGATCGCGGAATTCATTGTTGCGCACCCGCAGACTGTAACGGGGCTGGCCGGCATAGACGGCGTCGGCACCAAAGGCCAATGCGTAGCGCATATTGCGCAGGCTGCCTGCGGGAGAGAGGAGTTCGGCGGTCATATTCAGGGTGGCCAGAAAAAACCGCTATGGTAGCGCAAAGCCAGCGGCGGCTGAATGCCCGCTCGGGTTGACCGCCAATGTGTTGATGCAGGAGATGGCATTGTGGAAACTTGCCGCTAAACTGTGCCGCTAGAAATGAAGCGAGTCATCCAGTCATTGCAAGCAGGGCGGCAAACCAGACAGCGGCGGAGAGGCCTGGCATTAGCAGCATGTATTGTTGTCCTGCCGGTGTCGGCGTCATTTGGACAAATTCAAGGCGCCTCCGAACTGCACGCCGATGCTGATGGCGACGGGGTGGTGGATTACCAGGACCGCTGTGGGCAGACCCGGCCCGGCGCCGAGGTGGATGAGCACGGCTGCGCCGATAGCGATCACGATGGCATTCTCGACCCGGTGGACCGGTGTCCGGCGAGCGACCCGGGTGCAGATGTGGATGCCTGGGGGTGCGCCGACAGTGACAGCGACGGGGTGAAAAATCCGGTGGATCGCTGCCCGGCGACACCAAAAGGTGAGCAGGTCTTTGCCAATGGTTGCGCCGCGCGGCAACTTCCGCAATTGCAGGCGGTCTATTTTGCGGTTGACGCTTCGGAGCTGGATACTGCCGCCCTGGCAGTGATTGCCGATATCGCCCGGGTGCTGGGAACGTCCGCAGAATTTACCTTAGAAGTACAGGGTCATGCGGATAGCAGTGGTCCGGCTTGGTATAACCGCGCACTGTCGCAGCGTCGAGTGGCAGCGGTGCGCGCCGCACTGATCAATGCGGGCTTGCCAGGTGAGCGGATCACCGCCCGGTTCTTCGGTGAGTCTGCCCCTCAGGCAGATAACTATTCTGATGAGGGGCGGGCGCGAAACCGGCGGGTCAGTTTTCAGGTCAAAAAGCGCAACTAGCTGTGTAGTAGGCAGTTTTTTTCCACTAAATTGAAAATAAAGCGGTAAATTTTGCAGTACGACACAACAAAACCATTGCGAGAAGCGTCCTGAATATGGTGTTCTATTCGATACTTCTCAATAATATAGTTTTGCTACATACTGAAAAAATAACCCGCTAGTCCAAAAATCAGGGGATGTTTATGAAAACGCTATGGAAGTCTGCGCTGGCTGCAGGCGTTGTAGCCGCGTCGCTGTCGAGCGCGGCATATGCAGAGGAAGAAGAAAAAGGGTTCTATGTTGGCGGTAATGCCTTCTATACCCAAATTTTTGATGGCGACTACGATGCCGCTGACAGCGCCGGTGGCGGCGGTCTGGGTGGCATCCTGGACATGTTGCTCGGCGGTGGCGGTGCGACTACCAGCTTCGACGCCAGCTACGATGACGACATCGGCTACGGCCTGACCCTCGGTTACAAATTCGCCGGCCCCTTGCGCGCAGAATTTGAATACCGCTTCCAGGAAAACGATTTCGACGCGATCGACGACACGCTCGAAGCCACGTCGATGATGGGTAACCTGTGGTACGACTTCAACATGGAAGAGGCCCTGCGCCCCTATGTTGGTTTTGGTGCCGGTGTTGCCGATATTGAAACCAGCTTTGGCGACGACAGCGTCATGATCGGTCAACTGGGCGCCGGTGTGAGCTGGTTCCTGAACCCCCGCCTGGCTCTGGATATCGGTTACCGCTACGCCGTTGCCGAAGACCCCAAATATCAGAACGGCGGCAACCGCATTGAAGGCGAGTACGAAGGCCAAAGCGTAATGGCTGGTGTTCGCTACAACTTCTTTGACGCGAAATACGGCGTTCAAGATGAAGATGGCGACGGTGTACCCGATGAGTCTGATCAGTGCCCCGGCACCCCCAAAGGTGTGCAGGTTGACAGCGTTGGTTGTCCGCTCGATGGCGACAACGACGGCGTAGCTGACTACCTTGATCAGTGCCCCAACACCCCAGCGGGTGCGAAGGTGGATGAAGTGGGTTGTAGCATCGACAGCGACAACGACGGTGTGGCTGATGCCGATGACATGTGTCCGAACACGCCTGCCGGTCAGCCTGTTATGTCTAACGGCTGTGCCGAGAAGCAATCGGTCGTGCTGCGCGGTGTTAACTTCGAGCTGGACAGCGCCAAGCTGACCAACAACGCTGAAACCATTCTGGATGGTGTTGCCACTACCCTGAGCGACTCACCCGGATTCAACGTTGAGCTGCAAGGTCACACTGACAGCACTGGCAGCGACAGCTACAACATGAACCTGTCTCAAAACCGTGCCCAGTCCGTGAAGAACTTCCTGGTTGATAAGGGTGTTTCTTCAGGCCGCCTGACCGCGAAAGGCTACGGTGAGACTCAGCCGATTGCGAGCAACGAAACCCGTGCTGGCCGCGCTGAGAACCGTCGTGTTGAGCTGAAGGTTATCGGCCAGGACAGCGGCGAAATGATGGAAGAGGAAGTCTACATCCCGGCGTCTTCTGAGGCCGAGTCTGACGACCCTTACGACTTCATGCCCGCTGAAGAGGAAGTTGAAGAAGAGGCGCCTGCCGAAGAGGTGATGGAAGAAGAGGTGATGGAAGAAGAGTCTACCGAAGAGTCTTCCTATGACGACTACATGACTGAAGAGTCTTCTTATGAAGACGATGCCTCTTACGAGTATGAAGCTGAGGAAGAAGCTCCTGCCGTAGACGAAGACAGCGCTGAGGAAGAGCCCGCTGTTGACGATTACGACTACGAGTACATGCCCTAAGGCAAGCCTCTCGCGATAGGTGGTTAACAGAGCCCGGCGTCAGCCGGGCTTTTTTTTGCCTGAATGAAATGGCCATCGCGGTTGATCGGGTCTGCTGGGTAGCGTCAGGCAGGCGCACTCCCGGCAGGTGCAATGCAGGGCTGATCAGTGTTTTCACAATGGTCTGATGCTAGGGCGGAGGAAGGGGCTCGACGGCTAATCTGGAAAGAGGACGTGGGACTGCTGGCGAATGCCGCCCGCGGCCCTGGGTATTCAGCCCCGCCAGTAGGCGGGAATCAGGATCAGAATGACCGTCATAAACTCCAGCCGCCCCAGTAGCATACCGACGCTGAGTAGCCACTTGGCGGTATCCGGCAGGCTGGCAAAATTACCTGCGGGGCCGATCACACCGCCCAACCCGGGGCCGACATTCATCAGCGCGGTAGCGGCACCAGTGAGACTGGTGATCAAGTCGAGGCCGCAGAGTGAAAGGGATAAGGTCAGCGCGACCTGGCTGATGATCACGATAAAAATAAAGGCGGCGGTGGAAAAAATGATGCTGTCGTCGACGGGCTGGCCATTGTAGCGCCGGCGCAGAATCGCCCGTGGGTGCACCGCCCGCAGGGTGCTCTCCTTGAGCATCATGAAAAACAACTGGAAGCGAAACACCTTGATGCCACCGCTGGTAGAGCCGGAGCAGCCGCCCATGAAGGTGATAAAAAAGAACAGCATGGCTGCGAAGCTGCCCCACAGGCTGTAGTCGCCGCTGGCGTACCCGGTGGTGGTAACCACCGACACCACGTTAAAGGCAGCCAGGGTAAAGGCGTGGGCCGTGTCCAGCTCTTGATTGTTTAACGCCAGGTAAACGCCCAGCATCAGGCTGATCAGCGCCACCGATATCAGAAAGCCCTTGATCTGCTGATCCCGAAATACCCGCCACTGCCGCTTGATCATAAAGTGCACGTACAGGCTGAAGGGCATGGCGCCTACCAGCATAAACAGCACGGCAATCCAGTGGCTGGGAATATCCACAAACTGGGCGAAGGACTGGTCTGACGTGGAGTAGCCGCCGGTGGAGATGGTGGTCATGGCGTGATTGACCGCGTGAAAGCTGTCCATTCCGGCCAGCATGTAAGCCAGCGTGCACAGGAAGGTGAGCAGGATGTACACGTAGATGATCAGGGTGACCATGGCCCGGGATTGGGGGATGGCTTTGTCGGACCAGTCCGACGACTCGGTCTGGAATAACTTCATGCCGCCCACTTTCAAAAAAGGCAGAATCGCCACCGCCATGCCGATGACGCCAAGCCCGCCGATCCATTGCAGCATCGACCGCCAGACGAGGATGTCATGGGGCATGTTATCCAGCCCTACCAGCACGGTTGACCCGGTTGTGGTCAGGCCGGAAACCGATTCAAACACCGCGTCAGTCAGGTCGATGGCGTCATTGGAAAGGAAAAAGGGCAGCGCGCCGATCAATGAGATGACCAGCCAGGCCAGGCTGGTCATTAAAAACATGTGACGTGGTGTGAGTATCTGAATCGCGTGGCCGCGGGATACCAGCCACCCCATCAGGGCCAGCGTCTCGGTGATCGCAAAGGCTGTGATAAAGGCTTCACTGTTGCCGGTGTGATAAATCAAGGCCATCAGCAAGGGTACGGCCATCATCAGGCCGAACACGAAGACCACAAAGCTGCTGACTTTGATTGCCGGCCGCAGCAGGCTTAACCCCACGCTAAGTGCCTCCCGGTTCGCTTTGGTGTAGCGCGGCTCATGGCTGGATGGCCGTCTTGGTGATAGCGAGCTCTGACGAGCCCGCGCCGCAGGCGATAATAGAACGGAAAGCGCTGTCGAGTTTGATGTCCGGGCGCAGGGTCACGCACTCACCGGGCAGATGGTAGACAAATCCCGAGGTAGGGTTGGGGCCGGTGGGTACGAAAACGGTATACCAGCCGTCCCGGTGACGACTGGTCACGATGGCGGTGGCGAGGGTGGGCACGTCGGCGCCGTAAAGTTTGACCACCGCGACCTCGCCTTTGTTAAAGGGCGAATTGCTGTCACTGCCAAACATCTGGTTAAGAATATCTTTCACCATCCGGTAGCCCGGTGCAAAGCGGGACAGGTGGCGGTCGATTAAATGCTGCAGCCAGCGCCCGGCACTGGTTGCCACCAGGGTGCCTATCACGAAGCAGCACAGCAGGATGCTGGCGATCACCAACACGTCGATCAGCAGCGGTGGTGCACCGGAGGCGCGAGCCAGTGGGGTCGCCAGCGGCGCAATCAGATCGCGCACCCCGTTCACCGCCCAGCGAAAGGCCAGCAGAATAATGACGATGGGGGCAATGACCAAAAAGCCACCGATAAAGGATTGGCGAATAAAACGATTGAGTTTGCTCATGGAGGTTCAGGGCCTGTAGGCACGCTGTGGTGAAGCAATCTTAGGGTGTGCGAGGGTGAAATGAAACACGTTGATTTGGCTGGCTAATGAAGAATGCCAAGCAGTTCATCGAGCAAACGTTCGAGCTGGCGAAGGCTGCTGCACTCGGCAATGTGGTGACAGGCACTGCGGAAACGGGGAATTTCCGAGTCACCACTGCCCCAACGGCTTTCCGCCTCGGGGTTGAACCATAGCACCAGCCGGGCACGCTGATAGATTTTGCGGAGCGACCCAAGGCCGGTTTCAGCCCCGTTACAGCGGCCATCGCCCAGGATGATGACCGTGGTGTGGCGGTTGATATCAGCGCCGTGGTTGGCAAAGAAACCGTCAATAGCGGTGCCGTAGCCACTGCCGCCCATGCCGTGCTCGGCAAAAATTTCGGCGACTGCCTGGGCGAGGGCGCGGCTTTGCAGGGTGTCGGTGACCTCTATGCTCTGGTCACAAAACACAAAGCTGCGGGTTTTGGGGATGACATCGCCCAGGGCGTGCAGAAACAGCAACAGCAATTCAGACCAGGTCGCTACCGAGCCGCTGATGTCGCACAAAACATAGAGCTGGCTGCGCGTCTTTCGGGTGCTCTGCCAGTGGCGCCGAAAGGGGATGCCATCATAAGCAATGCTTTGCTTAATGGTTTTGCCCAGGTTCAGGCGCCCCTGCCGGCTGTGGCGATAATGCTGGCGGTGACGGGAGGCGAGTTTTTTTGCCAGCTTGCGAATCAACTCCGGCAATTGGTTGCGGTGGTAGGCATCCATGGCGCCGATGGCCATGTCCCGCATTCTGGCTTCGCGGTATTCCCGCAGGTCGGCCTGATTGTTCAGCGCTAGCTGGCGGTCGACCAGCGCGGCTGCCTGCGTTTGCAGCCAGCTCTGCTGCTGGCTTAACCACTTACTTTGTTGGGTCTCGGGGGCCTCCGCTGCGGAAGGCAGCGCTGCAAAACCAGGTTGGGCCTTGGCCAGGGCCTGCAACAGGCGGCGACGGTACAGGTTGCGCTGGGTGGGGTAGCGGATTTGGTTCAGCTCGATCTGGCTTGCTGCTTCCATCAGTGCCAGCTGCAACCGCTGACCCTCACTGCCGGCGCCACCGCCGCGGCCTGCGGTGTTGGGTACGGCGGTATTGGCGCTGCCCTGTTGGCCGCCGTCAGCATCTTTGGGGGTGGACTCCCCTTGAGCGCTGGTATCGCCGTCATCGTGTGCTGCGGTTTGCCCGGTGTTGGGCAAGGCAAAAAATTTGGCAAAGCAGTCGGCAAAGGGCTGCTGCTCCGCTTGGGATTTCGCCAGGCAGGACTGCAATCCATGGAACAGCAAAGCGGGCTGGTCGTAGCCCAGACTCGCGGTAACCCGCATGGCGTCGAGGGTTTCGGCGGGGGACACCGGAATGCCGTGGTGGCGCAGGTGGCCAATAAAGCGCAGCAGAACGTCGTCGGCCATGACTAGGGGTTGCCCTTGAGCAGCCTCGAGATTTCCGGGGTCACCATCTCGATATCTTCCTCGTATTTGAGCAATACGTTGAGGGTGTCGGTAACCAGCTCGGTGGACAGGGACTGGCTGTGGAGCAGAATCAGGCTGCGTGCCCAGTCGATGGTCTCGCTGATGGCGGGGAGTTTCTTCAGGTCCATCTCGCGGACCTGCTGAACAAAATTGACCAGCTGTTCGCGCAACTGGTCGGGCACTTCTGGCACCCGGCTGTGAACAATGCGTGCCTCTAGCCGGCTCTCGGGAAAGGGAATGTACAAATGCAGGCAGCGTCGCTTGAGGGCATCGCTGAGTTCGCGGGTGTTGTTACTGGTCAGTATGACCAGCGGTTTTGCCTTCGCTTTGAGGCGGCCGATTTCGGGGATACTGACCTGAAAGTCGGCGAGAATTTCTAGCAGCAACGATTCAAATTCGTAGTCGGCCTTGTCGATTTCGTCGATCAGCAGCACGGCGGCCTGTTCACTCTGGATGGCGTGCAGCAGGGGGCGGGGTTCCAGGAAACGCTCCGAGTAGAAAATGTCGTCAAAGTTGTGCAGCCGCTCCACCGCCGCATCAAGGCCGGAGGCGCCGCCCAGAACCTCCTGCAGTTGCTCCTTCAATACCTGGACATAGAGCAGTTGCTTGCTGTATTTCCAGTCGTAGAGGGCTTTGCTCTCATCCAGACCCTCGTAGCACTGCAGCCGGATCAATGGCGCGGCGAGCATGGCGGAACAGGCATTGGCCAGCTCGGTTTTGCCCACCCCCGGCGGTCCTTCAATCAAAATGGGGCGCGCCAGTTGTTGTGCCAGAAACAGGGTAGTGGCGATGGCAGGGCTGGCAATATAACCTTGGTTCGCCAGGTCGGTAATCAGTGCATCGATGGCGGGTTTTGCTGTCATCAAATAGTCTCTTCGTCCCGTTGAATAAGGGGGGCAAGGATGGGCCAATGGTCCGGGTATTGTTGGCGGATTTCATCGGCCCTTGCCATGTGTTGATCTCGGTAGTCGAAGCCGGGACACACCGCCTCGGCGATCAGCCCGTAATCTGCTTCATCGCCGGTTTGGGGCAGTAATTCGCTGGCCTTCCAGACGCCGCCGGGAACCAACAGGGTCAGCTGCTGACCACTGGCCAAGTCGGGACCCAGGGTCGCACAGGTGAGCTGGCCATCGCTGCCTAGCAGGGTGTAGCGGATGGCTCGGCCGCGCTGCCAGTAGTGAAGAATGTCGGCGCGGTTGCGATGCAGATAGCCCCTGGGTTGGGCATTGCTCAGTAAATACAGAATGCTGCTCATCAGGGGCCGCTGTTGATCTTGGGCACCGGCTGGGGTTTGGTCGGGCAAGGTCTGGGGTGAAGTATAGATCCGCCGGAAAAAGCCCCCTTCCCGATGAGGTGTCAACCGCAAGTGATCTATCAGTGACTGGGCATCCATCGCGCGGGATCAGCCGCCGGTCATATTCATAAACCGGACAATTTGTGGCGCGTCATTCAGGTCGAAGTGGTGGCGCTCCGGTTTCAGGTCCATGGCTGCCACAATGGCCTGCTGCAGTTTTTCCTGGTTGCCGGGGAAGCGATCGACAATTTCTTTGAGGTCAGCCGAGTGCTCGTTGCCTAGGCACAACAGCAACCGACCCTCTACGGTGAGTCGGACCCGATTGCACAGGTGGCAAAAGTTGTGGCTATGGGGAGAGATAAATCCGATCCGCGTATCACTGTCGGCCATCCGGTAGTAACGAGACGGGCCGCCGGTGCTCTCGTCGCTGGCGGTCAGCGGATAATGCTGGCCAATCTGCTGGCGCAGCTCGTCGCTGCTGCAAAAACTGAGGGCGCGACTGTGTTCGTCGATTTGGCCGAGGGGCATTTCTTCAATAAAGCTGATGTCGACCTGCCGCTCCCGGGCAAAGTCCACCAGGTCCAAAACCTCATCGTCATTGCGGCCCTTCATGACCACGGCATTGAGCTTGAGCCGCTTGAAGCCGGCGTCCCGGGCGGCGTCGATGCCGCCGATGACCTTGCCGAGATCACCCACTCGGGTCAGCTCGCGAAAGCGGGCAGGCTGGAGACTGTCCAGACTAATGTTGATGCCGGTGACACCGGCGGCGCGCAGGGGTTTGGCAAAGCGGTCCAGGCGCGCGCCGTTGGTGGTCAGGTGCAGCTGCTCCAGGCCGTCGAGGCGGGCAATGTTCTCGACCAGCTGCAAAATATTGTTGCGCACCAGGGGCTCGCCGCCGGTGAGGCGAATTTTTTTCACGCCCAGGGCAACGAAAGCCCGGGCAATTTCGTAGAGTTGTTCGAGGCTGAGAATTTCGCTGCGGGGCAGGAACTGCATGTCTTCCGCCATGCAGTATACACAGCGAAAGTCGCAGCGATCGGTCACCGAAAGGCGGAGGTAATCCACCTTTCGGCCGAAGCGATCTTGGAGTGGCAGCGTCGACGAAGTCATAGGCAGATGGTACCACAGGCCGCGGCTTGGCTAGCGATTTAGGGTCTGGAGCGATTTGCCGTTAGAATGACACGATGGTTTGAAAAAGGGTGAAAGCGGCTGGCCAATGGCAGCAGGCGTAATTCAATAACAAGTGATGTGACAGCGAGGGGTAATTGATGAGACGTTGGATTCTGGCGATGGGGATTGGTGGCTTGGCATTGTCGGCTTGGGCGGCGGACACCGCGCCGGCCAGTCAACCTGCAAGTGCCGGGCAGATGGGTGCCCAGGGCGAGCAGGCACAGGTCTATGGCCACTGGCAGCTGTACAACCGTGTGGGCGAGCCGGTGACAGGGCGGCAAATTGCCAAGGCAAGAGCGGTAGAGGCCGCCGTTGCGAAAGCGGATGTGCCGCCTGACTCCAAAGAGGCGGCGTTGATCCGGATGAGTATGGGGCAGTCTCCCCAGGTCGCTTACCTGCCCAACGATGCTGTGTTTAATGGTGAAGGCGAGCAGCTGAATGACGATGAAATCGCCGAGTACCTGGCCATTCAGGAAGCGATGACCCGGGGCGGTGTTGAGCCCGGTTCCGAGCAGGAGGCCGAGATTGTCGCCGCGGCCAAGGGTCGTCGTGAGACGGAAGACGGTGAGCCGGTGGCGAGCAAAACCTACGAAGAAATGGCCAAGGAAATCGCGGTTCAGGAAGCGATTATGCGTTCAGGTGCTCAGCCGGGTTCGGCCAACGAGGCGATGATTCGCACTGGCGCAGATGTGTTAATGGAGCGCATGAAAAACTGGTAAGTCCGGGAGCGACTACCGGCATGTGCCACAACAGAGGACGTGGGCATGAAATATCATTTTGCATGGTTGGCCTTGATCGCCTGGTGGCCGTGGGGCGCGGTGGCCGATTGCCAGCGCCCGGCGCCGCCACAGGGCCTCGAACGACTGGAAGCCAGTGACCGGCAGGCAATGCTGTTGGCCCAGCGACAGGTAAAGGATTACCTGTCAGGCGCCGATGACTATCTCGATTGTCTTGATGACACCGATGCCTCAGTGAGTGCTGCCCCGGAAGGCGAAGACACGAGACGAGCGCGGATTGCGGATTACAGCCGGGTCATGGCAGAGATGAACGCGACCGCTGCGCACTTCAGCGAAAAAGCGCGGCAGTTTAACCAGCGCTGAGCAGGTCAATTCGGCGCGCTTTAAGGGTATTGGCGAAGCGGTTACTGGGGTCATTCACGCCGAGTAGTATGGCTTCCTGCCTGCCCTGAACCCCGAGCTGGCGAGGGCTCGTTGCCTGCAGCAGCAGGTGCTCGACCCGCCGGGCGATGGCCTGCCCCGAATCCACCCAGCTTACCTGTTTATCCAGGGCCCGCATGGCCGTGTCGAGTTGCTTTTGCACCAGCGGGAAGTGGGTGCAGGCCAGTACGACGGTATCCAGGGCAGCAAAATGCTCGCTGTCGGCAAAAGCTTGGGCGGCCCTTTGCCAGGCTGCTTTGTTGTCCTCGCCCTGCCAGAACAGGGCTTCTACCGCGCCTGCCAGCGCGGGGTCTCCCACCTTGATCACCTGACAATGGGCGGCAAAGTCTTGGATGAGCTGATCAGTATAGGGTCTGGCGATGGTGCCGGGGGTGGCGAGCAGGCCGATGACGCCGGTTTTGCTGTGGTTTGCTGCAGGCTTGATTGCAGGGACCACGCCCACCACCGGGATGGTCAGCTGGGAGCGCAGTGCTGGCAGTACCGTGGTGCTGGCGGAATTACAGGCGACCACGACCATATCGCAGAGATGGATGTTCAGCTGGGCGAGGATGGTTTCGCAAATATGCTCGGCCAGCGCCTGTTCCTGCCACTGACCGTAGGGGAAGCCGCCGCGGTCCATACAGTAAAGGAGATTCAGGTCGGGAAGAAGGCGGTGAATTTCGGCGCCGATACTGAGGGATCCGACGCCGGAGTCAAACACTAGCACCCGAGGAGGGTGCTCTCCTGGGGTCACAGCAGCTCGAGGATTTTTTCAGCGGCGCTGACGTCCACGCCCCCGGCTGGCTCTACAGCAAGATGGGAGATTTTACCGTCTTCCACAATCATCGCGTAGCGGCGTGAGCGGGTGCCCATGCCAAAGCCAGTGCCGTCCATTTCCAAACCGAGGGTCTTGGTCAACTCGGCGTTGCCGTCAGCCAGCATCAAGATTTCTTCAGCGTTGGAGGCTTTGCCCCAAGCACTCATCACAAAGGCATCATTCACCGACAGGCAGACAATGGTGTCGACACCTTTGGCTTTGATCTTGTCCGCATTCACGACGTAACCGGGCAGGTGGGTTACGCTGCAGCCGGGGGTAAATGCACCGGGTACCGCGAACATCACCACTTTTTTGCCAGCGAAAATGCTGTCAGTGCTGATATCTTCCGGGCCTTTTTCGCCCATGACTTTGAGGGTTACTGAGGGAATTGCGTCGCCAACTTGAATACTCATAGTGAGACCCCTTGTTGTTATTGCCTGCAATAGAAGGTTGGAGAGCAGGCAGTGTAACAGAGGGTTTTCTGTCGGGTAACACTCTTGAAAACTTAAAATTCGGGCCTATATAGGCAGTAACAGCGCGCTGCTGAATTCATCTGGAGGTGGGCTCGGGGCCGGAGCAGTCCGGTAGGAGCCCGGTTAATTTGCGCCCTTAAAATTGGGGCGGGATTGGAGGTGTTTTATGAGCAGCTATATTCCTTTTTCCCTGTTTGATTCTTTTCAACGCGATATCGGTCGTCATCTGGCGAGTCGCCCGACGGTGCAGAGCGAGCGTCCGCCGGCGGCGCCTCCAGTGGATGTGGTCGAGAACGATGAGGCCTATCTGCTGACAATGGATGTGCCGGGTGTCGCCAACGACGCCATTGAAGTGACGGTTCACGATGGCGTGTTGGAAGTGCGCGGCGAACGCAGCATCCAGACCTCAGAAAAGTACCGCTCGGCGCTGCAAGAGCGTTGGCAGGGCAAGTTCCTGCGCCGCTTTCAGCTACCGGAGACGGTGGATGAGGAGCAGATTGCGGCTCGGGTGGAGCAGGGAGTGCTGGCCTTGCACATTCCCAAGCGTGCCCAGCAAACGCCGCGCCGGATCACGGTGCAGTAGTGTTTCACTGGTGCCGCTGACCACGGATACGGGTTAGCGGCATTGCCCTGTCTGACGGGGCGTGCTGCAATAGTTTCTCACTGGTCGTTGGATTGATGCTCGGATGGATTGGCGTAAGGAGTGGCATTCCCTGTTACTGGCAGTCGCGTTTCTCACACGGCTGCCAGTACCCCCCGATCCGGATTACAGCGATGCCAAACAGGCGCGCTCCACGCGGTATTTCCCACTAGTTGGTTTGTTCATCGGTGCTGTTGCCGGGATGGTGTACCTGGTGGTGCTGTGGTTGACCGGCAGTGTCCCGGTAGCGGTGCTGCTGTCGATGCTCGCTTCGCTGTTGCTGACCGGCGGCCTCCATGAGGATGGCCTGGCTGACTGCGCCGACGGATTGCTGGGTGGCCGCAGTCGCGAGGATGCCCTGCGTATCATGAAAGATTCGCGCCTCGGCAGCTACGGGGTGCTGGCACTGATGATGGCGTTGCTGCTCAAGGCGGCGGCGCTGATTGAATTGGCCAATGTTGGCGTGATCGTGCCGGTGCTGGTATTGGCCCAGGGGCTCAGTCGCTGGGTCGCAGTATCCTTCCTCATTGATCTCGGATATGCCCGGGAGGAGGGCAAGTCCCAGAGCTTTTCCCAGCCGATGCCGGTGCGGGACTTCTGGCTGGCGGGCCTGGCCCTAGTGCCCTTGTTGCTGGTTTTTTCAATCACCACTCTGCTGCTCATCGCTGGCGCTTTGCTGCTGGCCAGGTTTGCCCTGGCCGCCTGGTTTCGCCGCCGTCTGGGCGGCTACACCGGCGATTTGCTTGGCGCAGCACAGCAAATATGTGAAATAACGGTGTATCTCGCATTTCTGACAAGTTTGTCGGTCTAATATTGTCGTATTAGCCGGGCGATGGGCGCCTGGCCTAACCGACGCTGAATACCGGTGTGGTCTCCGTTGTGAATAGTGCCGCTTTTTCGTGGCCACCAATGGGCACTTGCGCTACCCCGGACGGTCGTAGGTAAACAGGCAAGTTAAGCTCGAGGAAAAGACAATGGACAAATCGATGCTGATTGGCGGTATTTTTGGTGCGGTGGCTGTCACTGCAGTAGGCAGTTACGCTGGCTATAACTATCTGGGTAAATCTCCCCAGTACGCTGATGTGCTCAGCGTGACGCCGGTAGTGGAAACCTATTTTACCGACCGGGAAGAGTGTTACGACGAAGTGGTGCAGCAGCAGGCCGCGGTCAAGGACAAAAACCAGATTGCGGGTACGGTCATCGGCGCGGTGATCGGCGGTGTGTTGGGTAATCAGGTTGGCGGTGGTAGCGGCAAGAAGGTTGCCACGGTTGCCGGCGCTGCGGCTGGCGGTTACGCCGGTAAGAAAGTGCAACAACAGCAACAGGCCAATGACGTGGTGACAACCACCGAGCGGCGCTGTCAGGTTGTGCAGGACAAGCACGAGAAGATTACCGGCTACGAGGTGGAGTACAGCCTTGATGGTGAGATTGGCACCGTGACTATGGATGACAAGCCCAGCGGTAACACCATCCCGGTGAGCAACGGTCAGTTGGTACTGAACGCGTTGACCCCGGATGCTTCGTAACTAGCATCCAGTGAATTCAAAACGAAAGGGAGTAGTACTATGAAGACCACGAAAAGATCCAGCATTGCCATTGTGATGAGTATGTTTATTGCCTGGGCGGGGCTGTTCTCCAGCGTTGCCTCAGCGGCCATCATTGGCAACGAGCAAATGATCACCGAGCAGCAACTGGCCTCCGACAAGGCAGAGATGAAGAATGCTTTGGCGAAGGCAGATGTGAAGGATCGGCTGCTGGCCTTGGGTGTAGAGCCCGCTGATGTCGATGCCCGTATCGATGCCCTGACAGCCGACGAGTTGGCCATGCTGCAAGATAAAATGGACGATATGCCTGCCGGTTCCGGCGCGCTGGGTCTGTTGGCGCTGCTGGTCCTGATTTTCTTCATTACCGACATCATCGGCGTGACCGATATCTTCCCCTTCGTTAACCCTGCTAACTAAGCGGTGTTACGAGCTGCAGTTTTGCTGCTGTGCATGGCGCTTGGCGCCTGCACAGCAGTGCCCACATTTACTCAACCCCAAGATATCGCTCAACGGCAACGCTTAGACGTTCCCTTTTATCCCCAACAGGAATATTTCTGTGGCCCGGCAGCATTGGCCGAGGTCGCTAATTTCCGCGGCCTGGAAACCGATCAGCAGACCGTGGCACGGCAGACCTTTCTTCCGGGGCGCAAAGGCTCTCTCACCATTGAGATGTCGGCGGCCACCCGCCGGCTAGGGTTAATGCCCTATCCGCTACCGACAGACTTTGGCAGCCTGCTGGCAGAGCTCGATGCGGGTAATCCGGTATTGGTGTTGCAGAACTTGGGCTTTTCCTGGCTGCCCCAGTGGCACTATGCCCTCGCGGTGGGGTATGAACTGGATAACCGTGTGCTGATTCTTCACTCCGGTGAGGAAGAGTATTACCGCCTGCCCTTTGATACCTTTTTGCATACCTGGCAGCGAGCCGATTATTGGGCGCGGGTTGTGGTTGATGCCTCAACCATACCGGCAACCGCCCAGCCACTACCTTACCTGCGCACCGCCCTGGCCTTTGCCCAGACAGGCAATGCTGAGCTGGCGGATGGCTATTACCAGGCTGCGTTTGCCCGCTGGCCCGACAACACTACGGTGATGACGGCGGTGGCTAATAGCGCGCTGGAGACGGGTGACAGTCGCAGGGCCCGCAAGTTGTTTGAGACATTGTTGCGGCGCGAACCCAAGGCGCCGGCATTATGGAACAACTATGCCTATGCGCTGCAGGCCGACGGCTGTGATCTGGCCGCCAGCATGGCGATTTCGGTGGCCGTGCAATTGGCACCCGATGAACCGGGTTACCAGGAAAGTGCGAAGGATTTTCGTGCTGGCCGGGGCATTGATCCGGCGCACTGCCCGCGTCCCAAAGGGGGCTTGCCCTTTTAGGGGCAGGCTCCCTCTATCTGACCGCTTTCGTTAAAGCCGCTTTCCTTTATCCGCCTTTGCCTGGGCAAAGAGGGCTGCCATTGTGCCCTGGGGCTGGGCGGCTTTGGCGTTGTGTTTCGCGGCGGCATTGCGGCCGCCTCCCCGGTTGGGGCGCTCCCGGTTGTTACCGGGGCTGTCGTGTTCAGCGGCGACGTCGTCGAGGCGCATGCTCAGGGCAATGCGTTTGCGCTGAGCGTCAACATCCATCACTTTCACTTTTACGATATCGCCGGCCTTGACCACGCTGCGGGGGTCTTTGACGTAGTTGTGAGACAGGGCCGAGATGTGCACCAGCCCGTCCTGGTGGACGCCAATATCCACAAAGGCACCGAAGTTGGTCACATTGGTGACCACCCCTTCCAGAATCATGTCGGCTTGCAGATCAGAAATTTTTTCGACACCGTCCTTGAACTTGGCGGTCTTGAAATCGGGCCGGGGGTCCCGGCCGGGCTTGTCTAACTCGGCGATAATGTCGCTGACGGTGGGCACACCAAATTGGGCATCGGCGTAGTCAGCGGCGCGCAGTGACTTGAGAAAGGCGCTGTCGCCAATCAATTGTTTGATCGGGCGGCCACAGTTTTTCACGATTTTCTCAACCACCGAGTAAGACTCTGGATGCACCGCTGACGCATCGAGGGGATTGTCGCCCCCGCTGATCCGTAAGAAGCCGGCGGCCTGCTCGAAGGTCTTGGCGCCAAAGCGGTTGACCGCTTTGAGGTCCTCGCGGCTTTTAAACACGCCGTGAAGATTGCGATGCTCAACAATGTTGGCCGAGATGGAAGTGTTGAGCCCAGACACCCGGGCAAGCAGGGCGGGTGAAGCGGTATTCACATCCACCCCTACGGCGTTTACACAGTCCTCTACGACCGCTTCCAGCGAGCGCGACAGCGCGGTCTGGGACACATCGTGTTGGTATTGGCCAACACCGATGGACTTGGGATCGATTTTCACCAGCTCCGCCAGTGGATCTTGCAAGCGCCGGGCAATGGAGATCGCGCCGCGAATGGTTACGTCCAGGTCCGGAAACTCCCGGGCAGCATATTCCGAGGCGGAGTACACTGAAGCGCCAGCTTCGTTCACCATCACGCTGGTGCAGTCCAGCTCGGGCATGGCGGACAGCAGGTCTTTCACAAAGCGCTCGGTTTCCCGGCTGGCCGTGCCGTTGCCAATGGCGATCAGTGCGACGTTGTGCTTTTTGATCATCTGGGCCAGTACCGCGCCTGATTCAGCGATCTTGTTCTGTGGCGGATTGGGGAAGATGGCGCCGTGATCCAGCACCTTGCCCGTGGCATCAATGACCGCCACTTTTACCCCGGTGCGCAGGCCGGGGTCGAGGCCGATGGTAGCGCGCTGGCCAGCGGGGGCGGCCAGTAGCAAGTCTTTCAGGTTCTGGGCAAACACGTCGATGGCGGCCTGATCGGCCTGCTCGCGGAGTTGGCCCAGCAAGTCGGTTTCCAGATGAGTGTAGAGCTTGATCCGCCAAGTCCAGCGAACCACCTCTTGCAGCCAGCCATCAGCGGGTCGGCCCTGATCGCGAATCTGCCAGTGTTCGGCGACCATCACTTCACAGGGGCTGGTTTGTTCTTCGCCGACTTTGATGCTCAGGTTCAGGATGGCTTCGTTGCGCCCCCGAAACATAGCCAGTGCGCGGTGTGAGGGGGTCGATCTGAGTGGCTCGCTGTGCTCAAAATAATCGCGGAACTTCTCGCCTTCGCTTTCTTTGCCGGTCATAACCGCGCTGGTTAACTGCCCCTCTTGCCAGAGAAAATCGCGCAGGCGGCTGAGCAGGTTTGCGTCTTCGCTGAAGCGCTCCATCAAAATGTATTTGGCGCCGTCGAGCACGGATTTGATGTCAGCAAAGCCCTGTTCAGCGTTGAGGTAGTTGGTTGCCTCGGTCGCCGGGTCCAGGTCTGGGTTGGTATACAAAGCGTCGGCCAGGGGGCCGATGCCGGCTTCAATGGCTATTTGCCCCTTGGTTCGGCGCTTGGGCTTGTAGGGCAGGTAGAGGTCTTCCAGTCGACTCTTGGTATCGGCACTGAGAATGTCGCGCTCCAGCTCGGGACTGAGTTTGCCCTGCTCGCGAATGCTGTCGAGGATGGTCGCTCGGCGATCCTCTAACTCGCGCAGGTAGCCGAGCCGGGTTTCCAGATCGCGCATTTGGGTGTCGTCGAGCCCCCCGGTCACCTCCTTTCGGTAGCGGGAGATAAACGGCACGGTTGCGCCCTCGTCGAGCAGGCCGATGGCGGCACTGACCTGACTCTCTTTCACATTGAGTTCGTTGGCGATGATCTGGGCGAGGGACGTCATGCTGATTACTTCTTTATTTCTAAAAACGGGAGGGCATTATGCAAAAAGCGGCGCTGCCGCGCGAGGCTTGACAGGTGATTTGTAGACGGGCTCAGTCGCTCTGCATCAGTGCTTCAAACAGGGCGCAGCATTCATCGTAAAAGTAACGGAACTCGTCCTGTAGGTAGGGGGCGACCAGCGACATCAACTGGAAAACGCCCTGGTGAATCATCACCTCGTTACTGGCCTGCTGTTCCCGCAGTTGGGTGTAGTTGAGCCAAAAGGTGAGGTTCAACGAGATATTGTCGGCCAGGCGCGCGAGCTGTACGTCGGAAATTTCCAAAAAGCCCTGGCGGGTCAGTTCGTCCAGCACCGCCCGTGCTGCGGCGGTCTTCAGGTCGAGCAGTTTGCCAAAGCGCCGGCCGATATCAGGGTAGCGTTGCAGCAGGTCGTTCAGGTTTCGGTAAAGGTAGCGGTGATTGAAGATATGCTCAAAGACAATGTAGAGGTAAAACCAGGCGTCCTGGGCGTTGAGGCTTTTTTCCAGAGGGGCGCCAAGAATGTCCTTGAGCTCGACTTCGAAGGCGCTGAATAACTCGGCAATGATCTCTTCCTTGCCGTGAAAGTGGTAGTACAGGTTGCCGGGGCTGATATCCAATTCATTGGCGATGTCGACGGTGGTCACGCTGGGCTCGCCTTCTTCATTGAACAGAGTGAGGCTTGCCAGCAGGATTTTTTCCCGGGTTTTCATTAATGAGTGGCTCCAATCAATTGAGTCGTAACTTGCCACGTTACCGCGGTGACTGTCCAGAAAGTTGGTGGACTGGTACGACAGCGAAAAGGCAAGGGTAAATGGAGGGAGCGCTCGGAGCGGAGATTTGATTTCTGCAAAGCGCAGCGTCGGGGGCCGATTTTACAGGGTGGAATGCTTGAAGGGGCAGTGGGCGCTGTGGTCAAAACCCATCAGCGGCGCGTGCCAGCCATAGAGAGGAGGAGCCCCTGTCTACAGCTGGCAGGGGTGTTAGCTCGCTTTTTTCGGCGCTGCTTTTTTAGTCGCAGCCTTTTTTGCTACCGCTTTCTTCGCCGGTGCAGCCGCAGTAGCCTTGCTGGATTTGCTTAGGGCGTCGACTTTCTTGCTTAGCGCGTCCAGTTTTTTCTCCAGACGATCAAGGTCGTCGGCGCTGGCAGTGTGACCGAAGCCGAGGCTTGCACGCATTTTGCTGATGCGCTCTTCAATGGACACGGTTTTGCCCAGGCTGGAAGCTTCGCCAAACTTCTCCTTGGCCTGCTCTTCCAGTTTGTTGCCTTTGGAGACCAGCTCTTTGAACAGCTTGGGGGTTTCCTTGCTGGCTTTCTCTACGGCTTCTTGGGCCTCATCGTAGGCCCGCCCGTAAGCGCCGAGGCCGGCAAGCCAAATGCTCTTTGCCAGTTCCCCTGCCTGGGAAGTCACCTCTTTGAGGTTTTTCTTGCTGTCTTTGCTCATGCTGATCTCCACTGCACAATTTGCCTACACAGCCTCCACCGACAGCTATCTGGTGAGAGTTTGTGGGACACACTTTAATGAGAAAATGCACGATGGCGGTTAAGCGCATCGTGCAAAAGGTTCGATCAATAACAGACCTGGGTGGTGGCAACACCAAAACGGTGTTGCCGAATTTCTGCTCTCGCGCCGCTTACTCTGCAACAACTTCTTCGACTTTCTCGGCTTTGCGAGAAATGGAGCCTTTCACTTTGTCGAAGCTGCCACGCAGTTCCTTCATGCGCTCTTCCACAGCCGCGTTGCTTTCCGTTTTCAGCTCAGCCAGTTTGCTTTTGGCTTGGGCCTTGGTTTCTTCAAACTTGGTTTTGGCCTGAGATTTGGTCTCTTCGAATTTAGAAATCGCTTTGGATTTGCTCTCTTCGAACAGGCTGACGGCGTCGCTTTGTACTTTCTCGCCGCGGCTGATCAGGTCGTCAAAAATTTCGTTACGCTTGGCGTAGATGTCTTTCGCCTTGGCTTCGGTTTCTTTCAGTTTAGCTTCGGTGTTCTTGAACAGATCCTGGCTTTGCTCGAAAGCGCTGCCAGCGATGCCCAGATTGGCAAGATAGACTTCGCGAGCCAGGGTGCTAGCTTTGCTGAAAAACTCACTTTTTGCTGCCGCCATTGGATGGTTCCTCTCATATTGAATTTGCGCAAAAAAAGGGGCGGGCCTAGTTAGACACGCCGCCCCGAAGCGTCTCGTGTGAGTTGGACAATACGGAATATTTTTAGAATTCACATACTAGGTGGTTGCGACAGGAGCCACGTGTCTGAAGGAACATGCAAGCCCGGTCGTCATATGGCAAGGAAGATACCCGAGGCAAATACGCCAGGCATAAAAAAGGCGACCAAATGGTCGCCTTTTTCAGTTCACCGGTGTGATTAAGCCTTGGGGCCCGCCGCGATGATCGCGTCAGAGACTTCAAACTTGGTGATATTTTGCTGGAACAAGGCCGCCAGTTTGGCTGCTTCCTTGTCGTACGCTTCGCTGTCCGCCCAGGCCTTACGCGGGTTAACGTATTTCTCGTCAACACCGGGGATGGCCTTGGGAATGGTCAGGTTCAGAATGTCCAGCTGCTCAGTTTCTGCACCGATCAGGGCGCCACTTTGGGCAGCGGCAACGACCGCACGGGTCACCGGAATCGGGAAGCGCTTGCCAGCGCCGCCGGGGGCACCTGAGCCACCGGTCCAACCGGTGTTGATCAGGTAAACCTGGCTGTTGAAGTCTTCAATGCGCTTCATCAGCAGCTCGGCGTATTCGCCGGCAGGACGGGGCATAAAGGGCGCGCCAAAACAGGTGGAGAAGGTCGGGTGAATACCGGCCTCGGCACCCAGCTCGGTGGAACCAACGCGAGCGGTATAGCCGCTGAGGAAGTGGAAGGCCGCCGCTTCTTTGGACAGGATCGAAATGGGCGGCAGTACACCAGACACGTCACAGGTCAGGAAGATAACGGTCTTGGGCTCGCCCGCCGCATTTTCGATAACACGTTTTTCAACGCTTTCCAGCGGATAACAGCAGCGGCCGTTTTCGGTGAGGCTGGTGTCATCGTAGTCAGCGTGACGGCTGTGCTCGTCGATAACCACGTTTTCAACGATGGAACCAAAGCGGATGGCGTCCCAGATGATGGGCTCGTTTTCCTGGCTCAGGTTGATGGTCTTGGCGTAGCAGCCGCCTTCAATGTTGAATACGGAGCCTTTGGACCAGCCGTGCTCGTCGTCGCCGATCAGGTAGCAGCTGGGGTCGGCAGACAGGGTGGTTTTACCGGTGCCGGACAGGCCAAAGAACAGGGTGGTGTTGCCGTCTTCGTCCACGTTGGCGGAGCAGTGCATGGGCATCACGTCTTTCTCTGGCAGCAGGAAGTTTTGCACAGAGAACATGGCCTTTTTCATTTCGCCGGCGTAACGCATACCGGCCAGCAGCACTTTGCGTTGGGCAAAGTTAATGATCACGCAGCCGTCGGAGTTGGTGCCATCGCGAGCGGGGTCACAGGTGAAGCCCGCGCAGTTTAGAATGGTCCACTCTTCTTTGCTTTTGGGGTTGTACTTGCTCGGGCGGATAAACATGTTGCGACCGAACAGGCCTTGCCAGGCTGTTTGGGTATTTACCACGACCGGAATGTAGTGGTCGTCGTGGGCGCCGACATGAAGATGGGAGACGAAGCGGTCGTGGTCTGCCAGGTAGTCTTCTACCCGCGCCCACAGGGCGTCGAATTTGTCGGCATCAAAGGGGCGGTTGACGCTGCCCCAATCAATGGAATCCGCTGTGGAGGGTTCCTTTACCACAAAACGGTCACCGGGAGAGCGGCCGGTACGCTTGCCGGTGGTAACCACCAGGGCGCCGGTATCTGCCAGCTGGCCCTCGCCGCGGCGCAGTGCCTGTTCAATCAGCTGGGCGGGGGATAAATCGGTGTAAACGGTAGTTTCAGCGCTCATTCTCTGCATTCCTAATTACGTGGTCCTGAGAGCAGCCGGTGAAAGCCGGGAGGGATTCTAATTTGGCTGGCAATTTGGGGCGGCCATTATTACAAAAAATTTCCATTCGCGCTAATACCGGGGTCAGCGGGGGCCTCGGCCTGTGCGGTGACAGCCGCGTTTGCCCCTGGGCGCTTGTGAGAGGCCGTTATTTTTGCGGCGCAGCGCCCGGTGCCCTAGCCTCGCTGTTTGCGGCTTAATCGGGGTGACAGGCCGCGCGGCCGTCGCCGATGGCCTGTTATCCCGATTTGAGGTGGCAGGTAAAGTTTTGGGGCAGGTTCGCCCTCGGTTTCGATACGCCCGGTTTGGCCGCGTTCAGTGGCGCGTAGGTGCCCCGGCGCCTGTCAGTTGGGGAAAGTCGGCAGCGCCAAAGGTATAGCGGCGATTGCAGAACTCGCAGTGGGTCTCGATTTGCCCCTGCTCTTGGAGGATCGAACTGAGCTCGGCATCGCCCAGATTGCCCAAGGCGGTCTCGATCCGCTCGCGGCTGCAGCTGCATTTAAAGCGGGGCTGTTTCGGCTCGAACAGGCGCAGCGGGTCTTGATGATACAGGCGGTACAGCAGTGTTTCCGCGTCGGTGCTGAGCAGTTCTTCATCGGTGATGGTGTCGGCCAGCATGGTGAGGTGCTGCCATTGGTCGGGGTTGGGGGCTGCGCTGGGCAATTCCTGGAGCATAAGCCCGCTGGCGCGTTGACCATCGGCGCACAGCCACAAACGAGTGGAAAGCTGCTCGCTCTGGCGAAAATAGTTCTCCAGACACTCGGCGAGGGAGGTGCCATCAAGGCTGACGATGCCCTGGTAGCGACTGCCTTTTTTGGGGTCGATGGTGATCGCCAGTTGACCACCGCCGAGCAGTCGCTGAAATTCGCTGCTCATGGCCTCGCTGGCGCCCTGGGCGATGGCGCGCATCTCCAGCTTGTCGTTGGTTTCGGCCATGATCAATGGCACCTCACCATCGCCACGTACCTGCAGGGACAGGCTGCCCTCAAATTTGAGGGTGGCGCTCAGCAGGCTGGCGGCGGCGATGAATTCGCCCAGCAGGTTGGCGACACCGGGCGGATAGTGGTGACTGGCCAGCACATCCAGGTAGGCCTGCTGCAGCTGGACATGCTCCCCCCGAACCTCGCAGTTTTCAAAAATAAAGCGCTGTAGAGCGTCGGTCATGGTGTGGAAATCCTGTGTTGTTGAGGGCGCGGCGCGGTGTTTTTGGTGGCTCAGTCGTGGATGTTTTTAAAACGGTGGATCTGGCGCCGCTGCTTTTTGTTGGGTCGCTCTCCACCGAGCAAGGCTGCAGCTGGTCCCATCGCTTTGCGCGCTGCGGCAGCCTTTTCCCGGGCAGCAATGCTCTCTGCGGTTTCCTGATATAGCAGGGCGGCTTCGGGGGCGCCCCGGCGCTGATCTGAGAGCGCGGTGACCTCAACGATCTTGTCGTCCCAGCCGCAGCGGACTTTCAGTTGAGCGCCAATTTCGACTTCTTTGCTGACTTTGCAGCGGGCGCCATTGTACTGCACCTTACCGCCCTCAATGGCTTGTTTGGCCAGATTGCGGGTGCGAAAAAAGCGTGCGGCCCATAGCCACTTGTCCAGGCGGACCCCGGAAGAAGGATCAGATGGCTTCATGGCAGAACCGGTTTGGGAATGGGCAGAATTTCATCGAAGTGGTGAATGGCGGGATAGGTCATTTCACTGTCTTGGCGCAGGGGCTTTTGGCTGTCGGGCTGTTTGAGCGTCAGTAAGTGGCGGATACCAAATTGGCCGGCGGCTTCCAGCACACTGTGGGTGTCATCGATCAGCAGGCTGCGGTCGGGGTTGAAGTGATGCTGCTGGCACAGGCGCTCCCAAAAGCGGGGGTCTTCCTTGGGTACCGCCAGGTCGTGTGAGCTGACAATGCGCTTCAGCCAGCGCTGCAGGTCAGTGCGCTTGAGCTTCATGTCCAGGCCCACCCGGTGGGCATTGGTGACCAGCCAGGTTTCGCAGTGGCTGGTATTGAGGGCGCTGAGAAAGTTGCTGGTTGATGGCAAGGGCTGGATAAGGTGAGCCACTTCCGCTTTCAGGGCGGGGATGTCGAGGTTGAGCTCCTGCGACCAGTAATCCAGACAATACCAATTCAGCGAGCCGCGCTCAGACATGATGCGGGTCAACAAGGTGTCAGTAACCTGATGAAGATCACCGCCGTGTATTTCGCTGTACCGACGCGGTAGGTGCTGGGTCCAGAAGAAATTATCGTAGTGCAGATCGAGCAGAGTGCCGTCCATGTCGAGAAGGACGGTGTCGATGTCATGCCAGTTGATCATAGTTCGCCGGGTGACCCTGAGGGCGCCGGCGTCAGGAGCGGTTAGCTCGCGGCCCGGGCCCGTAATGCTTGAATGCCGACGGCGTCCCTGACTTCGATGACTTCAGCGTAATTGACGTTTAGCCACCACTCTTTGCGACACACGCCAAAGGGGTTGATGCTGTCGCTCGGTCTACGGGATTCCGAAAATATCTGGGAAGTTTGTTGCTCGCCGTTCCCCATGGGGCACCTCTACTGCGTTGACGCTGGAAACATCTTCAACGGTAACGCGTCGGCCCCGGTGAAAGTATACGGAAAATCGCTTACTCGAAGAAGGTGCTTGCCGGTAGGGCACTGCGCAGGTTGGGTGGGGTAGTTAAACAGGAATGGCAACGCCAGCCCGAGGGGCTGGCGTCGGACAACACGCGGGTATTACAGTCGAATGACTTTGAGCGCCGCGCTGAACTCTTCCCGAGTCGCGGGGTGTTGCCGGTAGGACAGCACCAGCCGGGCCACGATGCTGATCAGCTCTTCCAGGTCGAGTGCCTTGTCGTTAGCGGCGTTATATTGCTTGAGCGGTTCCGCCAAAATGCGATGCCACTGCTGGGAGGACTCGTCGGAGTAAAGATAGGGTGATGCTTCAGCGGCGTTGATACCGGATACCAGGTCCGCCTTACCATCTTCCGGGGGCAAATAGCTGGCCGCGTACCAGATCGATTCCTCGAGCAGGGCGGGGAAGTCGTCTTGCATATCGCGGACATGATCGGCCAACTTGCGGAACATGCGATCCCGCTCAACGCGGATCAGGGCAGAAATGATGTCAGATTTGCCATTGAAGTACCGATATACAGTGCGCCGGGTAACGTTGGCTTCCTGGGCGATGTCTTCAATGGTGGTGGCTTTGATGCCGCGAGTGATGAAACACTCTACCGCTGCGCGGAGCAGGATTTTTTTGCCGGTTTCCAGATCGTCGACTCTGGCGCCGTTGCCCCAGCGTTTTTTTGCTGCCGTCATGTTCATTCCACTGCATTTTTGGCCGTTGATAATGCCTCAATCCTACCACGCCGTAACTTTCGAGGAGACCAAAAATGGGGCCGATCTCATAGGGGATTGTACGTATAATGCGGCGATTTCCGGAAAAATCGATGGTTAATTCCCATCGGCTGTGGTCCGCAAATAGTCACAGGATTGCTTGGTGACAGTGAACACATTGGTCGTCATAATGCGGCGACAGTTTCGGGGAGGTTTCTATGAAATACGCAAATATCACCGGCTGGGGCAAGTGTGTGCCCCCGGCTGTGCTCACCAATGACGATCTGGCGACGTTTCTGGATACCTCCGACGAGTGGATCTATAGCCGCAGCGGAATCAAAGAGCGCCGGATTTCCCATGTCACCACCGGCGGGTTGTCCACACTGGCGGCCAAACGGGCGCTGGCGGCGGCGGGTCTGGATGCCACCGAGATTGATTTGCTGATTTTGGGGACGGCGTGCCCTGACACACTGATTCCCAATGCGGCCTCCTTTGTGCAAAAGGAGATCGGCGCTGATAATGCCGCTGTATTTGATCTCAACGCGGCCTGCACGGGCTTTGTTTATGGCTTAAGCGTGGCCACTGCAATGATCAGGAGTGGGGTCATCAAGCGGGCGCTGGTCATCGGTGCGGATCGCATCCCCTATTTTCTCGATTACAGCCAGCGCGAGGTCGCAGTGCTATTTGGCGACGGCGCCGGCGCGGTGGTGCTGGAAGCCACTGACCAGGAGTGCGGTCTGGTTGCCGAAAAACTCGGTTGTGATGGCGCGGCGCGGGATGTACTCGCTGCCAGAGACAGCGGCACCATCCGCGAGCGCTTCGCCGGCATCGACGGCTATTTTGATGTGAATTTCGAGGGCCAGGAAATCTTCAAACGCGCCGTCAAAGGCATGGGTGGGGCGGTGTCCAGTGTACTTGAGCAGCGCCAGCTGGAGCCGGAGCACATTGATGTGCTGGTGCCCCACCAGGCCAATATTCGCATTATTGAAACGCTGATGAAGCGTCTGCGCATGCCGGCAGAGAAAGTGATGATCAATATTGAAAAGTATGGCAACACGTCGGCGGGTACCGTGCCCATTGCCCTGTGTGAGGCGCTGGAGCAGGGCATGATCAAGCCCGGCGATACGATACTGACGGCCGCCTTTGGCGCCGGATTGACCTGGGGCGCCGGGATCATCAAGTGGGGTGATCGGGTGACGCCCCTGCAGGTTTGCGACGAAGAGCTGCCCGAAAACGACAAATCCGCGTTGGAATTGCTGGCGCCCTGGATTAAGGGCTGTAAAGCGGCGGCGGCAGCTCGCGCTGCCTCTCAAGCAGACGAGTAACCGCATCGACGGCGCGTTCGGCGCTGGTCAGGGCGGCGTCAATGCCACTGTCGCCAGCGGTCCAGTCGCCACATAAAACCAGGTTGTGCGCCGAGTCGAGAATGTTGAGGGCGGGCCCGGGCTTCTCGAGCCGGCACAAATTCCAGGGTTGCACGGTGGCGTTGGCCAGCGGTGGCAGCGCCGAATGGCGGGCCAGTGCGGCCATCACAGCCTCAACGGTTTGCGCTTCATTGCCATTCCGGCAAAGTTGAGAAAACGGCGCCGACAGCTGGAACTGGTAGCAATGCAGTGGCTCCCCCTGGCGCAAGGTAGCCAGGTCGACGCCTCTCACCAAAGGTTCATCAGCCGTGAAATCGATCACCTGCTGATGGTTAAACAATCCTAGTGCTTCTTCGAACTGCAGGGTCACCGTCCAGCCCGGTTGCATCTCGGGAAAATCCTGCCCGCGAAGGGTGCTTGTTTCCGGAAGCAGGGCCAAGGTCTGCGGGGCGGGGGCCGACAGAATCACCGCATCAAAGTCGCCGCAGCTGCCTCCCTGGTCATCGCTGAGGTGGATGATGCCGTTGGCGCTTGCTGCGATGGCAGCAATGCGGCGCTGACGAATTACCTTCACCGTCTCCGCCAGGGCGTGGCAGATTTCATTGTTACTGTGGTTGGCCCAGTAAGCCTTGATGGCCGGCGCCTCATACAGTGTTCCCGACACAAGGCGAGCGCGTTGCAGCCTTCCCCGACTCAAAATGCCAGCACGGCAGAAGTGCGCCAAGCGGTCATGGGTTTCCTCCAGTGTCGGCGTCAAAAAGGGCGCGCCGATGTCCAGTTGGCCCCAGGGCAGCTTTCGACGAGCGAGACGCCCGCCGAGGCCGCGGGATTTCTCGAATACAGTGCAGTGGTGACCGAGCCCTGTGAGGCGGGCGGCCACGGACAGCCCGCTGATACCTGCGCCAATGATGCCGATATTGGCCATTTACGCCGGCTTTTGCAGGGTAAATTGGTAAACGTCGATGGTGCCAAGCGCAAAGCCCACGCCGCAGTAGGCCAGGTAGTAGTGCCACATGCGCTTGAACCGCTGATCAAAGCCCAGGGGCTCCACCCGGTTCCAGGTGCTGGAGAAGCGTTCGTCCCACTCGGCCAGGGTGCGCGCATAGTCTGGGCCGAAGGCCAGTTCATTGCAGACGTCCAGCCCCGCTTTGCTGGCCTGCTCCCGGCAAATGTCGGGTGTCGGCAGCATGCCGCCGGGGAAGATATAGGTCTGAATAAAATCGGGGTTGCGCCGGTAGTCGTCGAAGCGCTCGGGGGAGATGGTGATGACCTGGATCAGCGCTTTGCCGCCAGGCTTGAGTCGGCTGGCCAGCGTTTTGAAGTAGGTTGGCCAGTATTCCTCGCCGACCGCTTCGAGCATCTCAATGGAGACGACCTTGTCGTACTGGCCCTCAGTGTTGCGGTAATCCGTCAGTGAAAACGCGGCCCGCTCAGCAAGGCCAGCGTCGGCGATGCGCGATTGGGCGAACTGTAATTGCTCGCTGGACAGGGTGATACCGTGCAGGTGGATATCTTGCTGGCGGCAGGCTTGCTCGGCGAAACCGCCCCAACCGCAACCGATTTCGAGGATGCGATCGCCTGCTTGCACGTCGAGCTCCTGGATCACCCGCTGATATTTGTTGAATTGTGCCTGGGACAGGGAGTCATCGTCAGCGAGGTAGAGCCCGGACGAATAGGTCATGCTTTCGTCCAGCCACTGACGATAAAACGCGTTGCCAAGATCGTAGTGGTAAGCGATGTTCTTGCGACTGCCGCGCTTACTGTTGGCATTGCCCCGGTGTCGCAGTTTGTGCACGAGGGTGCCGAGCTTGCCACCTTCGAGCGCGCCGCTGATCTGGGGTTCGTTTTCGACAACCCACTCAATCAGCGTGAGCAAACAGGGGCAGTCCCAGTCGCCGTCCATATAGGCTTCAGCCCAACCGACGGTGCCGCCCGTCAGGGCGCGGCGCAGGGCCCGCCAGTGGTGTAGCTGAATACTGGGCGACAGGCCGTCGCAGTGATGCTGGCCGAGTTGAAGTTGGCTGCCGTTGGGGAGGGTCAGGGTCAGTATGCCGCGTTCGGCTTTGGCCAGAGGGGCAAGTACCTTGGTCAGAATCTGTTGTTGGCGTTTTCCCCACCAGGAAGTTCCCAGGTTAAGGTCTAGGGCGGCAGTCGCTGTTTTCATTATGGGAGTTCCTTGAAGTCTGCAGACGTTTTACTCGTCAATACGGGAAACCGAAGCAGATGGTTCAGTGGGGCGTGGAACTAATTTGATGCCCTTGAGGAAAAGACGCAAGGCCTCCCAGTGAATGGCTGCCATGACTTTGACCGTCATCAGCGGCATGCGCAGGAAGCCTTTGAGCAGTTCCCGGTCGCTCAATGGTCGCCGCACGCCGCGAAACAGCGCGTGAAGCAGCGCCTGGTCATTTTCGGTCTGGCGAATTGCCACCAGCAGGGTTTCATTGGGCGGAGACAGCCGAAAATGGTAGCGGCAGTCCATGTTGATAAAGGGCGACACGTAAAAATTCTTGGCGCAGGTTTGGCGAAAGTGGCGGTCGGATGAGTGGCCATCGCTTACCGGGAACAGGTAGGAGTGGCGCTGGGAGAAGGTATTGCTGACTTCGTACAAAATGGCGAAGACGCGATCATCCTCGCCGTAGCAGTAGTAGATGCTAAGGGGGTTAAAGCAGTAGCCCAGCACTTTCGGGTAGCAGAGCAGGCTAGCGCGGTGAAGGGTCTGGGTGAAGCCCTGTTTGCGCAGTGCTTGCTCCAGGTAGTCGCGCAGGGGGGCGCCGCTGCCGTCACCAAAATCGCGGTAATCGAGACTGTACAGATTGAAGCGGTTGAGCGAGAACCAACGGCAGCGTTGGTCTACTTGCTGCAGTTGGTCGATGTCGAACAGGAAGGACTGTACCCGGTAGACAAAGCGGTGGCGGCGGGGCCGAAAGCGATGATGCATGACCTCGCCGTCATAAATGGCGCCGCCGTCAGCAGGGGTCATGCCGCGGCGTCCACCCCTGCTGGTTTGCCTAGGGTGATTCGCCCACTCTCATTTTCTACTTGCCAGGGCCGGCGCTCGCCGCCCAGCGCTTCGGCAACGGCGAGGCCGGATTGGATGCCATCTTCGTGGAAACCGTAGCCAAAGTAGCTGCCGCAGAACCAGCTGCGCTGTTGGCCTTGGAGCTTCCAGAGCTTTTGCTGGGCATCCAGGGCTTTGGTATCAAAAATCGGGTGCTGGTAATCGAATTCCCGGTAGACCAGGTGGGGACGGGGCTCCCGCAATGGGTTGAGGGTCACCAGCACCGATTCTTGGCAGGGCAGCTTTTGCAGGGCGTTCATCCAATAGCTGACGGAGACTTTCTGCTGGTCGCCGCGCTGGGAGGACAGATAATTCCAGCTGGACCATACGTCACCCAGGTTGGGCATCAGCCGCTCATCCCGGTGCAATACCGCCCGATTGGTTTCGTACTGAAAGGCGCTCAGCAGCCGCTGCTCTTCGAGAGTCGGGTCTTTGATCATCTTGAGTGTCTGATCAGCATGGCTGGCAAACACCACGTGGTCGAAGTGGTGCTCGTGGCCGTTTTGATCGATCACGGTTACCCGGTCGGGGGTGCGCTTGACCGATTCCACCGCACAGCCCAGGCGGATATCGTTCAGCGATCCGCTGATGCGTTTTACGTATTCCTGGGAGCCGCCAATGACGCTCTGCCATTGGGGGCGATCATTCAACTGCAGCAACCCGTGGTTTTCACAGAAACGGAGGAAGGTTTTGGCCGGGTAGTCGAGCATTTTGCTGGTCGGTGTCGACCAAATCGCCGCTCCCATAGGCAGCAGGTGATCCTCCGAAAAGCCCTTGCTGAAGCCCTCTTTGGTCAGCAGTTCGCCGAGGGTCATGTCATCGTCAAGCTTTTGTAGCCAGCCATTACTTTTGCGGTAGAAGCGCAGAATATCGAGCACCATCCGCCAGAACCGCAGGCTGAACAGGTTTTTCCGTTGGGCGAACAGGCTTGCCAGGGTATCCGAGCCGCTGTACTCAAGGCGGCCATTGTCCATGGAGACGCCGAAAGACATGGCGGTGCTTTGGAACGGCACGCCCAGATGCTCAAACAAGGCTACCAGGTTGGGGTAGCATTTTTGGTTGAATACGATAAATCCAGTATCAACCGCGACCGTGCCGGCGCTGGTCATGATTTCGACGGTGTTGCTGTGGCCTCCGAGGCGCTGGTCCTTTTCAAACAGCGTCACCTTATGGTTACCGCTCAGCAGCCAGGCGCTGCTGAGTCCAGAAATCCCCGAGCCGATTACGGCAATATCAAGCGCTTTAGTCATTTATCTGATCTTATTTCCACATAGAAACGTAGTTTACACATCTCTGTCACAATTCATCCATGATGACGCTCGAGTTTTGTGCGTTTTATCAACCCCCTAAACAAGGTGTGTCATGCCTCATTTTGGGCCTTTGGCATCGTATGTTCGCTACGCGCTACCGGGGCTACCCCTAGCCGGGCTAATGTTACCATTTTACATATACGTGCCGTTGTGGCTATCAGAGCACAGCGGCTATGGATATTTGTTAGTCGGTGCAGTCTTTTTTATAGCGCGGATCAGTGATGTTTTCACGGATCTGCCCGTCGGTGCGCTGATTGATCGACGCGGGTGTGGCAAGGGCTGGTGGCTGGCCAGCTGGATTTTGCTCACCGCCAGCGCAATAGCGCTGTTTCTTGCTCCCCACCCCTGGCCGCCCTGGCTGCTGCTGGTGGTGCTGGTTCTGCTGATGCTTGGCTGGACGGGGCTTAATGTGCCCTGGCTGGCACTACCGGTCTCGCTGGCGGTTACCGCCTCCCAGCGCCTCGCGTACAACAGTGCCCGCGAAGGTGCGCTATTGCTCGGGACGCTGATAGCGTTGTTGCTGCCCGGGTTGCTTGATCCCGACAAACTGAGGGTGCTGCTGGGTCCGGTGTTGCTGGTGTTGTTGGTTGCCGTGCTTCTGCAGGGTTCAAACCCCGGAAACAGGGGGGGCAAAACGGACTTTTCTTTGTGGACCTTAGTGAAAGACCGCCGGGTAACCTCGCTGGCCCTGCCCTGGTTTCTGAATATGCTGGCCAATGCGATTCCGGGAACCATCCTGGTGTTATTCATGCGCGAGGTCTTGCAGGCGGAATCCGCCGTCCCGGTTGCGCTGTTGGTGTATTTCCTTTCTGGGTTGATCGGCGTGCCGCTGTGGTATGCCCTGGCTCGCCGGTATGGCGCCTTGTTGTGCTGGCGGGTGGGGCTGTTTCTGTCGGCGGTGTTGTTCGGCTTTGCCGCCTTGCTCGGGCCTGATGATGTGTACTGGTTTATCGCCATTTGCGTTGGCACGGGCTTGATGCTGGGTGCGGACCAGGCACTGCCGTCGGCGATGCAAACCCGCCTCGCCCAGGAGCTGATTCGGGATGCCGGCAACAATCTGGGGGCCAGACTGTTTGCTTTGTGGAGCATGCTCAGCAAGGCGGCGATGGGGCTGGCGGTAGGCTTGGGTTACCTGTGGCTGGGGGTGCAGGCGGAACCGGACACGGTGCCTCCGGCCTGGGCGATCAGCGGCGCCTATGTGATTGCGCCCGTGGTGCTGAAGATCATGGTGGCGGCAATGCTGGGGCACCGCCGACTTGTCTGGATGGAAGAGGAGGCAGCAGATGAGATGGCGCGTTAGCGTTGCGACACTAATTTTATTGGCGGTGCCCTGCCTGGTGCAGGCAGAGTGGCAAACGGCTGCCGCCGCAGAATACAAACTGCTGTGGAAACGGCTAACTTACACGGAATTGCAGGTGGATGCGGCACAGTCGCCTCCGGCTTCCTGGGATATTCTTGATCCGCATTATGCCAAGCGGCTTGTCATCGAATACGGTGTCGGGGTGTCAGCCGAGCGCTTTCGGGATATGACCCGCGACTCCCTGGAGGAGGCGTTCAGTGCGCAGATGCTGGCACCCTTCGACGAGGAGATCGATCGGTTTTGCGGGTTGTTCAAGCCCGTTGAAAAAGGGGATCAATACAGTCTGGATTGGCAAATGGACACCGGGCTTGGTCTGGCCCTCAATGGCGAGCCGTTGGGCCGGGTTCAAGACCCAATGGCGGCTCAAATTATCCTCAGTGTGTGGCTGGGTAAGGCCGCCATCAGCGAATCCCAGCGGGATGACATGCTCGCACAATGGCGTCAGTTTCTGCGCGCAGAAAAATAAATCATCCAGTCCACGTGGCTAGGCGGAAAGCCGGCGGCGGCAGCGCTATAGTGAGGGAGTGTGGCGGTGCCGCTACTAAAGCCGCAGCGTCGTGCATCGCATTTGCGGGCCGATGTCGTAGTACAACCAGCGTCGCAATATTGCAGTTGGAAGCATGAAAAGCGCAAAGGGGACGCGTAGCATGGTGTAGAGGCGGCGGCCTTTGCGCTTGGGCTATCACCTTAATGGGGATACAACGGGGATACTCTATGATCGGATTACTTTGCCTCCTGTTTCTTTTGTTGGTGATCTTCTATCTGGGGCTATCGCTGCGCCGGGGCAGCGTGGTGTTTTTGCTGGCCTGGTTGTTGGCCGGCACGGTCTGCAAGGCCTTTGTTCATCCGTTGAGTCTGCTCTTACTGCTGGCTGTGCTGGCGGTCTTGAACGTGCCCAGTGTGCGTCTGAAGGTGCTCTCCGCGCCGATCAAAAAACTGCTCGCCGGGATGATGCCCACCCTGGGAAGCACAGAAAAAGAAGCCCTGGATGCAGGGACTACCTGGTGGGAGAAAGATATTTTTTCCGGTCGCCCCGACTGGGACAAATTCGACGCGATTAATCTTCCCACGCTGAGTCCGGAAGAGCAGTCCTTTATCGATAATGAGGTGGAGGAACTGTGCGCCATGGTGAATGAATGGGATATTCATCATCGCCACAAAGACCTGCCGCCTGAGGTGTGGCAATTTATTAAAGAAAAGGGCTTTCTCGGCCTGATCATTCCTGAAGAGTTTGGCGGTAAGCATTTCAGTCCCTACGCCCAGAGCCGGGCAGTGGGCAAAATCGCCAGTCGCTCGACGGTGGCGGCGGTGACGGTGATGGTGCCCAACTCGCTGGGCCCCGGCGAGTTGCTGGTGAAATATGGCACCCCGGAGCAACAGCAGTACTGGCTGCCCCGTCTCGCTCGCGGCGAGGAGATTCCCTGCTTTGGTCTGACCAGCCCGGAAGCCGGGTCTGATGCCGGCGCGATTCCCGACGTGGGAGTGGTGTGCAAGCAGATGTATGAAGGGGAAGAAACCCTTGGGGTGAGACTGAGCTTCTCCAAGCGCTGGATTACCCTGGCACCGGTGGCCACCGTGGTGGGGCTCGCTTTCAAACTTCGCGACCCCGAGCACTTGATCGGCGATACGGTTGAGCGCGGGATTACCTGTGCGCTGGTGCCCGCAAATCAACCCGGAATGGAGATTGGTCGGCGCCACAACCCGGGCTCGCCCTTTATGAACGGGCCGATGACCGGGGTAGATGTCTTTGTGCCCATGTCGATGTTGATCGGTGGCCAGGAGCGGGTTGGTCAAGGTTGGCGGATGCTGGTGGAATGTTTGGGAGCGGGTCGGGGTGTGTCTCTACCCGCACTGTCGACCGCCGGCGGCGAAATGAGTTATCTGATGGTGGGTGCTTTCGCGCGGATTCGCCGCCAATTTGGTATCTCGGTGGGCAAGTTCGAAGGTGTTCAGGAAGCGACCGCTGAAATTGCGTCCAGTGGTTATACCCTCGAAGCCTATCGCGCCTTTGTCACCCGGGGCCTGCAGGATGGCGCGCCGTCAGTGCTGACCGCCATGGCGAAATACCACGCCACTGAAATGATGCGCGAAGTGGTTAACGACAGCATGGACGTGCTTGGCGGTCGCGGCATACAGATGGGGCCCCGCAACTTTATGGCACTGGTATACCAGTCTATCCCCATTGCGATTACCGTCGAGGGGGCGAATATTCTGACTCGCTCCATGATCATTTTTGGTCAGGGCGCCATTCGCTGTCATCCCTACCTTGCCGAGGAGCTGGTGGTGATCCAGCAGGATGGCGAGGAGGCGCTGCAGCGGTTTGACAGCCTGCTCATGGGCCATCTCGGTCACGCCATTGGGGTAATCAGCCGGGCGATTGCCAAGGGGGTTACGGCGGGTTGGCTCGATGCGCCCAAACGGGAAACCGCTTTTGCCAAACGCTGGTATCGGTATCTCGACCGCTACAGCGCAGCCTTGGCCGCCAGCGCGGATATTGCCTTGGCTACCCTGGGAGGTGATCTGAAGCGCAAGGAGTTGCTGTCAGCCCGTTTGGGTGACGTGCACAGCCAGCTTGTTATTGCCTGTGCGCTGCTGAAATTTCAGGAGAGTCTGCCCGATACCGAGTCCAACCGGCTTCACGCGGAGTATTCTCTGCGACGTTGTTTCAAGGTGCTGAATATTTCTCTCAACGCCTTTTATGACAATGTACCCGTGCCGGGATTGGGCTCGGTAATGCGCCGCCTGTTCTTCCCCTGGGGCACCCCGGTGCCGACCCTGCGAGATAGCCAGATCCGGCGTTTGGGCCGGCTGATTATGGAACCCAGCGAGGTGCGCGAGGTGCTGTCGAAGGCGGTTTACCTGAGCAAAGACCCTGAGGATGCCACCGGCCGAATCAACGTAACCTATGCCGAGCTGCTTGAGGTAGAGGAGGATTACGATAAGTTTCTGCGCGCCGAAGCCAAGGGCAAGCTGACGGGCAAGACCGTGAATGACCGCATCGACAATGCTGCCGAGCAGGGGATCTTCAGCGCAGAGGTGGCCGAGAAAGTAAAAGCCTATGAGACCCGGCGTTACGACTGTCTGCTTACCGATGCGTTTGATCCGACCCTGGAGAAAGTGGACATTCGCATTGCCAGGCCCTAGTAGTCCCTGCGGGGCCCGAATGGTGATTTTCCTGAAAAAGAGCCTTGCGAAAATGTGCCAGACTTCTATAGTTCTGCGAAGCTGAAATTTCCTGCGGAGAGACTGCGGATGTGCCTTAGGGGAAATTGCCTACAGTCAAAGGCAATGATCTTCCCTAAGATGTCACTCACTCTCTGATGAATGAAGTAGCCAGGTTTGGGACGGGTGGCTTCTTGATCACATTGCTCTCGGTGAAGACCGGAACAGATCGCGGTAAGATGACACCTTTGGGGACCACGTTGTGGTCCCCTTTTTTTTGTTCCTAGGTCTCCGCGACCGACGTTTTCCTGCCCCTGCCCAAGCCACCGCAGCGCTTTGAGCAATACACCACAGTGTCCCAATTACGCGCCCACTTTTTGCGCCAGGCGAAGGGGCGCTGGCAAACCGGGCAGGTCTTTTCTGGCAGGTTGAGTTTTTTGTGGGCCATCGGTCGAGGGCCTCGCGGTAGGAACAATGGGCACCGAGCTTGTTACGGCCGCGGCGCCCGAGCTGATCAGATCTGGCTGATGTCGCGCACAGCGCCCCGGTCAGCGCTGGTCGCCATTTTGGCGTAGGCTTTCAAGGCGGCAGACACTTTGCGTGGCCGTTCCTTGACCGGCTTCCAGCCGTCAGCGCCTTTGGCATCCATCGCCTTGCGGCGCTTGTTCAACTCACTCTCGTCGAGCAACACATTGATGCTGCGGTTGGGGATATCAATGCGGATGATATCGCCCTGTTCCACCAGGCCGATGGCGCCGCCGGATGCCGCCTCCGGTGAAACATGGCCAATCGACAAGCCTGAGGTGCCGCCGGAGAAACGGCCGTCGGTGAGCAGAGCGCAGGCCTTACCCAGACCCTTTGATTTGATGTAGCTGGTCGGGTAGAGCATTTCCTGCATACCCGGGCCGCCTTTGGGGCCTTCATAGCGCACAACGACCACGTCACCGGCTTTGACCTTGTCGGCCAGGATATCGGCTACGGCATCTTCTTGACTCTCGCAGATATGGGCGGGACCTTCAAAGACCAGAATGCTTTCGTCCACTCCGGAGGTTTTCACCACGCAGCCGTCAACAGCGATATTGCCGTACAGTACCGCGAGCCCACCCTCCTGAGAGAAGGCGTGCTCAATGGCGCGGATACAGCCGTTTTCCCGGTCGGCATCCAGTGAGGGCCAGCGGGTGTTTTGACTGAAAGCCTGCTGCGTCGGAATACCCGCCGGGCCTGCCTTGTAAAACTCTTTTACCGCCTCGATCTCGGTTTGCATGATGTCCCACTGTTCCAGCGAGGCCGCGACGGTGCTGGCATGCACGGTGGGGATGTCGGTATGCAGCAATCCGGCGCGGTCCAGTTCGCCCAGAATGCCCACCACACCACCGGCCCGGTGCACATCTTCCATGTGATACAGCGGCGTGTTTGGCGCCACCTTGCACAGCTGGGGAACCTTGCGCGACAGCGCGTCGATATCCTTCATGGTGAAGCTCAGCTCGGCTTCCTGGGCGGCAGCCAGCAGGTGAAGAATGGTATTGGTCGAACCGCCCATCGCGATGTCCAGCGCCATGGCATTCTGGAAGGCTTCGTAGCTGGCAATGTTGCGGGGCAGGATGGAATCGTCATCCTCTTCATAATAGCGCTTGGCCAGCTCGACAATACGGCGGCCGGCTTCGAGGAAGAGCTTTTCCCGATCGGCGTGGGTGGCCAGCATCGAGCCATTGCCGGGCAAAGACAGGCCCAGGGCTTCGGTCAGGCAGTTCATGGAGTTGGCGGTGAACATGCCCGAACAGCTGCCACAGGTCGGGCAAGCAGAGCGCTCATACTCGGCCACTTTTTCATCAGAGGCGGAGTCGTCTACGGCAATCACCATGGCATCGACTAGGTCGAGCTTGTGCTCTGACAGCTTGGTTTTACCCGCCTCCATGGGGCCGCCAGAAACAAAGATCACCGGAATGTTCAGGCGCATGGCGGCGTTGAGCATGCCGGGGGTGATCTTGTCGCAGTTGGAAATACACACCAGCGCATCGGCGCAGTGGGCGTTGACCATGTACTCCACCGAGTCGGCAATCAGGTCGCGGCTGGGCAGGCTGTAGAGCATGCCGTCGTGGCCCATGGCGATACCGTCGTCCACAGCGATGGTGTTGAACTCTTTGGCGACACCCCCAGCGCGTTCAATTTCCCGGGCCACCAATTGCCCCAGGTCCTTGAGGTGGACGTGGCCCGGGACAAACTGGGTGAAGGAGTTGGCGATGGCGATAATCGGCTTGTTGAAATCGTCATCCTTCATGCCAGTGGCCCGCCACAGGGCGCGGGCGCCAGCCATATTGCGGCCGGCGGTGGAGGTTTTGGAGCGGTATGCAGGCATGATCGGCCTCGAAATATTCAGCGTTGAAAACAGGGCGGAGAGTTTAACACAGCAGTGGCTTTGGCTTTAATCACCCCAGCTGCGAGAAGCGCCGCATTCGGCTATGGTGTACACATTAATTGGGTGAGGGGGTTCTGTGGAAGACACGGTTGATCAAGCAGCGCAGTCGATTGGCGCGGTAGTTCCGGAGTGGGTGTTCGACTGGCTGCCCTTTGCGCTGGTCATGGTGCTGCTGTTCTGTGTGTGGCTGTTTACCCGCAAGGTGTTTTCGGTACAGAAGGAGCACGGCGCCGATATTCGCTACCGGGAGCAGGGCAGCCGCCTGCTGTTTCGCTTGGCGGGGCTGGTGCTGGCGATTGCCACGATCCCGATGGACGGCGAGCTGCGCGGCCAGTTGTTCAGTCTGGTGGGCCTGCTGGCATCCGCCGCCATTGCCCTGTCGTCGACCACGGTGATGGGTAATCTGATGGCGGGCTTTATGCTGCGTACCGTGAACAGCTTTCGCGCCGGTGATTACATTGAGTTTCGCCGGGAGCTGGGCCGAGTGTCCCAGCGGGGCCTGCTCCATGTCGAGATACAAAACGAGACCAGCGAACTGGTCACGGTGCCCAACTTACTGCTGGTGCAGGAGCCCTATAACGTGGTGCGGGCGTCGGGCACGGTGGTGTCGGCGGATGTGTCCCTCGGTTATGACGTGGATCGCCGGGATATTGAAAAAGCCCTGCTGGCGGCCATCGAAAAGGCCGAGCTGGAAGAGGGTTTTGTGCAGATTCGCGAGCTTGGTGATTTTTCGGTGACCTACCGGGCTAGCGGCTGGCTGAATGAAGCCGGCTTGCTGGTCAGTTCCCGGTCGCGCCTGCGAGCAATGATGCTCGACGCACTGCACGGCGCCGGCATCGAAATTGTGTCACCCAACTTTATGAATCAGCGCCAGCTCAAAGGTGAGGGCAAGATTATTCCGGCCGCGTCGATGCGTTATCGCCGAGAGGAAGACAATCATGGCCGGGCTGAGGAGGTCCTGTTCAGCAAAGCGGAAACGGCCAGCGCAGTAGAAAAGCTGGAAGACCAGATCAAAAAATTGAAGGAAGTGCTGAATCAGGAGCCCGCCGAGGGCGAACCGCCGTTGGATCGAGATGCGATAAAAACCGAGCTGGCCGCATTGACCAGGCAGCTTGAGGAAGCCAGAGAGCAGGCCAAAGCAGAGGCCGCCAAAGATCGCGCTCAGGACGAAAGCGCCGAGCGTTGATCTTCAACTTCCGCTGTATTGACTGCAGTTGTTGCGCTCAGGCAATCTTGCGCCACATTGCCAGGGTGTGTGTGAGGAGCAGGGAATGCGTGTCAGCCAATGGGTCGCTGTGCTGTGCAGTGGCCTTTTTCATTTATGCGTCGCGGCGTTGCCAGCCGACCCGGCGCCGATCATCCCCCCCGACCTGACTGCCTATTCGGCCCTGCCTACCATTACTGATCCGGTGCTTTCGCAAAGCGGTCGTTATTTTGCTTTTCAAGCCAATATCGACGCGCGGCGGATGGTGGTTGTCGTCGAATCTGGCGGCGGCGTCATTCACCAGATCGATTTTGGCGATATCAAACTTCGATCGCTGATGTGGGCGGGGGATGACTACGTCCTGGCCATTAGCAGTTCGACTCAGAATCTGGGTATGTTTTACGGCGGGCGTTACGAACTGTTCAACTTTCTCGTCATTGATGTGGCAACGGGTGAGACTCGTTGGCCGATCCAGGCCGCGAGCACCAGGGTGTTGAATGCGGCCTTCGGGTTTTACCCGCCTAATCGCTGGCGGGGGAAGTGGCAGCAATGTGTGAATACCCTGGCCCTGGATCGTTCGCAATTTGGTACCAAATTGTATATCCGTGACGGTGACCTCGACCTCGCTTGCTTCGATCTTGCGAGCGGTAAATTGCGCTTTGCCGCCAAAGGCGGCCAAACCACGGATGGCTGGCTGATGAGCCCCAGTGGTGAAATTCTGGCGACTGCCTATCGTGATTCTGCGCGCCAACAGTGGAGTCTAAAGCGGGGCAAGGGCGTCTCGGTATTCAGTGATAAAGACATGCTGGCAGAGCACGATTCCCGCTACGGCGCGGACGGAATTATTGGTCTTGGTCGTGAGCCCGGCACGGTGTTGTACACGGTCTCCGATACCGAGCAAGCCACCCATTACCGTGAGGCCAGGCTAGATGGCAGCGCAGAGCCTGTCGCTGTGTTTGACGATAGGGATATTGCTGAGGTGGTCTTCGATCGCCACACCCAGTTATTGTCGGGTTATCGGGTGTCGGGCATCTCTCCTTCTCTGGAAATGCTATCAGATGCGGATCAGGCACGGGTGGTGGGTGCCCAAAAGGCCTTCCCTGGCAGCCAGGTCAACTTCGTGTCGATGTCTCAAAACCTCGATCGGATGATTGTGCTCACCGAGAGCAACACGGACTCGGGCACCTGGTGGCTGGTCGATATCGCCAAGGGCAGCGCCGAAATTCTTGGCAACAGCTACCCCGGTGTTCGTTCGTCTCAGGTCGGCGGCTTTTCAAGCTGGCGTTATCACGCCAGTGATGGCTTACCAATCGAGGCCGTACTCACCGAGCCGCCGTCGGTGGCGGATGGGCCGCTGCCCCTGGTGGTGATTCCCCACGGTGGTCCAGAGGCCCACGACAAGTTGGGGTTTGACTGGTTAGCTCAGGCCTTTGCCAGTCGCGGGTATCTGGTTTTGCAGCCTAATTTTCGCGGTTCGTCGGGCTATGGTGCTGAGTTCCGCAACTCGGGGTTTGGTCAGTGGGGCCGCAAGATGCAAAGCGACCTGTCTGATGGGGTGGCGGCGCTGGTTGAGGCAGGACGGGTCGATCCAGCGCGGGTGTGCATTGTCGGCGCCAGCTACGGCGGCTATGCGGCGCTGGCCGGGGTGACCTTGCAGCGGGGTATTTATCGCTGCGCGGTGTCAATTGCCGGTGTTTCGGATCCCGCCGCCTTGCTGCGGGAGCGGGAAGTGGAACGACAGCATAACTCAATGCGTTACTGGCGCGATTATCTGGGTGTGTCTACCTCCTTTGACGGTGATCTCGACAGCATCTCGCCGCTAGCCAAGGCCCGAGAAGCCACTGCGCCGGTGTTGTTGATTCACGGCAAGGATGACTTGGTCGTGTCCATCAGCCACAGCCGGCGCATGGCCAAAGCCCTGGCCCGAGCCGGTAAAGCGCATCGCTTGGTTGAGCTGCCGGGAGAGGATCACTTTTTGTCTCGCAGTCACACCCGGCGGCGAGCTCTGGAAGAGGCCGTCAGTTTTGTGATGCAGCACAATCCCCCGCAACTTTAAGTGAATAAGAGCGTGGTCGCTGCTTGATGAATAAATGTGGGCTATCTAGGCTGGAGCTCAGTTAGGAAACGGTGGGCAAAGGGAGTGTTGCTGTGAATAGGATTGGTCGGCAGTTTGGCTTTTTTGCTTTGCTGGCGGTGTTTCTCGGTTGGCAAAAGGTTGCTCTGAGTGGCGATGGGTCACTGCCGCCCCTTGATATTTATGGGCACTTGCCCGCAATAAGCCATGCTCAGTTGTCCCCTTCCGGGGAGCAGCTCGGGGTGGTCACCCATGTTGACGAAAAGTCCTTGCTGTTGGTGATGAAGCAGGGAAAGATTCGCCACAAAATCGGACTCGGCGATATCTTGGTAGACAGTTTGCGCTGGGCCGGAGACGGCCACCTGCTGGTGCGTACCCGATCCTCACAAGAACTCGGTAGCCGCCGGGGTGGCTTGTACAGTTTCAGCAATCTGCTCACCGTTGATGCGGCGTCCGGTAAGGCCGATTGGCCATTGGCAAACTCCAAGCGGGTGTTCAACGCTTCCCTGGGCTTTTATCGACCGATTCGCCACCGAGGAGCCTGGTATCAATGCGTTAACACCTTTTCTCTGAAGGGCTCTTATTCCTCTCGTTTCGGCGTTTCTTGCCTGAATCTCGAGTCTGGAAAGCTGAAAGAAATCGTCGCCTCGGAATCGGTGTACGACTGGCTCATTGATCAAAATCTCGAGATTAGCGCCCACGCCACCTATTCGGCGAAGTACGGTAAATGGCAGTTATGGAAAGGGGAGAGCCATTCGGTTTCGCTTTTGAATCAGCGCGACCCCATGCTTGAACTCGAGTCAAAGTATGGTGAGACCCAGATTTTGGGTTTGGGTCGGCGCCCTGGCACAGCCCTGATTTTGATGGAGGACCGCAAAGGCGTGAGGCGGACCGCAGAGGTAGATATCGAGGGGAGTGCGCCGGTTGAATTTTTGTATGCAGATGTAGGGATATCCGAGCTGTTTTTTGACTCTTTGACGGGGCTGCACAATGGGTATGAACTGCTAGGCGAAGTGCCAAAGCCGGTGATGCATAATGCCGCCCATCAAGCACGGGTTAAGGGGGTCATTAAAGCGTTCCCGGGCCGCAACACAACGATTGTCTCCTGGAGTAATGACTTCAATCGGATTATTGCCTACACCGACGGTGCCGGCGATTCCGGCACCTGGTGGACCGTCGATATTGAATCGGGGTTTGCCGATGAATTGGGTCGCAGCTACCCCGCTCTCCCGCCTGAGCAGGTTGGTGATGTCGAGGTGTGGGAATACAAGGCGGCGGATGGCTTGCCCATCACGGCCATTTTGACCCGGCCACCGGGCGAGAAAGGCGAGGGGCTCCCCCTGGTGGTCATACCCCACGGCGGCCCGGAGTCTCGCGATTTTCTGGGGTTTGACTGGATGGCCCAGGCTTTTGCCAGCCGCGGCTACGTTGTGCTCCAGCCTAACTTCAGGGGCTCTTCCGGTTTTGGTATTGCCTTTCGGAATGCGGGTTTTGGCGAGTGGGGCCGCAAAATGCAGACGGATATCTCTGATGGGGTCAACGCTCTGGCCAAAACCGGATTGATCGATCCCGCTCGAGTGAGCATTGTCGGTGCCAGTTACGGTGGCTACGCCGCATTGGCCGGCGTCACCGTTCAGCAAGGCATCTATCGGTGTGCCGTGTCGATCGCCGGGGTTGCCGATCTCGGCAGACTTCTGGTGGCAGCCAGGGACGACCGCGCGTTTCAGGAATACCGCTATTGGAAGGATTACCTCGGTGTTGATTCCTTGGGCCATGAGATCATCGAAAAGCTCTCACCGGTGGATCTCGCAGAAAGCGCGAGTGCGCCTATACTGCTGATCCACGGCGATGGTGATCTGGTTGTGCCGATTGCGCACAGCAAGGCGATGGCCAAGGAATTGCGGGCAGAGGATAAACCCTATCGTTTTGTCGAAATTAAAACGGAAGATCACTACTTGTCACGCAGCCACACCCGGCGGCGAGCCCTGGAAGAGTCCGTCAGTTTTGTGATGCAGCATAATCCGCCGGGCGGCGCGACTGCCCCCGTTAATTAAATGGCCATTGGTCTTGTGGCCGCACGTTTGCGAGGCTGAAGCGGTTCAGGGCATAGGTGCTTAAGGGCATTGACGCTTACGGAGCCCCCAGGCGCTTGGCCACCCAGTCGTTAATCGCCAGGCCGGTACCCATATTCCAACCCTTGAGGTTTTCAACGGCGACGATTTTGTAATCGTCGAGCTCCTCGTTCAGTTTGATCTCGCCCGCTGCTTCCACGTGGTAAGCGATGATGACCTGGTTTTGCTGGGGGAAGCTGTAAACGCCGATCAGTTCGGTATTCAGCGCATGCAGGTTGAGCTCCTCCAGGGTTTCTCGTTTGGCGCACTCCAAGGGGTCTTCGCCAGCCTCCAGAAAGCCGGTAATAATCGAGTAAAACTTCCTCGGCCAGCTGACGTTGTGGGCCAGCACCACGCCGCCCTCTACCTCGACGATCATGGCGACCACGGGGGTGGGATTATTGAAGTGCACAAAGCCGCATTCGGTATCCGGGCAGGCCCGGCGAATCTCACCGTCGATCAGGGCTTCAGCAATGGGTTGTGCACATTGGGGACAAAAATTCATTTGGCGCTCGATATTTATTGAAACTTCGTTATTCTGCCACAGAGCTTTGGAGACCGCTCTGCTGTAACAATAACAACAATACACTGCTATCTGGCAGAAATACGTTTATCGGGGGAGAAACGTAAGCATGGATTTGAATCTGCACAATCGCATTGCCCTGGTTACCGGAAGCAATCGGGGTACCGGCGAAATTATTGCCCGCACCCTGGCGAGTGAGGGTGCCACGGTGATTTTTCACAGCCTGGAGGCGGGCGCTGCTGCCGCGCTGGCGGAAGAAGTGAAAAATGCCTACGCCGTATGGGGCGACATCAGTACCGAAGCGGGCTGTCGTCAGGTTGCCGAGCAGGTAACCGGGCTGGTCGGCGAGATCGATATTCTGGTCAACAATTACGGTGTTGGCAGTCGGGGTCGCTGGAGCAACAGCTGTAACGGTGACTGGATAGAGAGCTATCAGAAAAACGTGCTGTCTGCGGTGCGCCTGGCCCAGCAGTTTATACCGGAGATGAAGCAGCGGGGCTGGGGGCGGATTGTGCAGTTGGGCACTATTGGCAGTCATCACCCCGGTAATCGCATGCCGGACTATTACGCTGCCAAAGGCGCCTTGGCGACCATGTCAGTGAGCCTGACCCAGGAGCTCAGCGATACCGGAATAACCGTGAATACGGTCTCGCCGGGCTTTATTCGCACCCCTGAGCTGGAGGCGGGGTTTCGTCGTAGGGCAGCGCGGGAAGGCTGGGGCGATGACTGGGATGATATTCAGCGCAGGATTGTGGCGGAGGAGTTTCCCAACCCCTGTGGCCGTATTGCCGAACGCCAGGAGGTTGCCGATTTGGTGGCGTTCCTGTGCAGCGATCGGGCGGGGTTTATTAACGGCCAAAATATCCGCATTGATGGGGGTGCCGTGCGCTACGTCTGAGTGGGCGCTACTTTTTCTTGTCCAGCGACGCTGCCCACAGTGCCAGGCGATGGCGAATCGATTGCTGGGAGACTTGTAGCTCCGGCATGGGTTGAATCAGTTTATCCCGCACCAGAAGACGGTAGATAAACTCCAGTCGTTCGTTGGCGGAGTCACCTTCTTCAAATTTCGCTGCGCCGCGTTTTTCCGCATAAGCGGTGCCGATGGTCAGGGCCTTGCGTACCAGTTCTTTCTCGTTGTCGAGTTTCTTCATTTACGCTGCTCCGCGGGTCGCCGTCTTGCTTATGATTCATACTTTACCAGCGAAAGTAAAATCGCTGTTTCAGTATCAGTAGCCCACGACGGCCGGGAATGCTCAATCCTCGCGTTCATTGCTGACATAACGCCGTTTGCGGCCGGTAAAGCGGCGAAACAGGGTGTCATGCGCAGAGCGTGAAAAGCAGTCCTGGCGCTGATTATACTGGCCGATCCAGTCAATCAGCATATCGAGATTGGCATCTTGGGCCGCTTTGGATGGGTATTTGTGGGGCTCCCAGGGGCGTGCCCTGGCATTTTCAATGCACAGCGGTGTGGGCAGATCGAGGTAGATCATCGCGGTGGCCTGGGGCACTGCGAGCGCGAGTAAGTCGGCGTAACAACCCTCAATCACCCAGCTTTTGTTGCTGGCGATAAAGGCATCAATGTGGTGTTTTGATTGTGCCAGCGGCGCCCTTTCTGGGGGATTGCCGGGCTGCCAGGCCAGCGTGTCCAGGTCCAAATGGGCGGCGTGTTCGGTATCAGCAATGTGTTTGGCCACGGTTGATTTTCCCGAGCCGGAATTCCCAAAAATCAGGTACTTTTTCAACGACCTCTCCTCGGTTGCCATCGCGCTGGCAGATTGTCCTCAGGCTTCTGGCAAGAACTCGCTGAGCACGCTGTCTAGCAGTGCAAAGCCGCGCTCAGTGGTGCAATAGTGTTGGTTCTTGCTCTCCAGCAAACCGCGCTGCTCAAGGACACTTACTTTGGCATGAATCGCGGACCAGGGTAGCCCGGTGCGCTGTTCAAACAGCGCGGGCGAGAAACCTTCCCTCAGGCGCAAGGCATTCATTACGAACTCGAACGGCAGATCGACTGCTTCGACCCGTTCTTGCCGACTTGTGCGCGAGGGCGCGCGCCTCAAATAATCTTCGGGCTTGCGGGTTTTCTGGTAGCGTTGCACCTGGCCATCAGCGCCGGTCACTTTGCCGTGGGCGCCTGCTCCCAGCGCCAGGTAATCGCCAAATTGCCAATAGTTGAGATTGTGGCGGGCGCGGTGGCCGGGCCGGGCAAAGGCGGACACCTCGTAGCGCTCAAAGCCCGCTTGCTCGAGCAACTCGAATCCCGCTCGCTGAATGCGAAGAATGTCATTCTCTACCGGCAATAGGGGTGGTCTGTTATAGAACTCGGTGTTGGGCTCAATGGTGAGTTGATACCAGGAAATATGGGGCGCGCCGCTGTCGATGGCGATCTGTAAATCCTGCAGCGCGTCGCTCAGGCTTTGCTCATTCAGGCCGTGCATCAGGTCGACATTAAAGTTGCTGAAACCTGCCTGTTGGGCAGCGGCGATGGCGTGACGCGCATCGTCGCTGCTGTGAATGCGACCCAGTTTGCCGAGCTGGTTTGAATCAAAGCTCTGCACGCCGATGGAGATGCGATTAATGCCGCTGTCACGATAGGCTTTGAATCGCTCTTGGCCCACTTCCTTGTTCAAGGTGCCGGGATTGGCTTCCAGGGTGATTTCAATATCGCTGGCGAATCGGAGCTGTTGTTTTAATCCGGTGAAAAGCTGCTGATAGGCTCGGGCGCTAAACAGGCTGGGCGTGCCGCCGCCGATAAAAATACTCTGAATTTCCCGCCCCTGAACAAATGCCAAATCCTGCTCTAGGTCCTCCAACATGGCTGCAACGTAAGCCTGCTCCGGCAGCTCTCCTTTTTGAGCGTGGGAGTTGAAGTCGCAGTAGGGGCACTTGCGCACGCACCAGGGGATGTGGATGTAGAGACTGAGCGGAGCCTGACGTCGGACGTCGGACGTCGGACGCTGATCTGTGCCGGCTCGTACTTCTGTAGATATGCTCATGTGCTGTGCCAGCTGAAAACGAGATGGAAGGTAGTTCGCGCTTTTGCTTTTAGCGTCCGACTTCAGACGTCCGACATCAGACCAAAAAAGCTCATGTCATCACCCGTCAGACTCAAATATTTGACTCCACATCTCGTCAACCCGCTTCACCACCGCCGGATCACGGGCAATTGGCCGCCCCCATTCCCGATCCGTTTCGCCCGCCCATTTGTTGGTGGCATCCATCCCCATCTTCGAGCCGAGGCCGGACACGGGGGAGGCGAAATCCAGGTAATCGATGGGGGTGTGCTCCACCATCACGGTATCCCGCTGGGGGTCCATCCGGGTGGTGATGGCCCAGATCACATCGTTCCAATCCCGAGCGTTTACGTCGTCGTCGCAGACGATTACAAACTTGGTGTACATAAACTGGCGCAGGAAGGACCACACGCCAAACATCACCCGCTTGGCGTGGCCGGGGTACTGCTTTTTGATGGTCACCACCGCCATCCGATAGGAGCAGCCTTCTGGCGGCAGATAGAAGTCAATGATCTCAGGGAACTGGCGGCGCAGCAGCGGCACCAACACCTCGTTTAAGGCGACACCGAGCACGGCGGGTTCGTCCGGTGGCCGGCCGGTGTAAGTGCTGTGATAAATGGGGTCTTTGCGGTGAGTGATATGGGTCACGGTGAAGACCGGGAAGCGATCTACTTCGTTGTAGTAGCCGGTGTGGTCGCCGTAGGGGCCTTCGTCGGCCATTTCATCGGGGGCGATGTAGCCTTCCAGAATGATCTCGGCGGTGGCGGGTACCTGCAGATCGTTGCTGAGGCTCTTACAGAGCTCAGTCTTTTCGCCCCGCAGCAAACCGGCAAAGGCGTATTCACTCAGGGTATCTGGCACCGGGGTTACTGCGCCGAGTGTGGTGGCCGGGTCAGCACCCAGGGCGACGGACACCGGGAAGTTTTCGCCGGGGTGGGCCGCTTTGAATTCTTGGAAATCCAGCGCGCCACCGCGATGAGACAACCAGCGCATAATCAGCTTGTTCTTGCCGATCAGCTGCATCCGGTAGATACCCAGGTTCTGCCGCTCTTTATTGGGGCCGCGAGTAATTACCAATGGCCAGGTAATGAGGGGCGCGGCATCCTCAGGCCAGCAGGTCTGGATGGGCAGTTGGCTCAGGTCGACCGCATCCCCTTCGAGCAGCACTTGTTGGCATAAACCCTTGCCGACCAGCTTGGGCCCCATATTCAGTACTTGCTTGAATACCGGCAGCTGCCGCCAGGCATCCCGCAGGCCCTTGGGTGGATCGGGCTGGCGCAAAAAGGCCAGCAACTCACCGACCTCGTGGAGGGCTTCAATATTGTCCTTGCCCATCCCCATGGCCACCCGTTTCTCGGTGCCAAACAGGTTGGCCAGCACGGGCATGGAAAAACCGACGGGGTTTTCAAACAGCAGGGCAGGGCCACCCGCGCGCAGCACCCGATCGCAAATCTCGGTCATTTCCAGATTGGGATCGACGGGATGACTGATGCGTTTGAGTTCGCCCTGGGATTCCAGGTAGTCGAGGAAGGATCTGAGGTCTGAGTGGGGCATTAAGGGCCTAGTCGGACGTCTGAAGTCGGACGTCTGACGCTTCAAGGCGAAAAGCCCCGAGCGCCAGCACCTTGCGGCCATGCTCTGTGTCGATGGCGTCCAACAATCGGTTTACGGGTTCTTACGTCCGACGTCAGACTTCCGACGTCAGACGCCTCAATCACTTCCTCTTCATTGAATCGAAGAATTCACTATTGGTCTTGGTGTCTTTGAGCTTGTCGATCAGGAATTCAATCGCCGGAGTGTCTTCCATGCCGTGGAGCAGTTTGCGCAGAATCCACATCCGTTGCAGCTCTTCTTCACCGGTGAGCAGCTCTTCACGACGGGTGCCGGAGCGGCGGATGTTGATGGCGGGGTAGACCCGCTTCTCGGCGATCTTCCGGTCCAGATGCAACTCGTTGTTACCGGTACCTTTAAATTCTTCGTAGATAACCTCGTCCATTTTGGAGCCGGTATCGATCAGGGCGGTGGCGATGATGGTCAGACTGCCGCCTTCTTCAATATTACGGGCGGCGCCGAAGAAACGCTTGGGGCGCTCCAGGGCGTGGGCATCCACACCGCCGGTCAGAACCTTGCCGGAGCTGGGCACGATGGTGTTGTAGGCCCGGGCCAGGCGGGTGATGGAGTCCAGCAGAATGACCACGTCTTTCTTGTGCTCAACCAGGCGCTTGGCCTTTTCGATGACCATCTCGGCAACTTGTACGTGACGGGCCGGGGGTTCGTCGAAGGTAGATGCGACCACCTCGGCACCCTTGGCGCCGACTGAGCGCTGCATCTCGGTCACTTCTTCCGGACGCTCGTCGATCAGCAGCACGATCACATAACACTCGGGGTTGTTGCGAATGATGCTCTGGGCGATGTTCTGCAGCATCAGGGTTTTACCGGCCTTGGGCGGTGCCACGATGAGACCGCGCTGGCCTTTACCGATGGGCGCTGCCAGGTCGATGATGCGGCCGGTCAGATCTTCGGTGGAGCCATTGCCCTGTTCCAGCGTCAGGCGCTCATTGGGGAACAGCGGGGTGAGGTTTTCAAACAGTACTTTGTTCTTGGATTGCTCGGGGCGGGCAAAGTTAACTTCATCGACCTTGAGCAGGGCAAAGTAGCGCTCGCCTTCTTTGGGCGGGCGAATCTTGCCAGAGATGCTGTCACCAGTGCGCAGGTTGAAGCGGCGTATCTGGCTGGGGGAAACATAAATATCGTCCGGACCTGCGAGGTAAGAGCAATCTGCGTTGCGCAGGAATCCGAAGCCGTCCTGCAGAATTTCCAGTACGCCGTCACCGTGAATGTCTTCGCCACTTTTGGCGTGACGCTTCAGGATGGAAAAAATAATGTCCTGTTTGCGGGAGCGGGCGATGTTGTCGAGGCCAATTTCTTTGGCGATGTCGAGCAGTTCTTGGGCAGGTTTGGCTTTAAGGTCGGTTAGATTCATAGGTATGAGATTGTAGATTCAAAAAAATAATGGAAGAGAGAATTTCGAGACGCGGGAACGGCGGAGACGGAAAGCCGAAAACGAACTCGACAAAGTCGTGGAAGCGAAAAAGTAAAACAGGTTAGTTATTTGAGTAGTCTTTGCAGGGACAGCCGAACTCTATCACCGAAAACAGAGGCCGTCTAGTGTTGTAAATACCCAGCCCAATAGGGGATTGGGCTGGGTGAAGCATTTACAGCGCGCTGTTGACGAACTCGGTGAGTTGGGTCTTTGACAGGGCACCAACTTTGGTGGCTTCAGCGTTGCCGCCTTTGAAAATCATCAGTGTTGGGATGCCGCGTACACTGAATTTGGCGGGAGTTTCGGCGTTGGCATCAACATCAACCTTACACACCTTGATTTTATCGCCGTAGTCGCTCGCGATTTCGTCCAGAACGGGGGCGATCATCTTACAGGGGCCGCACCACTCTGCCCAAAAGTCGACTAGAACCGGCACCTCTGACTTGAGGACTTCGTCCTCGAAGCTGGCATCGGTGACGTGAACGATCTTCTCGCTCATGGGGAATCTCCGCATTAAACATCAGAATTAAAGGATGTGAGATCATAGCACAGGTGCAAAGTGGAAGTGAAAAGGCGCAGCCGAAGATGACATCACCGCGTGTGGCCGTTGTGGATATGGGGTCTAACAGTTTTCATCTGTTGATTGCCGAGGTGCAAGCGGGCCGTTGGGTACCGCTCAAAACCGCAGAGCGCAAAGTGCAGCTGGCGGCAAATCGCCGGGGGCGGACGCTGTGTGACAAGGCGATTGCGCGGGCGCTGGGGTGCCTGCGGGACTATATGTCATTGCTGGAGGCTCACGATTGCGGGCAGCTGCGCATTGTGGCCACCGCTTCGCTGCGGGGAACCGATTGCGATGACTTTCTCACTCAGGTGGCGGCGGTGTGCGGTGTCAGGCCCGATATTATCAGTGGCGAGGAGGAAGCGGCGCTGGTCTATCGCGGCGTGGGTGCCCGCTTCGATGATCAACGCCACTACCTGGTCGTGGATATCGGTGGCGGCAGCACTGAGATTGCCCTGGGGTGCGGCCAGTCGCTGTCGGCCTTTTGTAGTGTATCGGTGGGTTGCCTCAGTTATTTGCGATATTTTCCTGATGACACGCTGACTGCTGCGGCCTTTCATGAGGCCTATGACGCCGCCAAGGGAGAGTTTGTCGCGGCGGCGCAGCGCCTGGGAATGAATAGGTTCCGCGGCGGCGACCTGACGGTGGTGGGTAGCTCGGGTTCACTGCTTGCCGTTGAGGCGGTACTGCGCCGCCTGCAATTGTGTGAGTCGGGTATCTCGGTTGCTGCACTGGCCTGGTTGGCTGAGGATATTACGCGTTTCGCCACCCTGGGTGAGCTTGAATACGGCGGCCTCAGTGAAGACCGCCGTGGTGTCTTTGCATCGGGGGTGGCCATTGTGAAGGCCTTGTTTGATAGCCTCGCCATTGAACACATGGTGTTGTCTCAGGGCGGCCTGCGTGAGGGCGTGATGGATCGATGGGTATCCCAGGGCGACCCGGGTTTGTAGCAGCGGGCTTAGTGGGCTGCGTTAGCAAAACCGATATCTATGACTGGGGTCGTGGCCTGCCCGCCTGATAGAATGGCGTGATTTTTTTAGATGCTCAGGACTATGTCGCGAACTCTCTACAGCGCTCTGCTCTATTTGCTCTGCCCGCTAATTTTACTGCGCCTTTGGTTGAGAGGTCGCAAGGCGCCGGCTTACCGCCTGCGGTTTGCCGAGCGCTTCGGTTACTTGCGCCAGCGGCCACAGGCCAATGGGCTCTGGGTCCATGCGGTCTCTGTTGGCGAAACGATTGCTGCCGCGCCGCTGATCCTGCACTTCCTCGACAATTACCCTGAGTTACCCGTGGTGGTAACCACCATGACCCCGACGGGGTCTGAGCGGGTTAAGGCCTTGTTCGGGGATCGGGTTTTTCATTGCTACGCGCCCTACGATCTGCCCGGTGTGGTAAATCGCTTTCTCAATACGACACAGCCCGGTGCTGCGGTGATTATGGAAACGGAGGTGTGGCCGAACATGGTATGCCAGACCGCCGCTCGGGGTATTCCCGTGCTGCTGGCAAATGGGCGGATGTCGGCGCGCTCTGCCAAGGGGTATGGCCGGTTTTCCAGCTTGGTTCAGCCCGCTTTTGCCGCGTTCGATCAGGTATTGGCCCAGTCCGAGGATGATGCCCGCCGGTTTATCGCGCTGGGTGCGCGGCCAGAGAGCGTCGCGGTCTCCGGCAGTGTGAAATTCGATGTCACCATCGGCCCGGAGCTGGCCACCCGTGCCGCCGCGCTGCGCGGCAGTCTGGAGGGGCGGCCGGTGTGGGTCGCCGCCAGCACCCATCACGGCGAAGACGAAATCTTGCTGGCGGTGCATCGTCAGTTGTTGACGACCTTTCCCGATTTACTGCTGGTGCTGGTGCCGCGCCACCCGGAGCGTTTTTCCCAGGTGGCTGAGTTAGTGGCGTCGAGCTCGCTCGGATATTCCCGGCGCAGTGCCGTCGGCGACTCGGTCGCCATCAGTTGTAGCGTGTTGCTCGGCGATACGATGGGTGAATTGATGTTGCTGCTAGGTGCGGGTGATCTGGCCTTTGTTGGCGGCAGTCTGATTGCCAGGGGCGGTCACAACAGTCTGGAGCCGGCGGCCTGGGGTATACCGGTGATTACCGGCGAGAGCGATTTTAACTTTGCCGAGATTAGTGCGTTGCTGCAGGCTTCCGGCGGCTTGGTCAAGGTGTCAGGTGAGTCGGAAATGGCAGAGGTGATTGCCCGCTGGTTGGCAGATCCGCAAGAACGGCGTCGATGCGGCGCCGCGGCAAAGGGGGTCGTGGAGGCCAACCGCGGCGCCCTGGCGCGCCTGATTGCCGCGGTGGATGGCGCCCTCGCCAAGTAAAGTAGGGTGCCAACGAGAAAGGCTAGCTTTGTTCTGACAGGGTGGTTTCGCCCGCTGCTTCCAGCCAAGTGTTGAGGTCGTTGATGTCAGCGGGGCTCAGGGTGCCCGCATTTTGTTTTAGCCGAAGCACGTCCAGCACGTAGTCGTAGCGCGCATTGGTGTAGTCGCGCATGGCGGCATACAGGTTGCGTTGTGCTTCCAGCACATCGACAATATTACGCGTTCCCACTTCGTAACCGGCTTCGGTCGCATCCAGTGCGCTTCTGGCGGAAATAATGTTCTGCTTGCGCGCTTTTACTGTTTGAACATCGGTATTTACAGCAATGTGCTGGGCCCGGGTGCCGGCGATAACCTGACGCAGGATGTTAATACTGCCCTGCTGAGCGGCATTGTATTGCTCGAAAGCTTGTCTGCGCGCGGCGCTGATACCGCCGCCGGCAAACAGCGGCACAGTCAGGGTGACGCGCAGGGCCTCGGTTTCGGAATAGCTGTCAGGCGGCGTGGCAAAGGCGCTGGTGGGGTTAAAGGTTGTGCTGCCGTCCAGGTCCTGCTTGCTGTAGGTAAAGCTGCCGGTCACCGTGGGCAGGTGCTCCATCTTTTTGGCTTGGGCGTTCTGGTAGGCCGAATCCCGGTTGGCGCCAGCGGCCTTTAGCAGGTAGTTGTTGGCCAGGGCGAATTCGACCCACTCGCTGCGGTCGCTGGGTTCTGGCATGGCAATGGGGAAGCTGTCCTGGAGGGACCAGAGGTTGTGATGCTCCTGGCCAGTCAGGGTGCTCAGGTTTTCTCGGGCAATGGCCAGTGAGCCCTCAAAGCCGAGGCGCTGGGCGACAATGCCATCGTAAACGGCCCGGGCTTCGTGAACGTCAGTGATGGCGATCAGGCCGACGTCGAAGCGCTGTTGGGTTTGCTCGAGCTGACGATTGGCGGCTTTTTCTTCGGCCTTTGAGGCGTCGAGGTTTTCTTTGGCCCGGAGCACATTGAAGTAGGCCTCGGCAACGCGAACGATCAGGTCCTGTTGATCGTAGGCGAGTTGGGCCTTGGCTTGTTCGCTGACTGCCTTACCGGCTTTGAAGGTGAACCAGGCGGGCAGATCAAAAATCGGTTGGGTCAGGCTGACGGAGTAGGCCTCGGTTTCGGAGTCGGTGCTGGCCTTTTGGTCGATGATGCTGGAGGTGGTGCCGCCCATGCCGTCATCGGTGATGGTGGTACTGGCCCGCTCACTGTCGGTCTCGGCGTCTTCGTAATAGGCCTGGCCGACCACCTGGGGCAGCAGGCCGGAGAGGGCGATATTCTCTGTTTCCAGGTTGGCCCGATAGTTGGCCTCGGCCTGTTTCAATACGGGGTCGTTTTTGAGCGCCAGTTCGTAGACATCCAGCAGCGTGTCGGCCAAGGCGACTTGTCCGGACAGGCCGACAAGCAACATTGCGGCATAGAGGGGATGACGTTTCGCGATCATTGAGGTTAACCTGTTTCGAATGGGTGGTCGTGCAGCGCCCGGAGCGGAGACAGTGTAGCAAAGGACGCAGCGCAAGAGCGGAACATTACTTTTTCGTAAATTTAAATAGTGCACTAACTAAATTCTGAGGCAGTGTGAGCATTCAACGCTATCAAGTCAATCTGAGCGAGCATCTTGCCGATTGCGAACTCAATTACCTGCGGCTGCAAAAACTGCTGCCGGAGACCTGCGTTGCCAGTACTCAGCTGTCTTACGGGCTGGTTGATGCAACGGTCCATTTCCGCATAACGGAGTGCGCGCCGTATACCACCTCCATTGAGGTGGAGCTGGCCAAGCCTGGCAACAGCGAGTGGGCGTCGCCGCAAATGTCGGTGCAGGTCTACCACGATGCCGGCTTGGCGGAAGTGGTGGCGGTGCAGGGCATTCGGGTCAAGCAGGCCCGGCAACCCTATCCTAACCCGGCCATGTTGCAGCGGGACGAGAAGCGCCAACTCAATCGTTATCTCGGTGAGATTCTCTGCCATTGTCTGGCGCAGGGACATTCGCTGACGGACCCCTTAAAAATTTTGGAAATATGACCGACTGCGCGGTTTTCAATCGGTGTTCGCTAGATTTGGCCCAACCCTTACCGTATAAACTGGGCATACATACTTAAGCTTTGGGTTATTTGGTGTCCTCCAACTCTGTTCAACGACCGCTGCATGTAGTGCAGATTAGCGATTGCCATCTCGGCGGACGAGCGGGGGAGACCCTCTTGGGTCTCGATACGGATCGAAGCCTTGAGGTGGTGCTCCAGCAGGTGGCTGGTGGCGCGAAACCGGATCTGTTGATTGTCTCAGGCGATATCTCCAGCGATGGTCAGGTCGATGCCTACCACCGGTTGAAGGCGCGTTTGCAGGGGATGGCCGGTGCCATGGTTTGGCTGCCGGGCAATCACGATGATGCAGTGCAAATGCGCGCGGCAATCGGCGCCGAGATCATGCCGGGCTCGCTGCTGCTGGAAGGCTGGCAATTTGTATTTCTGAATACGGCGGTGCCGGGGCAAGTCGGTGGCCGGCTGGCGGCGAGTGAGCTGGAGAAAGTCCGGTTAGCGGCCAGCAGCGGCATGCCGACCCTGATTTTTATGCATCATCACGCCCTGCCGGTGGGCAGTGACTGGCTGGATGAGCAGCGGGTCAGCAACGCTGACGAGTTGTTTTCTCTGATCGGCGGGCAAACCCACATCAAAGCGCTGGTGTGTGGCCATGTCCATCAAGAGAGCGACCAGAACGCCGAGGGCATCCGTCAGATCTCAACCCCGTCGAGCTGTATTCAGTTTGCGCCGGGCAGTGAAGACTTTGCCCTCGACAGTATCAACCCGGGGTATCGGTGTTTTGCTTTGCACGGCAATGGCACCTTCGAAACCCAGGTGAAGCGGGTGGCGGGCAATTTCGCGGTCGATCACTCAGCGAGAGGTTATTGATGTTTGGTGTTTTCCCGTGAGCGCGGCACTGGTTTATCTGCACGGCTTCATCTCTTCCCCCCAGTCCCACAAAGCGGTGCAGATGGGGGAATACCTGAAAAGTCATCATCCCGACATTCACTACGCCGTACCCGCCCTGGGGGATACCCCAGACCAGGCTTATGAGCGCGGCTCGAAGGCGGTCATGGATTGCCTCGCGCGGCATGACAAGGTTGGGCTGATTGGCAGCTCAATGGGCGGCTTTCTGTCGACGGTGTTGGCAGAGCGCTTTGGCTTGCGTGCAGTGCTGATCAACCCGGTGGTGCGCCCTCAGCATCTGGTAGAGAAGTTTATTGGCGAGCACCACAACCCCTACACGGGTTCGCGCTTTAGTCTGGATAGCCATCATGTGGATATTTTGACGTCTCTCTACCTGCCCGCGCTTGCTGCGCCGCAAAATTATTGGGCCTTGCTGCAGGAGGGCGATGAGACCCTGGATTATCGCTGGGCCGAGGATTACTACCAGCACAGCAAATTGACGGTAGAGCCCGGCGGGGACCACGCATTTCAGGGCTTTGAGCGCTATTTCCACCGGGTGGTGGAATTTCTGGGCCTGCTCGGTTAACAATACCCCACCTTATTTCAGCGTGTTGATGGTGCTTCGAGGGTTGCCTCGCTATCAATGCGGCCTGTTTGTTGTAGACATCTAAAAAGGCGGCGTCAGGCCGCGGAAGATTCATGGCTGAATATACATCCCAATCGATTGAGGTATTGACCGGACTGGAGCCCGTGCGCAAACGGCCCGGCATGTATACCGACACCACTCGCCCCAACCACCTTGCCCAGGAGGTGATCGACAACAGCGTAGACGAAGCGCTGGCCGGTCACGCCAAGCAGATTTCGGTCACCCTCAAACCCGATGGCTCGCTAATCTGCGCCGACGATGGTCGGGGCATGCCAGTGGATATCCACCCGGAACAGGGGCTCCCCGGGGTAGAGGTAATTTTGTCTACCCTCCACGCCGGCGGTAAATTCTCCAACGATAATTATCAGTTCTCCGGCGGTTTGCACGGTGTCGGGGTGTCAGTGGTCAACGCCCTGTCGAGCCGCCTCGAGGTGGAGATCAAACGGGACGGTAACGTTTACCGGATGGTGTTTGCAGACGGCAACAAAGCCTCCGAGCTGGAAGTGATCGACACCTGCGGCAAACGCAATACTGGCACCGCGATCCACTTCTGGCCCGATCCGAAATATTTCGACAGCCCGCGTTTTTCCGTGCGTCGACTGAAGCATGTATTGCGGGCCAAGGCGGTACTGTGTCCGGGCCTGCGCGTCAGCTTTGTCGACGAAACCGGCGACGAGAGCGAAGAGTGGTACTACGAGGATGGCCTGGCCGATTACCTGCAAGGCCACACCAAAGGCTTTGAGGTACTGCCAGCCCAGCCCTTTGTCGGTCAATTCAGCGGCCGCACCGAAGCGGTGGACTGGGCGGTGCAATGGCTGCCCGAGGGCGGCGAGCTGCTCACCGAGTCCTACGTCAACCTGATTCCCACCGCCCAGGGCGGTACCCATGTGAATGGCCTGCGCAGTGGTCTGCTCGATGCCATGCGCGAGTTCTGCGAGTTTCGCAACCTGCTGCCCCGTGGGGTCAAGCTCAGCCCGGATGATATCTGGGATAAATGCAGCTATGTGCTGTCGTCCAAACTGGCCGATCCTCAGTTCTCCGGCCAGACCAAGGAACGCCTCAGTTCCCGAGAGGCGGCGGCCTTTGTCGCCGGGGTGGCCAAAGATGCCTTTAGCCTGTGGTTGAACCAACACACCGAAGACGCCGAGCGCCTGGCTGAGCTCTGTATCGACAGCGCCCAAAGCCGTTTGCGCAAAGCCAAAAAAGTGGTGCGCAAGAAAGTCTCTGCCGGCCCTGCCTTGCCCGGCAAGCTGGCCGACTGCTCCGGTGCGGATATCGAGCGGTCTGAATTGTTTCTGGTTGAGGGTGACTCGGCCGGGGGCAGCGCCAAGCAGGCCCGGGACCGCCAATACCAAGCAATCCTTCCGCTGCGAGGGAAAATTCTGAATACCTGGGAAGTCGACTCAGCCGACATCCTCGCTTCTCAGGAGGTACACGATATTTCGGTGGCCCTGGGCATTGAGCCAGACAGCCCTGATTTGAGCGGTCTGCGCTACGGCAAAATCTGCGTACTGGCCGATGCGGACTCGGACGGTTTGCACATTGCTACCTTGCTATGTGCCTTGTTCTTACGGCATTTCCGCCCGCTGGTGGAGCAGGGCCACGTGTTTATCGCCATGCCGCCGCTGTACCGAATCGATGTGGGCAAGGAAGTCTATTACGCGCTGGACAATGCAGAAAAGGAAGGGGTGCTGGACCGCATCGATGCGGAAAACAAGCGTGGCAAAGTGCAAGTGACCCGCTTCAAAGGCTTGGGTGAGATGAACCCCCTGCAGCTGCGCGAGACGGTCATGGACCCCAATACCCGGCGCCTGGTGCGGCTGGCCATCGAAGATGACGAAGACACCGTTGGCCAGATGGATATGATGCTGGCCAAAAAGCGCGCCGCCGACCGTAAAGCCTGGTTGGAGAAATATGGCGACGAAGCCGAGCTGATGATGTAGCGGTTTTACCCGCGCTTTGCGCTAACTGAAAAAATCGTTTGATGCACTGGGCGGCCAATAAGAGGGCACTCTTGGGCTGCCCGGTGATACCTGTGACCCGATCAATCGTTTCAGATCTCGCTTGCCAGTTGTTCAGTCAGTGTTGCTGCTGATATCTCTTTGCAGTCCTTGAAGTGGCTGCCCGCCCAGAGCGGTGTGAAGTGATCAATGCCAATGGCTTCCGCCTTTTTGCGCAGTTCTGAAGTTGCAGCACTGGCCAGGGGAAACGGAGGCGCGTCTGGGTTTAGCGGCCCGATGTCCATCATCAATCGGTTTGCAATTCCGCGGGCCGCCCTTCCCGAAAAGACGTTGGTGATTGCGGTGTCGCGCTTGGTATCTTTGATTGCCTTGCGATGCACCCCGCTGGTGTTAGCCTCAGGGCAGAGTAAATAGGCCGTGCCAACCTGTACGCCAGCGGCGCCGAGATGAAATGCTGCTTTAACGTCTTTTGAGCTCATGATGCCACCGGCCGCGATAACCGGGAGGCTAACCGCGCTTGCGACCTGAGGTAACAAGTCCGCCAGCGTCTTCTGTTCTCGAAGATCGTCGGTAAGAAACATTCCACGGTGCCCGCCCGCTTCCAGGCCTTGTGCAATTATTGCGTCAACCCCTCTGGATTCGAGCCATATTGCCTCGTGCACTGTGGTAGCCGTAGCGATGATTTTGGCGCCGGCGCGACGGACTGGCTCGATCAGTTCCGGTGGCGGCAGCCCAAAATGAAAGCTCACTACCCGAGGTTGGCATTCGCTGACAAGATCGGCCATTTCTTCATCGAAGGGTCTGCGCAATGGTCCTGTTAGAGGTGCGTCGGTGTCGATACCATACTCTTCAAAATAGGCAGAAAATTGGTGCTGCCACCGCAAGATTTTTTCTTCGTTGCAGTGCGGCATGCGGTGGGCAAAAAAGTTGAGGTTGAACGGGCGCTGAGTCTGCGAACGAATATTGCCAACCTCCTTTCCTATCTGTGCTTTGCTAAGCATGCCGCAGGGCAGGGCGCCAAGGCCCCCGGCGTTCGACACTGCGATCGCCAGAGCACTGTCCTGCACGCCAGCCATGGGCGCCTGGAGAATGGGGTAGTCGGTTCCTAGTAGGGCTGATAGATTCATAGGGTCCTTTCTGCTGTTGCATGCAAATTACTACTGCCCGGCGCCGGCCCAAAGCCAGATCGTGGAGATGGCTAAAAGCGTGGTCGCTAAAATACTGACGCTTTGCATCGCATCCCAGCCGAGCAACGGAAAGCCTTCAACCCAGTGGATGGATAGTGGACCCGATATCTGACCTAGGGCAAATGCGCTCGTCATCTGGGCGACTATCCGATTGGGCCGGTGTGGTTCGACAGCTCGCGCCAGTTGCAGTCCGGCCATGGTGGCGATCATAAATGCGGCGCCAACGAGCAGGGCGGCCAACGAAATCGTCACGATGGATTGCTTGATCAGTGGCAAGAGCGTTGCCAGTGCCATCGCCGCTTGGGAACTCGCCCACATCTTGCGAGGCGGTCGCTTCGGTTGTTTCAAAGTTGCGAGTCCGACGGCCAGCGCAGCGGCTAAGCCGAATATCGGCCATACCAAGCCAAAGATAAACGTATTTGCTGAGAGGCTCTTTGCCATCGTTGGCAAAAACGTAGCAGGTATGATGTAGCCAAAGCCGAAAAATGCGTAACTGACAAGTAGCCCGATTTTTGGTCCCGCCTTTGAGAGCTGAGAGGGTTCGATAGGGTGCTCAATGACTTCACGCTTGCTGGAGAGGGCTCTGGTGCTGCGTAGTATGTAAATCGTGCCTGCAGCCGAGATGCCAGCGAGTTGGGTCCATAACACTTTTGCCGACTGGTGACCTCCGAGCCAGGTTACCAAGCCGGTAACAAATATACCGATGCCAACGCCGGTGTATATCCTTCCCCCTGCATGGCTACCGGCGCGCGCCAGCGCTGGCAAACACCACGCAGTCGCGCCAATTAAGGCCCAGGCGCTGAAAATGCCCGATGTGCCGCGCAGCAGCGTGCCCAAAAATGGGAAGGCTGGTGGGGCTGCAGCGATGAAAAATGTTGTTACGGTCACACCTACCGCCCCAGTGGTCAGCGCTCTCAAAGGGCAGTTTGAAAACCGAAGCGCCGAAACAGCCCCAAGAAAGTAGCCTGCATAGTTGGCAATAGCCCACTCGATGCCAGTGGTGAGGGTGATGGTGTTGTCTCTTAGCATGATCGGCATCAGTGGTGTGAGCGCGAATCGGCCGATTCCCATGGCAATGGCCAAGGCGATCACACCGATGAGGGTGATATCGAGAGCAGAGGTATCCGTAGCGGCGGGCGGTTTCATGCAGCCAATTAGACTGGTTTTGGGTAAAATAAAAAATTGAATTATTTCTGCGGAATGTTCTTATTATGAGAATAATTACATTGGAGGATTTGGCGATTTTTCGTTGCGTGGCCCAGGAAGGCGGGGTTCTGCGAGCGGCTGAACGGCTAAACCGCGTTCCGTCGAATGTGTCTACCAGGATAAAGCAATTTGAGAAACGGCTGGGCACTCCGCTGTTTCGGCGGCAAGGTCGAAATATTGTGCTTACCGCGTCAGGCAGTAATCTTTTTGGCCATGCCGAGCGACTTTTGCGCATGGCTGATGAGGTCGAGCAGGAACTGATTCATGGCTCGGTGCGAGGTGCGCTAAAACTTGGGTCGCTTGAGAGTGCGGCCAGCGTCAGACTTCCCTCCATTCTGGCGGCATTCCACAACAAGTTTCCTGAGACTCAGGTGGAGTTGCGCACTGGGACCACGGCTTCGCTTCTTGATCAGGTGGAAAGCGTCGAACTGGATGCCGCGTTCGTGTCGCAGCCCTTCGAGATTCGCGGAGGCCTATCGTCGATGGCGGCTTTTCAGGAAGAGCTGACCTTGATCACGTCGAAGGAGGTTCCCGATGTGAGGGAGGTTGGCCAGCTGAATGGCTTGTCTGCTGTCGCCTTTCCGCACGGATGCTCGTATCGGCGAGTGCTGGTGGATTGGTTTGCGACGTCGGGGGCCAGCCCGTCGCGATTTTTGGATTTAAGTTCATACCATGCCATCGTGGCTTGTGTCGCGGCGGGTGCTGGCGTGGCCGTTGTACCAGCCAGCGTTCTGGACAGTGTGGCGGGCAGTGGCGCGGTAAAGCGGCATGTGCTGCCATGGGAAATTCGTGACAACACAACCCACTTGGTGTGGGCGGGTGAGCTCAGTCCACCGTTAAAGAATATGATGACTTTCCTCCCAAAACTGCTGAAATGAGGCGGCCACTAGATGGTGGGAGGACGGAGATGATGCCGGCCAAGAAGCGCGTTGCAGGGCATCTGTTTCTGCGATGAATGTTGTCCTGCAATCGGCGGTCCTTCGCTCAAACTTTCATTGCAACGGGTAAGTAGGAATTTTGCGTCTTAATTGTGATGTTAGATATTTGTTAATCGCTTTAAATTTGATGTGAAGTGGCCCTCAAACTTCACCGAAACCCCCAGTGCGCGGTAATGGCGCAAGACCTGCACCGATTTCCGTGTCGATAGCTTAAGAGGCTAATTTTCGCCCTAAATCGGGGATTATCTCGAACTTCAGCCCTATCTTTTGCTGGCCGGTGGTGCGCAAGTTTTTATGCCTGTGTAGATTACTTATTGGCTCAGGTGATAGCCCCAATCGCTGAAATTTGGGCTCTCAATACAGTGTGAAATCGTACTAACTCTGACGAGCACACTGCGATGAAAAAATCATACTTGCTGTGTTCGCTGGCAGTCCTCTGCGGTATCGGGATGGTCCATGCGGGCACCCCCAATCAACCAAACATCTACTTGGGTTTCGGCCTGAGCGAAGCGTTGGCAGACAATCCCTACGAGGATCAGCCCGGAGTTGAGGTGGACAATCAGGCCGCGGCCTATCGCGGCATCATCGGTTACAGCCTGCTACCCAATCTGGCCATTGAGGCGGGGTATATCAGCTTCGGAGAATTTTCTGCCACCATGAAGACACCTTTCGGCAGTGCGACCGAAAGCGTGTCACTGTCCTCGCCCTTGGTGGGTGTGAAAGCCTACGCCTATAAAAATCGTGAGTGGGGTGTGTTTGGCAAGGCCGGTTTGCCTTACTACGGCGGGGGAGTTTCCTGGTACTACGGCGGGCGTGGCAGTTTGAATATGAGCTTTGAACGCTATCAGGTGAACGAGGCGGCGATTAACTCGGTCAGCCTCGAGCTGCTCGCGGCATTCTGAACAGGGGGTTTGACGATGTGCACTTTGGGGCGGAATGCCCCAAAGTACGTTCAAGAAATCGCGTCGGTTATTACACTTCCGCGTTGTGATACACGTTCTGAACGTCGTCCAGGTCGTTGAGCATGTCGAGAAACTTCTCGAATAGCGGCATATCTTCGTCGCTGATTGGTGTTGTGGTCTGCGGGATGAACTGAATTTCTTCCACGTCAAATTCAATTTCGCCGAAGCGATCCAGCAGGGCCTGCTTGGCTTTGAAGAAATCGGTGTGGGGGGCGAAGACGGAGATTTTGCCGTCCTCACATTCGATGTCGCTCACATCCACTTCCGCTTCCATGAGGGCTTCCAGTGCCTCTTCTTCGTCTTCACCGGGGAAGACCAGAATCGCAGCGTGGTCGAACATATGGCTCACGGTGCCGGGTGTGCCAATTTTGCATTTGGTTTTGGTGAAGGCCAGGCGCACATCGCCAAAGGTGCGGTTGGGGTTGTCTGTCAGGCAATCAACAATAACCATGCAGTTGCCGGGACCGAAGCCTTCGTAGCGTGCTGGCGAGAAATCCTCACCGCCGCCGCCCTCGGCCTTGTCCAGGGCGTTCTTGATAACGTGGCTTGGGACCTGGTCTTTCTTTGCCCGCTCCAGCAGGCCCCGCAGGCTCAGGTTGGCGCTGGGGTCGGTGCCGCCAGCTTTGGCGGTCACGTAGATTTCACGGCCATACTTGCTGTATACCTTGGTCTTGGCAGCAGCCGTTTTGGCCATGGAGTCTTTGCGGTTTTGGTAAGCGCGGCCCATTGAATGATTCCATTGACGATTTTTGAAGGGGGGCATTTTATAGTTACTGCCCCGGGCTTGGGAATCCTTTTGCCCAGGTCAGTGGCGCGCCGCCTGGGTTTGCGGGCCGAAAACTGGCCGGCGGCTATCGTGCTAAGGCTAAAAGTACGTTAGCGGATGATTTTCCCGGCGAGCTGATCTACACTGGTTTTCCGTCGTCGGTTTACCATTTTCACAGCGCGTGACCCTATGTATACGCCTGATGGGAAGGCCCGAACGGGCGAGAAAGAACAACGCGATAAGCAGCAATCACAGAAGACAGGCTGCTCACCCGAAGATGAGCTCATTCAATATCATCACGGTGGGTGGCAATGGCTTGGCCGATGGCCACGCCCAGGCGACAGTGGGTCGAAAAATAACACTCTCAGGAGAAATGACAGATGGCAGTTAATCAGGAAACCCTGTTCATCGGCGGTGAGTGGGTGCAACCCGCCTCCAGCAACCGAATTCAAGCAATCAGTGCCGCCACCGAAGAGGTGCTTGGCAGTGTTCCCGAAGGCAGCCCCGCCGATATCGACCGTGCGGTCGATGCCGCCCGCAATGCGCTGAAAAATTCTGCCTGGGCAACGGCGACCCCGGAAGAGCGCAGCGCCGCCATGCATCGATTTGCCGATGCCATTGAGAAGCGCGCGCCCCAGATTGCCGAGGCTGTCAGCAGCCAGAACGGCATGCCGATCATCATGTCTGAGCAGCTGGAGGCGGGTTACACCGTCGGCTTGCTGCGTTACTACGCCGAGCTGGCCAAGGGCATGGAGCTGGAAGAAACCCGCCCTTCTCCGCTGGGCTCAACGACTCTGGTTCGGCGTGAGCCGGTGGGTGTGGTTGGCGCGATTGTGCCCTGGAACTTCCCCGTCATCCTGTCGATGATGAAAATTGCCCCGGCGCTGGCGGCAGGCTGTGCCATTGTGCTCAAACCCTCTCCAGAAACTGTGCTCGACAGCGTATTGATCGCCGAAGCCGCTGAAGAAGCTCAGCTGCCTCCCGGTGTGATCAGCTGGGTGCCCGGTGGTCGCGAGCTGGGTGCTTACCTGGTGTCACATCCCGGGGTAAACAAAGTGGCCTTCACTGGCTCCTCCACGGCGGGCCGCATTATTGCTCAGGAATGTGCCAAGTTGCTGCGTCCGGTCAGCCTGGAGCTGGGCGGTAAGTCCGCGGCGATTCTGCTGGACGATATGGATCTGAACGCCTTTGTGCAGGCGGTGCCCTCTGTGTCCATGCTCAACAGCGGCATGGCCTGTTTCTCCTGTACTCGCATTCTGGCACCTGCCAGCCGCTACAACGAAGTGGTGGAAGCCATCGCCGCGGGTGTGTCCTCCTTCCCCCAGGGCAACCCACTGGATCGCAACACGGTTGTTGGCCCAATGGCCTCCTCTGCCCACCGTCAGCGGGTCGAATCCTACATCGCCAAAGGTAAAACCGAAGCCAAACTGGTGACCGGTGGCGGCCGTCCCGCTAGCCTGGAAAAGGGCTGGTTCGTGGAGCCTACCGTGTTTGCCGATGTCGACAATTCTGCCGTGATCGCCCAGGAAGAAATTTTCGGCCCGGTGCTGTCCATCATCTCCTATAAAGATGAAGCCGACGCAATTCGCATTGCCAATGACTCCATCTATGGTCTGGGCGGCACGGTATGGTCTACCGACAGCGAGCACGCTGCCGCCGTTGCCCGGCAAATGGAGTCCGGCACCATTGGGGTGAACGGCTATATGCCAGACCTGAACGCACCTTTCGGCGGCGTGAAAGCCAGCGGCCTGGGTCGGGAAATGGGCCCCGAGGCTATTTTTGCCTATCAGCAATACAAGTCAATTTACCTGATGGGTTGATAACCTGCCGGGCCGTGTCAGCGGCCTGATGTTTGAGAAGCCCGGTTGGAGACAGCCGGGCTTTTTGCGTTTTGGGGGATGGGTGAGGTGGGGCTGACCTCTGACACCGCGTCTCCGCAAGATTTCAAACATCCGTCATTCCGGATGCGTTGTCTGCGATCTGGAATCCAGGGGTCTTGAGCACGGGAGCAACTGGGCCCCGGCTCGGGGGCCGGGGCGACGGAGTTGGGAGTTCGTCTTGGGGGCGACGCTGAATAGAGATTGGCGTTGAAATAAAAAAAGTGCGCTAAATGCTTGACATGCGCCGGCGCCAAATCATGCTTTTCTAGCGTCTAGCGTCTAGCGTCTAGCGTCTAGCGTCTAGCGTCTAGCGTCTAGCGTCTAGCGTCTAGCGTCTAGCGTCTAGCGTCTAGCGTCTAGCGTCTAGCGTCTAGCGTCTAGCGTCTAGCGTCTAGCGTCTAGCGTCTAGCGTCTAGCGTCTAGCGTCTAGCGTCTAGCGTCTAGCGTCTAGCGTCTAGCGTCTAGCGTCTAGCGTCTGCGTCTGGCGTCTGGCGTCTGGCGTCTGGCGTCTAGCGTCTAGCGTCTAGCGTCTAGCGTCTAGCGTCTAGCGTCTAGCGTCTAGCGTCTAGCGTCTAGCGTCTAGCGTCTAGCGTCTAGCGTCTAGCGTCTAGCGTCTAGCGTCTAGCGTCCAGCGTCCTAAACCTGCTCCTGGCTGGCAAGAAACTCGTCGTAGGTGCCTTGGAAATCGTGAATCTGGTGGTCGCGGATTTCCACAATCCGGGTGGCCAGGGAGGACACAAACTCCCGGTCGTGGCTGACAAAGATCAAAGTGCCGTCGAAGTGCTCAAGGGCGAGGTTCAGCGACTCGATAGACTCCATATCCAGGTGGTTGGTGGGTTCGTCCATCACCAGCACGTTGCAGTCCATCATCATCAATTTGCCGAACAACAGGCGGTTTTTCTCGCCTCCGGAGCAGACCTTGGCCTTTTTGTTGAACTCATCTGAGGAGAACAGCAGGCGGCCGAGGGTGGCCCGTACGATCTGGTCGTCGTGGCTGGGTTTCTGCCATTGGCTCATCCATTCAAACAGCGTCAGGTCGTTGTCGAAATCGCTGCTGCTGTCCTGGGGGCAGTAGCCAACGCTGGCGTTTTCGGCCCATTTCACGTTGCCGCCATTGGCGCGCAGCTCGCCGATCAAACAGCGCAGAAAGGTGGTTTTGCCCGCGCCGTTTTCGCCGATCACCGCCAGTCGCGAGCCCGCTTCCAGAATCAAGTCGCCACCGTTGAACAAGGTTTCGCCGCCAAAGCCGTGACTGAGCTTTTCCAGGGTCAGCGCCTGGCGGTGCAGCTTTTTGTCTTGCTTGAAACGGATGTAGGGGTTCTGCCGGCTGGAGGCCTTGATCTCATCGAGTTTGATTTTCTCGATTTGCTTGGCCCGGGAGGTGGCCTGTTTGGCCTTGGAGGCGTTGGCAGAGAAGCGGCTGACGAACTGCTGCAGATCGGCAATCTGGGCCGACTTTTTGGCATTCTGAGCTTGCAGGCGTTCACGGGCGGCGGTGGCGGCGGTCATGAAATCGTCGTAGTTGCCGGGATAGACCCGCAGTTCGCCATAGTCGATATCGGCCATGTGGGTGCACACGGTGTTGAGAAAATGGCGGTCGTGGGAAATGATCACCATGGTGCTCTTGCGCTGATTCAGCACCCCTTCGAGCCAGCGGATAGTATTGATATCGAGGTTGTTGGTCGGCTCGTCGAGCAGCAGGATATCCGGATCGGAAAACAAGGCCTGGGCCAGCAGCACCCTCAGTTTCCAGCCCGGGGCGACCTCACTCATCGGGCCGAAGTGCAGGGACTCCTCAATGCCGGCACCCAGCAGAATTTCTCCGGCCCGGCTCTCAGCGCTGTAGCCGTCCATCTCGGCAAAGGCGACTTCCAGCTCGGCCACTTTCATGCCGTCCTCTTCGCTCATTTCTGGCAAGGAGTAAATCCGGTCCCGCTCTTTCTTCACTTCCCACAGTTCGGTGTGACCCATGATCACGGTGTCGATCACGGAGTAATTCTCAAAGGCGAACTGGTCCTGGTGCAACTTGCCGATGCGCTCGTTGGGGTCAATGGACACATTGCCCGCGCTGGGGGAGAGGCTGCCGTCGAGAATTTTCATCAGGGTCGACTTGCCACAGCCGTTGGCGCCGATCAGGCCATAGCGGTTGCCGCCGCCGAACTTGACCGAGATATTTTCAAACAGGGGTTTGGCACCAAATTGCATGGTGATGTTGGCAGCAGAAATCACAGTGTTTTCCAGGGATGAGAGTGAGTGGAGTGCAGCGTGCAGGGCGCGCACTATAGCGGTTTTGGCAGCGAAAATCGAACAATCGGGCGCAAACGGACGTTGCGCCGCGCCCGATGTGGACTACTTCGCTGGCGACGCCATTGCCTGGCGAATGCAGCTCACCACTTCGCGAATGCAGGCCATGCGGGAGTAATTGGGGCGCACCAGCAGGCAAATCTGCCGGGTGGGTGCAGGAGTGCGGAAGTGAATGTAGTGAAGTCCCCGCTCGCCATCGGCGGGGTTAATGGCCAACTCTGGCATCAGGGTGATACCCAGGCCGCTGGCTACCATGTAGCGCAGAGTTTCCAGGCTGGTGGCCTGAAAGCGGGTATCTTCCCGGGCACCAGCGGTAAAACAATAGTCCAGGGTTTCATCCCGCAAGCAGTGGCCGTCCTCCAGGGTAAGCACCCACTGCCCATCCAGGTCCTGCAGGTTGGCCTCTGTTTTTGCCGCCAATGGATGCTGCTGGGGGGTGGCTAATACCAGAGGCTCTTCGAACAGGGTGTAGCGTTCAACACCTTTCATATCGCTGAGCCAGGATAAAATCACCGCATCGAGCTTGCCCTCGTCAAGCTGCTGCATGATGACTTTGGTCTGGTCCTCGTGGAGGAAGAAATTCACTGCCGGCAAAGCCTTGGTGAGCTTACCCATGATGTGGGGAAGGAGATAGGGCGCCACGGTGGGTATCAGGCCAATGTGCAAATCCCCCGCAAGGGGGTCGGCCAGGGCGCGGGCGGCCTCTTCAAAATCATCGGCGGCGCGCAGCACATTGCGGGCCCGCTGTATGAGTTGCTCGCCAGCCGGGGTCAGCATGATGCGTTTGCGATGCCGCTCAAACAGCGTCAGCCCAAGCTGTTCCTCGAGTTTCATTATCTGACCACTGAGGGTCGGTTGGCTCACAAAGCAGGCGTCGGCAGCGCGGCCAAAATGTTGGTGCTCGGCCACGGCATTGAGATATTGGAGGTCGCGCAGTTTTATCATCGGTTTCAGCTATGAAAATAATAAAAACAATCGATTAGAGCTTTTGGTATGGGATTTATAGCATAGGTCGGGAATTGAGCACTAACCCATTCATCAGGAGATCGCTATGTTCCCACGTATTATCAACACGAAAGTTTTGCCTTTTTCCGCTACCGCATTCCATCAGGGCGAGTTTATTCCCGTCAGCGACGCCGACCTGAAAGGTAAGTGGTCTGTGGTGATGTTCTACCCCGCCGACTTCACCTTTGTCTGCCCCACCGAGCTGGGCGATATGGCTGACCATTACGCACAGCTGCAGGAGATGGGTGTAGAAGTGTACTCGGTATCCACCGACACCCATTTTACCCACAAAGCCTGGCACGACAGCTCAGAAACGATCGGTAAGATTCAATTCCCGATGATCGGCGACCCCACTGGCACCATTTCCCGTAACTTCGGTGTGATGATTGAAGAAGACGGTCTGGCGCTGCGCGGCACCTTCGTGATCAACCCCGAGGGCGAAATTAAAGTGGCTGAGCTGCATGACCTGGGTATTGGTCGTTCCGCAAAAGAGCTGGTCCGCAAAGTACAGGCTGCCCAATACGTCGCCGATCACGATGGCGAAGTGTGCCCCGCTGCATGGCAGCCCGGTGAAGCTACCCTGTCGCCCTCGCTGGATCTGGTTGGCAAGATTTAAGTCCGTCCCTCAGGTAGGGGTACCTTTGAAGTAACCCCATGTTTGGCCCCCTCCCGGGGGCCCTTTTTCCGAATACTTTCGAGTTCTCTGGAGTTGTTATGCTAGACGCAAATATGAAAAAACAGCTGCAAAGCTACCTGCAGAATTTAAAAACGCCGGTCGAGCTGCTGGCCTATTTGGGTGAGGATGATAAATCCAAAGAGCTTGGCGCACTGATCGACGAGCTGGTGAGCTTGTCGCCCAAAGTTACTGCGGCCAGTGGCAGTGACAGCACTGCTCGCGTGCCTTCTATGGGGGTGCGCTCAGTGGCGAAGGGAACGGAGCTGCGCTTCGCCGGTATCCCCCTGGGCCATGAGTTCACCTCCCTGGTGCTGGCCCTGCTGCACAGCGGCGGACATCCTCTAAAGCTGGATGCTGAAGTGATCGAGCAGATTGAGGGATTGGAGGGGGAGTTTCACTTTGAGACCTTCATCTCGCTGAGCTGCCAGAATTGCCCCGACGTGGTCCAGGCGCTGAACATGATGGCGATCATCAATCCGAATATTCGTCACGAGATGATTGATGGCGCGTTGTTTCAGGAAGAGGTTGATCGGCGCAAGGTGATGGCTGTGCCCTCGGTGTTTTTGAACGGCGAGAGCTTTGGCCAGGGGCGGATGTCGATTGCCGATATTCTGAAGAAGGTAGACAAGAATGCGGCAGCGCGCAGCGCCAAGAAGCTGGAGCAAAAGGCCCTGTTCGACATGCTGGTAGTGGGCGGCGGTCCTGCCGGGGCGGCGGCTTCCATTTATGCCGCGCGCAAAGGCATTAACACCGGCATTGTCGCAGACCGTTTTGGCGGCCAGGTGCTCGACACCGTGGGTATTGAAAATTTCATCTCGGTCAGTGCCACCGAGGGGCCGAAATTGGTCGCCAACCTGGAAGAGCACGTAAAGGATTACGACGTCGACATTATGGCAGGGCACAAAGCGACCGGGCTGACCCTCGCCGATGATGGCACGGTGGAGCTTCAGGTTGAGGGTGGTGCAACCTTGCGCAGTCGGTCAGTGTTGCTGGCCACCGGCGCGCGCTGGCGTGAAATGAACGTGCCGGGGGAGCAGGAATACCGCGGCAAAGGCGTAGCGTACTGCCCCCACTGTGATGGTCCGCTGTTTAAAGGCAAGCGTGTTGCGGTTATTGGCGGCGGCAACTCCGGCATCGAGGCGGCCATTGACCTGGCCGGGGTCACCCAGCACGTCACAGTACTGGAATTCGACAGTAAATTGCGTGCCGACGAGGTGCTACAGCGCAAGGCGCGCTCCTTGCCAAATGTGGACATCATCCTCAATGCCCAGACTACCGAAGTTCTTGGCAATGGCGAGAAAGTGACGGGGCTGGCCTACACCGACCGGGTGAGCGGCGAGGCCCAGCAGATCGAACTGGCCGGGATTTTTGTGCAGATTGGTCTGGTGCCCAACACCGAGTTTTTGAAGACCAGTGGCATTGAGTTGAGCCCGCGAGGCGAGATCGTGATTAATGGCAAGGGCGAGACAAATCTGCCCGGCGTCTTTGCCGCCGGTGACGCCACCACGGTGCATTACAAGCAGATTATTATTGCGATGGGTGCCGGTGCGACGGGTGCGCTGAGTGCCTTTGACTACCTGATTCGCAGCTCGGCGCCCTCGGCCGAAACCAAGGCAGCGTAACAGCTGCCGGGCTTTTTTTGTGCTCGGGATTCTTTCGTCAACTGGCGATGGGCGGGTCTTCATCACTGTCGGGCGAATAGGGGTAGGCCTCGGGTTCAAAGGCTTCGCGAAATGCAGAAATGTGTTCCAGGGCGATGTCAGTGTCGCCTTTGTACTTGGCGATATGGAAGAGGGCATCCCCCTCGTAAATCAGTGGCAGAAAGGTGCGCCCAATGACAATACCTTCATCGTTGGCCAAGACTTCGGCATCGGTACTGCTATCGCCAATGGGGTCGGAAATCATCCCGATGACCTGCCCCTTTTTGACAAAGGCGCCGAGCGGCACCAGCGCCCGCAAGACGCCGCTGCTGCTGGCCCGGATCCAATAAGACTGGTCGGTTAGCATGGGCTTGCGGCGGGGACGGCGGCTGCGGGAGGGCGGTAGCATGCCGATGGTGCGCATCACGCTGATAATGCCAGACACCCCGGCCCGAATGGCCACTTCGTCAAAGCGCAGGGCTTCCCCTGCTTCGTACAGCAGAATGCGGATATTTTCGTCGCTGGCCACTTCACGCAGGGAGCCATCCCGGGTTTTGGAGTGGAGCATGACGGGCGCGCCGAAGGCTTCCGCCATTTCCCGGGTGGCGGGGTCCTTTAAATCTGCACGAATTTGCGGCAGGTTGCTGCGATGCCGCGCGCCGGTGTGCAGATCGATGCCGTGGCTGCATTTGGCGACGACCTCGTTGAAAAACGTGTGCGCCATGCGACCCGCCAGGGAGCTCTTTGGTGAGCCCGGAAAGGAGCGGTTGAGGTCGCGGCCATCGGGTAGGTAGCGCTCGTTATTCAGAAAGCCGTGCACATTGACGACGGGAATCGCCAGCAGGGTACCGCGCATGGAGCGCAGGGCCCGATGCTCCAGCAGTCGCCGAACAATCTCCACACCGTTAATTTCATCGCCGTGAATGGCGGCGCTGACGAACAGGGTCGGGCCTTCACGTTTGCCGCGCAGGGCTTTGACGGTGATGGATAATTCCGTGTGGGTGTAGAGCTTGGCCACCGGCAGCTCGATATGCACGCGACTGCCGGGGGGGATGGGAGTGCCGGCAACCACCAGCTCCTGATAGCGCGATGGCGGGCGTTTTGTTGTACTCATAAGCCCTGGTTGGTCCTGCGAAGAATGATATTAAGCTGATTCTACACAGTTTTTCGCTGCTAACGAGGGGCTTGGCAGGGGTTTATCAGCCTTTGCCCCGGGTTTTGTTGCGAAAGGGTGCGGCGTTCTCCTCCACAAACTTCACGATTTCGCCGGCAATGTTTTTACGGCTGGCCATCTCGATGCCTTCCAGTCCGGGTGAGGAATTCACCTCCATGACCAGCGGCCCGCGGCTGGAGCGCAGCAGGTCGACCCCGGCCACGTTCAGGCCCATGATCTGCGCAGCTTTGACGGCGGTGGCCCGCTCAGTGGGGGTGAGACGGGTAAGCTCGGCTGAGCCGCCCCGGTGCAGGTTGGAGCGGAACTCGCCGTTGGCGGCGGTGCGTTGCATGGCGGCGACCACTTTCTTGCCAATGACCAGGCAACGAACATCGGAGCCGCCGGCCTCTTTGATAAATTCCTGTACCAGGAAGTCGGCCTTGAGCTCGCGGAAGGCGTCGATGACCGACTCAGCCGCTTTGGCGGTTTCGGCCAGTACCACCCCTCTACCCTGGGTACCTTCAAGGAGTTTCACCACTACTGGCGCACCGCCAACCAGCTTGATCAATTCTTTCGTGTTGTGAACATCATGGGCAAAACTGGTGACCGGCATGCCCACGTTCTTGCGTGATAGCAATTGCAGCGCGCGCAGTTTATCCCGGGAGCGACCGAGGGCGACGGATTCAGTGAGGCTGTAGGTGCCCACCATTTCAAACTGGCGAATGACGGCCAGACCGTAAGTGGTGATGGAGGCGCCAATGCGGGGAATGATGGCGTCGAAGTCTTCCAGTTTCTCACCCTTGTACCAGATATCCGGTTCGTGGGAGCTGAGTTCCATGTAGCACTTGAGGGTGTCGAGGACCCTGACTTCGTGGCCCCGCTCTTTGCAGGCTTCTACCAGGCGGCGAGTGGAGTACAGGCGGCTATTGCGCGACAGAATTGCGATTTTCATAGTGAAAAACTCGTTTTATTCAGGTTTGCGGCTGACGCAGTAGGAACGGCTGGGGTCGACCAGAAAGCGGCCCTTCATGGCCGTGCGACCCACCAGCATTCGGAACAGCATATCGCTGCGATCGGCTAGGGTGATTTCTATGGGGAAGCTATCCTGCCCGAGGCTAAGCGCGGTTTCAATCACATAACGCATGCTCCGGTGACCGCCGGAGTCGGTGACCTGACGGTAGTCTTTGACGGGGGCCTGACACTGGACGACCAGGGATTTGTCGTGCTGGTGGGGGTGGACCTTAAAGCGCACCCACTTTTCGCCATCCCGATCAATGGCTTGGATATCAAAGGCGTGCAGGCTGGAACTGCGTGCCCCGGTATCTACCTTGGCTTTGATGATGTCGATGCCGAGGTCGGGTAGCGATAGCCACTCCCGCCAACCCAATGTATTCAGCGCCAAGCAAACCTCCCGTTGATTGCCCAAAGTTACCGTCACTCTAGCATAGTTAAATGAGATGACAGGGCATAGCGATTTGGCACTGCAGACCGTTCAGGCGGCAGCAAGCACAATGGGCTAGTCTTGATTCGGGCTGGGGGCGGTGTGTTAGAGCCAGTGTCAGGGCTGCGGCACTCCCCTGAACCTTTATGGTCATAGTGGGGCATTCGGTACCGTAACGCCGCAATGGGCGGTTCAAACAATTTTAAGGGGTTTTTGCTATGGCATCTCTAAAACGCAATCTGATTCTGGTGGTCCTGGCGTGGCTGCCTGCGCTTGGCTTTGCCGACGCCCTGCCAGAGGGCCCTCACCTAGTGGTGTCTGCCGAGGGTGAGGTGGAAGCCGCGCCCGATATTGCGATGCTGAGTTTGCAGGTTTCCGAGACGCGGGATACCGCTGAGGCGGCGAAACAGGAAGTGGATGGTCGCACCCAGCGGGTGCTCAACGCCGCGAAAGAGCAGGGCATTGCCGACGAAAATATTCGCGCCTCCCAGATTCGGGTGTACCCGGATTACGAGTGGGATGACGGCAAGCGGCTGCTGCGGGGTCAGCGTGTTGAACGGAGCATTGAGCTCAAACTAACCGATCTGAGTCGCTACGGCGCCCTGCTCGACAGCCTGGTGCTCGCCGGTATTACCGAGATTGGCAGCGTCAATCTGGCGATCTCCAATCGTGATGAATTGGTGGAGCAGGCCCTGCAGCAGGCCATTGCCAAGGCCACAGCCAAAGCTGAGGTGCTGGCCGAAGGCTTTGGCCGCAAAGTGGCCGGGGTCTATCACGTGGATGAAACCGGCGGCGCGGTGGTGGTAGCCGAGCGAGCTCACTTAATGATGGATGCCAAAGCCGGTGCTCAGGCCCCCGTGCTGTTCGGCAAGCAGTCCGTGACCGCCAATTTGAAGGTGGTATTCTTGTTGAAGTAACAAATCAGGCGGGCGGGCTCAGGCCCGCCGTTGAATGGCAACTGACTCGCACGGGTGTCACGGCGGCAGGCCAAACGTGACAGGCAAAAGCAGTAGGCAAAAAAAAGCACCCGAAAATCGAGTGCCAAGCGGGGGTGCTACTATGGAGACGCTTAATCACTGGCTCATTCAGTGATAGCTGGGTTCATATTAGGGCGAGTGTGCTGTTGTGGGTATGCGTACTTACCCCTACTGTGACGTAGCGGGGTCCGGGCGCTGGTGCCACGGGCAGAATGTCGCCGGTGCCGTGCTCTAGCAGTGTGGTGAAGAGGGAAGAACTTGGACGAATATCAACAATTAATCAGTGTCATTTCCCTCACCATGGGTGTGGCGTGGGCCAGTGGTCTAAATCTCTACGCGGCGATTCTGGTGCTTGGCCTGGGCGGTTCCACCGGTGGTATCGACCTGCCGGAAAACCTGCAGATTGTGCAAGACCCGGCGGTAATGCTGGCGGCGGGCTTGATGTTTGCCGTTGAGTTTTTTGCCGACAAAGTGCCTGGTGTCGATACCGGGTGGGACGCCCTGCATACCTTTATTCGTATACCTGCCGGCGCGCTGTTGGCGGCCAACTCAGTGGGGGATGTCAGCCCGGCACTGCAGCTGGCCGCGGGTATCGCCGGTGGTTCGGTGACCTCGGTTACCCATGCGGCCAAGGCCAGCACGCGGGTACTGATCAATACCTCGCCGGAGCCGGTGTCCAATTGGGCGGCCTCCATCAGCGAGGATCTGGCCGTGTTGGGCGGCTTGTGGGTGGCGCTGAATCACCCGCTGCTGTTCCTCGCGCTGTTTATTGTTTTCTTGCTGGCGCTGATTTGGCTGCTGCCCAAACTGTGGCGCGGTATTGCCCGCATTTTCCGCAAGATCGCCCAATGGCTGGGGCTGAGTCGGCAAGTTGAAGAAGAGGTCCTCGATGGGGCCGCCCCCGCGGGTGAGGAAATGGTCGACACCCTGCAAAAACTGCAATCAATGCGGGATAAGGGCAGTCTCACTGAAGTTGAGTTTCAGCAGGCCAAGGCGAAGATTCTCGGCAATCCTCCGGCATCGGAGTAAATTGCCGGGAATTGGCTCGGGTAGGTAGCCTTTTATCGCCCGCTAAGGCACATTAGTTGCAATGCATTCCCTTGTTGCGAATTGTTGCGCTATTGCTCAGGAGCCCTCTGGCCAGCCCCATGTTGTTTCGCCCCACTCTGACTCGCTCAAATCTGAAGCCCGTTGCCGCGCTGTGTCTGTGTGCCTCGCTGCTGACGCTCGCCACCCCTGCCGACGCGGGTCTGATTGCCAATGTACTGCGCGCGACGGGGGTCGATAGCGTATTGCAGTCCCTTTCCCGGGCAACCGGTATTGCTCTCGAAGCGCCGGTGGCCTCACTGGATTCACTGGCCTCTGAGCTGGCGCCGGGCGCAACGCTGCCTGCTCTGCTGCTGACGCCGGAGCAATCCCAGCAGCTGGCCATGATGGATCTGTCTGAAGATGAATTTCGCCGGCTGCAGGCCTTCGCCAACGCCGCACCTGTGGCTGTGGCGGTCAGTTTGGGTGGCAATGATCAACCCGCTGTCACTGAAAACGAGGCACTTGATCCCCGTTATCAGGGCGGGCGAATTCAAAATGAGCGGAATCAATGCGCGGATAGCGATAATGATGGCGTGTGCGACGAGGATGATCAGTGCCTGAAAACCCCGGCGGGAGCCTGGGTGATCGGTAACGGCTGCCATATCGAGGGGCCCGTCCGGCTGCGGTTTGATCCGCTGGTGTTCCGCCCCGCGAGTGCGGAGCTGAGCGAGGCAGCCCAGTATGAGCTGACGCAGGTGGTCGCTGCCATGAATCGACATCCCAGCTATCAGCTGGCCGTGGTGGGCTACACCGATGCGTCGGGTGACCGTGGTGAAAACAAGCGGTTGTCTCAGGACAGGGCAAAAGCCACCCGGGATTTTTTGGTGGCCCAGGGGCTGTCGCCAACGCGCTTGCGGGTTGCCGGTCTGGGCGAAGCCCGTCCCCGAGGCGACAATTCCACCGAGGTCGGGCGGGCCAAAAACCGCCGGGTGGAGTTGATTATCATCGAGTCTGATCGCGCATCGGGCGCCTCGCCCACAAACCCTCAATAATCGGTAAATAAGCCCGCTTTCCCATGCGAGAAAGGCCTACTACAAGGAGTCAACATGGCAATTGATTTGCCACCGGTCATGCCACCCCAATTGGCGAGCCAGCAGGAAATCAATCAGAGTGGTCAGATGGGGGGCGCCGTTCAGCGTCGGACCATTGATGGTGTCGAGGTGCAGGTGGTGGGTAATACTCTGCTCTCTGCCGCGCAGGTACAGGCGGTACTCGATGAAGCCAAAGTGCCCTCTGAGGCAATTACAGAACTGAGCCATCGGTATTACAGTGCGGGCCATCTATTGGTGAGTCTGCGTTATTTTCGCAGTGGCAACACGGTGACGGTGCTGGTCAGCCAGAGCCAGATAAAGGGCTTGCGCGGTGACCCCGGCATTACCGGGCATTTTGATTCGTTGGTGGGCGACCCGGACCTCACCTTAGCGGAGTTTGATCGTGCCCGGGTATTGGCAGATCTGAAGTCGACTCGCAGCGGCGTGGACTATGTGATCAGCTATGAGCAGCATTTTGATGACCAGGTGATCCTCAATTTTCAGCCCCGCCCCCAGGCCGACTATCGCCCGGGCCAGTTCACGGCTGAGGCGAGTAACCGCGGCAGCCGGTTTTTGGGTCGCTACTTCGGCTCGGTTGGCTGGCGTCAGCAGTTCACCAATGGCACCGAGGCCAACCTCGTCGCTGAGGCGGCATTCCCCGACCTGGGGGAGGCCGGTGATGGTGAGGAATATCATCAGTTTGTCCTGGGTGTCGATCACCCCTTCATCTTTGGCTTGTTCGGTGTGGAGGCAAGCTACCTGACCTATGAGCGCCAACCCCGGGTGAGCGTGGATGACGCGCCCTTGGGAGGTCTATGCTTGCCGCCGTTAATTAGCTGTGAGCCGGGCACGGTCACCGCCCAACTGGATGCGGAGATCAGCCAATTGGCCCTGCGCGGTGAGCAGGTGCTGTACAGCAATCCGGTTGAGCGGCTCAATGTCTTTCAGCGGCTGGAGCACATCGATTCAGAGCTGGATTTGGGTAGCGGCGGCGTGTTGCTCGATGAGTCTTACCAGGTGATGACCTTGGGGCTGCGTTACTCTTCCCGGGCGGACCCTCTGGACCGACCGGAGTCCTTTAGTGCTGAGCTGGGTGTGAGCGCCGGCATTGGCGATGATGACGGGACCTTTTCCACGGATACCGGCAGTGGGGTAAGTATCGGCAAACGCTCAGGAGAGTTTGTGCTGCTGCGGCCGGCCCTGGCCTATCGCCGGGAGTTTGCGTCCCAATGGCAGCTCCGGGGCAATCTCTCTGCCCAGTTCAGTGATGATACCCAGTTGCCCCAACAGCAGCAGTGGGTGCTTGGCGGTATGGATGCCCTGGCGGCCTATCTGCCGGGGGTGCTGGTGGGGGATAACGGTGTTTTTGCCAGGCTGAGCCTTAGTCGCGAGCAGCAATGGCTGGGTTTCGACTGGCACCCGGGATGGTTTGTTGAGCTCGGTACCAGCGAGTTTGCCGATGCCAGCGGCGGCTTTGCCGAGCAGCAAAGCTTGGCCGACATGGGGGTTTCGCTCAAACTGAGTTTGCCCAAGGGCTTTGAAACCGAGGTGATTGCGGCAACGTCGCTGCATGAAGATGTGGTGGACGACCGTCGGCGGGAACAGCTGGAGGCCGATTTCTTCTGGCGCCTGCGCTGGACTTACTGAGCGGGCTGGCCGTCCGTTTGCACGGCGGCCTCAATCCAGATCGCGCTGCTCTGCCTGCTGCAGCATTTTTTCCAGCACTTGATCGAGGGCCGTCAGCTCTTTCTCACTGAGACCGCCGACCTGTTGTTTGTGCAGTGCCATAATGCCCTCCATCGCCAGCTCGACCAGGGATTTACCGGCATCGGTCAGGGCCACTAACAGGCTGCGGCCATCATTGGGGTTTGGCGGGCGGCTGATTAATCCCCGTTCCTGCAAACGGTAAAGGACCTTGGTGAGCCCGCCGGAGCTGATCAACAGCGCCCGGCATAGCTCGGTCGGACTCACAATATGAGGGGCTGTCTGACGCCGCAGGGCGGCCAGCACGTCGAATTCGGCGGACAGCAGGTTGGCGTCCTGCAGGGTTTTCGCCGCCTCCCGGTGAATAAGGTCGCTGAGTCGCACCAGGCGCAGCAGAGCGGGATTGGCAACGGCATAGACTTCCGGCCAGTTGTCGCGTTGTTGCTGGCGCAGCTCTTCTATGCTGATTCGGCGATCGTCCAAGGGGTATCCTCCAAATGGTTACGGCGGGATTTTATCTTGCTGGAAAGATAAAATCCATCTATAGTTGCTGACCTTGCATGCCGTTTTTTCAGGTCAGTTCCTATGCCCTCAACCCGCCTGGCCGCCACCCTGGCCCTGGTTTTTGCGCTCTCTCCGCTGGCGATCGACCTCTATTTGCCCACCTTTCCAGCCATTGCTGTTACGTTGGCTGTGCCCATTCAGGATGTGGCCATCACTATCAGCGTTTATATCCTGGGCCTGAGCGTTGGCCAGTTTGTTGGCGGACCGGTGAGTGACTATCGGGGGCGTCGGCCGGTGTTGTTTTTTGGTCTGCTGGTATTTTGCATTGCCAGCCTGTCGCTGGCGGTGACGACTTCCATCGAAATGTTTTGGCTGTCCCGGTTTGTCCAGGCCTTTGGCGGCGGCTGCGCCTCAGTGGTGGTACCCGCGATGATTCGCGATCGCACCGAGGGGCAGGAAACGGCCAAACTTTTTGCCTTGATTGCCCTGATCACCATTATTGCACCGGGCATCGCACCGGCCCTTGGAACCTTAATTTACAGCCTCAGCGGCTGGCGGGCGGTCTTTTTTGTGCTGGCCTTTTATGCCGCCCTGGTGTGCCTGATTACCTGGCGCTATTTACATGTGGTGCCCCGGGCCAAGGTTCAAGCCCAGGGCAATCTGTTGAGCCGCTATCGCTATGTCTTGAGTAATCCGCTGGCACTGCGCTACCTGTTTACCCAGGGGCTGACCTTTGGCGTGATGATGACCTTTCTGGCCAACGCGTCACTGGTTTACATGAATCATTACGGGGTCAGTGAAGCAAGCTTTTCCGTACTGTTTGCCTGCAATATTGGTGCAATGGCGGTGATCAATCGGATCAACAATTTCCTGTTAAATCGGATTCCGGCTGCTCAGGTGCTGGTAATCTTTTTGTCTTTGCAAAGCGCAGCGGCGGTGCTGCTGCTAGTGTTAACCGCCCAAGCACCGCCGCTGTGGGTGGTGGTGCCGCTGGTGATGATCACCGTGGGCGCCCTGGGCGGCATTATGGGCAATACCCAGGCCTGTATGCTGCAATTCTTCCCCCAGCACAGTGGAATTGCAGCAGCTCTGCTGGGCAGTGGTCAGTATCTGATTGCCGCGATTGTCAGCGGGCTATCTACCCTGTTTGTCAGCGATCTGATGTGGCCCATGACCTGTACGATGGCCGCCGCCGCGCTGCTGGCCCTGTTGCTGGTACCCTCGGCGAGGGGCTTTGCCCGGCGGGCCGGGCAGGTCAGCACGTAGTGTGACCAGGCCTTAATACTCGCGACACATATCCAGCCAGCGCAGGATGCCTTCGCTGAGGTATTTCTGACGGTGAAGAATGAAGTAGAAGTAGCGCCGAAAATCCCGCCCGGGCGCCCGCAGCGGAATCAGCCGGCCACTGTCGAAGGCGCTTTGCAGGGAGACTCTCGACAGGCAGCCGATACCGAGCCCGGTTTCTACCGCCCGTTTAATGGCCTCGGTGTGCTGCAGCTCCAGACGAATATCCAAATCGGGCAGCAGGTCGTACATTGCCCGGTCAAAGGCCTGCCGGGTGCCGGAGCCGCTTTCCCGCAGAATCCACTCGGCAGCCAGTAAATCCTTTTGGCTGAGCTTGTCGCGCTTGGCCAGCGGGTGGCTTGGGCTGCAGAAAATCTGCAGCTCATCCTCTCGCCAGCGGCTGACGTTGAGGTCTGGGTGTTGCAGTTCGCCTTCAATCAAGCCGACGTCGAGATCGAAATTGAGCACCTGCTGGCTGATGCGGGCGGTGTTGGCAACATGCAAGTTGACCCTTGCTGAGGGGTACTGACTCATAAAGCGGGCGGTGATATCCACGGCAACGTAGTTACCGATGGTGAGGGTGGCCCCCACTTTGAGCTCGCCAATTTTGTCGTGTTGGCGAAATCCCTGTTCGAGGGCGATCGCCTGTTCCAGCAGGGATTCCGCTTGCGGGCGAAGGGCCCGGCCCAATTCGTTGAGCTGTAGGCGTTTGCCAACGCGGTCAAACAGCTGGATGGAAAACTGCTGCTCAAGATCTTTGAGAGCACTGGAGGCTGCAGACTGGGACATGGAGAGCAGCTCCGCCGCCCGGGTGATGTTTTCGGTGTGGGCCGCGGCCAGAAACACTTCCAGTTGTCGGAGGGTGTAGTGCATATCTGCAAATCCGATTATTTTGATCGAAATAACTCGTTTTGCCGATAGGATAGTTTGCCCGTAGAGTAATGGCAAGTCAGCGATTCAGTGCCTGCGAGCACTTATGGAGTTTGTGCAATGAGCAATATTATGCGTGAGCGGGTGATCAGCGTGCACCATTGGAATGACACGCTGTTCAGTTTCAAAACCAGCCGCGATCCGTCCTTCCGCTTTGAGAACGGTCACTTCACCATGATCGGTCTGGAGCAGGAAAACCGGCCGCTGATGCGAGCCTACAGTATCGTTAGCGCGAACTATGAGGAGCAGCTGGAGTTCTTTTCTATCAAAGTGCCCGACGGCCCATTGACCTCCAAGTTGCAGAATATCCAGGTCGGCGACGAGATCCTGGTAAGCCGCAAGCCAACCGGCACCCTGACGATTGATAACATTTTGCCGGGGCGCAACCTGTACCTGCTGGCCACCGGGACCGGCCTGGCGCCCTTTATGAGCATTATCAAAGATCCGGAAGTTTATGAGCGGTTCGACAAGATTGTGCTGACCCACGGTGTGCGCTATGAAAACGAGCTGGCCTACCAGGAGTTTATTCGTGAGCATTTGCCCAACCACGAGTACTTTGGCGAGGCGGTGCGAGAAAAGCTGATCTACTACCCGACCGTGACCCGGGAGGCCTATATTAATCAGGGTCGCCTGACAGACCTGATCAGCAGTGGCAAGCTGATGGCCGATATTGGGCTGCCCGCGCTGAACCCTGAGCATGACCGTTTTCTGTTGTGCGGCAGCCCGGCGATGTTGAAGGACAGCTGTGAGCTGCTGAACAATGCGGGGTTTCGTGAGACGCGCAAAGGCGTTTACGGTGAGTACGCCATCGAGCGGGCGTTTGTCGAACACTAGCGAGCTTGCCTGCAAGGGGGATGTTTTACTCCTCACGGCGAGACCTTGGCGGAGCGGCGCAGTAGCGCTCGCTCCGTTTTTGCTTATTGGCGCAGAGTAAAAGGGGTTGGGGGAGTGGAGTCTGTCGAATAGCCTTGATAACGTAGTGGGTCGTTGATTAACGCATTCTGGTCCACAATGCTTAAAGGCATCTCCTATTCCATCTTGCTGCTGATTGTTGTCGGCAGTGTTTATTTCAAGTTTGGTGCCATGCCCGAACCGCTGCCGAAGGGTTCGGAAAGTGCCCAGTGGTTGGCGCCTGGCCCCGAAAAAATCAGTTATTTTGATATTACGCTGGTGGATGACACCCGCGAGACGGCTGCCAATGGCGATTTCTCCGGCAGCGACAAGCGTCGCCTCAAAACCCGAATCTGGCATCCCCAGCAACTGGATATTGCCCGGCCGTTGATCGTGTATGCCCACGGATTTATGTCAAATCGCTGGGGCGGCAGTTACCTGGCCGAGCTGCTCGCCAGTCACGGCTATGTGGTGGTGTCTGCCGATTTCCCGCTCACCCATTTCGGCGCACCCGGTGGCGCGGCAGTGGCGGGTGTGGTGCAGCAACCCGGTGATGTCAGCTTTCTGCTCGATCAGGTGATCAGCTGGAGCCAGCAGGAGGGGAATCAATTTTTTGGTGCCATTGATGAGCGCCGGATTGGTCTGGTGGGCTTTTCTCTTGGCGGCTTAACGGCAACGCTGGCCGCCTTTCACCCGGCGATGGCCGACCCCCGTCTGAGCAGAGTAGCGTCAATTGCAGGGCCCAGTGAAGGTTTTGATAAAGCGTTTTTCTCCCAGCGCCAGGTTCCCTTCATGATGATCGCGTCGCCGGACGATGCCATGATCGCCTATGATCGCAATGCCAAATCGCTGCCCGAGCGTCTGCCCGGCGCGGTGTTGGTGAGTATTGATGGCGCGTCGCATACTGGCTTCACGGCGTTGAGTCGCCACTTCCGCTGGTTAGATAACCCCGATTGGCTTGGCTGCAGTCAGCTGCGGGATGCGCTGTCTGAGCCGGTTAATCAACACTGGTGGCAGGCCCTCGGGCCCTTGGGTGAACAGTTGGCCTTTGAGCCTGGCGGCTTGTGCCAGCAGCAGGTGCTGCCCAAAGTGATGAATCCAGTGCGTCAGCAATGGCTGACCGCGGTGGCTGTGCTGGCGTTTTTTGACGCCGATTTTTCCTTGAGTATTGCGCGCCAGCAGGAGGCCCGCCAGTTTTTGCGGGAAGGGCTGGCGGCGGAGAATCCGGAAATCAGCGTCGAGGTGGAGTGAACGTATCCGGGTGATAAAGCACCCTGCCAATGTTTGGCATAATTTCCGCTTTGTGCGCGATCGCTGTCGGTAGCGCCCGCGCTTGGTTATATTGCGAACGAAACAAGGTGTGTTTTTGGGCCATCCTGGGCTTCTACAACGATAATGTAAAAGGGACGTAATCGATGACAATCGCATTCTGGTGTGTGTTCGTAGCCTGCCTGCTGCCGGTCATGACAGCCTGGGTAAGCGGCTGGTTTCGTCATCGTCAGTTTGGCGGGATCGACAATCGCCACCCTCGCCAGCAATGTGCCCGCTTAGAAGGGCCGGGTGCCCGTTCGGTGGCGGCCCAGCAAAATGCCTGGGAGGCCTTGGCGGTGTTCACCGCAGCGGTGCTAGTGGCCGATGCGGTTGGTGTGGCGCAACACAAAATGGATATCGCCGCATTGGTGTTTATTGCGGCGCGGGTGGTCTACCCGGTGTTTTATATTGCCGATCTGCACGTGCTGCGTTCATTGACCTTTATGGTGGGCTTCTTCGCCAGCCTGTCACTATTCATTATGGCGGCCTGATGGTGCGCAAACTCGCTTTCACCCTCGCACTGGGACTCAATGCCTCTCTTCTCTTGGCGCAGGATGCGCCGGCGAGTACGCCGGGCGAATTAAAGGCGCAGATGGAGGCCTTTCTGGACGAAGTGGCGCAGCCCGACGATGGCGGTCTGCTGCGCGCCGAGAAAATTCGAGAGGCCAATCTCGATAGCTTTCCCCGGGGCGGGCCGGATGCATTAGCGGGGGTGGATGATTGGTGGCTGTCTAACGGCAAAGTGTGCGCGGCAGTGAGCGGCTTGGGTCACGATGGCGGCATTGTCGGCGGCGGTGGCACCCTGGTGGATCTTTACCATTGCGACCAGGCCAACGATCAGTGGACCTACGCCAATATGTTGACGGGACTCGCCAAAGAGACCGCCATCATCACCCAGCGCATTTCTGCGCAAATCTCCGACGGTGTTGCCGAGATCGTTGCCGTCGGTGAGGATCAGGGGCTGCGGCAAACGGTGAGCTATCGCCTGCGAGAAGACAGCATGGCGCTGGAGATCGAGGTTCGCGTGCGCCGCATTGGTCCGGGGCGGGCCTTGCGAATGAGCGGCCTGTTCACGCTGTATTCTCAGCGCAGTCTGACGCCGTTTTCCCTGTCGAGCTACAACCCGGAAGCCACTCTCGGCTTTCAGCACCCGGCCATTGATCGCAGCAGTATCAGTTCACTTATCAACGGACTCAAAGCCAGCGACTGGAACATTCTGGTGGGGTCTCATCACTACGATTCGGCAATCAGTTACGGTGTGCAACTGCGCTCCGCGAGTCTGATCAAACCCAATGGCAGTCGTCTTGCCTTGCCACGGTTCCTGGCTGTGTTTCCCGACTATAGCCTGCATGGTTGGATGAGTCGGCCGCTTTGGATAAACAGCGAAAAGCTCAACTGGATGTCGATGTTGCAGAACCAGCTCATGGACCTGGAGCAGGATGAGCAGTTGGTTGCCGAGTTTCAGATCGTGATTGGCGATCGCGCCGAGGTGGCGGCGATTACCGATACGATGTTTAAGGGGCCGAGTCTGCGAGGTTACAGCAATCATCCGGGTGCCAGCTTCGCCGTTTGGGATCAGCATGATCGTCCGGTCACCCAGATGCGGGTCGATCGTGAGGGCGGGTTCAACATTCGCCTACCCAAAGGAACCAATCGAGTTCGCCTGCAGGCTACTGCTCCTTGGGGCGAATCACTGTCGCGCGAGTTGAACATCAGTGATGAGCGCAATGACAGTGGTCGTTGGTTGTTTAATGAGCGGGGGCAGTTACAGCTGCCTCGGGGTTTGGCAATGAGCCTGACCTTTTTCGGCATTGGCGATACCCCGGCGCCTGATTTTGGTGATGATTTGCTGGGGTTCACCGAAAACGGCAAGCACGTGCATGGCTCGCGAAACAGCAATCGGGTTGATCTCGCCGGCGTCGATAGTGACCCGGTGCTGGTGGACTTGCCGCCGGGTCAGTACCGGGTGATTAGTAGTCGGGGGTTTGAATACGAAACTCAGGAATACCTGCTGACCATCATTCCGGGTATGACCAGCGTGCTGCCGATCATCGCGCCAAAACGAATCTGGCAGGGAGAGGATTGGGTCAGTGCCGATTTGCATGTGCACAGCGGCGCCAGTTTTGATAGCACCTTGCCCTTTGATGAGCGCCTGCGGAGCTTTGTTGCTCAGGGTGCAGAGGTGCTGGTGGCCAGTGAGCACAATCGCATTGTGGATTACAGTGATGTGCCGGAAAAAATGGGGCTGGCAGAAGCGGTGCAGGTGATTGTGGGCACTGAGTTGACCGGGCTGGCGCGCAGCGAAGCGGCGCCGTTCACCATTGGTCACAGCAACGTGTTCCCTGTTCGGGCGCAGCCTCAGCAGTATGCTGGCGGAATTGTGCCGGTGGAAAATCAGCGCCTGCGCAGTGTGATTGCCAGCGCCAAGCAGGCGTGGCCCGCGGCGCTGTTCCAGCTCAATCATCCACGTGCGCGATCTGAGCTCGATGCCGACTTGGCCTTTTTTGATCACTTGTCGGTGGGTCAGAACTACGACCCCGAGCAGTTGCTGGTGGCCGATGTAAATCGCAGCTTGCTCGAGGTCGATCCCGCCAGCGGGCTGCGAGATATCGATTTTGATGTCATTGAAGTGCTCAATGGGGCGGAGGTCGATGCCTACTCGCAGCTGCGCAAAGACTGGTTTTCATTGTTGAATCAAGGGGCGGTGCGCACGGCGACCGGCAACAGCGATGCCCATGGTTTGGGGCAGGTCGTTGCCGCACCCAGAAACTATATATACCTGCCAAAGCGCAGCGGGTTGCCGGTAGCGGAGCAGGCCCTCACCCAGGCGCTGCTGGAAGGCCGCAGCTACTTTAGCAGCGGTCCGTTGCTCGACGTGGTGCTCAAGTCCGAGGATGGCCGACAAGCCCGGCTGGGGGAGCGCCTGCAAGCCAACCGGGCGGAGTTGCATGTGCAGGTTGAGGCTGCCTCCTGGGTGCCGGTTTCCCGGCTGAAAATATGGGTGAATGGCGAGCTTTACCGCGAGGCCTCTGTCAGCGCCGGCAGTCATGCGGCCGTCGAGGTGATCGTGGAAAAGGATGCCTACGTAGTGGTGGAGGTGGTTGGCGAGCCAGGTGGCGTATATGCGCAACTGCTACCGGGGCTCAAGCCGATGGCTTTGACCAACCCCATCTTTATGGATGCAGATGGTGACGGTAAGTGGTCACCCGTGCAGCCGCTTCAGAGAAGCGCAAAACAAGGGAAATAATACCACCCCATTAAGCCTTGCCTTGGTGCAACTGATACGGCTTATTTGGGTCTGAAGCAAAGTTGGCGACGCAGGCGCTGCCAGATTTGCTGTGATCAGTGTTATGTTTGTTAAGCTGGCGTTATGTCACCTACTACTAGAGTGGCAAAAAATCAAAACCGTGAAGGGGGTTTCACATGAAAGCATTGCAAGCTAGCCGTTGGACGGCTGTGTTGGCGGCAGTCGTATTCTCGGCAGCCTGTTCTATTGATCCGTACACTGGTGAGCAGAAGACCAGTAACACTGCCAAAGGCGCCGGCTGGGGTGCTCTGGGTGGTGCGGTGCTGGGTGCCGCGGTATCGGACAAGGACCATCGTGAGCAGGGCGCCATTATCGGTGCGGTAACCGGTGCAGCTGCTGGTGGCGGCTACGGTTACTACATGGATCGTCAGGAAGCTAAATTGCGTGCGCGCCTGGAAGGTACTGGTGTGGGTGTGCAGCGTGTCGGCGATACCATCAAGCTGATTATGCCCGGCAACATTACCTTTGACACTGGCAGCTCTGCGATCAAAGGCGGTTTTACCTCAGTGCTCGATAGCGTGGTTCTGGTCGCCAAGGAATTTGACAAGACGCTGATGCAAATCAATGGTTACACCGACTCGACAGGTAGCTTCCAAACTAACCAGAAGCTGTCTGAAGATCGTGCCAACAGCGTGGGCCGTTACTTCATGAATCAGGGTCTGCCTGCGGCGCGTATTCGCACCACTGGCTACGGTCCCCGCGATCCGATTGCGGACAACAGCACTGCAAGCGGTCGTGAGCAAAACCGTCGTGTTGAAATCGAGATGCTGCCCACCAACAAATAAGGTTGGGTTACTCCAGGGGCCGCCTAGCGCGGCCCCGTTCATGACTTTCCTCCACGCTCACTCTTCTGGAGAGCGACCTTGAAAATCGTACTATCTCTTTTTGCCGCGCTGTTGCTGAGCGCTTGCGCTGCACTCAATCCCATTGAAAAGCCAGATGTTGCCATCACCAGCATCAACATTGGGCCGTCTAATGGCTTGCAGCAGCAATTGCTGGTGGGCTTGCAGCTGGATAACCCCAATGACTTTGCTCTGAATTTAGGTCGGCTGCGGTATTCGATCAGCCTGGCGGGTAATTCGTTGGCGGGTGGCCGCTTCAATGAGGCGGTGGTGCTTCCGGCCAATGATCGGGCCAACATTGTGGTGCCTGTGGACGTTAACTTACTTAACGGTCTGGGGTTGATCCGCAGCATCATGTCCACCACCGGCGACATGGAATACAAGCTCAGCCTGACGGCGGCGGTGGCGAATTTCGGCTTGGGCGATATTACCGTCAATAAGGTCGGCAATATTGGATTGGGTGTGCCGACCGCTAAGTAGCCGCGGTCGGCTGGTCAGGGCGCTGGTGGCCTCGGCTCAGGCTGATTGAGCTGCCCTGGCCGACATGAGCTCGGACAGGCTGTCGTGCAAGGCGCACAGCTGTTGAGTCAGCTTGTGAGACGGCGCCATGTAAATCAGCGGCGTTTGGCGGCTGCGCGATTCCTTCATTTTGACTGAACTGCTCAGGTATTGATCAAAGACCGGCAGGCCCTCGTCGAGCATCTCAGCGATCAATTGCTGGGGTAAATTGGCTTGGGTCTGGAACTGGTTGACCACAATGCCGTCGAGCCCCAGCTCTGGATTGTGATCCTCACGAATTTCCTCAACGGTTTCCAGCAGGCCTACCAGGGCAACCTTGGAAAAGCTGTCGCAATCAAAAGGAATGACCAGGGTGTCGGCGGCAATCAAGGCGGAGCGGCTGTAGAAATTGAGCGCTGGGGGCGTATCAATATAAATATGCTCGTACTCTTTCTGCAGTTTGTTCAACGCATCGCGCAGCTTGTAGATTTTGTGACGAGACTCCAGCTCGCGCTCGATCACCGCCAGCTCCGGATTGGAGGGCATCACGTAAAGGTTGTCGAACTCGGTTTGGTAGATGAAGTCCGAGGCTTCCTTGGCCTTGCCAAACAAGGACAGCTTTTGTTTGAAGAAGTCCGCTGCGTTGTCCTCGAGTTCGCGAAATTGCTCGCCCAACAGGTATTCACTGCTGTTGCCCTGGATATCCAGGTCAATGACCAAGGTTTTGTATCCCTTCCAGGCGCTGATTGCCGCCAAATTGCAGGTGATGCTGGTTTTGCCCACCCCACCCTTTTGGTTGAAGATAACCCGTTTCATTGATCTGCCCTATTTTTGTCGTGGTGTTTTCAATTATGTTGTCGTGGTGTGGCTGAATCAGCCCGGCCAGTTGCCGCCGCCATAGGTTGCGGACCCTCAGGATGCTAGCAGCTCTCATGCCAAGCTGCTATCACCCCCGGCGTAAAGCTCCTTCGATTCTGAGTCGAAGGTGGTCTGGTCGAATTGGCGGCGGAAAAAATGCGACCCTCGGGGGTATACTGGTGGGCGTTTTTTGGGAGGTAATGCAATGTATACCGGAATCGTCGCTGGCGCCTTTCCGATCAGTCGTCTTGAGCGCAAGCCGGGTTTGCTGAGTTTTGCGGTGGCGCTGTCGCCGGCGCTGCGCGAGGACTTGGCTATCGGGGCCAGTGTTGGCCTGGATGGCGTATGTATGACGGTGACTCAGGTGGAGGGCGACCAGGTTGCTTTCGACGCCATGCAGCAAACCCTGTCGCTGACAACGTTGGGAGGGCTGCGGGAAGGGGATCTTGTTAATGTGGAGCGCTCGGCAAAGCAGGGGGCGGAAATCGGTGGCCACTTGATTTCCGGTCATATTGACGCCACCGGTGAGCTTCGCGAACGGGTCGTCAGCGAGAATAACCTGTCGCTGGTGTTTTCCGTGCCCCAGTCGCTGCTGAAATACTGTTTCACTAAAGGCTTTATTGGGCTGCACGGTTGCAGTCTGACGCTGGCCGATGTGGACAAAGCCGCTGCGACGCTAACCGTTTGCCTGATACCCGAAACCCTGCGCCGTACCAACCTCGGGCACCTCAAGGAGGGCGATCGGGTCAACCTGGAGGTGGATCGCCAAACCCAGGTGATTGTCGATACCGTTGAGCGGGTTTTGGCGGAGCGCCTGCCGGGGTAGTGGTCGGTTAGATTTTGCCGGGGGGCTTGTGTCGTCGCGTGGCAAGAGGTAAAATGGTGGCATTGCTAGCGGTGTTGCATAAGGCGACTTCCATATGGAAACCCCAACTTCTCTGAGTGCGCGATTGCTGGAATTGCAGCGAAAGCACCGCGCTCTCGACGAGGAGATCAGCGAACTTTCCCTCAATCCTTATCAGAATCAATTGCTCTTGCGGCGCTTAAAAAAGGAAAAGCTGCGACTGAAAGACAATATTTCCTGGTTGAAGAATGCGCTGATTCCAGATTTAGATGCCTGATTGGCGCCAATGATGTGTGAGATATATCTCACACGCCGTGTCCTACATTGCTGCTACTACGTACTTTTGCTTAGTCCATAATGATTCGGGTCAGGAAGACCTAGGCATACAATGGATTGTGTGCGACATGGGATGTCTTAAATTTAAAAGCCGGAGCCTAGTGCTCCGGCTTTTTTATGCCTTACACTTTTGCTCCCGCCGCTGCTGATACCCGCCCGCATGGATAACAAAGACCGCAACTTTGATGGCCTCAGTCGCCGTTTTCGGGACAATATTTATCGACGTCCGAAGGGCCAATTACGCCTGGATTTATGTTGGCGCGAGTTGAATACGCAGCTGCCACACCTGGAAGGGGCGTCGTTGCAGGTGTGGGATGCCGGGGGTGGGCTCGGGCAAATGAGCGCGCGTCTTGCTGGTTTGGGGCATAACGTGTTGTACAGCGATATCTCGCAGGAAATGCTAGCGGCATTTGTTGAAGAGCAGTCGGCGGGGGAGTTGCGAAATATTGAAGCGCGTCAGGGAGCCATCCAGGAAATGGCGAGCTTGCCGGAGATGGCGGGTCGCTTTGATCTGATTGTTTGCCATGCGGTACTGGAGTGGGTGGAGGATCAGCCTGGGCTAGTGCAGGCGCTGGCCAGGTGCTTGCAACCGGAAGGCTACCTTTCGCTGATGTTCTACAACCTCAATACCTTGGTGTTGAGCAATATCACCAAAGGCAATCTTTATAAGTTGCGCGATGAGGATTTTGCCGGGCATCCCGGCGGCTTAACCCCGAGCCATCCTTGTCGGCCCCATCAGGTGGAGACGTGGTTAGCGGCGGGCGATCTAGAGGTGGTCGCCCGGCGAGGGATTCGTCTGGTGTACGATTTAATGCCTCGGGCGATTCGAGATGCCCGTAGCCTAGAAGATGTGGCGGCATTGGAGTGGCAGTACGGCGATCAGGAGCCTTTCTGGGCTTTGGGGCGGTACGTGCATTTGCTTTGCCGACCCTCGGTCAAGCGGGGCCGCCCAGCGCGTTAGGGCGCTGGGCGGCAGTGTGGGGCGGGCTTATACCAGGCTGATCAGGCAGGCAACCAGGGCAGCGGTAACACCCAGTAACAGGCTGTATTTTGCGGCCAACTCCGCAAATGCGTCGGTATTTTCCACGTATTGTTGCAGTTTCTCTTGTGACATCTTGCACCTCCATGGGTGTCTGCTGAGCTTGTGTTCAGTATATCGATGCAATGTGTTACGTAAAGTTACATTTGAGAAAGGTTTGGCTGCGTTGTTCTGGCGGTTAAATCCGTGCGATTTGAAATAATGCTTAAAAAACAACAAGATATTTTTTTTGATGTGCAATAAAAAGCCTCTCTAGCGCAACGCTGGAGAGGCTTTTTATTAACTTATGGTAACAATTTGGCTGGCGGTGTTACCTGGGGTGCTTACTCGCTGCCCTGGGGTAGCGGGCTGAGGGGGAGGCGCCGGGTGTCGGCGACCACCGTGCGCTTGCCGAGGCTCTCGGTAATGTAGTCCATCACCCGTTCGGCGGTGTGGCGGTAGCTGGTCAGCTTGCCGCCGTAGACTGCAATCAATGAGGCCTTTTTCGGGTCGTCACAGAGAAAGAACGTGTCCCGATCCCGCTTGTTCGCCAATTCTGACGATTTTGGTAGTACCCGCAAGCCGGCCCAGGCCTCTAGTACCGTTGCATCGTCGTTTTTGAAGAAGTGGCCAAAGGTGGCCTGCAGGTAGCTAATTTCTTCTGTGCTGGGGGTGACGTTGTCGGCGCCTTCCTCATGGATGACTTCGGTGGTGCCGATCAGCGCCTTGTCGCCCCAGGGCATGGCAAACACGGCGCGGCCGTCTCGGGGCGATTCCATGTAGTACACACCCTGGCTGAGGGTTTTGTTGACCAGAATGTGGCTGCCGCGCACCAGATCGATTGAACGTGGGGCGGTATCAGTTTCGATCCGATGGCCGATGTCGTTGACCCACGGGCCGCCGGCATTGACCAGACACTTGCAGTCGCAGTGAATGTGACCGTCGAGGGTGCGGATGGTGAGGCGGTAGCCGTTGGCGGTTTTGCGGGCTTCCATCAGCTCGGCACTGGCCAGGGTAGTGACCCCCATCTCCTGGGCGGAGCGAATCACCGCTTCCGTCAGGAGTTTGTCATTGGTTTGCCCATCCCAGTACTGAAAGACCGCTTGCAGGTCGTTGGTGCTGATACCATCGAGCTGGTCCCATTCGGATTTTGGCACGCTGCGAAAGCGGGCCAGTTGGCCGCCGCCGCTGAGCAGATAGTAGAGCGTCAAACCGGCGCGAATCTGCCAGGGGCGACGGCTGGTATCTTTATAGATTGGGATAAAAAATTTGACTGGCTTGACCAGGTCGGGCGCGTTTTTGAGCAGGCGCGCGCGCTCTTGCAGGCTGTGATACACCAGCGGTATCTGCCCGGTTTCCAGATAGCGAAGGCCACCGTGGATAAGCTTGCTGGAGCGCTGGGAGGTGCCTGCGGCCCAGTGGTGGCGCTCAAAAATAGTGACTTTGTAGCCAGCGGCGGCAGCGGCCTGGGCAATGCCTGCCCCCTGAACACCACCGCCAATGACGGCGACTTCGGTTTCAATATGCTGCTCAGACAAGGTTGAACTCCTGTAGTAGTTCTCCAATCAGATAGGTTTCTACGGCGGCAGCGCCCCTTTGGAACCAGTGTTCGGCCTGTAAGCGGCTGCCAATTTCGTAGACAACGATGGGCCAGGGAAGGCTCCGCAGGTCGGCGTCGAGGGGGATGCAATTGCGGTCGCAAAACACCACTTCTGCCGCCATTTTGCTCAGCGAAGCCAACTGCCAGTCGGGCCAGTAATCAAATACCGCGCCGACACGCTGCCAGCCGGACTGCCTGGCCATGACCAGCGCTTCCAGCTCAAAGCTGATCAGCACGCAGCGCTCTGCTACTGGTTCCAGTGTTGAGCATACGGCGTTGAGCATGGCTGCTTCGCCAAAATGATGCAGGCTCTCGCCTTTCAGCTCGACATAGGCCGTCACCGAGGGAAACTCGTGCAACAGTGATACCAAATCCCGCAAATGGCAGAGCGGATTTCCGGTGAAGCGGTCGCCAAACCGAATCGCCTCACTGGCAGAAAAGCCCGCCAGAGTGCTGGCATCATAGTCCCAGATCAGGCCCTCCCGCTGGCACAGCCGATCAAGGCTGGCATCGTGAAACACAAAGGGCTCTCCATCTGCGCTGAGTTGCACGTCCAGTTCAATATTGGCGGCGCCGGCCAAAATGGCCTGGCGCAATGCAATAAGTGTGTTTTCTGGATAGTGCTGACGCCAGCCGCGGTGAGCGACAAAATTTGTGGCGAGCATGGGGAGTCCAATGTTTGATGTCGAGGTTACTGTAGACCGGATGATCGGCCGCTAAAAGTGAGGTGGTTGGGAAATATCAAAATATTAACCATCACGTAAAACTTATTGGCCCTAAAGGGTTTCTGCCAAGCCAGCTATAATGATTTTCGGTTTTTAGTGACGGCGCAATAAGGGAAAACATGAGTGTAAATTCAATTAAAGCCTTGCTCGCCGGTGGTGCGCCGGGGAGTGTGGTGACAGTACAAGGCTGGGTGCGCAGCCGCCGGGATTCCAAGGGCGGGTTCTCCTTTCTCGCCCTGAACGACGGCTCGTGCCTGGCCGCAATTCAGGCGGTGATTCCCGGTGAGCTGGAAAATTACGCCACCGATGTGCTGCAGCTGACGGCGGGCTGCGCCGTCCGGGTGACCGGGGAGCTGGTGGAATCCCTGGGCAAAGGACAGGCGGTCGAAATTCAGGCCAGTGCGGTGGCGGTGCTTGGCTGGGTGGATGACCCCGACAGCTACCCGATCGCCAAAAAGCGCCACAGCTTTGAATATCTGCGGACCGTTGCCCACCTGCGGCCGCGCACCAATACCTTTGGTGCGATCACGCGGGTGCGCACCGTATTGGCCAACGCGGTGCATCGCTATTTCTTTGAGCGGGATTTTCAGTGGATCAATACCCCAGTGATCACTGCCAGTGATTGCGAAGGGGCTGGCGAAATGTTTCGGGTATCGACCCTTGATCTGCTCAACCTGCCGCGTACTCCCCCGGGGGCAGTGGATTTTAATGAGGATTTCTTTGGTAAAGAGGCGTTTTTAACGGTGTCCGGCCAGCTCAACGCCGAGGCCTATGCGCTGGCCATGTCCAAGGTGTATACCTTTGGCCCCACCTTCCGGGCCGAAAACTCCAATACCAGTCGTCACTTGGCAGAATTCTGGATGGTCGAGCCCGAGGTCGCCTTTGCCGATTTGAATGATGACGCGGCGCTGGCTGAGGATTTTCTTCGTTATTTGCTCAAGCAGGTACTGGAGCAGTGCGAAGAAGACCTGGCCTTTTTCAATGAGTTTATCGACAAGACGGTGCTTGAGCGGCTGCAAAAAGTGGCTGAGACCGGATTTGCGCGGATGGACTACAGCGATGCGGTCGCCATATTGCAAAAGGCCGATCGCAAGTTTGAGTTTCCGGTGACCTGGGGGACGGACTTGCAGTCTGAGCATGAGCGCTTTCTCTGCGAGCAGTATATCGGCGGGCCGCTGGTGGTGATGAACTATCCCAAGGACATCAAGGCCTTTTATATGCGCCTGAATGATGACGAAAAAACCGTGGCGGCCATGGATGTGCTGGCGCCGGGGATTGGCGAGATTATCGGTGGTAGCCAGCGCGAGGAGCGTTTGTCGGTGCTGGATCAGCGCATGGCCGAGCAGGGTCTGGCGGGGCTGGATTGGTACCGCGACCTGCGCCGTTACGGCACCGTGCCCCACGCCGGCTTCGGGCTCGGGTTTGAGCGCTTGCTCAATTACATCACCGGGATGGACAACATTCGCGATGTCATCCCCTTTCCTCGAGTGCCTCGCCACGCCGACTTTTGATTTGTTGCCGTCGCCGGGTGCTATTGCCAGCCCGGCGCAAGCCTCCTTGCTCAGCCTGCGGCGCTCGTGGGCTCGCTCTCTTCGCTTGCCGCCTCGGGCACCAGGGCAAACATCAGCCGCCCGGCAAAGGGGTCGAGTTCAGTTACCTTCACCTGCACGCGCTTGTCGAGCTGGTACTGTTGTTTGTCGTTGAACAGGCGCAGGGTGTTGGCGTCGAAGCTGAGTTTTTCCGGGATGGATCGCGCCTCCACAAAGCCGCTGATGCCGGTGTCGTCCAGTTCGACGGTAAAGCCGCCGCCGTTAAGGTGGGCGATATGACCTGTGTAAACCTGCTCCGGGTCCTGCTTGGCCAGATATTGATATTGCAGCCAGCGCTCCATGTAGCGACTCGCTTGGCGAGCATTGCGCAGGGCTTCCTGAATGGCTTCCAGCTCGGCTTCGCTCGGCAGGGCGGGTTTGCTGCCGGCGAGCTTGGCGCGAATGCAGCGCTGGGCAACCAGATCGCCGTACTTGCGCAGTGGTGAGGTAAAGGTGCTGTAGCGGTCCAGGCCCAGGCCGAAATGGGCCTTGGGGCTCAGGCTCAACTCCCCCGGCTGAAGCATGCGGGCAAAAATACTTTGCAAAGGCAGCTCATCGTCGCTGGCGGCGGCCGCCTTGATTAGCGCCACGTAGCCCTCAAGCTGGCTGATATCGAGGTCTTTCAGGTCTGGCAGGGCTTCGGCCATCACTGTGCGCACGTTCTCCAGCCGGTCTTCGCGCAGGCCGGCGTGGGCATTAAAGATCGCTGGCGCATCCCCCAACCATTGGGCAGCGCTGCGGTTGGCGGCCAGCATGCATTCTTCCACCAGGCGGTGAGCATCGTTGCGCAAGACTTTGCGAATGGACGCGATGCGGCCGTCATCATCCAGCTCGTAGTAGAAGTCCGGTTGCTCGGGCATGATCAGGGCAACCTGGGCGCGATGCTGTTTGAGTGCAGATGCCACATCGCTCAGTGCTGCGAGCTCGGGGTGGTCAAGCGTCTCGCTGCCATCGAAGTGGGCCTGAACGGCGGTGTAGCTTAATTTGGCATGGGAGCGGATCAGCGCTTCGCAGAAGTCGATACGGGTAATGTCGCCATCGGGGCTAACTTGCATTTCACAGACCAGGGCGGCGCGATCCTGCTCGGGGAGCAGTGAGCAGCGGTCCTTGGTGATGAACTCTGGCAGCATGGGCTGGGCTTTTCCCGGCAGATAGACGCTGGTGGCGCGTTGCCGGGCGGCTTTATCAAGGGGTGTCCCTGCGGCGATGTAGGCGCCGGGGTCGGCCACGGCAACCCGCAATAGCCAGCCCTGCTCGTTGGCTTCGGCCCACAGTGCGTCGTCGATGTCCCGGGTCTCGGCGGAGTCGATGGTGACAAAGGGGACGTCCCGCAAGTCGCGGCGCTGCGGCGCCCGGCTGTCCTCGCCCAGTTCCTGCTTGGCGGGCCACTCTCGAGGCAGGTTGAATTTGAACAGGGTGTAAAGGGCCTCGATGCCGGAATCGCTCGGTGAGCCAATGCGGTCGAGGATATTCACCTGAGACTTGCCGTCACGGAAGGGGTGGCGGCTGACCTGGCAGTGCAGCAGGTCACCCTCTTTGGCTTTTTTCCGTTGAGAGGGCGGAATGAACAGTAACTTATTGAAGCGGGGCAGGTCGGGCTCCACAAAATGGCCCTGGCCGCGGATCACATAGCGTCCGGTGAACGTGTTCAGCGGGCTTTTGATCAGTCGCTCGAGCTCGGCTTTGAACTTGCCTTTGTCGTCGGTGTGAACGGTAATTTTGACGCGGTCGCCAGGAAAAACCCGCTGCATATCCTCAGGGGCCAGAAAAACGTCCCGACCGTCGTCGAGTTTGACAAAGCCAAAGCGCCGTTGACTGCCTTTGACCTCCCCTTCGCCCTGGTCCTTGGAATCGATGATGTCGGTTTTTAGCTGGCGAAGCTGTGCCAGGGCATTGGGGTCGAGCATGGCGGGGTGTTACCTGTTGTACCGAAAAAAGAGGGGCTATAGGGTAGCCGAATTATGGTCTCCCGTCTTCCACCGCAGCCGCCTTTGGTCGACCAATGGCGCCCTTTTGGAGTGCAATTGCCCCAGCCTAATGCAAAAGCGTGATAAGGGGGGAATTCCTGCAAAGTTTGGTTGACATTCCCGGCGTCAAATTCCAATAATCGAATCAAATCTCGTTTTTTGGATTGGTCGATTGCCCTCGCTGCCTAGCCGCCTTCTGGCATACAGCAAGACACCCAACACCGGTTGTGCGCCGCGGCGACTGCCACGGCCTTCTACCGCTCTCCGCCTCCCGAATCAATTGCTGCTTCGCTCCCGTTTTCTCCGGCTGTGTTTGGCCGGATGCTCCCGAATAACAAATCGTCGTATCGCGGCCTTTCAGCCCTGTCTGCAGAGAGAGACTTATGGAAAAAATCTTTGTTCTTGATACCAACGTGTTGCTGCATGACCCCATGGCGCTGAGCGCCTTCAAAGAACATCGGGTAGTGGTACCGATGACCGTGTTGGAGGAGTTGGATCACATCAAGGACAGGCGGGATAAGGACGTTAGCCGGGAGGCCAGGATTGCAATAAATGCCATCGACAAAATTCTCGCCAATGCCAACCCCCGGCAAATTCAGGAGGGTGTGGAAATCCCCAGCAGTCGAGAGGGCGAGCAACTTGGCTTGTTAGCGGTGTTTCCCGATCAGCTGATCAATCACGACACCGGGGCGGCCTACCTCGATGGCAGTCAGCAACAGGCCAACGATAACCGCATTATCAATGTCGCGTTGCATCTTCAGGTTAAGAACCCCCAAGCCTATGTATGTCTGGTCACCAAGGACATCAATATGCGCCTTAAGGCGAAGGGTTCGGGGCTGGAAAACGTTGAGGATTACCGAAAAGACCGGGTGTTGGATGATATCCAGTACATGGCTAAAGGCTATGAGCATGTCGAGGGGCGGTTTTGGGACAGGGTTGATGCGGTGGAAACACTGCGGGAAGGTAGTCAGACCATTCACGTGCTTAGCCGGGAGCTTTTGCCCAAAGTGCATGTGAACCAGTTTATTTACGATGATGCAGGCTTTGTCGGCTTGGTGAGATCGGTAGATGAGCAAAAGGTCGAGATGCTGGACCTGTGTCGGGAGCAATTGATGAACCAGCACATGTGGGGTCTAAAGCCGCGCAACATGGAGCAGGCGATGGCCTTCTTTATGATTTCCAGACCGAACATTGATATGACGGTGCTCACTGGGCCGGCGGGGTCGGGTAAGACCCTGATAGCCCTGGCGTATGGTCTGCATGCCATTCTGGAAGAGAAACGCTATGACAAATTGATTGTGGCCCGATCAACGCCACCCATTGCGGAAGACATCGGTTTTTTGCCGGGCACGGAAGAGGAAAAAATGGCGCCTTGGCTGGCGGCCTTTGATGATAATCTGGAGGTGCTGCACGGCAGTGATGAGTCGCCTTTCAGTAGTATCGAGTACGTAAAAGATAAGGCTAACATTCAATTTAAGTCGCTAAACTTTATGCGTGGCCGGTCCTTCAATAATGCGTATATTGTGATTGATGAATCCCAGGGCCTGACCCAATTTCAGCTCAAGTCGATCATCACCCGAGTGGGGTCGAATTCGAAGATTGTGGTATTGGGCAACCTGGCTCAGATCGACAATAAGTATATCTCACCACTCACATCAGGCCTGACGTATCTGGTTGAAAAAAGTAAACATTTTGCCCATGCAGGCATCATGCACGTCAATGGCATTGAGCGGTCCCGGCTGGCTGCATTCGCCGAGGAAAACCTGTAGCAAACGGATCGGCCGTAGGCCGCAATGTCGACAGCTTTGTCAATAGGGTGATTTCCGGCTGGGGTAGGGGTAAGGCGCTTGCTACATTAGCAGCATCTTAGCCTTTGCCCTGAGTATGCTGTGCCCATGATCATGAACAAAGACAAGCGATCAAAGCAGTCCGCCATTCCCGCTGATATCGATGCCCTGCTCACCGAAAGGCAGCGGGCCGGCTTGCGGCGCGTACAGAATTTTGGCTGGTCGTTGAAGTTTGTTCGGGGCGCGCAATCGGCTTCACCCGTGGTCGTGGTGGAAAATGCCTCCGGCCAGCGTATCGGTGTGTTGTCGCACTCGGGTGATCTGCAATTTGACCCGGATATTGCGCTGCGGGCCTAGTGAACTACTAGCTGAAGAACTTCACCACTTGCTCATCGGGGTCGCGACTGCCGCCAGCCTGGTTGAGTTGCTCAAGATAGTCCTGCCACAGTGCTTGCTGGTTCCGACACAGATCGAACAGGTAGTTCCAGGAATAGATCCCGCTGTCGTGCCCGTCGCTGAAAATCAGTTGCAGGGCGTAATTGCCCACGGGCACCAGGTCTTTGATTTCAACATGCAGTTTGCCGGTTTGCAGTTTTTCCTGGCCCTTGCCGTGGCCGCGCACCTCCGCCGATGGCGAATACACCCGCAAAAACTCCGCACTGAGGCGAAAACTACCCTGCCCGGGAAAGCTTAATTCCAGCTCGTTGGTTTTGCGGTGCAGGGTGATGTCAGTTGGGGTCATCAATGTATGCTCTCGAAGCTAGGGCCTGTTAACACTAATTGAATTGCACCAGCTGGAGGTCATTTTTGCCTCCAGCTAGGCGGAGGGAGCGCAGTTTGGTCATTCCAAATAAGCGACCTCCAACAATGCTGGGGGCAAAAATGGCCCCAGCCCTCCGGGTTGTGGCTAAAAAACCACCACTCTTCGTTGTTCGTCGTTCATTTGGAACCACCAAACCTCTCTCCTCACGCCTTGATTGGCGAATTTTTAGCCACAACAGGCGTAATCCAATTAGTGTTAACAGGCCCTAGTTAGCCCGTGGGAGGTTTGCAGGGCTTGCCCCGCGCCGCCTCCATCCCGAGTGAGAGGGTCTGGCTGGGAGGGCGAATCTTTACCGGGCGCATCTCCGTACCAAAAGCACTCGCTGCGCTCGTGGGGCAGACCCTTTCCCATCCGGCGTCCTCCGTTCCGCGTCTCCCGCTATAGTATAAACCGGCTCAAGTCTTCGTTTTGCGCCAGTTCACCCAATTGCTGCTCCACGTAGCTGGCGTCCACGGTCAGGGTTTGATTGCCGTCGCCCGCATCGTAGGAGATGTCCTCAAGCAGTCGCTCCATCACCGTGTGCAGGCGGCGGGCGCCGATATTTTCGGTGCGCTCGTTCACTTCCCAGGCGGTTTCGGCAATCCGCCGAATGCCATCCTCGGCAAACGACACTTGCACACCTTCGGTGCCCAGTAGTGCTTGGTATTGCTCGGTGAGAGACGCCCGGGGCTCAGTCAGAATGCGCTGGAAGTCCTCGGGTGTGAGAGCGCCCAGCTCTACCCGAATGGGCAGGCGACCCTGCAGCTCGGGGATAAGATCCGAAGGCTTGGACAAATGGAAGGCGCCGGAGGCGATAAACAAAATATGGTCGGTTTTGATCATGCCGTGCTTGGTGCTGACGGTGCAGCCTTCGATCAGCGGCAGTAGGTCGCGTTGTACTCCTTCCCGGGAGACGTCGGCGCCGCCGGTGTCCTGGCGTTTGGCGACCTTGTCGATTTCGTCGATAAACACAATGCCGTTTTGTTCAGCGGCACTCACTGCCTGGGCCTTGAGTTCTTCTTCGTTGATCAGCTTGGCCGCTTCCTCATCCTGAATTTGCTTGTAGGCGGCCTTGATGGTCATGCGGCGGCTTTTCTTGCGCTCGCCCCCGAGCTTGGAGAACATGCCCTGAAGCTGGTTGGTCATCTCCTCCATGCCGGGCGGTGCCATGATCTCCACGCCTACCGGAGCCTGATTCAGCTCCACATCAATCTCTTTGTCGTCCAGTTCGCCCTGGCGCAACTTCTTGCGGAAAATCTGCCGGGTGTTGGCGCCCTGGTCAGTATCGGCTTCGCCACCTCTTGCCGGCGGCAGTAGCGCATCGAGAATCCGCTCCTCCGTGGCATCCTGAGCCCGGTGGGCGACCTGCTCCATGGCCTGCTCCCGGTGCAGCTTGATCGACACGTCCACCAGGTCGCGAACAATCGACTCCACGTCCCGGCCAACATAGCCAACCTCAGTGAATTTCGTCGCCTCCACCTTGATAAAAGGGGCTTTGGCAAGCTTGGCCAGGCGCCGGGCAATCTCGGTTTTGCCGACCCCGGTGGGGCCAATCATCAGGATATTCTTCGGGGTAATCTCACTGCGCAGGCTGTCATCGAGTTGCATCCGCCGCCAGCGGTTGCGCAGGGCGATGGCGACCGCGCGTTTGGCATCCTGTTGGCCGACGATGTGTTTATCCAGTTCGTGAACGATTTCACGGGGTGTCATATTTGACATGCTGACTCCGGGCTCAGCGCAGGGCGCTAGTATTCCAATGATTCAATGGTGCGGTTGTGATTGGTGTAAATGCAGATATCGCCGGCGATGTTCAGGCCTTTCTCGACAATATCCAGGGCGCTGAGGTCGGTGTTGTCCATCAGTGCTCTGGCGGCGGCGGTGGCAAAACTGCCGCCACTGCCAATGGCAATCATGTTGTCTTCGGGTTCAATGACATCGCCGTTGCCGCTGATCACCAGGGTGGTTTCCTTGTCGGCCACAATCAGCAGGGCTTCCAGTTGGCGCAGGGAGCGTTCACTGCGCCAGGCTTTGGCCAGCTCCACCGCCGCCCGGGTCAGTTTGCCCTGGTGTTTGGCCAGTTCCTTTTCAAACAGCTCGAAGAGGGTAAAGGCATCGGCGGTGCCGCCGGCGAAACCGGCCAGGACGGTGCCGTTGTGCAGGCGCCGAACCTTGCGGGCATTGCCCTTCATCACCGTGTTGCCCATCGTGACCTGGCCGTCGCCGCCGACCACAACCTGGCCCTGACGACGTACCGAAAGAATAGTGGTGCCGCGAAACTGTTCCACGCGGGACTCCTTTTTAACTCTGAGGTGGGACTGCCGGGGCAGTGTGTCGATCAGGAAGATGGAGGCGGGTTGCCCGGATTTCAAGGCGGGTAATGGAAATTGCGCCGATGGGGTTCTGCCTTACTGAGACAAATGCGGCAGAGCTAGCACAAGGCTAGGGCACAAACCTTATGTGAAGCGGGGTTACGGTTCTGTGGCTGCTGACCGGCGCGAGCCGGTATTTTTCAGGGCGTTTTCTGCCTCACCACCAGGGTATCGATGCTCTCGCCAATCAGCTTTGCCCGGGCATCAGACAGGGTGTTGTGGGAGGTGAATGGGCCCACGTAAACCCGGTGCCAGCGGTCGCCGTTGGCCTCCACGGACTCCACTTTGGCATCCAGGCCCAGCAACAGAATCTGCGCCCGGCGGCGGTCGGCATCGGCGCCATTGCGGAAGGAGCCAGCCTGGAGAATGTACTTCTCACCGGTAGGGATGGCGGGCTCGGGTTGAGTCGTCTTGGGTTTGGTTTCGGGCTCGGTCACCGGCTTGGTGCTGGCAACGGCTTTGGCGGCGCTGGTTTCATCCGGCACGATCACTTCGCGCTCGGGCAGCAGGGTGAAGAAATCAAACTTGGTGCCGGTGGTGGTGGGTTTTTCTTCCGGCTTCTTTTTCTCAGCTGCGGCTTGCTGGGGCGCTGCGGCGGGGGCATCGCCGCCCTTATTGCTCAACTGGAAAACCAATACCGAACAGATCACACCGGCAATAAAGCCGGTGCCCAGCAGTACCGACGCCGGTACGCCTTGTTTTTGCGGTGCCCGGGTGGCGCCGCGGCTGGTACGTTTCCCTGTTGCCATGCTTTACATTTCCTCTGGTGCGGTCACGCCCAGCAAGTGCAATCCGTTGCGCAGTACCTGTTGTACTGCCACCGACAGCGCGAGGCGGGCGTCCCGCAGTTGACTGTCTTCACCCAGCATTTTGTGGGCGTTGTAGTAGGTGTGGAAATCACCCGCCAGCTCACGCAAGTAGTGGGCCAGCGTGTGCGGCTCGAACTGCTCGGCTGACCCGCTTAGGACTTCGGGGTAGCGGCTGAGTTTCACCAGCAGCGCCTTTTCGGCGTCCTCGGTGAGCAGCGGCAGCTGCGCCAGGCCGCTCTCGCGGGTCCAGGCCTCGCCGGACTCGGCCAGCTTGCGCAGAATGCTGGCCACCCGGGCGTGGGCGTACTGAATGTAGTAAACCGGGTTGTCCTTGCTTTCGGATTTGGCCAATTCCAGGTCAAAGTCAGTGGCCTGGTCTGCCTTGCGCATAATGTAGAAGAAGCGCGCCGCATCGTTGCCCACATCGTCACGCAATTCGCGCAGTGTAACAAAGGAGCCAGAGCGGGTGGACATCTGAACCTGCTGATCGCCCCGGAACAGTGACACAAATTGAACCAGTCGCACCACGAGCCGCTCGGGGTCAATATTCAGCGCCTGCAGGGCCGCCTTTACCCGGGCGATGTAGCCGTGATGGTCGGCGCCCCAGATATTGATGACGGTGTCGAAGCCGCGCTGAAATTTGTTCAGGTGGTAGGCAATGTCTGAGGCGAAGTAGGTGCACTGGCCGTTCTCCCGCTTTACCACCCGGTCCTTGTCGTCACCAAACTGGGTAGACAGAAACCACAATGCGCCGTCGCGCTCCTCGATGTAGCCGTTGGCCTGAAGTTGGGCAATGGCCTGCTCGACCTGATCGGGGGATTGGGTGAGGCTGCGCTCGGAGAACCACTCCTGGTAGCTGACGCCGAATTCCGCCAGATCCTGGCGAATATCGCCGAGGATGGCGTTGAGACCTTTCTCGAAGACGATTTGATAATCGTCGCCCAGCAGTTGCTTGGCTTGATTGATCAGCCCGTCGATATGCTTTTCTTTGTCGCCTTCCGGTGCATCAGCGCAGACGCCGGCGAACACCTCGGCGGCGCTGCGACGCAGTTTGTCGCCCTCGGCGGCCAGCACTTCGCGGCCGTAGTCGGCAATGTAGTTGCCCTGGTAGCCATTGCTGGGGAAGGTGATCTGCTCACCGCAGGCTTGCAGGTAGCGCAGCCAGACGCTGGTGCCGAGAATATCCATCTGCCGGCCAGCGTCGTTGACATAATACTCCCGCCAGACGTCGTACCCAGCGGCCTCGAGCATATCCGCTACGCAGGCGCCGTAAGCCGCGCCGCGACCGTGACCAACATGCAGCGGGCCGGTGGGGTTGGCGGACACAAACTCGACCTGCACTTTTTTGCCGTTGGCGCTTTGGCGGCCAAAGTTGTCACCCTGGGCAAAGATGTCGTGGACCACCCGGTAGGCGCTGGCCTCATTCATGAAGAAGTTGATAAAGCCGGGGCCGGCGATTTCCACCTTCACCACCGTATCGTCAGCGGGCAATGCGTCGATAATTTGTTGGGCGATGGCGCGAGGGTTGCTGCGCAGGGGCTTGGCAAGGGTCATGGCCACGTTGCTGGCGAAATCGCCGTGGGCCTTGTCTCGAGTGCGCTCGACCTGGATGTTCAGCGGCAAATCCGCTGGCCAGTCTTGGGAAGTGCGCAGGTTCTGCACGGCCTGGTTGATAAGGTCGGCGACGGTGTCTTTCATGGCTTGCTTGATGCTCTCTTGGATGGGCCGCCTCTGCGTAACGATGCGGCCGTTGCTGTGCCTGCCGTTTGTGTAAAACGGGGCCGCGTATTATGGCGGGTTAGCTCAAAAAATGCACCCAAGGGTGGTGGGGAGTGTGGCGCTGCATTGTTGGGTGCATCTTGCTGGCGTAGCGCTGTGGGTGTTGGGTGGCTTGGGTCGGACGCCTGGTCGGAGACATTTAACGGGAGCCAGGCGGCCGACGCTCTGCGGGCGCAAAAGCTTGATAAAGCCTGGCTCGCCTAAACGCTTACCTGCTTCCTGCGCTACAGCCGTGCCTTAAACGTCGCCTTCGCGATCTCATACTGGGTTATCCAGTCGGCGATCAATTCGGCGGTGGGGCGAATTTCTTTGACGACGCCCACGCCCTGACCGCAGCCCCAGATATCTTTCCAGGTATTGAAGCTCTGGCTCTTCTCGCTGATATCAATGGCTTTATCTTCGTCCCGCTTCAAGTTCTTCGGGTCCAGTCCCGCCCGGGTAATGGACCCAACTAGAAAATTGGCCGGCACGCCGCTGAAGGCATCGGAGGTGATAATGTCCTTGGCTTCGCTGGCTACTACCATGGCTTTGTATTCGGGCACGGCATTGGCTTCCGGGGTCGCCAGAAAGGGGGAGCCGATGTAGGCCAGATCGGCGCTGGTGGCCAGCGCGGCCAGTATGTTCTGTCCTGTGGCTATGCAGCCGGACAGCGCAAGCGGGCCGTCCCACCACTCCCGAATCTCGGAAACTAAGGCGAAAGGGGAGACGTTGCCGGTGTGGCCACCGGCGCCGGCGGCCACGGCAATTAATCCGTCGACCCCACCCTCAACCGATTTTTTCGCCTGGCGATTGGAAATAATGTCGTTGAAGACCATGCCGCCGTAGCTATGCACCACCTCGCAGATTTGTGGCGCTACGTAGAGGCTGACAATCACGATGGGGACTTTGTGTTTGGCGATGATCTCCAAATCGCCCATCAAGCGGTCATTGCTGGGGTGGGAAATCTGGTTGATGGCAAAGGGCGCTGCGGGCTTATCCGGGTTCTCGGCATCGTACTTAGCCAGTTCATCCTTTATGTAGGTAATCCATTCGTCCAGCTGGCTTTGGGGTCGAGCGTTCAGTGCGGGGATAGAGCCAATCATCCCGGCCTTGCATTGCTCCACCACTAACTGGGGTGTTGAGGCGATAAACATTGGCGCCGCCATCGCGGGCAGGCGCAGGTTTTTGGTGATAAATTCGGGCAGTGACATGGTTTTTCCTCCGCCTTAGATTGAACGACTGATCAGGTCTTTCATGATTTCTGAAGTGCCGCCGTAAATGCGCATCACCCGAGCGTCCCGCCACAGACGAGCGATTTCATATTCTTCGATGTACCCGTAGCCACCAAACATTTGCAGGCAGTCATCCACCACCTTGCAGCGCAGCTCGCTGTGCCAGAGCTTGGCGGCTGCCGCTTCATCGGTGGTGAGGCGCTTTTCGACCAGCGCTTCAATACAGGCGTCCAGGTGAGCCCAGCCGACCTGCAATTGCGCTTTCAGGTTCGCCAGCACGAACTTGGTGTTTTGAAAGTCGAACACCGCTTTGCCAAACGCGCGACGCTCTTTCACATAACCCACCGCAATATCGTAGGCATGCTGGGCGGCGGCCTGGCAGGAAATGGCGATGGACAAGCGCTCCTGGGGTAGCTCCTTCATCATGTAAATAAAGCCGTCGCCCTGTTTGCCGAGCATGTTTTCGGCGGGAATAAACAGGTCTTCAAAGAACAGCTCGGCGGTATCAGAAGAGCGGTTGCCCACCTTGTCCAGCTTGCGGCCTTTGATAAAGCCCTTTTGGTCGCAGCCGGTGACAAACAGGGAGATCGCCTTGGCACCGCTGTCGTCACCCACCCGGGCGGCAATTACAGCCACGTCGGCATTGATGCCGTTGGTGATAAAGGTCTTGGAACCGTTTAGCACGAAGCCGCCTTCTACCGGAGTGGCCTTGGTGCGCACTTCTTTCAAATCGCTACCGGTGCTGGGTTCGCTCATACAGATGGCGCCGATGGCTCCGCCGGTGGCCATTTTCGGCAGCCATTCCTGCTTCACCTTTTCGCTGCCGTAGTTGTTGATGTAATGGGCGACGATGTCGTTGTGCACACCAAAGGCGGGACCGGTGGTGCCTGCCATGGCGGTTTCTTCCAGAATGATGGCGTTAAAACGGAAGTCCAGGCCCATGCCGCCGTACTGCTCCGGGATATCCGGCAGCAACATGCCATTCTCGCCGCAAGCCTGCCAGAATGCCCGGCTGACAATGCCCTCCTGTTCCCATTGCTCAACGTAGGGCACCAGCTCCTTGGCGTACATCTTCTTAACGCTCTCGCGAAACTGCTGGTGTTCTTCGGTGTAAATGGCGCGGTTTAGCATGTCTTGTCCTCGGCTAGATCGGGTCTGGGCAGTAAGCGTGGGCCTGTCCGTGTCAGTGGGCAGGCCGCTGATAGCAAAAGACTGCCAAAGCAAAGGCATTCCGTCTAATGATATTATTTCAGTAATATTCTTTTTTGGAATGTCTGTGGTTGTGGTTTTAAAGAGGAGAGCGAGGTGAACCCGAGCAAGCTGAAGCACGTGGTGGCGGTAGATCGGTTTGGGTCGTTTACGGCCGCTGCCAAAGCGGTTTACCTGACCCAGTCGGCCCTGACCAAAAGCGTGGCTGAAATCGAAGCCGAGCTGGGCTTTTCGCTGTTCGAGCGGCACGCCAAAGGTGTTCACGCGACCACTGAGGGGCGGGCCTTTATCGACCGGGCCGCGCGTATTGTGGCGGATATCGATCAGCTTGCCGCCGATGCCAAGGCTGGCCGCCAATTGAGCGATTCCCGTCTGCGGGTCGGGGTGTGTCCGCCCTCGCTGGTGTCGCTGCTGAATCTGGCGCTGCCGAAGCTACTGGCAAGCTATCCTCGTGTACGAATAGAGCAGACCGCTGGTTGGATTGAGCAGAGCATTCAGCATTTGAACAACCGGGATATTGATCTGCTGGTGGGGCCGGCACCCCAGTTGCAGCAGCATCCCCAGCTCAAAACCCATTCGCTGGAAGCCTTCGGCATCTGCTTCTTTGTGCGCAAGGACCACCCGCTGTGTCGGCAGCCTGAACTCGATATTGCCGACCTGCAGCGTTTTCCAATGGCCCTGGCAGACAAGAGTGTGGCCACCCCAACCTTGATGCGCCAGTTGTTCGGCGCGCCGGAAATACCCGCCAATCAGCAATTGCACATCATTGGTCACTTTCCCTCTGCCTGCAAAATTGTGGAGGCAACCGATACTGTGGGGACGGTGAGCACCAACTACCGCAAAAATCTCGCCTTCCAGCAAAGTTTCACCATCTTGGACATCGATACGGTCGACCCGATTCCGCTGGCCATTGCCCACCATGACAAATGGCTACCGAGCCCGCCAATGCTTGCGTTGATTGAGATGCTGATAAACGAGCCCCATTGGGTGGACGCCCTGTCGGGGCGCCTCTGGAAATAGCGTTCACCATCGAGTTGCCGGTTTGTCACGTGTTGAGCCAGACTCACCTTTATGTTTGATTTTTGCCTTTTTGGCGTTGACAGGGTGAGTCTGGCTCAGCTATTGTGGCAAAAAATGGCGCCACCGTCTCGGCTGCCAGTGTGTAGTGAGAAGATTTTTATGACAGGAACGAATGTGACAAAGAGCCTCGATCAGTCCTCTGTGCTGATTGTTGGCGGTACCTCTGGTGTCGGTTTGGCAACTGCGATGGAGTTTGCCTCCGCCGGCGCAACCAGAATTACCCTGGTGGGTCGCAGTGTGGAGCGCGGCGAAACCGCCCTCGCCGCGTTGAAGGGGAAATTTAGCGAACTCCATGCAGAGTTTATCTCAGCGGATGCCAATAACCCGGATGAGGCCATGCGCGTGGTGGCCCAATGTCTTGAGATGCAGGGTGGGCTCGACGTGCTGGTGAATACCACCTCCGCGGCCTATGTGCCCAAGCTGCTGTTCAATATGGACATTAACGATGTTCCCCAGATTCTTAATCAACAGGCCTTGGCGCCGCTGTTAATGAGCCGTGCGGCGCTGCCCCACATGCGCGAGCAGAAATTCGGCGTCATTATCAACATCGCCTCCGACGCAGCCAAAGTGCCAACACCGGGAGAAACGGTGTTAGGTGCAGCGATGGCGGCAATTTGTCTGTTCAGTCGGACCTTGGCGATTGAGGGCAAGCGTGACGGCATCCGGGTCAACGCGGTCACCCCTTCGCTAATTAATGGCACTACGGTTTATGACCGAGTGATGGATGATCCCTTCAGCGCCAAGCTGTTTGCCAACGCAGCCAAATTGGCGAGCCTGGGTGTGGCGGAGCCCGAAGATCTTGCCAGCCTGATTGTTTTTCTGGCGAGTCCTGCGGCGCGCCGCATTACCGGGCAGGCGGTGAGTGTGAATGGTGGAATCTCTGCGGCTTAGCCGCAGACAAGAGCAGCGGATGCTGCGAGAGTGGTTTTCTAGAGTTAATAATAACGGTGAATAAAATGACGAGAGATAAAATGTGCTGGCAGTTGTCGGCGTCTGGAAGATTAGTGCGCAACGGGCTTCTGGGTTCAGCTTCGGCGGCGTTCTGTCTTTTGCCCGCTACCGCCATGGCGGCTAAAGGGGCGGCCAGTATTATGATGGAAGAGGTAGTGGTCACTGCTCAAAAGAAAGGAATTGAGTCAGTGCAGGATGTGCCACTGACCATCAAGGCCTTTGGTGAAGCGCAACTTGAAGCGATGAACTTCAAAAACATTAGCTCCCTTGGGTTTTCTATTCCCAACGTATCCTTGGATACCAATGGCGCGACGGTCGGATTTCAGAACTTTGCCATTCGTGGTCTGGGGCTCAACAGTGGCAGCCCGTCTATCGACCCTACCGTTGGGGTGTTTGTTGATGGTGTTTACCTGGGCACCAACGCCGGGGTTCTGCTGGATAACTTTGATCTGGAAGGGGTGGAAGTGCTTCGTGGGCCACAGGGTGTGCTATTTGGGCGCAACGTGACCGGCGGGGCAGTGTTGGTCAAAACCAAACGACCTTCTGATGAGTTGACCGTTGATGCGAGAGTGGCATTGGAGACGGGGCCGCAAGTAACCTCCGATTTCAGCATTTCCGGCCCGCTCGGTGATACCGGCCTCAAGGGCAAGCTTGCTGTGTACTACACGGATGATGATGGCTGGCACACCAATGATTTTGACGGTTCCGACTTTGGTGCCGCTCACCAGACCACCGTTCGTCCAGCGTTACTGTGGGATATCAATGACGACGTAGAGCTGCTCGTCCGCTATGAAAATACCCGGGCGGCCAGTGACGGGTCGATCGGACAAAACCGCGCATTGTTTGACCGGGACAGCTTCGACTTTGCCATTAACGAGCCCGGCTTCAGCGAGCTTGAAGTGCAAGGCCTGACCACCGAGATGAACTGGAACCTGGGCTTCGGCACGATCACCAACATTGCCGCTTGGCGGCAGGTAGAGAACGATGGGCTGGGCGATATTGACAGTACGCCAATGACCTCATTTCACTTCTACCAGATCACCGATCAAGAGCAGTTCAGTAATGAACTGCGTTTCACCGGCACCTTTGGTGATGTGGACGTGACGAGTGGCTTGTATTACTTCACTCAGTCTCTGCTGTATGTGGAAGAGCGCATCCTGGGTGGCGGCAGCGTTATTCGTGGCGGTGGTGGTAAGGGTGACACTGATGTGATGGGCATCTTCAACTCACTGGATTGGCGTTTTAGTGACGAGTTGACCCTGAGCGCCGGACTTCGCTACACCACCGAGAAAAAGGACGCGAGCATTGGCAGTATTCGCAGCGGCGGTGGCAGCTATGACAGCCGTGGCTTCGTGTCTGATTTTGAAGATGACGAATCCTGGTATGACCTGTCTCCGCGGATTGGTTTTCAGTACTATCTGAACGATGATATTAATTTTTACGGCGCCTTTTCACGGGGTTTCCGCAGCGGCGGATACAACTTCCGCTCCACTGTACCCGGTGCGCCTCCCGGTCCCTTTGATGCGGAAGAGCAGGATTCTTTCGAGCTAGGTTTCAAATCTCAGTTTCTCGATGGCAGAGCTCAGCTCAACGGTGCGATCTTCCACAACACCATCAAGGATATTCAGCGGGAAGTCCAAGTGCCGGTCGAGGGCGTAGGGATTGCTCAGTTGATCAAAAATGTTGGCGAGGTCGAAATTCAGGGGATTGAGCTTGATGGCCAGATATCGGTCACCGACTACATCGTAATTGGCGGCTTCGTCGGCTACCTGGATGACCAGTACAAGTCGCTCAAGTTCGATATCGACGGCGATGGTGAGATCAATAGCAAAGATAAAGCCTTGCACCTGCCTCGCGCTGCTGAGCTGACCTACGGCGCCCATATTATTGTGGATACGCCGGTGAATGATTGGGGTATGGTGTCAACGCGTTTGTCGTTCAGTCATCGTGACAAGGCCTACCACCTGGAGAATAACCTGGGCTACTACAACCCCTTGGATATGTTGGATTTGAACATTTCCATCCTGCCCAATGACTCCAACTTCCGCTACGCGATCTTTGCCCGCAACTTGTTGGATGAGGTGAATATCACCAACGACGCGCTGCTGCCAGATATTCCCAGTTTTGGTGGCGACGGCCCTGATGGCCCGCGCCCCGTGCCAACCTATAGCTCCTTCAATGAAGGGCGGGTGATCGGTGTGGAAGTACGCTATCAGTTTTGACAGTGCGCAGCATTAGTTAGCAGTAATTGCAAAATAACCGTAATAAATAGCTTTGACAGGTGAAATCGTGACGAATGAAATGCGCCTAACGCAATCTTATTGGCCCGCCGATACCTCGGAGCCCTTGTGGCGTAAAACCGCAGGTGATTTGCTGAGGGAGGCGGCGCGAACGTGTCCCGGCCGGGTGGCCCTGGTGGAAGGCGTTGCCGACATCCATCAACGCCGCCGCTGGACGTATGCGGAATTGTTACAAACTGCCGAGGCGCTTGCCGGAGCGATGCTCTCCGAGTTTGCGCCGGGTGACCGGGTGGCGATTGTGGCGCCCAACTGCGCCGAGTGGATTCTGTTGCAGCATGGGATGAGTCTGGCGGGGATTGTGCTGGTGTCTATTAATCCCGCCTATGGCGAGCAGGAGCTTGACGTCATTCTGAGTCGCTGCGGTGCGAAGGGAGTGTTTTACGCGCCCGAGTATCGCGGCCGAAATCTGCAGGCCATCCTTGAAGGACTGGGCAAGCGCCTTGGATTTAGCAGTGCGCCGATTGAGGACCTGGCGGGCTATTGTCAATCTCGTCCCAATCGGGGCGAGCTACCTGAGGTGGCTCCGGAGGCGACCCTGCAAATTCAGTTTACCTCGGGCACCACCGGCATCCCTAAAGGCGCCTTGCTGCATCACCTGGGGGCGGTGAATACCTCTAGGTTTGTTGCTGCCCGGGCGGGCTTCCCTGAGGGCGGAGTCTGGGTAAACGCCATGCCGATGTTCCACATTGCTGGCACCGTCGTGACCTCGTTGGGTACGCTTACCCGAAAAGGCACCTACGTGATTGTGCCTGGCTTTGAGCCCGAGCTGATTCTGGATTTGTTTGAAACCGAGAAGGGCAACGCGTCTTTGTTGGTACCCACCATGATACTGGCGATGATGAGTAGTCCTTCATTCGGCAAACGGAATCTGTCATCGGTAACCACCATTCTTACCGGCGCGGCGGATGTACCCAAAGAACTGGTGTACCGCACCAAAGAGGCCTTTGACTGCAACCTGATTATTCTGTTTGGCCAAACAGAGGTTAACGGTGTGGTCAGTCAAACCCGGATCAGCGATAGCGCCGAAGACCAAAGCTCCACCTTAGGCAGCCCCTTGCCCCAGGCCGAAGTCTGTATCCGCAATGTCGATACCGGCGAAATTCAGCCCATCGGGGAGCCTGGCGAGATCTGCGTGCGTGGCTATCAGAATATGCACGGTTATTTTCGCGACGAAGAAGCTACTCGTGAAACCATTACCGAAGAGGGTTGGCTGCGCACGGGAGATTCAGGTGTGATGGATGAGCGTGGATATATGAAAATTGCTGGCCGTCTAAAAGATATGATTATCCGCGGCGGCATGAATATCTATCCTCGAGAAATTGAGGAGGTGTTGTTTAATCACCCGGCGGTGGCCCAGGCGAGCGTTATAGGTCTGCCTGACGACTATTGGGGTGAAATTATTGCTGCGGTCATTATCCTCGAAGAGGGCTGCCATCGTCCTGATTTCGACGAGCTATTTGCCTATAGCCGTAAGCAATTATCGGCTCATAAATCGCCAATCAAATGGGCCGTAGTTGAGAGCTTTCCTCTGACCCCCTCCGGCAAGGTGCAGAAGTTTCTGCTGAGGGAATGGGTTAACTCTGGCAAGTTGATGCTGGAAGAAATTGATAAATGTGCAGCAAAAAATAAAAATGCGGGGCTCTGCTAAGGGCCATCGCGGCATGAATTTTTACAAGGCTTGCTAGACCGGGATATCGACAACTTGAGGAGAGATTGAGTTGAATTCGCTCTAATAAGCCGACTCTTATCTCCTCTGCGTAGTTTGTCAGTGCAGGTAATAAGTAGTTAGCAGGGCGCAAATACTGTGGAGAGAAAATGAATAACAAGTGGCAAAATCTTATTGCAGGAGAGTGGCGTGAGCCACTCAGTGCTTCATACATGAGTGTGATCAGTCCGGTAAATGGTCAGGTAGTCACGGAAATACCTAAATCGGATGAGGGCGACGTAAACGATGCTGTCGCTGCAGCGCGGGCGGCCTTTGAAAGTGCCGCGTGGCGGGAAATCACAATTGAAGATCGATCAAACATTCTTACCGCAATAGCGCATGCCATCGGCGCCAATGCCGTCGAACTTGCTAAATTGGATGTGGATTGCTGTGGGGGAACTATCACTCGATTGAGCTCCTTTGATGTGCCCGCGGCTATCGACATCTTTATGTTTTATGCCAATGCTGTAATGAGCTACCCCTTTGTTCAGCACGGTGCAGGCAGGCCGTTGCCAGAGCTTTGGCACGCTGAAATTTTCAAAGAGCCGGTCGGTGTCTGCGGTCTGATCACGGCCTGGAATGCGCCTCTGTTGTTGTTGGCGATGAAGCTTGCGCCAGCCCTGGCCGCGGGGTGTACGGTGGTGGTGAAGCCCTCCGAGCTAACGCCGACTTCTGCTCTGCGTTTGGCAGAAATTGTGGCTGACATTCTTCCCCCTGGGGTTGTCAATGTGGTCACCGGGGAGGGCTCTGTGGTGGGCGAGGCAATGTCCCTCCACCCCGGAATCGATAAGATTTCGTTTACGGGCTCCACTCGAATTGGTGAGCGTATCCAACGGAATGGTTCCACCACAACAAAACGTGTAGCACTTGAGTTGGGCGGTAAAGGCGCGGGCATTGTTATGCCGGATGCCGATCTGGATCTTACGATTCAGGGGGCGGCTTTTGGTGTGTTGCTAAATACCGGGCAGGCTTGCGAGTCGGGCACCCGTTTGTTGGTACACAAGGATATGTATCAATCATTTACGGCGCGCTTGGCTGAATTTATGTCGGGCTTCAAAAGTGGTAATCCCTACAATCCGGACACGGGCATTGGAGCTGTGTCATCCAAAGCGCATCTGGACAAAATTCTGGCGTATGTGGCGTCTGCCCGCGATGAGGGTGCCTCAATCCTGTGTGGTGGGCATGCGGAGGTTGTTGAAGGCTGTGAATCTGGCTTTTATATGCAGCCCACGGTGATAGCCAACGCAAGTAATGACATGACTGTTGCGAAAGAAGAAATTTTTGGCCCGGTCATCACCGTTATTCCCTATTCAACTATCGATGAGGCAGTGAATATTGCCAATGATACTTGCTATGGACTGTCAGCAGGTATTTGGACTGGCGATATTGCCGGCGCGCAATCGTTGGCGCGCCGCCTTGATGCTGGATCGGTGTGGATAAATGATTGGCACATGATTCGATCCGATCTTCCTTTTGGCGGTTATAAGCGCAGTGGTATTGGTAGGGAAATGGGCTTTAGTGGATTAGAGGCTTACCTTGAAACCAAAGTGGTAACGACCTCATTTGAACGTGACCCTCGGAAAAAGGCCCTGCATTCGGTCGTGCTGAAATAGGAGAATCGCAATGTCATCTACGGGATATTTTCAATATTTAATGCGTGCCACGGTTCATTGCGCGGTAGGTGCGTCGATTCGACTGCCGTCGCTGTTTTCCGGAATGGGCGCGAAGCGGGTTCTGATTATCAGTGATGCAGGTTTGCGTGACGTTGGAATAGTCGATGCTGTCGTCGAAATTTTCAACGCCAACGGTCGCGGTAGCAAGCCGGCGGTGGCTGGCGTGTATACCGATATCAGCGCCGATGCAGAAGTAAAGTCAATAAACGCGGCGGTGCAATTCGCTAGAGAAGTTGGCGCTGATAGTATTCTTGCGCTGGGTGGAGGGAGTGTCTTAGATGCTGCAAAAGGAGTTAAATATTGTCTCCAAAACAAACTTCAGGATGTTGCCGACGCGATAAAAAGTGGTATAAAAATGGAGCTTTGGCCGGACGTAAAACCATCGGATATTCCTCATATTGCTGTTCCCACGACTGCAGGAACCGGAGCAGAAGTGACCCCCGCGGCAGTTATCTACAATGCTGATGCGGGCTTTAAAGGGGTTCTGATGTCGCCATATCTCGATGCTGATATGGCGGTTCTGGATGCAAAACTTACCGAGAAGTTGCCTGCGGCCATCACCATTGCCACTGCAATGGATGCGCTTACCCACTCGCTGGAGGCGATTGCTTCACCTACAGCTAACCATTTCACCGATGCCCACGCGCTACGAGCAGGGCAGTTGATTGAAGAAAATTTGCCCCGCGTTATTGAAAATCCAGGTGATTTGAACGCTCGGTCGGCACTGCTTCAGGCAAGCACCATGGCATGTGATGCCGTCTCCAACAGTCTGAATGTCGCTTATGTTCATAATATTTCTCATGCCTTGGGCGGCAAGTATCGTATTCCTCATGGAGAGGCGAATGGGGTGCTGCTGCCTTTCGTGCTGGAACATATGGCGCCGTTCTATCGCGACAAGCAACAGCGTATGGCTCAGGCTCTGAATATTTTCTCAGCCGACGTTGGCGATTATCTAACCTTGACAGTGGATCGCATTCGGCTGTTACAGCAGCAAGTAGGGTTCGCGCCCACCTTTACGCGCCACTCGATACCAAAAGAGGAAGCCGCGCAGATTGTTGTTGCGGTGCAGCAGGATCCGATGGGCGGAATGGCAATGCTGCCCGAGGACAAAATTCTCGCCATTGTTGGTGCCGCCGCAGGCTGGGTCTGATAATGGCTTTGCCGTTGCCCCTGAGCTGTTCCGTCAGCACCGCAAGGCAATTACTCGCATCGCGCATTCGAGGAGAGAGCAATGATACTCAGTGAAGATCAGCGAATGATTGTGGGTGTGGCTAGGGCATTCAGTAAAGATGTCCTGTTACCCCGTTATCAGTCTTTGGATGATCACGATAGCAGAATCCCGCAAGAAACTTTGAGGGCACTTGGTGAGCTCGGCCTAATTGCGCCGGGAAACAAGGAAGAGCACGGTGGCATTGGCTTGGATAGCGCCACCGTGGGTTTGGTGCTGGAAGCGTTGGCCGAGGGCGACTTTAACATTACGTATATTGCTTTGATCGGCAGTTTAACGTCGCAGATATTGAGTCATCACGCGGCGCCCGGCTTGGCTCGGGAGTGGGTGCCTGGCATCGTTAGAGGTGAGCATATGGTCGGGTTGGCGTTGACCGAGCCACAGGGAGGGTCAGACGCCGCAAACATTCAGTTTAGCGCCCGCGCTATTGATGGGGGCTATCTGTTAAACGGCGAGAAAACCTCAATCACTTTGGCCCACTGCGCCGATGCTTTTGTTGTTTTTGGTCGTACTGGCACTAGAGGCCAGGGGGCCTCAGGTGTGAGTGCCTTTCTTGTCAAAGGCGACAGCGAGGGACTGAGCCGCACCCGTTTTAAAGACATGGGTGGCCGGGTGATTGGACGAGGATCACTGTTTTTTGATGATGTTTTCGTTCCAAGCGAGTACCGCATCGGTGACGAGGGCGATGCCTTCAAAACAATCATGCACGGTTTTGATTTCACCAGAGCGTTGCTGGGCTTGCAATGCGTCGGCGCTGCCCAGGCCTCCTTGCGTGAGACCTGGCAGTACACTCGGGAGCGGGCCGCCTTTGGGCGTCCTATCATCGAGAACCAGGGCGTAAGCTTTCCTCTGGCTGAAGCTGAGGGTCGTCTTGAGGCGGCTAGGCAGCTCTGTCTTTATGCATTGCAGTTGAGGGACGCAGGCTTGCCCCACAGCGCCGAAGCGGCGATGTGCAAATGGATTGCACCTGAAGCTGCGGTAGAGGTTATTCATCGCTGTTTAATTACCCATGGTCACTACGGTTGGAGTATCGAATTTCCTCATCAGCAGCGCTTGAGGGATGTTATAGGCATGGAAATCGGTGATGGGGGGGAACAGATTATGAAAATTATTATTTCGAAAATAAGGGGGGCAAAAGTTGATTTAAATGAGAGTAATTAAATTTTAAAAAATTAATGAGGTGGAGATCGCGAAAATGAAAAATTATAAATTTTACTTTATTTTGTTTGCTGGCGCCATTTCGGCGTTTTCTAATGCTGCTGTAATAGAGGAGGTTATAGTAACTGCTCAGAAGCGTGATCAGAACGCTCAAGATGTTCCTATCGCTGTGACTGCTATCAAAGGTGAAAGCCTAGAGAGGTTAGGGTTGTCAAATGGCAGTGAGATAGCAAGTCAAATTCCAAATGTACAAGTACAAAAGCCATATGGTGATGCGCAACCAATTTTTGCAATCCGTGGGATTGTAAATTCGGATTATAAGGCGACTACGGCTTCTCCGGTTGGTGTTTATGTGGATGAAGTGTATTTGGGGGTGCCGACTACGCATGGTTTACAATTATTTGACGTTGATCGCATTGAGATATTAAGAGGGCCTCAAGGCACATTGTTTGGAAAAAATACTACTGGTGGGGCTGTGAGCGTCTCTACCGCGCTCCCTTCAGGAGAGCGGGGGGGGTACGTCGGTGTTGGAGTCGGCAACTTTAATAGAATTGATTTAAAAGGTGCGTACGAGACGGCTCTCATTCCTGATATTCTGGATGTTCGTGGCGCAATAAATTCCAGCAAAGCAGACGGCCACTTTGAAAACAAGGAGCCAGGGAAAGACGATTTAGATTCCGTTGATTATTTATCGGCAAGAGGTGTTGCTTATTATCGGCCAACATCTGGATTAGATGTAATTTTTCGTTACACGATAGCTGATCAAGACTCAAATGCTCCCACAATTACCCCAGGGGGAACAAATATTGGTGGGTATAAACACGAAGGTAGTGCGTTTGATGTGCGGTCTGACTATGTTGAGGCGCAAACTAACAAATTTGATCTCGCCTCGCTAAGTGTTAGCTACTCTTGGGATGAGTATTTCCTCACATCAATTACCGGTTTGGGTGATGGTGATTATTTGAATAAGACAGATACAGATGGCTCTCCTTTAGATATTATTACCGTAGACTGGGGGACTAGCTTTGAACAAATTTCTGAAGATCTTAGGTTTGGCGGTGGTTTCGATTGGTATAATTTTATTTTTGGTTTATATCTCTCAAGGGAATCGGTTGAGGCAGATAATTTCTACCAATTTGGACGGGATAGGCCGGACGCATTTAATGGTACTCAGATAAATCAAAATTTAGAGCTTCGGCGGGATAGTTTGGCCACTTATGGGCAGGCCTCGTTTGATATTACATCCGAACTCGCCTTCACCGTGGGTCTTCGATATAGCGTCGACACCAACATGCTAAGAGATTTTGAGGTAGATTGGATAGATGGTCGTACTGGATTGCCCTCGCCAGTTGCACTGGCTGCATTTGGTTCGACGAGAACCGTTGATATTGAAGAGAGGGAGTTTGAGAACAAGGAGCTATCGGGGAAGCTTGGTTTTGATTATAAGGTCGACGAAGCGAGCTTATTATATTTTTCGTACAGTCGAGGATATCGCAGTGGCGCATTTAATACCGGCGCGCTGTTCGAAAGCGAAACAGAAGAAGTGCTTGAGCCGGAAATTGTTGATGCGTATGAGATTGGGTTTAAGGCTCAGCTGTGGGGGCGGCAAGCTCAATTGAACAGTGCAATTTTCTATTACGATTATCAAGATCAGCAGTTTGTTAACGTAGTTGGCATTAGCCAGCTGCTAGCAAGCGCAGATAAATCTTCTGTTATTGGTGTGGAATCGGAGCTTTTGTTAAAGCCTACGGATCGAATAACCATTAATACCGGGTTAGGAATTTTGGAGACAGAATATAAAAAATTGGAGCTTGATGTGGCGCTGGATGCTTTAGGTTCTACCTCGCGATCAGAGGACCTTTCTGGAAATAAGCTGTTGGCAGCACCGGAAGTGAATTTTAATTTCTCTATTGATTATGTGGTTCCATTTGAAAGCAGTGATTTAATATTTCATTTAGATACGATGTACGCTAGTGAGCAGTTCTTTACGGCGTTTAATGATTACTACGATGAGGATACAGTTGGCGCAGATTTTAGGGGCATAAAGCAGGAAAGTTATTGGATGTCGAATGCTCGTATTACATATGAAATTCCTGATAAAGGGATTTCCTTTGCGGCATGGTGTAAAAATTTAGAAAATAAAGAAATCATCGCGTACTCCATCAATGCTCAAGCGTACGGAGGATTTGATTTTAATCAGTATTTGAAACCTAGAACGTTTGGTGTAGAGGTTAAGTATATTTTTTAAATAAATTTATGGTTTATGAGGGATTTTGTATGCGTTATATAAACGTACGGTTAGTTTTTCTTTCTTGCGTAATGAGTGCCTTTTCAGGCGGGGAGGTGATGGCGCAGGCATTGCCAGGGCTGGGAGATATTTTGAATATTGACATCGCCAATGAAGTGGCTGGCAAGTTGGCAATGCCGTCTCCCTCGGCAGGGGATAAAATTCTCGAGTTGAGCGAGGTCTTGGCGCCTTTGGAAAGCCTTGAATTGATTTCTGAAATCACTGGTTCTGGTATTCCCTTTCATCCAGGTATTGGGGCAATCCCGCTCGCGCCTGATTTAATCGGGATTCCGCCGATGCTGCCGGTAAATCCTTTGTTGATAATGACCTTAATTCCATAGAGCGTTAATTCCACTGTTGTTCCGCAGTGTTGTAATCATAAAGCGGATCTCGTTTGAGGTTCGCTTTTTTCCCTATCGGCCTGCTTTGTTGTGATCAATTGCTAATTTTTTTAAGTTGAGAAGGTGCGGGATATAATTTAGGCTGAAATTTTTATGAATAAATCCGATTTTATGCCCACGAGTATCGCATGTGATGATAATCTTTTCGGTAATGATGCGGTCATTTTTGTTCATGGTTGGTCATGTAATAGGAGTTCATTTTTTAGCCAATATGCCTTTTTTTCTAAAGGCCATCGAGTAATAGCGTTGGATTTGCCTGGGCATGGCGAAAGCCCTGCATGTTCAGGTCTCGATGATTTAATGTCGTATTCAGAAATAATTTATGAATTTCTTGCGGCCAAAGGGCTTCATAAGGCTAGATTGGTTGGCCATAGTATGGGAGGGGCTATTGTATTAACTTTAGCCTCTATGTTTCCTGGTTTGGTGGAGGCGGTTGTGGTGTTGGACCCGGTGCCAATGGTGATGACGCCGGAGTTTTACGCGGCGTTGGAAGGCCTTGCCATTTCCCTAGAGAAAGGCGAGGTTGAAATGCGATCCGCCTTTGTTGCACAAGCGTTGTTTCGAGAGGATGCGGACCCACAGCTGCGCAACGAGGTTGTGGCAATGATGTCGACTACGCCTGCAGCCATAGCAGCGGCGGCAATGCGGGCAATATTGCAGTATGACGGTTTGGCTACAGCGAAATCCTGTCGTGCGCCTATCCTGCATATCGCGGCCGATCCGCCGACAAACCCAATACATCAAATGGAAGCGCTGCTGCCGGCAGTGATTAATCGGCAAATACTTTGTGCCGGGCATTTTAACCATCATGAGCAGCCGAAGTTGGTGAATCAATTTATTTCTGCGTTCTTCGAAAAAGTCAGTCGAGAGAGCAGGGCGTAAGCTGCTGTATACTCCGTAATTAGTCTATTGTATTTCAGATTGCTATTTAATTGGCAGTGTAAAGCAGAGAACAAGCACATTCACCGGTCACAGTAAGAAGCCGACGGTTCACCCGCTTTGATATCCGGCCGGCGATACGGTGGTGATTGTGGCCAAGGTCCAGACTGATTCCATGAGTATTCTGTCGACCTTGTCCGAGGAAAATATGCTGGCGATAGTTGGTCAGCCGTAAGGCTGGAAATAAGGTCGTAGCGCCCTGTCTTGCTTGCGGTTGAGTCTGCTTTCTTGTGCAGGACAAGATGCTAACACAGCGGTCGGCAAGGTCATGGGGTCTGGCATTGGATTGATGGAGTAATAAAGACGGAATGAAGGCAGAAAAAGGCAAAGTGGGCGCGACACCGCGCATGTCCAAGGATCAGCGCGTAGCCAATATCCTGACGGTGGCCAAGCGCCACTTTGGCAAGGTGGGTTATGAGAATTTTTCGCCGGTTGAGGTGGCGCAGGAGTGTGGGGTGTCTGAAGCTACGATTTACCGCTACTTTGCTAGCAAGCAGGATCTTCTTGAGCGGGTTGCCGAATTTTGGGTGGAAGAGTTGCTGCTTGGTGCACCCAATTTCAAGAAGCATGACAATATTTATGATCGCCTTAGAGAGGTCATCTGGTACAGCCTGTGGGTGGTTCATTCGGAACCCGAACTGTCCAAGTACATTTGGATGGCAATCCGCAGCCAGCCCGATTTTAGAAGCTCTCGTATCTACTCGCTGAACCGTCGTTTTACCGCCTACACCACCAATGTGATTGCCGATGCCATGGCGCAAGGGGTATTTCGCGCCGATATTTCGGCCCGGACAGTGCGTAATATTATCTTTGGCACCATCGAGCACGAAGTGTGGTCCTTCGTACAGGGGGACGGGGATTTCTCGCTGGAGGCCTCGGTCGAGACAATTACGGGTTTTGTCTTTCGCGGCCTAGCAGTAGAAGCGCCGGTTAATGTTGAGACTTTTCACAGGGCGTTGGCCCGTATCCAGAGTGGTTTGCAGAAGATTGATGGAGCAGTAAAACAGTTGACGGATTAAATATCGTGTTAACTATAGCACTTCATGCAGTTGGGAAGGGGGCGGTTATTCGGTTGCATCGCTGCTTCGACTTCCAGCTCAAGTTGAGTCAATCTTTCGGTATTTAATTGCATGAGGGTGCGGCCAGTGCTTAGTTCCATGGCCAGCAGCGCTGCGCCAAAGGCACCCATAATCTGTGGGTCTTCCGGAATTTGCAGGGTCTGGTGTAATTCCTGCTCGAGAAAATGCACGGCCGCCGAGTTTTTTGCCACCCCGCCAGTCATAACGATAGGGCTGCGCTTGCCGACCTGGGCCACCAGGCCCAGCGCGCGATGGGCAATGGCGCGGTGAACCGAGGCGGCCACATCGGCAGGCTCGGCACCTCCGGCCAGCAAAGAAATAATCTCAGTTTCGGCAAAGGTGGCGCACATGGTGCTCACGTCGAGGTCCTTTGTGCCTTGCATGGCCAGTGGCCCCACCTCGCCGATTTCACACTCCAGTGCCCGGGCCAGCACCTCGTAGAAGCGCCCGGTGCCACTGGCACAGCGATCATTCAGGGCAAAGCGATCGACCAGGCCTTGATCGTCGAGGGCGATGACCTTGCTGTCCTGGCCGCCGACATCGATCACCAAGCGGGCTTCTGGGAAGAGCGCGGCGACGCCCCGGGCGTGACAGGTAATTTCGGTAAAGGTGCGGCCGACCCCCGGCACCAGGCGCCGACCGTAGCCGGTGCCAATGGTGTAGCTAAGGTCCTGCTCAGTGAGTCCGGCCATCGTCAGGGCCCCCTGGATGGCTTTCTCTACCCCTTTGCGACTGACAGCCCCCATCTGGACAATCTGCCCACCCGTAACCACGCCGTCACTGGTGATGACCACGGCTTTGGCAGTAGTGGAACCCAAATCGACGCCCATAAAATTTGAGGTGGCCATAGGCTTATTTCCCGTCATTGCCAATTAGGCGGAGGCGATCAGGTCTCTGGAGCGGCGCACATCGATGGTTTCCAGCATCGCCTCCAGGCGGCTCTCCAGCAGTTCTCCCTTGTAGAAGGATTCGTCGGCAACATCGCCCTCAAAAAAGATAGACGGTAATCCGTGGTCCTTTTGCATCGCTCTGGCCAGCATCTGTTGGGGGCCGGTGAAGGCGCGGCAGGTGCGGGTGGAATGAAATACGATGCCATCCAAACCATAGTAGTCACAGTCGTGCTCGGTAAAGTGCTTGATGGTTTTGAAACCGTGATTGGTCGGGCACAGCAGATAGTGTTGTGCCATGCCGCGGATGGGGTCGTCGGTGTCGATCAGATGGGGTTCCTGCCAAAAAGCGTTGTGGGTGTAGCGGCCCGCGACGATGGCGACCTTGTGTTCCGCAAAGACCCGGGCGAGGGTGCCCAGTTTGTTCCAGTTCATGATGCCGTCGAAATACAACCGATATTTCTCATCCTTGATCGCGGTTTCGCCCCGGGCAAGTCGGCCGACGATTTCCTCGCGGATATTGCTGAAGTAGGTAACCAGCTCGGGGCCGGCAGGCAGGAAATTGATATGGGCAACGCTGGCGATCCAGTCCCAAAAGGTCGCCGGGGTAGGCTTGCTGCGGCACATGGCCATCGCATCCCGGCGGATTTCAGCGGCCTGCTTGATATAGTGCATCCCCTCCCGCAGGGCTTCCCAGTCGAAGGGGCGCTTGGTGTGAAACTCGATGAACTCAATCAATTTGTGCAGCTGGTCGGCGACGTAATCGGAAGCCTCCTCCCATTCCTGTCCCTGCAGGTAGCCAGCGTCGGCCCGGTTGCTCCACAGGAAGGGCAGTGACACATTGAAGATAGGAACTTCCTTGCCGAGCACGCGCATGGTCAGTTCGTCCCACTGCTGGCCGGTGCTGCAGCCGGCGTAACTGTTGACGATGAAATTGGGCATGGGCAGGCGGCTGGCCAGCTCATCGCGGTCGGCCTCGTCGACGATGCCGTTTTCGAATTTTTCCCGGGCCTGTTTGGCGAGTAATGCGGTGCCAAGGTGGGTGCGGGCATAGGAGCAGAGCTCGCCGACGTAGCCGTATTCCTGTGCTGCCAGTTGGGCGGATTTTTCCAGTTTTTGCGCCGAGAGTCGCGCGGCGAAGGCCTCGCCGTGGGCCCATTCAAGGCCAGCGGCCTGGAAGATGGGGTTCAGGGCAGCGCCGTTGTACCAGACCACGCTGGCATTGCGCTCGTTGGCGGTGAAAATTCTCTCCCAATAATCGGAGATCATGTGTCGCCCTGCATCATTGCTTTTCAGGCGGTTAACGCTGCTGGGTTTGGTCGCGGCCGATGTCATGGGGTGTGCTCCTGCAGAGATTGCTGGGGTTGTTTGCGCCGAATTCGCTCAATCATTGCCTCGACGCGGGTGCGTACAGATTCCACCGGCAGCCCTTCGTGCTCGGTTTCGATCAGCAAGTGGGGGATGCCCTTTGCGTTAAGTGCCTTGCGCAGCTCGGGGTAGTGGAACATATGGGCTTCGCAGAATTTGGCCATTAAGACGATGACACCCTCGGCGTCGCTCTCTTCCAGTGAGTGCAACAGATACTCTGACCAGCTGACTGACTTTTGTACCCGTGTTGGGCAGGGGGCATTGGCATTGCGGGCAAAGTACCAGTTCGCCAGTGCGTCCCGGGGGGAGATGTCCTGGGCAACGTCGGTGGAAACGTAGCGGGCGCCAGTGTAGAGGTCATCGTCTACGATAACGGCGCCGCAGTCTGCTAGCACGTCGAACAGTTCGGGGCGCGGTGCGTGGCAGAAGTGCCCTGATAGATGCAGGCGGATACCCGAGGTCCGGGGGCGGGGGGCGGACGTTGCGAGGAGTTGCTCGAGTAGCGTGGAATGTTCCTCTTTGTCCATGATCATGCTGGATTTGATCAGCACTTGCAGTTCTTCAGCGGAGAAACGGTCGTCACCCTGCTGCCGCGCCTGAAAAATTTTGCGCAGCAATTGGCGGTTGCGGTTATTGGCGGCAATGCACTCACGCAGTTTGTCATCGCTGATGGGCTGGCCGGTTACCCGTTCCGCTTCGGCAATAAACGCATCGATTTTTTCCCGCACCTGATCGTGGGTCCAGCTATCGTCCATTGCGGCAATCAGGTGCTCGAAAAAGAAAGGCTTGTCGGAAAGCATTTCTCTAACGACATCGGTGGCTCCCAGCAATTGGATGCAGTGGTCGGCATTCATGAATGCATCGTACTTTTCGAAGCGCCCTGTGGCGACCTGATCAGCGATGCTGCGGGTATAGCCGCAGTAAAATTCGGCGAGCAGGTTGTTGCCCGCGGTAATGGGGGTGGGGTCATCCTGAATAATGACCGGCAGTGCGCCGGTCGCGGCAATAATTTCAACGGGAAAGTTCATCGGAAAGATGCCGATAACGGCGGTCTTTTTTCGGGATTTCCAGTCGTCGATATAGTGGGCGGGGTTGTTGGCGATTTCCCGCAACCTGTCCAGGGTACTGCTGTCGCTGTCATTCATCGGTCTTGCTCAACATCATGGTCTGGCGCGCTTGGCGGGCTGACCGTTTGTTTGGAGGAAAAAGTGGTTTGGCAGTCGTGCTGCTTTTCCTTTTGTTGGGTCAGATTAGGTGAGTTATGCTCAGCATGTCAAGAATGGTGTGTTATTTTTGGTGTGCTATATGACCGGGTGGCTAGGTTTTGATCTTTGAGATTAAGACAAAATCCATATAAAACAGCAAGTTGCTATTTTTATTTATTTTGTGAGTATTGCTCACCATTGGATTGGGTGGCTGCCCAAATGCTCTTGCAAGAGTGAGTATGCCGGTGGCTTGGGGCTTAATGTCGATTGAGGCCAACTGGCCTTGATGAGAGTGCTGGGTTGCGTTTTTCAGCGAACCCAGCGCGATGGAGGTTTAGAATCGGCGACGAATGCCGAATTCTGCACCGAAAAAATTCATCCGCTCGGTAGAGTGTTTACCCAGAGGGAGACCGTTGATTGAATAGCTTTTGCTGTTGGGGAGGATGTGAATAACGCTGCCAAGGATCTCCCACTGTTCGTCGAGGCGGTAAGCAAACCCGCCGCCAATATGGGCTGTGGCGATCAGGGCCGTGGTCGGCTCTAGGGTTTTCTTCGGAATGGGGTCGTTTACAAAAGACATCGCCACGGTGTAGGTGAGTCGAGGAGAGTATTGATACCGCAGCGCCACGGCAAGGGGAAACTGGTCCTGCCAGTCCAGCGGTGCGCTGGCGTTCAGTTGCTGTGGCGCATCTGGATTTGATGCGCGACCGAGGCGCATTTGTGTCCGCTTAAAGCTTTCTGACCAGTCGAGCCAGCCAAGTCGAACACCCAGCTCGAGCTTTTGGCTGATTTCATATTTCAGGCCAAGGTTAAACTCCCGGGCAAAGCTGAGGCCAGCGAGTTCTGCTCGATCATATTTCACTTTGCCCAGACCTTGGGCGGAGAAGTTCAGTTCGGCATCGCCGCCTTTCAAGGTCAGAGGCGTTTCATTGGCAAACACGGCAGATAACCTGAGCTTGGGGGTTAGCTGATAATTCGCGGCCACTTTGAAGGAGTAACTTAACCCGGAAAGCCCGGTGAGGGCGAAGCCGCTAAAGCCGGGGTCATCGCCGTTGGCGGCAATGGCGGTGTTCGGCAGGATGTGCTGCTCGATTTCAGCGTAGTTTACATTGAGCACCGCGCCAAGGCTCAGCCGCTCGGTGGCCTTCCAGCCGATGGCAGGGCCCACACGAAAGACACCAAACTCGGTGGATAAGCGGTCTTGGTTTCCGGCCTCTGTGGTCAGCCCTTTGTAAATATAGCCGACCCCGCCTTGGGCAACGCCGCCAAAGCTGACAACGACCCGGCTGTCGTCATCCAGGGCTTTGGCATAGGCGCCGCCAAACACGGGTAACAAATCCTTGCTCGGGTAATGGCGGTTGCCAAGGGAATCTTTGTGTTTTTGATTGCCGAATTTATACACCGCACCGTAGGCGGTGAAGGTTTCGCCCTTAATGTCCGTGAGGGTGGCGGGATTGACGCTGAATACCGTGGCGTCATTGAGCAAGGCGACGTCGGCGCCGGCTAATGACAAACCGTCGGGGCCATTGCCGGGAGCCAGGGGGCCCCAGCCAGCAGTGGCGTGAGAAGAAAGAAGGCAGGAAAAGCAAAAAAATGCGAAGGCACCTCCCGCCTTGGCGTGGCGGGAAAACAGGTTGGATATCACGGGAAGCAAACTCCAGGCTACAACGAAATGCGAGGGCGGTGCACCATAAAGCGTGCTGACTTGCAAATCAATACAGGATGTTGGGTTGTTCGTTCAATTGCTGCGGGTGAGGGTTTGGGGAGTCAGGCGTGATGATGTTGGGCAGGATTTGCGTGCTCAACGGCCTTTCATATTACCGCATGTGGCGGTCTAGGATTGGCGCGGGTTGTCTTGGCGTTACCACATACCGCTTGCTTTAAACCAATTGCGCCCCTGTTCGGCATCATCGTGGCCGCTGGCCATGATCATCGGCCAGGCTGCGGCAAAAAAGGCATCGTCCTGGCATTCGGCGAGAATCAGCTCTTCGATAGCGGTGGCAATCTCTTCTGGCGACGAAGACATTGCCTAGGCTAAGTCGTCCAGCGATGGCCGCCGGGCATCGGCGGGGTCCAGGTTAATCAGCGCCTTTGCCAGAGTGTTAATTTTGCCCGCGCGACCGCGCTGCACCTCCATCTCGCGCCCGCCGATCCATTGAGCTTAAGGGGTTCGGGTGCCGCAGAACGCCTGCTCGCAGCGATTCTGGTAGCAGTTGATCAGGGCGTCCTGGGTACACTGCACCTCATCAGAATGGGCGCTGCGCTGACAGTCAGCCTGGGCGGACCAGGTGATGTGGACTTTGAAGCTGTCTTTACAGAAGGCCGTTGCCTGATTGCGCAGCTGGGTCTGGGCCAGATCAATGGCCGTGGCCCGGGGATAGAAACTGCCTGAGTCGCCGGTCATCCGGTAGTCCCGGGCTGCGCCCACAAAGGTGTTTGGCTCTGGCGGGGTCTGTTTCTCCTGGGCGGCGGTGGCAAGCCCTGTTTTTTCGGGCTGTGGTGTTGCAGCCGGTGCCGGGGCAGCGGGCTTGGGTGCGGCTGAGGTGGCAGGGGCCCGCTGCGCGGTCACGTCGGGCTCGCTCGTTCTGGGTATGCTTTGTTTGGATTCGCTAGGGGATTCGCGGTTGGCCGCCGGGCGATGCTCGGGCCGGTGTCTCTCTGCGGTGTTGTTGGCGGGCCGGGGTCTTGCTCTTGCGTCGCTCACCATCTGATTCACCTGCTGTTGCTGCTGAGCAATCGCTGCATTGCGGGCATTGATACTGGCCATGGTTGCCGCCCAGTTGGCACGGCTGAAGGCCTCGGCCTGCTGCGCCCGGACCTGCTGCGCGGCCAGGTCATCCAAGGTCTCATAGGCCTCGTCGATTTGCCCGGCGGCCTTTTCAAGGCTACGTACAGCATTGGCCAGCATATCTTCCGGCTTAGTGATAATCGTTCGATTTTGCTTGCTTGATTTCTCCCAGAGGGCCTTCTCCCGGGCGGCGAGCTCCGGGTACTGAGCGGCGTAGGCCTCGGCCGGATAGGACTCCAGGGCCTTGGTGCGGCACTGCAAGTACGGCGTATTGATCTGCAATGTGCGGCGGGCATTGTAGTCAGCCGACTGGTTGCGGTTGTAGCCAGCCCGGGTGGTCGGGCAGCCTTGCCGCTTGGCCCAACTGTCAAAGGTCAGGGGTTGGTACTGCTGTTCAATGAGGTGGCGGTATTGTTGGTCAACAGCGCGGGCATCGGTCATGGCTTCGGCCTGTGCGTTGATCGCTTCCGTAAGCTTGGCTTGTTGTGCAAAGGCCTCCTCGCCGCTGTAAAAAGTCACTGACTTTTTAGGCTTATCCAGAAAAGAGATACCAAACAGTTGCTTTGATCTCGCAGCCAGGGATTTGCTGAGCGCGGCAATTTGGCTGGGCTTAAGGTTTTCATAGGAGCGTCCGACGCCAGCGCACTCGAAGCAAAACTGCCAATCGGTAACCACGGCGCCGGCTTGAGCTTTAGCGGGCAAGCGGGCAGGCAGGCTTCCGTTGTAGCCCGTCAAATAAGTATTTTTTTCCAAAAGGGTTTCGGCGCTGATGCCCTTCAGTGGCAGCACGACATAACGATAGACGGGAACGGTATGTGTTCCCTTCTTAAACTCCATCCAGGCGACGACGAGTGGCGCATTGCTGGATTCTAATTCATAGCTGTAGGGCATATTCCGCTGATTTGAGTAACGGCCTTTGCCGCTGTCATCCAGCATAATGGCTAGCTCACTCTGGAAGTCCGAGGGTGAAGTCTGCTTCCAGTCGTCTCGCCAATCCCAGATCCACGCTTTCTTTTCCTTGTAGTTGCTCCATGCGTAGTCACGGGCATTGGTCACGCAGCCGCTTTGGGCGAGACAGGTGATGAGAAGGAACAAAATCGTCAGGGCGCGGGGGGGGATGGCGGGGCTCGTTCTTTTCATTAAAACATCCATGGGTGCAGCTACCGGGGAGGGTTAACCATAGAACACTGAGGCATCGGTGCAACTAAAAGTGACCGATTATTTAAGGACTGTGGCTTCGGAGAAAGTCTAGGCGGAGCTGGTACGAGGCGAATTGATGCGCCTCTGGAAGTTCTATAAAGGGGATGTATACCTGAGTGAGTCAGGAATGTTGGCGTTACAGATGAGGCATCTGATTAAAGACGGGGCCAATGCCCCGTCTTTAATTGGCCGCCGGCGATTACTTCAGCTTTTTGTACTTCATCCGCTGAGGGCCAGCGTTTTTGCCTTTGCGCTGAATAAAGTCAGCGTGGTACTCGGTGTAGTTGCCCTCAAAGAACACCACCTCACTGTCGCCCTCATAGGCGAGAATGTGGGTGGCGATGCGGTCCAGGAACCAGCGATCGTGGGAGATCACCAGAGCGCAGCCGGGGAAATCCAGCAGGGCCTCTTCCAGGGCGCGCAGGGTTTCCACGTCCAGGTCGTTGGAGGGTTCGTCCAGCAGCAGCACATTGCCGCCTTCTTTCAGGGTGCAGGCCAGTTGCAGACGACCCCGCTCACCCCCAGACAGTTCGCCGACCCGCTTCTGCTGGTCGCTGCCCTTGAAGTTGAAGCGGCCGATGTAGGCCCGGGAGGGCACTTCGTAGCCGCCGATCTGCAGAATATCGGCGCCGCCAGAAACCGCTTCCCACACGGTTTGTTTGTCGTCCAGGGCATCGCGCATCTGCTCGACTGACACCAGCTTCACGGTTTCGCCAATGTCGATGCTGCCGCTATCCGGCTGCTCCTTGCCGGTAATCATTCGGAACAGGGTCGATTTACCGGCGCCGTTACCACCGACGATGCCGACGATGGCGCCCTTAGGGATGGCAAAGCTCAGGTCGTTAATCAGCAGGCGGTCGCCGTAGCTCTTGCTGATGTTGTTGACCTCAATCACCTTGTCGCCCAGACGGGGACCCGGTGGAATGTAGATTTCGTTGGTCTCGCTGCGGCTCTGGAATTCCTGACTTTGCAGCTCTTCAAAGCGGGCCAGACGGGCCTTGCTCTTGCTCTGGCGACCCTTGGCGTTGCTGCGCACCCACTCCAGTTCCGAGGCGATGGTCTTCTGGCGAGAGGCTTCCGACTTGGCTTCCTGCTCCAGGCGCTTCTCCTTGGCCTCCAGCCAGTCGGAGTAGTTGCCCTCGTAGGGAATGCCGCGACCCCGGTCCAGCTCCAGAATCCAGCCCGCCGCGTTATCCAGGAAGTAGCGGTCGTGGGTAATGGCCACCACGGTGCCGGGGAAATCGCACAGGAAGCGCTCCAGCCAGGCCACGGATTCCGCATCCAGGTGGTTGGTGGGCTCGTCCAGCAGCAGCATGTCGGGCGCCGACATCAGCAGGCGGCATAGAGCCACTCGGCGGCGCTCACCCCCGGACAGTTTGGTCACGTCGGCATCCCAGGGCGGCAGGCGCAGGGCGTCGGCGGCCACTTCCAGCTTGTGGTCAATATTGTGGGCGTCGGTGGCCTGGATAATATCCTCCAGCTCCGCCTGGCGCTTGGCCAGGGCATCGAAGTCGGCGTCCGGTTCGGCGTAGGCGGCATAGACCTTATCCAGCTCGGCCAGGGCATTGATGGCCTCGCTCAGGCCCTCTTCCACATTGCCGCGCACGTCTTTGTCGGGGTTGAGCTGGGGCTCCTGGGACAGGTAGCCAATCTGGATGCCGGGCTGGGGCCGGGCCTCGCCGTTAAATTCAGTATCCACCCCGGCCATGATGCGCAGCAGGGTGGACTTACCGGCGCCGTTCAGGCCGAGCACGCCGATCTTGGCGCCGGGGAAAAAGGACAGGGAAATATCGTGCAGAATTTCCCGCTTGGGTGGGACAACCTTGCCCACGCGATTCATGGTGTAGACGAACTGCGCCATCTTGACTCCGCTGAAGGTAATTTGCGTTGTGGCCGGCGTGTTGGGGTGGAAGGAAGTGCGCCGGAAAGTGGGCGAAAAGGTACCTAATTGGGGTGCTTTTCGCAATCTCGCCGGGCGCGAAAGGACAGATTTTGGCCGATCTGGCAGCTGCTGTCGGGGCCATTGCCAGTTGCGGCATTTGCTGGCTGAAAACGGTGCCGCAGGCGCCCATTTATTGTACAATGCGCGGCTTTTCTCAGCCTGTATGCCTTGCGGGGGTAGTAATGTTTGACAAAGAAATGACCATTGCTGGATTTGATGCAGAGATCTGGTCTGCCATTCAAGAGGAAGAGGTTCGTCAGGAAGAACATATCGAGTTGATTGCTTCCGAGAACTATACCAGCCCGGCGGTCATGCAGGCCCAGGGTACCGTACTGACCAACAAGTACGCAGAAGGTTACCCCGGCAAGCGCTACTACGGTGGCTGTGAGTATGTGGACAAGGCCGAAGATCTGGCCATTGCCCGGGCCAAGGCCCTGTTCGGCGCCGACTACGCCAACGTTCAGCCCCACTCCGGCTCTCAGGCGAATGCCGCTGTGTATCAAGCGCTGGTGCTGCCCGGCGAAACCGTACTGGGCATGAGCCTGGACGCGGGCGGTCACCTGACCCACGGCGCCAAGCCCAACTTCTCCGGCAAAACCTACAACGCGGTGCAGTACGGTTTGAACAATGAGACCGGTGAGATCGACTACGCCCAGGTTGAGGCGCTGGCCCTGGAGCACAAGCCCAAGATGATCGTGGCCGGCTTCTCTGCTTACTCCGGCATTGTTGACTGGGCAAAATTCCGTGAAATCGCTGACAAAGTCGGTGCCTACCTGATGGTGGATATGGCCCACGTGGCCGGACTGGTTGCCGCGGGTGTGTACCCCAACCCGGTGCCGGTTGCCGACGTGGTGACCACCACCACGCACAAGACCTTGCGCGGCCCCCGCGGTGGTCTGATTCTGGCCCGTGCCAATGAAGAGATCGAGAAGAAGCTGAACTCCGCGGTATTCCCCGGTGGTCAGGGCGGCCCGCTGATGCACGTGATTGCGGCCAAAGCGGTCAGCTTCAAAGAGGCCCAGAGCCCCGAGTTTGTCACTTACCAGAAGCAGGTGGTGGCTAACGCCCAGGCCATGGCCAAGACCTTTATCGAGCGCGGCATTAACATCGTCTCCGGCGGAACCCAGAACCACCTGATGCTGGTGGACCTGATTGGTAAGTCCTACACCGGTAAGGACGCCGATGCGGCCCTGGGTGCGGCGAATATCACCGTAAACAAGAATGCGGTGCCCAATGATCCGCGTTCGCCGTTTATCACCAGCGGTCTGCGCGTGGGTACCCCGGCGGTAACCACTCGTGGCTTCAAAGAAGCGGAGTGCGTTGAGCTGGCTGGCTGGATGTGCGACGTGCTGGAAGCCCTGGAAGCCGGTGATGCCTCTGCCAAGATCGAAGAAGTGAAGGGCAAAGTGCTGGAGATTTGTAAGCGCTTTCCGGTGTATGCCTGAGTCTGACGCCTGAAGTCGGACGTCTGACGCGAGTGACTTCGTCTGACGTCTGACCTCAGACTTCTGGCCAGCGGCGCATTGCCGAAGTGTCATAACTGCTAAGCTGGTAAAAACCGTCCACGAGGCTCCCCACCATGCGCTGCCCCTTCTGCAATTTCGATGACACCAAGGTAATCGACTCCCGCCTGGTCGCCGAGGGTGGTCAGGTGCGTCGGCGCCGGGAGTGCCTGTCGTGCGCTGAGCGCTTTACTACCTACGAAAGCGCTGAGCTGTTGATGCCCAAAATCATCAAAACCGATGGTTCCCGGGAGCCTTTCAACGAAGAGAAAATGCGTTCGGGGCTGCTCAAAGCCCTGGAGAAGCGCCCAGTCAGCGTGGAAGACATTGAGGCCGAAATTTCTGGCATCAAGCGGGCACTGCAGGCGACCGGTGAGCGGGAGATTGCCAGCCGGGATGTGGGTGAGCTGGTCATGGAGGCCTTAAAGGCGCTGGACCACGTGGCCTACGTTCGCTTTGCCTCGGTCTATCGCAGCTTTCAGGATCTGGATGAATTCCGTGCAGAAATCGATCGTCTTTCTGCCGAACCGCGCAGTGCCAAACTTGATCAGGTATGAAGACCGGCGAATTTGACACCCAAATGATGGCGCGGGCGATTCAGCTCGCCAAACAGGGGCGGTTTGGTACCAGCCCCAATCCCCGGGTGGGTTGCGTGATTACCCGCAAAACCAGCCTGATTGCCGAGGGCTGGCATGCCCGTGCCGGTGAGGGCCACGCGGAGGTGAATGCTCTGGCCGCATTGGCGCCGGGAGAGGCCAAAGGGGCGACGGCCTACGTGACCCTGGAACCCTGTTCCCATCGTGGCCGCACTGGGCCCTGCGCCGATGCCCTGGTAGCAGCCGGACTGGCGCGGGTGGTGGTGGCCATGACCGACCCCAATCCACTGGTGGCGGGCAAGGGCATTGAAAAGTTACGCAGCGCCGGTATTCAGGTGGATGTGGGTGTGTTGGAGAGCCAGGCTGCGGCGCTGAACCCGGGCTATATTCGCCGGATTCAAGGGGGGCAGCCCTGGGTGCGGATGAAGTCGGCCATGAGCCTGGATGGGCGCACGGCGATGGCATCCGGTGAGAGTTACTGGATTACCGGCCCGGAGGCCCGGGCCGATGTGCAGCGCCTGCGGGCATTGAGCTGCGCCATTGTGAGCGGTGTCGAAACGGTGCTGGCCGATGACCCGGCCTTTACGGTGCGGCCCGAGGATTTCTCGGTAGAGGGCGCTGACCCGGTATGGCGGCAACCGATACGGGTGATTCTTGACAGTCAACTGCGCACGCCGCTGAAGGCCAAGTTGCTCCAGGGCGGCGGTCCGCTGCTGATTCTGACGGGGGCCAGCAAAATGGACAGCCCTGCCGCCGAAGCCTTGCGCAAGTGCGGGGTAGAAGTGAACGAAGTGGCCCAGGGTGAAGAGGGCGGATTGCTCCTTTCTGCGGTGATGGCTGAGCTGGCTCGCCGGGGCTGTAATGAGGTCATGGTGGAGGCGGGTGCGACCGTGTCCGGCGCCTTTTTGCAGGCGGGTTTGGTGGACGAGTGGTTTATTTACATGGCGCCCTCGCTGATGGGCAGCGCCGGTCGGCCGTTGATGAACTGGCCGATGGAAACCATGGCCCAGCGGCGGGAGCTGGAGATTGTCGATATTCGCGCTGTTGGACGCGACTGGCGCTGGCAGTGCCGCCTGGCCAAAAAGGAGAACTGAGTGTTCACCGGAATTATTGAAGCGGTCGGGCAGATTGCGGCATTGCAGCCTACAGATGGCGATCTGCGTCTGCGTATCGCCAGCGGTGACCTGCCCTTGCAAACCGTGAAGCTGGGCGACAGCATCGCCAGCAATGGTGTGTGCCTGACGGTGGTAGAACTGCAGGCCGACGGCTTTTGGGCTGACGTGTCCAGAGAAACACTGAGCCACAGCAGTTTTGCCCAGGCCAAAGTCGGTGATCCGGTCAACCTGGAGCGGGCGATGGCCGTGGGCAGCCGTTTTGATGGTCACATTGTTAGTGGTCACGTTGATGGCGTGGGGACGATTGTCAGCCTGCGCAAAGATGCCCGCTCGATTCGGCTGCGCATTGAGGCACCGGCAGAATTGGCCCGCTATATTGCAGCAAAGGGCTCCATCACGGTGGATGGCGTGAGCTTGACAGTGAACAGCCTTGAAGGTCGCCTGTTTGACCTCAATATTGTGCCTCACACCGCGGCGCAAACGACGATTGCCAGTTACTGCACCGGCAGCCGGGTAAACCTCGAGGTGGATATTATTGCGCGCTACCTCGAGCGCCTGTTGCAGGCCGATGGACACAGCGCAAGCGCCGGGGTGAGTATGGCCACGCTGGCGGAGAACGGTTTTTTACGACGGGGTCGCTGAGCGGCCCGCAAATGAAGGCTTTTTTATGGCGTTTAGCAAAATTGAAGACCTGATCCAGGATATCCGTCTGGGCAAAATGGTCATTCTGATGGACGATGAGGATCGGGAAAACGAAGGCGACCTGGTGATGGCCGCCGAGTGCGTACGTCCCCAGGATATCAACTTCATGGCCACCCACGGCCGCGGGCTGATCTGCATGCCGATGACGCGTGAGCGCTGCAAGCAGCTGAATTTGCCCCTGATGGTCGACCGCAATGCCTCGGGCTTTGGCACCAAGTTCACTGTGTCGATTGAAGCGGCAAAAGGGGTCAGCACCGGGATTTCCGCCGCTGACCGTGCCCACACCGTGCGTACCGCCGCGGCGAAAAATGCGGTGGCAGAGGATATTGTCCAGCCCGGTCATATTTTCCCGCTGATGGCGGAGCCCGGCGGTGTGCTCAACCGCGCCGGTCACACCGAGGCGGCCTGCGATCTGGCCCGGTTGGCGGGCTTTGAGTCCACTGGGGTGATCTGCGAGATCATGAACGAAGACGGCACCATGGCGCGCCGGGAAGACCTTGAAAAATTCGCCTCGCAGCACGACCTGAAAATGGGCACTATCGCCGATTTGATTCACTATCAGGTGCTTAACGAGCGCACGGTGGAGCGGATCAGCTCCGGCACCATTTCCACTGACTACGGTGATTTCCAGCTGCACGCCTACAAGGATTCGGTGGCGGGCGAGATTCACTTCGCCGTGCAGAAGGGCGAAATCAACGCCGACGAGCCCTGCCTGGCCCGGGTGCATCTGGGCTCGACCGTGCGCGATCTGCTGCAAACCCAGCCGCCGGGAAAAACCACCGGCTGGAATATCAATCGCTGTTTGAGTGCCATTGCCAAGCACGGTGGGGTGGTGGTGCTGCTGGCAAACCGGGAAAAAGCCGAAGATATCCTTTACGATCTGGATATTGCCCGGGGTCTGAAGCAGCCCCTGCAAGGGGACAGCATTCAGTACCAGACCACCTATTTTAATATCGGTCTGGGCTCCCAGATTCTGCGGGATGTCGGTGCTGGCAAGTTGCGCCTGATGGGCGCGCCAGTGAAATACAATGCCATCTCCGGCTTTGATCTGGAGATGGTCGAATTTGTCAGCCCCGAAGAAGTGGGCGCCTGACCATTAACCCGGCAGTTTTTTAAGTCGGGTTAATGCGGCACAAGGGTGTGCCGCCATTGGCCAACAGGCCAATGCAATGCCAGGTTAATAAGTCAGTCCGAATGTGTCGGGCAGTCGTAATACGATTAAGGAACAATGATGAAAACAATCGAAGGTAACTTCACCGCCGCCAGCGGCAAATTTGCGATTGTCGTCGGTCGCTGGAACAGCTTTGTGGTGGAAAGTCTGCTTGAGGGCGCACTGGATGCCCTGCGTCGTCACGGTGTGGCTGAAGACAATGTGACCATTGTGCGCGCTCCCGGCGCCTTTGAAATTCCGCTGGTCTGCCAGAAAGTCGCAGAGCAGAAACAATACGATGCCATTATTGCCCTCGGCGCGGTCATTCGCGGCGGCACTCCCCACTTCGAGTATGTGGCAGGCGAGTGCACCAAGGGTCTGGCTCAGGTGTCCATGCAGCATGGTGTGCCGGTGGCCTTTGGCGTATTGACCGTAGACAGCATTGAACAGGCGATCGAGCGCGCCGGTACCAAGGCGGGCAACAAGGGCGAAGAAGCCGCCATGTCCGCGCTGGAAATGGTCAGCCTGCTCAAGCAGCTTTAAGCGCGGGGCTGCCCTGGAAGGGCGGCGCTGCCAACGACATTGAAGAGAATTTATTGTGGCTAAACGTGTACCCACAACGCCCCAGCACCTGCTGACGGCCCGCCGCCGCAAGGCGCGGCACTACGCCCTGCAGGCCATGTATCAGTGGCACATTGCGGGGCAGGGCCTGAATGAAATCGAGGCCCAGTTTCTGACCGATTACGACATGGCTAATGTCGATATCGAGTTTTTTCATGACCTGGTGCACAACATTCCCGCCCAGGTGGGCGAATTGCAGGAGCGTTTCGCAAAGCACCTGGATCGCAGCCTCGACGACCTTGATCCCATCGAGCTGAGCTTGCTGCGCATGGGCACCTACGAGTTGCTGCGTCGCATTGATGTTCCATACAAAGTGGCCATCAACGAGACCGTGAATCTGGCCAAGCGTTTTGGCGCGACCGACGGTTACCGTTACATCAATGGTGTGTTGGACAAAGTGGCGGTTGAATGCCGGGCGGTGGAAGTGGCCGCTGAAAAGCGCGCCTGAGGAGCTTGCTGATTCATGCCGCTGTCGGAGTTTGAGCTGATCGAACGCTTCTTCCGCCGCGGTGTGAATGCCTCCCGTCCAGCATCCGCGCCGTCGACCGTCTCGCTCGGTATTGGCGATGACTGCGCCATTCTCACCCCGCCGCCGGGGGAGCAATTGCTGATCTCGGTGGACACCCTGGTCGAAGGGGTTCACTTTCCCAAGGCTTTTCATCCTGCCGATCTGGCCCGCCGGGCCCTGGCGGTTTGTGTCAGCGACCTTGCCGCCTGCGGCGCCCAGCCAGCGGCCTACACCCTTGCCCTCACCCTGCCCGAAGTCAGCGAAGCCTGGCTCGCCCCGTTTGCTGAGGCGCTGCATCAGGCCGGGGCGGATTTTGGCATGGCACTGATTGGCGGCGATACCACGAAGGGGCCGTTAACCCTGTCCTTTCAGGTGATGGGGTTCGCCCCGGCTGGCGCGGCTTTGCTGCGCAGTGGTGCCGAGGTTGGCGACAACATTTATGTGTCGGGGTATTTGGGTGAGGCCCGGGCGGCACTGAATTGGTTGGATCAGCCCCAATTGAACGGTCACCAAGCCCAGCTGATGCAGCGCTACCTGGCACCCCAGCCACGTCTGGCCCTCGGCCTTGCCCTGCGCGGCGTGGCCTCGGCGGCGGTGGATATTTCCGATGGGCTGGCGGCTGATCTGGGGCATATTCTTGCTGCCAGTCAGGTTGGCGCGACGCTACACAGTGAGCGGTTGCCGGTGTCGCCGGCCCTGCGGGGCGAGGCGGGGGAGCAGGCCCTGGAATATGCGCTGGGTGGCGGTGATGATTACGAACTGTGTTTTACCGCGCCGCCCCCGCATCATGAACAGGTGTTGGCCATCTCTCAAACGATAGGTTTGCCCATTCATCTGGTGGGGCATATTGAGGCCGATAGCGGATTGCGCTGCTTGAACGACAATGGCCAGTTGCGGTCATTGCCCGGTGGCTACCAGCATTTTTAGTTTGTCTTTGGTTAGGGAAGAATAATGAGTACACCCATTCCTCCAGCGCTGCTTAAGGATGGCACCCATCTTTTGTCGCTGGGTTTTGGCAGCGGCCTGTCACCTAAGGCGCCGGGCACCTTCGGCACTCTCGCCGCGTTGCCGTTGTGGTTTTTGCTGCAGATGTTATCCACGCCGATGTATATCGTCGTGGTGATTGCGGCCTTCGCATTAGGTGTTTATATCTGCGGCGAAACGGCCAAGGCCCTCGGCGTGCACGATCACGGCGGCATTGTCTGGGATGAGTTTGTCGGTTTGTGGATCGCCCTGTTTCTGGCGCCGGCGAATTGGTTTTGGGTAGGCTTGGGCTTCGCTTTATTTCGCCTGTTTGATATCTGGAAGCCTTGGCCGATCCGGGTGCTCGACGCCAAGGTGCATGGCGGCCTGGGCATTATGATCGATGATGTGCTGGCAGGCTTTTACGCCTTTGTGGTGTTGCAGCTGCTGTATCTATGGGTGTGAACGAATTACCGGTATGAATGATCCTGTTGGTGTGGAAGAAACGCAGCGGCTTGGTGCCGCTGCGCAGGCCCTCTAATCAGGCAAGCAAGATAGAGTGGCCGTAATCCACTGGAATGACCGCACCGTTAATAAAGCTGGATGCGCCACTGGTTAACAGCAACAGGGTGCCCTCGAGCTCTTTCACATCACCAATCCGTTTGGACGGCAGGCGTGCTACTTCGGCTTGGCCTTGCTCGGTCTCAAAATACCAATCCACCATCTCGGTCATAAAGTAGCCTGGCGCAATGGCGTTGCAGCGGATTTTGGTTTCGAACAGGTCGGCGGCAATCTGCTTGGTCAGTTGGTTAAGGCCGGCCTTCACCGCGCCGTAGCAGGGCACATTGCGCAGGGTCTGGATCCCGGTAATCGAGGTGACGTTAACAATGGCGCCAGGCAGATCTTTGGCCATCAGCCGTTTGGAGAACTCCCGGGACATGCGCATGGTGCCGGTCAGGTTCACATTGACCAGATTGTCCCATTCTTCGTCGGAGACATTGGGGAATGGCACAAACAGAATCTGACCGGCGTTGTTGACCAGAATATCCACGTTACCGAATTTGGCTTCGGCCTCATCAAAGGCCTGGGTAACACTCTCGGTGCTGCCAATATCCAGAGACACGGCGATGGCCTCACCGCCATCGGCATTGATCTCATCGGCCACCGCCTGGATCTTTTCCTTGCGGCGGGCCGCGCAAATCACTTTGGCGCCAGACTTGGCCAGTGCTTTGGCCATCGCCACACCCATGCCGGTACCAGAACCGGTGACCAGGGCGACTTTACCTGTGTTGTTGAAGAGTTCGTCTAAGTAGCTCATAAAATGCCTCGTTGTGATTGTTATTACCAAGGGTTGTGAACAGGGTTAGTGAACGATGCTTACAAACAGCCGCGCCGGACGGCAGACTCGTAACGCCGCTGCAATATCGCGCTGCGTTCATCCGCGTCGATATGTTGCGCGGGGTTAGGGAAGTGGGCATCGATGTCTGAAAATTTAATGCGGGTAATTTTGGGAACCGGCGTGTCCTGGGCGCGAATGTAACGGGCAGATAGCAAGCCCATGGTGTGGCCGGCGGCATCGAGCCAGTTGCGCACACCGGGGTCGCGGTGGGCAATTACCCCCCGAAAAATCCCGTCTTCATCGAGTTGCGCCTGGTGGCCGTTAATGGAAGTCTGGCGCAGCTGCCAGTCTCGGGCATCCCAGTAGTGACTGTAGAGCTGTAGGCTCCAGTAATCCGCTTTTGGTGGAACCAGTTCTACTAACAGCGCTTCATCCTCGCCGACTTCGTAGTTACCCTTGCCGTACTGCAGTGCGGCCCAGCCAATTGAGAGTTGGTCGAAGGCCATTTCATTGCTGGGTTGCTGGTAATAGGCATCAACCTGACTGGCAAAGAAGGCGGGTAGCTTGTTCAGCCAGTTGAGCAACATCTCGGTGCGCTCGGCAATAATGCTTGGGCTGATCGGTGGTGCGGGAAAACGGGCACCGTCCCGGGAGATATGCAGCTGTGCCTGGGTTTCGTTGTCCCAATCGTAAAAGTACTGGCGGAAGACAATGTCACCCGGGCCTTCGGGGATTTTGACCCAGTTGCCGGGCTGTTCGTGGTGGCTCAGAACGATTTCGATACTGCCGTCGTCGCCCAGTTCGAATTCATTGCGGCGGTCGCAGATCTGCCAGCCGTCAATGTTGGCAAAGTGGCCGTGGCGGGTTTCGCAGTCCATCAGCAGACTGGAGCCCCGCTGACCGCGAATGCGGTAAACGTGATCGCCGTGGACTGCTGCCCAGTGATACAGCGCATCTGCCGCGGGCAAGCCGTATTGAATCCGGGTTGAGAGAAATTTGAGCATGCTGGGGTAGTCGCTGTTCCAGCATTCCATGGTCATCGGAATCGCCCCGGCCACCAGACGGCTGAGGTAACGAATGCCCTCAGCGCGAGTGAGGTCGTCGCTAATGCGGGGATTGTCCCAGACCAATTTTTCCAGGGATTGGATCGCGTCAGTCACCGCTGACCACAAGGCCGGCGATACTGACTCAGAAGTCGCGCTATTCGATGTTAAAGACATGGTGATTGTCCTATCAGTCTGATGCCGGCCGACGCGCCCCTAGCTGTTGAGTGAGGCGCGAAAAAGGCAAGGGCTGATAAGATCTGGCATCAGCCCTTGCCAAGGGGTGACTGGCAGTAAGGGCGGTTTAGCCGAACAGTTTCAGATATTCAGCGAAGCGCTTATCGATGGCTTCGGGACTGAGACCGAATTCTTCCTGGGTGTAGCCATAGGCGCCCCAGTGATTGGCCGGACGGCTCTCGTCGTATTCCTTGCAGCCGGCAATGGCCTCTGGGGTCAGCTCGCGGCCGGCCTTTTCATACACCTTGGAGATCACGCTGATCGGGTCGTTACACACTTCATCAAAGTGGGTGTTAACGATCTGCTCGTGGGGCAGTGTGTCCCGCACTTGTAAATAACGGTCGGTCAGGCGCGCCCAGTAGTCGAACCATTCCTGGCCCACTTCCACAGGATCAATCGATTCGGTGGAGGTCTTGCGTAGTTCGTAGATCGTCGAGGCAAATGACGGTACGGTTTTTTGCGGGCTGCGATGGGAGTGGACCACGGTCGCATCGGGGAAGAACTCAAACAGAATGTCCAGATAACCGACGTGCACCGGCGACTTCATGATCCAGGGACGGCCGCGGGCGCCACCGTCCTGCCACTGCAGGTACTGCATCATTTCGAACAGAATTTTGTAGGTTGGCCGCGGGTCTATCTGCATAGTGTATTCGCGGAAATTTGGCATGCGCGCCACCATGGCGGACACGGTGCATTCCAGCGACATTTCCATGATGAACAGTTCTTCATCGGGCTGTTCGGCTTCCATCGGGTGGCGGGCCATCCAGCCGGGGAACTGGGTGCGAAACACCTCTTCCACGCCTTTGGCAAAGGCGATCCGCTCTACCGGGTTGCCCGGCTCCTCGCCCGGGAAGGGGGCGGGGTTCATCAGCTTCCACATTTCCAGGCGCTGCACACCGGGGTCACCGGACATCACCCGTTGCAGCTTGGAGGTGCCGGTGCGCGGCAGGCCGGCAATGACGATGGGCGCAATGATTTTTTCGTCGCGAATCTCGGGATGCTTTTTGACGTCGTCAAGGTAGCGCAGGCGGTTGCTCAGCATGCGTACGATGCCATAGGCCTGACCGATCTTGCCGCCTTCGTGGAGATTGGCGGTGGTGTTCAGGTCTTGCACCATGATTTCCAATCCCTTTTTGAAGGACAGGTCACCAAAGTCAGACAAGCCGGTGGCCTCGGCTGCGGCCTGCATCAGGGCGTCTACTTCAAGGGGAATGGCGGGCGGCATTTCCGCCGCAGCGGCTTCGGTAGTTGAATCTTGCATCAGATCATCTCTTCGTTATTGTGGGTGCGGAGCAATTTCACCGCTGGCAAGTCCGGGATTCGGACCCCGCCGTTGGCGAGTGCGTCTTTTTTCAGATTACGAAGAGAGATGGGCTGGAACAAGCGAAGGCGGGTCGGATTTCAGAATTTGAATAGGGTTATTAATGTGCTGATTATTAAGGTTTTTTCCGAACGCTCTCAGAGCTGTTCGGGTTCTGTTGTGGGTTAGTTTGTTCGCATGGGGCTCGTGGTTGGCCGGGTGCTGAAGGCGGCAACACACATCCGGGCCAGCATGTGCCGGAATTCTTCATTTTCAATAAACTCGGGGTTGTCCGCCATCATGGAGTAAACCAGCATCTGCGCCGTGCGGCCCAGCGCATGAACCCGCATGACATCGTCGTCGCCGGGAACAAAGTCACTGCAGCGCTTCAGGTTTTCGTAAATGAAATGCTCGGTAGAACTGTTAGGTGCGAGATTCTGGTCCAGCTCCTTCCAGGTGTCCCAAAAGCCCCGGTGTTCCAGCAGCAGGGAGCGGTCAATCTCCAGAAGCTTGCGGTGAATATCAATGGACCAGTCGAGCAGCCAGTAAATAAACGACATGACCGTGGGGGGGTGTTGGCTCGGAAAGGCGCGATACTCCGATAGCTGACACTCGCGGATCACCTCGCGAAAAACCTCGAATACAATCGCGTCCAGATTGGGAAAGTATTGGTAAATAGAGGATTTTGGTACCCCAGATACGGTTTCCAGCGCGGTGGTGGTCAATCCCTCACGCCCGTGCTGCAACAGAATAAATCGCGCGGCCTGCACAATGGCAAGTACCATCCGACGCGACCGCTCCTGCTTAGGATGACGCCGCATTTCGTCCTGGGGACGAATCAACTCTTGAAATGATCGCGGCTCAATTTGTTCGTTTTTTATTGCAGACATTTCACTCGCTCAGGGCTGTTATTGTTGTTTGTTTTTGCTCGCCAAGTCTTGACCTGTGACAAAATCCAGAAATAGTATTGGAGCCAATGTTGAGCTTGGAGTCAATATTTGTTACCGCTCCGCACTGTCTTCTCCTGCAATTTTTCACTTGATTTTCGGATGCCAATCTTATGAATAATAACGAGATTTCGCCTCGCGTTGCCTTCTACGGCCTGGGTTTTGTCGGCCAGCAATTAGCGGGCTTTGCCCTGGATAAAGGCTGGGAGATCGCCGCTGCCTACAATCGGGCAGGCGACAAAGTGGGCCGCGATCTTGGTGAACTGCTCGGTCGAGAAGCCATTGGTGTCATCATTGAAGATTGTGACACGGCAGATTACTCACGCCTCAATGCCGATTTAGCCTTTGTTGCGGTATCGGACCGCTTGAATGAAAACCTCATCTCCTACCAGCGATTGATGAATGCTGGCGCCAATATTCTCTGTCACGGCTCTGAATCCTGTAACCCCTACCGACTTAACCCTGAGGTTGCAGAACAAATTCAGGCCTTGGCGTTGGCCAATCAGGTGACCTTCACCGGCGGCGGTATTTGGGATATGACCCGCATCTGGGCCGGGATTCTGTCTGTTGGCCCCAACACCCATATCGAGTCCATGACTCACTTGTCGTTCACTGATATTGGTCGCCAGGGGGTTCACCTGCTGCGCTACTGCGGCGCGGGGCTGTCGGTGGAGGAATACCATCGCAACGGCATTGCCGGGCAGAAGGGGCTGGCCGGGGTGGCCAGAACGCCGCCACTGTGTGTGGTGGATGCCCTCGGCCTTGAGTTACTGAGCGTGGAAGAAGAGCTCGAACCCATTGTCTGGGAGGAGGACCACCACAGCCGCTGGCTGGAGACAACCCTTAAAGCCGGCACCGTGGTGGGTACTCGCATGCGGGCGAAGATCGCCACCCGCCAGGGCATTGCTGTGCAGAGCTGCTTTGAATACCGGGATTTTCGCGACGATGAAACCGAATACATGAGCTGGAAAGTGAAGGGCAAGCCCAGCATGGAGGTCAGGGTGCTGCGCGAAGACTCCCACATGGCCTCGGCCAGCAGCCTGTTCAACCGGGCAGCCGATGTGCTGGCGGCAGAGCCGGGCATCGTGGAGTTGTGGAAATACCGGCCGCTGCAACCCAGCATGGCGTTATAGTTAGCCGGCGCGCAGCAGACCGGCGGATCAATTCAGGGCGAAGCTGCCGGCTATTAGATTACCGCGGTGAAATGAGAGCCGGTCGCCAGCGCCGGGATAGTCATTGCTGGGATAATAGTTGCGAGAAAATCATTCGTTATTGCGGGTGAACATCGCATCGGAGAGGGGGTGAACAATGCGCTTGAGCGGGGAATGCTTTTGCGGCGATATTGCCTATGAAATAACGGGCCCGGTGTTTGATGCTCGCTCTTGTCATTGCTCTCGCTGCCGCAAGGTTTTTAGCGCGCAGGCTTCTGCCTATGCTTTGGTCAATGCCGATGATTTTCGTTGGCTTCGCGGCAGTGAGCACTTAACCACTTATGCCAGTCAGCAGGATTACGGCCTGCAGTTTTGCAAGCGCTGTGGTTCGACTCTGTGCGGTATATATCAGGGCAAGGTCCACGGCATCACGCTGGGGTGTTTGAATGAAGATCCCCAGATTCAAATTGGCAAGCATATCTTTGTCGGCTCCAAGGCCAGCTGGGAAGTGATGCCGGAAGGGGTGCCGCAATTTGAGGCGCACGCCCCGGAAGGCGTCTAGCGCGCGATCTTACCGTCCCCGTACTCTTCGGCCGTCGTTCTTCCAGGCTATCGGTTGCTGATTTGCCTCCGTCTAGTGTTGCCCTGGGTATTCCCTGTTGCCAGGACATGGCCTTGGGTATGATGTCCGACCCTCCGCCCGTTTTAGAGAGATACAGACTATGGTGTCAATTGGTACTCCGTTTTCAGATACCGCTTGCCGGGTGCTGCTGTGCGGTGCTGGCGAGCTGGGTAAAGAGGTGGTTATTGAGCTGCAGCGACTGGGCTGCGAAGTGATTGCCTGTGATCGCTACGCCAATGCGCCAGCCATGCAAGTGGCGGATCGAAGCCATAGTTTTTCCATGCTCGACGGCGCGGAATTGCGTCGGGTGATTGAGCAGGAGCAACCTCATTTTATCGTGCCTGAGATTGAGGCCATCGCCACCGATACCTTGGTGGAACTGGAGTCAGAGGGTTACAACGTGGTGCCCACCGCCCGGGCCGCGCGATTGACCATGAATCGGGAAGGCATCCGCCGGCTGGCGGCTGAAGAGTTGGGGCTAGCCACCTCGCCCTATATTTTTGCCGATTCCTATGCCGATTTTGAACAGGCGGTGGCGAGCATCGGTTTGCCCTGTGTGGTGAAGCCGATAATGAGCAGCTCGGGCAAGGGGCAAAGTCTGCTCAGAAATAGTGCCGATAGCCAGAAGGTGTGGGACTACGCCCAGCAGGGCGGTCGCGCCGGTGCCGGTCGGGTGATCGTGGAAGGCTTCGTGGATTTCGACTATGAAATCACGCTGCTGACGATTCGTCATCGCGGCCCTTGCGGTGACGACACGGCAACCAGCTTTTGCGCCCCCATTGGCCACCGCCAGGAAGATGGGGACTACCAGGAATCCTGGCAGCCCCAGCCAATGTCCGATTTGGCCCTGCAGCGCTCCAAAGACATGGCAGAAAAGGTGACGGCGGCGCTGGGGGGCTGGGGCCTTTTTGGCGTAGAGCTGTTTATTAAAGGCGACGACGTTTACTTCAGCGAGGTATCTCCCCGGCCACACGATACCGGCTTGGTGACCCTGATCTCCCAGGATTTATCCGAGTTTGCCCTGCATGCCCGGGCGATTCTTGGCTTGCCCATTCCGAACATTGTCCAGCACGGCCCGTCGGCCTCGGCGGTGTTGCTGGTGGAGGGTGATTCGAGTCAGGCAAGCTATGGTAATCTTCATTCGGCACTGGCTGATGCTGATACTCAGTTGCGCCTGTTTGGCAAACCGGAGGTGGCAGGTAAACGGCGGATGGGGGTTGCGCTGGCGCGGGGAGTCGACATTGACACCGCCAAAGAAAAAGCCAAATCGGCGGCTCGCGCCATCACAGTGACGCTTTAGCAGGTGGCGTACTTACAGGTAACCCTGGCAACGGCTACCCGTCTGACAATGCATGGAACATTTTCAGACGGGCGTATTCAAAACAAATCGTCAGTTAACTTTTGAGGAAGGATTATGAAAACCCGTTCTCTGGGCGCGGTATTGGTTGTTGCTTTTGCAGTGGCGGCCTGCGGTGAGAGTGAGCTTCACGGTGCAATGGAAGGCATGGGCGAGTCTTACAAGTCCATGAAAGAAGCCCCGGCCTTGGTCGATATGAAGGCTGAGCTTGACGTATTTAAGGCCGAGCTGGAAATTGCCCGCCAGCAAGCGGTAAAGCCAGAACACCAGGCTGCGTTTGATGAAGGCCTGGAAAAGGTCGGTCAGCTGACGGCCCAGCTGACGCTGGCGGTAGACTCAGGCGATATCAATGCGGCCCGGGCACTGCTGGAAGAGCTCCGGGACGTGCGCAAGCAGTACCACGAAAAACTGGGTGTTAAATAAGCCGCGCGGGGTCCCGGCAAAAGTGCACAAGATTTTTGCTGCCACCCGCGTTGGAGTCCGTATAATGTCGCCCGCTCCCGGCGGCCCTAGCTTGCCGTCGGGCTTTAGGACGCCGTCATGCCCCTGCTGGAACACCTGTCGCTTTTTCTAATTTCCCTGGTTGCCAATGTGCTGTCTGCCATGGCCGGGGGCGGCGCAGGCTTGCTGCAATTACCCGCGCTCATCTTTCTGGGGCTGCCACTGAGCATGGCCCTGGCCACCCATAAAATTGCCACCGTTGCCCTGGGCCTGGGCGCCACCTTGAAGCATGTGCGCGAAGGTCATTTGCGATGGGGTTTTGCCGCGCTGATGCTGGCAGCGGGTTTGCCCGGTGTACTGGTGGGTGCCAATATTATTCTCTCTGTGCCACCGGCACCGGCCGAGTTTGCGCTGGGTGTGCTAACCCTGGGGCTGGGTGTTTATTCTCTGTTTAAAAAGCAGCTTGGCCAGCAGTATCAGCCCTGGCATCGGGATATGACAGGATACAGCGTGGGTGCGCTGGGGCTGTTTTTGCTGGGTGTGCTCAACGGGTCGCTGACCTCGGGGACCGGGCTGTTTGTCACGGTGTGGTTGATCACCTGGTTTGGTCTGGACTTCAAACGAGCCACCGCCTACACCATGATTTTGGTAGGGTTGTTCTGGAACGGTACCGGCGCCCTGGCGCTGGCTTTGCAAACCCCGGTGAAGTGGGCGTGGTTGCCCGCATTGCTGTTGGGGTCGCTGGTGGGTGGCTATGTGGGGGCTTTCCTGGCCATTCGCTATGCAAACCCGGTGATCAAACGGGTGTTTGAAGTGGTGACCATGGCGATGGGCTTGGCGCTGATTTTACAGGCCGTGCGCGCCTTGCTGTAATTCTGTGAAAGGCTAGCCAGATTGGCAAAGCACCTGCTCTGGCCAGCCCTCTGGCAGCGTAAAGTGGTGTAGTTGAGTTGAATGTGTGGTTTCCAATGGGATTGGGTGTGTAGATCGTGGCTAATTGGCGTGTGATTCGCAATGTCTCGGGCGGCCTGTTGTTGGCAGTGACGCTGCTGGTCGTGGCGGTGGGGGCCTTTGAGTTCCATACGTCGTATTTTCAGGCGCGTTACTTTTCTGAGCTGGCGGCCAAGCTGCAGTTTGAGGTCAAAGAAGGGCCTTCGGATGCCATCCGCTTTCCCGGGCATGGTCCGTACAATATTCAAAATGGCTACACCCGGTTGCCAGCTTTCAGCGACCGACTGACAGGGCGCAGCTTTCAAATTGCCCAGCAATCGCGCTTTTCTCCGGCACTCATCGATTATATGGAGTGGGGGGGTAATCCGCCTTACCCGGTAAAAGCCCAGTCGGGTCTGGTGATCAGTGATCGGGATGGTGACACCCTGTTTTCGGCCAAGGAGCCGGAAAGCATCTATCGCGCCTTTGATGACATTCCGCCACTGCTGCTCAACTCGCTGTTATTTATTGAAAACCGGGAACTGCTGGGCGATCACCACCCGCGCAAGAATCCGGTGGTGGAATGGGACCGGCTGGCCGAGGCGGCCTTGTATCGGCTGCCTTTTATCGCCGAGCCCGGCGAATCGGGGCCGGGTGGCAGCACCCTGGCCACGCAGATGGAAAAATTCCGTTACTCACCCCGGGGCCTGACCACCGACAGTTACGAAAAGTTGCGCCAGATTGTGTCGGGCAGTGTGCGCTACTACGCCATGGGCACCGACACCCGGGAGGCCCGGCGCATTATTGTGCGGGATTACCTCAATGCCACGCCGCTGTCAGGTCGACCGGGCCGTGGTGAGATTCACGGTGTGGGAGACGGGCTTAAATATTGGTATGGCATCGACTTCGCCTACGCCAACCGGGTGCTGTCCGCGCCCTACGGGATTGTTGATATCAATGAGCAGGCCCGAGTATTCAAGTCGGCCTTGAGTCTGCTGCTGTCCCAGCGTCGCCCTTCTTATTACCTGCTGGCGGGGCGCCCGGCACTGGAAGAATTGACCGCTCGCTACCTGCGTGTGCTGGCAAAAAACGGGGTAATTGATGAGGCGCTGCGCAATGCCGCCCTGGCCCAGCCGCTGAGCTTTGCCCAGGGCTCTGCCATTCCGCCGCCACCGGTATTTGTCTCCCGAAAGGCGGTCAACAATGTGCGTACCGAGTTGTTGAAACTGCTCGGCGTGGATAGCCTTTACTTGCTTGACCGTCTGGATCTGACCGCCGATACCACAATCGATGGCGAGGCCCAGGCCAAGGTGGAAGCGCTGCTGCAGCAAGTGACCGACCTCAACTACGCCAAGCAGTCTGGCTTGCTGGGAGAGAAACTGCTTCGGGAAAATCAGCTCGACGCTCTCGACTACAGTGTGTTGCTGTATGAGAGCACACCGTCGGGCAATGTGCTGCGGGTACAGACCGACAACCTGAACATGCCCTTTGATATGAACACGGGTTCCAAACTGGATCTGGGGTCCACCGCCAAACTGCGAACGCTGATCAGTTATCTGGAAATTATCGAAAAGGTCTATCTTAACCACCGTGCCTTGGCAAAAGACGAGTTAAGTCAGGCGCGTAAGCTGGCAGAGGACCCGCTGCGCCAGTGGACCCTGGATTACCTGATTCAGCGCCCCGATGCTGATCTCAAGGGTTTGTTGGAGGCCGCGATGCAGCGGCGCTACTCGGCCAGTCCGGCGGAAGCCTTCTTTACCGCGAGTGGCTTGCACCGCTTCAGCAACTTTGACCGGGCAGACAACTTCAGGGTGATGAGCGTGGGTGAGGCAATGACCCGTTCAGTCAATCTGGTATTTATCCGCATGATGCGGGATATCGCCCGTTACTACACCTTGGAAATTCCCGGCTACAAACAACTGCTGCTCGACCGTGAAGACCCGCGCCGCAAGGATTACCTCAAGCGCTTTGCCGATATGGAGGGGAAAACCTTCCTCAACCAGTTCTACCGGGTTTATACCAATCTGGATAAAGCGCAATTGCTGACGCGGCTGGCCAGTCGCACCAAACCCTTTCCGGGCCGGCTCAGTATGGCTTTTCGCTCGGTTCAGCCAGAGGCAAGCCCCGAGGAGCTGACGGCTTTTCTGCAGGCTCGTCTGCCGCCAGCACTGATGGAGGAGGCCGATGTTGCCAAGCTCTATCGTCAGTTTGACCCCGGCCGGTTCGACAGCAATGACCGAGCCTACCTGGCGCGACTGAACCCGCTGGAGCTGTTTGTGGTGAAGTATTTGCTGGACAAGCCCGGCGCTACCTTGAGCGAAATTTACCGGGATAGCGAAGCTGCCCGGCAGGAAGCCTATGCCTGGCTAAATAAGTCGCGCAAGGTTCGGGCCCAGGACAGCCGCATTCGCATTCTGTTGGAGCAGGATGCCTTTCGCAGTATCCACCAGCAGTGGCAGCGGCTGGGGTACCCCTTTGAAAGCCTGATTCCCTCCTTTGCCACCGCGCTGGGGGCTTCCGCCGACCGCCCCATTGCCCTGGCCGAGTTGATGGGCATCATCGTCAACAATGGTGTGCGCAAACCTTTCCGCCAAATTGATAGCCTGCATTTTGCAGAAGATACGCCTTATCAGACCGATTTTTCCTACGTTTCCCGAAACGGCCAGCCCGTGCTGTCGACCGAGATTTGCCAGACAGTGCGCAGCGCCCTGGCTAATATTGTTGAGGTGGGCACGGCCCGCCGCCTGAAGGGCGTGTATGTGGATGCCGACGGCAAACCCATCGCGGTCGGCGGAAAAACCGGAACGGGAGATCATCGGGTGAAATCTTACGCCGCCGGTGGCCGGCTGGTGGGTGAGTCGGCGGTGAACCGCAATGCGCTGTTCACGTTCTATATCGGCGATCGCTTTTTCGGCGTCATTCTTGCCCATGTGGGTGGACAGGAATCCGGCGGCTTCGAATTCACCAGCGGCCTGGCGGCGCAACTCTTGAAGATACTGCAGCCGGCTCTGACCCCAATGCTGTTGGATTCGCGGGATGCAGCGCCGGCCCCGGCTCCCCAGCCGGTGGAGGCCTCGCCGCCGACCGCCGCGCTGGCGCCGACCCTCGATGCGGTGAGGCCGTCCCAGGCTCAGCCCGGCACGGCCCCGGCGCAATTGCCCCTCAGTCATCCCACGGCCCAACCCGGGACCCTGGTGCTGTAAGCCGGCAGTGGAGTGCCGGCGTTTTTTGTTGGCCTGACCTGGATCGGTATGGCCGGTTTTGATTGACAGCGGCGCTGCATTCGCTATCCACTATCGGCTCCAACAACAATGACTGTCCCCAGCGGGCAGCTACCAAAACTAGTGTGATTCCGGGACCTGTCTGCATGGAAAATCCGACCTTTCTGGCCACCGCCGACCAGTACTTTGTGAAATTTCTAGGGCTGTTGTCCGAGGGTAAAATTTACAGCGAGTTGGGGGTCATCACCCTGATTTATGTGCTGGCCTGGCTATTGGCCGGCCGGGTCCGGCAGGTGATTCCGGTGTTTCGGAGTCTGTCTGAGGCCAATCACCCGGTGCGCAGTTTGATATTTCGCTGTGGCAAGCTGCTGTTTCCGGTGTTTGCCATTATGTTGCTGCGCCTGGCGGTGGAGTTTAGCGAATGGTTCACCGAAGAAGGCTGGATCATGCGTGGCGCGCTGGGTATCGCGCTGTTCCTGGTGTATTTCTCCTTCATCAATATCGCCATTAGAAACAAGATTGTGGCGGGGTGGTTTCGCTGGATTGGGGCACCGCTGCTGTTTTTACACCTGATCGGCGCGCTGGACGATATCGTCCAGGTGCTCGATGCCATTGCCGTGCAGGTGGGCAACATTCGCATCTCTGCTTACGGCATTTTGCGGCTGCTGATTTTTGGCTCGCTGTTGTTCTGGTTGGGCCGGGTATCCAGCGCTACCGGCCAGACGCTGATCCGCCGTCAGGAATCTCTCGATATTCGTACCCGCGAGGTGCTGGCCAAGCTGTTTGAGATTGGCCTCACCCTGGTGGTGATTTTGCTGCTGCTGCAAGTCATGGGGATTAACCTCACCGCCTTGGCCGTATTCGGTGGTGCCTTGGGTGTTGGTTTGGGTTTTGGCTTGCAGGCCATCGCCTCCAACTTTATTTCCGGCATTATCATTTTGCTGGACCGCTCGGTGACGGTGGGTGATTACGTTGAGTTGGAAGATGGTCGCACCGGCATTGTGACCCAGCTCAACATGCGCTCCACCACGCTGGAGACCTACGATGGCAAGGACATTGTGGTGCCCAACGAAAAATTCATCACCTCGAGCTTTACCAACTGGACCCACAAGGATATCAAGCAGCGCTATCGAGTCGACTTCTCGGTGGCCTACAAGACCAATGTGCGGGAGATGGTGGAGTTGGTAAAGGAGGCGGTGGCTGAGCATCCCCAGGTGATCAGTGGCGACCATGTGCCCATTGAAGAGCGCCCCGACTGCGAGATTGATAGCTTTGGCGACAATGGCATCAATATGTTTGTCGAGTTCTGGATGGAAGGCATTGATGACGGCCGCAACCGGGTCGGTGGTGACTTGCTGCTCATTATTCTGGAAACGCTGCAGCAGAATGGCATTGAGATTCCTTTCCCGCAGCGGGAGGTCCGAGTGTTGAATCCTGAGACGCTAGACGCTAGACGCTAGACGCTAGACGCTAGACGCTAAATCCAAAACCCCGTCATTCCGGACGCGTTTTTTGCGATCCGGAATCCCGTGCCCGGTAATATCGTGCAACTGGTTCCCCGTGTGGATCGTCGGGTTCGGTGTCTCCCGCGCAACCTTCGCCACCCTTGCCAGTCTCCAGCAGGAGGCCTACACTGCTCCTTCTTGTCGGGGCGCCCGGCGCGGGTTGGCAACGTCAAACCGCCCACTGGCTGAGATCGCATAGCGAGTCCCGTTGTACCTGATCTGGATAATGCCAGCGTAGGAAACAAGGATGAGACGGCCCGCTTGCGCCGTCGCCCCGCCGTACTTCCTTGCTGCTGTTATCCCCAAATTACATACCGCTGCCGACTCGGGCGGGTTGGCGCTGCCAGGGGGAATAACCATGAGCAAATCTGAATACCCATTGCTGAGAGAGACCGCTCAGGTCGATGCGGCGGCGGTGGAGCCCTTGCCGGGCTCCTCAAAAATTTACGTTCAGGGCAGTCGCGCCGATATTCAGGTGCCGATGCGGGAGATCAAACTGACCCCGACGCCCATTCAGGGTCGTGACGGCACCAGCCGTCTGGAACCCAACGCCCCGGTGCGGGTATACGATACCTCCGGTGCCTACACCGATCCCAAGGCCAGCATTGATATCCGCAAGGGCTTGGCGCCGATCCGGGAGCAATGGATTCTCGATCGGGCCGATACCGAATTGCTGGCTGGCGACACTTCCGAGTACACCCGCAAGCGGGCCGCTGATCTCAGCCTGGAACAGCTGCGCTTTGACCTGAAGCGCAAACCGCGCCGCGCCCTGGCGGGCCAGAATGTCAGCCAGATGCACTACGCCAAGCGCGGCATCATCACCCCGGAAATGGAATACATCGCCATTCGCGAGAACATGGCGCTGGCTCAAGCCAGAGAAGCCGGGGAGTTGGCGGTGCAGCATCCGGGCATGTCCTTTGGTGCGAGTATCCCCAGCGAGATCACGCCGGAGTTCGTCCGCGATGAGGTGGCTCGGGGCCGGGCGATTATCCCCGCCAATATCAATCACCCGGAGCTGGAGCCGATGATTATCGGCCGCAACTTCCTGGTAAAGATCAATGGCAATATCGGCAACTCGGCGCTGGGTTCTTCCATTGAAGAAGAGGTGGCCAAACTGACCTGGGGTATCCGTTGGGGCGCCGATACCATGATGGATCTGTCCACCGGCAAAAATATCCACGAGACCCGGGAATGGATTATCCGCAATTCACCCGTGCCGGTGGGCACCGTGCCGATCTACCAGGCCCTGGAAAAAGTGGACGGCATTGCCGAGGACCTGACCTGGGAAATCTTCCGGGACACGCTCATCGAGCAGGCCGAGCAGGGGGTGGATTACTTCACCATCCACGCCGGGGTGCTGCTGCGTTATGTGCCCCTCACCGCCAAGCGGGTCACCGGCATTGTCTCCCGGGGTGGCTCCATCATGGCCAAATGGTGTCTGGCCCACCACAAGGAAAACTTCCTTTACACCCACTTCGACGACATCTGCGAAATCATGAAGGCCTACGATGTGTCCTTCTCCCTGGGAGATGGTCTGCGTCCCGGCTCAGTCGCTGACGCCAACGATGAGGCGCAATTTGGTGAGCTGCGCACCCTGGGTGAACTGACCAAGAAGGCTTGGAAACACGATGTGCAGGTGATGATTGAAGGCCCCGGTCATGTGCCCATGCAAATGATCAAAGAGAATATGGAAGAGCAGCTCAAGCACTGCGACGAAGCCCCTTTCTACACCCTTGGCCCCCTGACCACCGATATCGCCCCCGGCTATGACCATATCACCTCGGGCATCGGCGCCGCGCAAATCGGCTGGTATGGTTGCGCCATGCTCTGCTACGTCACCCCGAAAGAGCACCTGGGCCTGCCCAACAAAGACGATGTTAAAACCGGCATCATCACTTACAAAATTGCCGCCCATGCAGCCGACCTGGCCAAGGGCCATCCCGGTGCCCAGCTGAGGGATAACGCTCTGAGTAAAGCGCGCTTTGAATTCCGCTGGGAGGATCAGTTCAACCTGGGCCTGGACCCAGATACCGCCCGGGCTTTCCACGATGAAACCCTGCCCAAGGAGTCGGCCAAGGTTGCCCACTTCTGTTCCATGTGTGGCCCAAAATTCTGCTCCATGAAAATCACCCAGGATGTGCGTGACTACGCCGACAAGTTGGAAGCCGACGCCGAACTGGAAGCCGAGATGCAGAAGAAGTCCGCGGAGTTTAAAGAGCAGGGGAGTGAGATTTATAAGCGGGTCTGATGACGGCGTAGTCGGGCGTCGGACGCTGGGAGGGGTAGATGGTGAGTCGTGGGCTGCGAGAGCTGAACGCTAGACGGGAGACGGAAGACGCTAAGAATTGCGGCTTTGCCGCTATTGCCGCTATTGCCGCTATTGCCGCTATTGCCGCTTTGTGCGACTTCGTCGCACTCGCTTCTATTCCGCCGAGCTCTAATAAAGCGCAGCGAAGCTGCGCCCGCTTTTGCGTCTTCCGTACCCAAAGCACTCGCTCCGCTCGCGGGGCAGGCTCTCTCCCGTCTAGCGTTTTGCTTTCCCCACTGGCAGGTGCCCACTAATGGCACCCGCGTCCGACCTCCGACGTCCGACCTCCGACGACTTCGCCATCATCGGCGCCGGCTTGCTCGGCCGCTTGCTCGCCTGGCGCCTCCTCGAACAGGGCCACACTGTCACCTTGTTCGAAAAGGGCAGCCGCGCGGGGGAGCTGAGTGCTGCCCGGGTGGCGGCGTCGATGCTGGCGCCGTTTACCGAGGTGGTGAGTGCCGAGCGGCGGGTGTTTGACTGGGGCCTGATGGCGCTGGACTGGTGGCCGGGTGAGCTGGCGCGGCTTGCCGAGCAAAGCGGCGTGTCGATTCCGCTGGGCTGCGACGGCAGTATTGTGGTGGCCCATGAGCTGGATAAATCCAGCATGCAACATTTTATGCAGAGCCTGGCGGCCAAGGTGCCGGAGCATATGGACGCGGTGCAGCCATTGGATCAGGCAGGATTGGCGGCGCTGGAGCCTGAATTGGCCCAGCGCTACCACGGCGGTATCTACCTGTCCCGTGAAGGTTATCTCGATAATACCGCGCTGCTGACCGCATTGAATCTCGCCATTGAAACCCGGGGCGGGAAATGGGTTGAGCACACGGCGGTAACGAAGGTCACTGCGGGGGCGGTCACCTGGGGTGATCAGCATGACAACTTTGACTGGGTCATTGATACCCGCGGCCTGGGTGCCAAAGCGGATATCCCCGGCTTGCGCGGTGTGCGTGGCGAAGTGCTTTGGGTGCATGCGCCAGAGGTCAATTTGAGCCGTCCAGTGCGCCTCATGCACCCGCGCTACAAGCTCTATATTTCACCCCGGCTAAATCACCGCTACGTGATTGGCGCGACCGAGATAGAGAGTGAGTCGATGGCGCCGGTAACGGTGAGATCCAATTTGGAGTTGTTATCGGCCCTGTATAGCGTGCACAGTGGTTTTGCCGAGGCGACCGTGGAGCACAGCTACGCCCATTGCCGCCCGGCGATGCCCGACAATATGCCGGTGGTGGATTGCCAACCGGGGTTGCTGCGAGTGAATGGATTGTATCGCCACGGGTATTTGCTTAGCCCGTATGTGGTGGAGGCGGCGCTGGCCGCAATGGCCAGTTGATGTGGGTAGCTGCCTCTTATGCTGACGGGTTCATCGAATGACGGGGTTCCCGAAATTTCGCCATACCCGCGAACGCGGGTATCCAGTACATTGCTGACGTAGCTGAGTCTATGGATGCCCGCGTTCGCGAGCATGACGACATAAAAATTATTCCGGACAGCAGTGCGTCTGCGCGGGAATGACGTTTACGCAACACGGGGTTAGCCCCAAATGATTATCTTGGGTTAAACGAAGAATGATTTCTGTCAGTGTGAACAACGAGGTGCAAGAGTGTGATCCCGCGCTGCCGCTGGAAAAATTGCTGGCGCAGTGGGGCTTCACCCAGGAAAAAGTCGCGGTCGCCGTGAACGGTGATTTTGTGCCCCGTTCTCGCTATGGCGAGTTTCAATTGACCGCCGGGGATGAAGTGGATGTGCTGGCTCCGGTACAAGGGGGCTGAAGGAGAAACGATGGCAGATACGTGGACACTCTACGGCCAAATCTTTAGCAGTCGTCTGTTGGTTGGCAGCGCCCTCTATCCCTCCCCGCAGGTGATGCAGGAGGCGATCAAGGCTTCCGGCGCGGAGATTATTACCGTGTCGCTGCGTCGGCAGTCGCCGGAGCAGGGTGGCGGCGCCAGCTTTTGGCAGCAACTGAAAGCGCTGGATAAAACCCTGCTACCCAACACGGCGGGCTGCCACTCAGTGAAAGAGGCAGTGACGCTGGCGGAGATGAGCCGCGAACTGTTTGAGACCGACTGGCTAAAACTGGAAGTGGTCGGCGATGATTACAACCTCCAGCCAGACCCCATGGGCACCGTGGAGGCGGCCGAGAAGCTGATCAAGGCCGGGTTCAAGGTCTTCCCCTACTGCACCGATGATCTGGTGATCTGTCAGCGTCTTCGGGATGTGGGCTGTCAGGTATTGATGCCCTGGGGCTCGCCGATTGGCACCGGCCGGGGGCTGATGAACCCCTACAATCTGCAAACCATCCGCGAGCGCATTCCCGAATTGCCGCTGATTGTCGATGCAGGCATTGGCAAACCTTCCCATGCCGTGCAGGCCCTGGAGCTGGGTTACGACGGTATTCTATTAAACACCGCCGTGGCCCAGGCCAATGATCCAATCATGATGGCTAAGGCTTTTAAAGGCGCAACTGAGTCTGGTCGTCAGGCGCGACTGGCGGGGGCAATGCCCGAGCGCCAGACCGCGTCGCCGTCAACCCCCACACTGGGGATGCCATTCTGGCACCAGCAGTAGCAGGGGCTTACGGTCACCACCAAATTACTTCAGGTAAAGCTCGCGCAGGCGGCTGAGATCGTTGTCGCTCAAGCCGACTTTCGCCTTCAGATAGCCGTCCACTGAGCCGTAGTCCTGCTGAATTTCAGTCAGGGCCAGGCGAATGTAAGGCGTGCCATCTTCGGTGATCAGCGGCTGGGGCTGGCGAGGTTTGTCGCCGTCACTGTAGCGCAGCATCATTTTGGCAAAGCTGTTGGTTTTTGCCGCTTCTTTCAGGTCGACGTCGCCGCGCTCAATCTCAGGGCGCCGGTATTGCGTGGACAGCAGATAATCCTGCTCGACCACCTCTTTGGGTACGCCCAGGGTGGTGAGCAACAGGGCAGAGGCAAAGCCGGTGCGATCCTGGCCAGCGGAGCAATTTACTACCACCGCGCCGTCGCCCTTGAGCAGCTCGTTGAAATACAGCGCCATTTGCGGGGCCAGGCTATCGGGCAGGGTGTAGTACAGGTCACCCAGCTTGAACTTTTCCGCTGCGCCCGCTGCTTGCCGGGCCTTGAGAAAGTCGGCCATTTTGTAACTGTGCTGACGGTAGGCGATGCTGTCGTCGTGGGTTACCCAGTGGTTGGGGTAAAGGGCCAACTCCTCGTCGGAGCGCAGGTCGACAACAGCTTGAAAATCGAACTGCTCAAGGTAATGCTCGTCTTTTGCCGTCAGACCGGTCATTACCCCCGAGCGGAACAGCACGCCACGGCGCACGGTTTTGCCGTCCTGGGTTTGATAGCCGCCCAGGTCGCGAAAGTTGCTGCCGCCTTCCAGTGGCAGTAAACGCTCCTGGCCAGCAGGGGTGGTCAGGGTCAGTTTGGCACTTGCGGTGTGCTCGGCGGTAGCCGGCGCGGCCATAGCCAGTGGCGCCATGCTCAGGCCGATGGCCGCGGCGAGGCTTGCTGCAGTGAGTTTGGTTGCGTCGCGCAGCTGTGCAAAAGATTTCATTATGTTGTTACTCCTGTGTTGGTTGGTCCCCCCGGCAGAGAATGCATCCTGCCGGGGGATAAGGCCTTAGAAGCTCACCCGCATTCCGATCAGGTAGCGGCGGCCATAGCTTTCCGACTGGTTGATGGTGCCGTTGCCGGCGTAGCGTACGTCGGTTTCATCGGTGAGGTTGTTCACGTTCAGGTAGATGGAGATCACCGCGCCTTCTAGTTCCAGCGGCAGCTCGTAGCTGATGGACAAATCGACCCGTTCCTGCTCGCCCCATACTTCGCTGGGGTCCTCAATGGGCGATACCCACTCGTCCCGGTACTGGTAGTTGATCCGGGCCGACAGGCCAAAATCTTCATAGAACAGCGACAGGTTGTAGATCAAATCCGAGGTGCCGGGCAGGCTGGCCTTGCTGCCGTCGAGCAGCTCAAATTCGCTGTCCAGGAAGGTGGCATTGGCGCTGATACCAAAACCCTGTAACGCCGGGGTGAGATCAACGGCGTGGCCGACAAAGTTGACTTCAACGCCGCTCATTTCGCCGTTGTCGCCGTTGACTGCGCCCGAGTAAGTCCACTGTTGACCAGCGAAGGCAGGGAGGTAAATGCCGGCATCAATGGTCGACTCCGACGAGTAAATGACGTTGTCGATTTCCCGGTAGAAGGCGCCCACCGAGAAGATACTGGCGGGGGCGAAGTACCACTCCAGGGCGGTGTCGATGCCCATGGCTTCTTCCGCTTCCAGGGTGGGGTTGCCGCCACGGATCTGCTCGTTGTTGACATCCACTGCCGCAGCGGCGCGCCACTCTTCATAGTTGGGGCGGTTCACCCCAGTGGTGCCGGAAACCCGCAGCTTCAGGTCTTCCTGCAAATTAATATTCAGGTGGACAGAGGGCAGGGTGTGGTTGAAGTCATCGCTGACGCTGATCCGCTCGCCGTTGATGGTGCCCTTGCTGCTGTAGTCGGTCTGCTCGAAGCGTACGCCGGTGACCAGGTTACCCCAGTCAAAATCAGTGGTGACCATGGCATAGACGGCGAGAATCTCCTCGTTGATGGATACTAGCGCGTCATCTGCCGGGTTGATCGGCGCCAGCCCGGCTTCTTCCCAGGCCCGGCGCAGGCCCTTGTTGTCGTATACGGTGCCGCCGATGGTGTTGGTGGTGTTGCTGTCCCAGGGTTGGCCGGTGTTGAAGGAGTCGATATCGATACTGTCGGGGAAGGGGCCGACAATGGGAGTGAGGACAAAGCCGTCGGCGTCCCGGCTGTCGCGCTGGGCGCCCAGGCGCAGTGTGGCGTACTGGTTGAACCACTCGATACCGCGCTCGGCGTCGACCTTGAATTTAAAGCCGTCAATTTCCAGGGCATTGCCGTAGTTGATGCCGATGGTGGCGGGGTAATCGATGCCGGACAAATCCTGATCGAGGGTGAGGCGCGGGTCTTCAATATCGCGCAGGTCATAGTCGGCGTTGGCGCTGCCGGCGACGCTGCGAATAATCGGCAAATCGGTGGTGTTTTCGGTCTCGCTGCCGTTGACCCGGGTTTCCAGCCGCCACTTGCCAATTTCAAAGTCGGCGCCGAGGGTGTTGCTCAGGGTGGAGTTTTTGTACTGGCCGTATTCCAGCAAGCGGGAAACCGACACGGCCTGATTGGTATTGCTGACCCCGGCCTGGGGAGTGTCCATGGCAAAGACAAACTGGTTGCGTTCTTCGTTGTCGACGAACTCGCTGTACAAGGTGCTCAGGAACAGGCGCTGTAAAAAGCCGTCACCGCTGTATTCCAGGGTGCCGCCCCAGGCGCTGTCTTCCCGCTTGACCTTGTAGCTGCGGAAGTCCAACTCGTTGACCACCAGTTCACCGTTGGCGTCCCGCTCCAGGTCGTATTCCCGGTTGTCGGTCACCTGCTCCCGGCTGTTTTCCGAGCCAAACAAGACAAAGCCAACGTTGTCATTGGACCAGGAGGTGCGCAATCCGTACTTCTCGATGTCGCCATCGCCCAGCTGCTGCTCACCCATGCCGATGTCGCCGGAGAAGGTCCAGCCCTCTTCGGCAAAGGGGCTGAAAGTCTGGATATTGATAAAGCCGGCCACCGCCTCGCCTGGCATGCTCGGCAAGACCGCTTTGTTGGCCTCAATGCGGCTGGTAATGACCGAGGGGAAGCTGTCGAAGCGCGGGGTGCGGCCATTTTCTGCGCCGGGCACATCGATGCCGTCAAAGGCGATGCTGGTGTAGCGGAAGGGCGCGCCGCGGAAGTTGATATACCGAGCCTGGCCCTGGTCCCGCTCGATAGCCAGCCCCGGCAGGCGGCCCAGGGAGTCGGCCAGATTCTGGTCGGGGAAGCGGCCGATGGTATCGGCGGAGATAATATCGACGTAGTTGTCGGCCAGTTTCTTGGCGTCGAAGGCCGCCTGTTGGCTGTCGCGAATCGGCGCGGCAGTGACGGTGACAAATTCCATCTTGGCGCCGGCTTCGTCGCCCTCGGGTGGCGTTGTTTGCGCCAGCGCGGCCACGGGTAGGGACAGCGTCGCAATCGCCAGGCTAAGCGATTTGCGCCTTCCTTTGGGGAAGTTCATGGTGATGCTCCTAATTTGGGTTGGGTGGCTACTGCGCCTCTCTGTCATCTGCCAGCCGCTTGGCTGTGCTGGGGCGCTTGAACCGGATCAATGTTGGGGCTGCTGGGTGTCTTCAGCGGGGGTCATTTTGGTGAGGGGAAATGTCTGGGGGATGACAGAGACATCTATTTCCCCCTCGGGGATGTCTATTTTTGGCGGTCTGCACGGGTGTTGGCCGGCAGCATAATTTGTGCGGGTGAAAGGGCCAGTCGATATTTGGATCGGCCGGTCTGGAGGTCCCGCTCGGCCTCGAATAAGAAGGGCTGTGCCAGGCCCTCGCCCAGCGCCTGAACCAGCTCGTCCTTTACCTTGCTGCGGTTCTGGTCGAGGGTCTTGGCGCGCAGGCCTTTCTCGCTGAGATCATTGATGGCTTTGTGGTGGCCGCCATGATCCAGCATCAGTTCGATCAAATCCTGATCGTGGCGGCGGTCAGGGCGATTGGCAGGTGGATTCACAAACCAGCCGCCGTCGGCATCGGCCTGTTTGCGCAAACGGGCATACCAGAGGTAGTACATAAAGGGTGTTGCAGGTAGCCGAATGGCGACACCGTGGACCACCACCGTATTGGTGTCTGGCTGAAAACTGAGTTGCGCCGGTGCGTTGCATAAGGTCAGCGCGGCGCCCAGGTTGTCTGGGTGTTGTGCCAGTGCCACAGGCAGCCAGGCCAGGCTCTGGTCGTCGGCCAGACCGCCGGAGGCCAGAATCGTCAGCGCCTGCTGAAGTTGAACCGTGTCATGGTTGAGTAATACCGCCAGGGCCTTGCGCTGGCAGGGGTTGAGGCCTGGCACCAGTTTGACCGCCGCCAGAGCCTGGGTGTGGCCAGTACCCTGCGATTTCATTCGCGACAGACAGCGCTGCTGCAGTGGCGACAGCGGCGGTTGCACGACGCTGGCGAGCAGCGCGACGCCCAGCAATATCAGGGCAGGCAGACTGAGTTGCCACCACTGCGGATGGCAGCGCAGGCCCAGGGTAAGGGATTCATCCCGTTCCGGTAGCGACCAATTTAGCTGGAGGTGGCGCTGGGGGGAAAATGACAGCGGAAAGGGGGTGCCCCGCAGCTGGATCAGTGCCGCTTGGCATTGGCCGATGGGGCTAAGGGGGGATTTGGGTGTCAGCCGGGCCAGGTCCTCGTTGATTCGGGTTTGCAGGTACTGGTTTACCTTTTGGAGGTCGTGGGAATTTACCCCGGAGCGAATAATGCGTTCAGTGAGCGGCGCCTGCAGTTGTTGGTGGAGGTCGGCGGTGAGCCGGTTCAGTGACATCACATAACAAGCGGCTGACAGCATGAGGCCGCAGGGCAGCGCCGCCAACAGGGTTCTTTGCCAGCGTTTCATGGGCAGCCCCCCTCAACCAACGGGATGGGCGCCTGATCGAAAACCGGCTGAAAAACGTTCAGGGCCCGGATAATATCGCAGACCGCCGGGTCGCCGAGCAGGTCTGCGCGCAAGAACCAGCTGCCCGAGGGCACGTCTTTAGCCAGCGGGGTGAACACCACGCCCCCTTGATCGGGGACCAATACCGGGTTTCTGGCACTGGAGATGATATCGACCTGACCCTGTTCGAAAGCGTCATAGAGGGCAGCGATACTGGAAAAATACTGAATTTGGGTGTTATCCAGATCGATATTGGCCGAGCGCAGGGCATTCATCGGTTGCAGAAAGTAGGTCTGGCTGTGCTGGTCCAAGGACAGGCCGACCCTTTTTCCGGCAAAATAGGTGTCGTTCATGGCAACCGGTGTTTTGCGGCTCAGCCAGTACAGGGTGTAGCGGGGGCTATCCAGAATGGGTTGGTAGTACTGATACACCTCGGGCAGCAGGCCTTCTACTACGTGGCGGCGGTTCCAGATTAATTGGTAGTTGCCCTCGAGAATATCCTGGGCCTTCAGGTAGCCCCGGGGATGCCAGCTGATCTCGACGCTGGCGTATTGCTCGCTCAACAGGGCGGACTGGCACAGGGCTTCTGCCAGCGCGATGGCGTAGGTGGGGGTCAGGGTCAGGACGCGAAAGGCCGCGTCACTGTCGGTATTGGCCACCTCACAGCGATAGCTGACGTAGTCCTGTAAGTTGATGGCTTTAAAACTGTTTTTTGACAGGGCCCAGGTCGCGAGCAAGGGCAGCGCGGCCATTGCGGCGAGAATCAGGAAGTAGTGCCAGCGGCGCTGGGTAACGAGGGGGAGCGGGAGCATGGACGGCTTAACGACTTAAAAACGTCATGCTAACGCCGCTGCTTTACGTTTTGATGAATGCAAGCATTTGCTGGCAAAGATCGGCTGATTTGGGTCTTTTCCTGTGAATATTGTTAAAAGTCAAAATCCGGTTGACCGCGTTAGCGCTATTCCGGCGATTTTAGTATAAGGAAGGGTCCGGCAGCCCCCGTGGCGCGGGATCTTCGAGAGGGATGGGCCCCGGCGCGGGCCTCCGATGAATACAGCAAGAGATGGCTGGTAAACCAGTTGTTTCGGGGTTTGGGAATGAGCGACAAGCAAGAGCAACCGGTCGAGCAAACAAAGGATATTGTGGTGGATGATGCCGCCGAGGGCGAGCTGATCGAGCACGATGGTCCGATGGAGGATGATCCGAATGACGACAGCTATGACGGTGGCTTGATCGTTGTTGGGGTTGGCGCCAGTGCCGGTGGTCTGGAGGCGCTGCAAGACCTGGTGGCAACCATTCCCCCCGATATAGGGGTGGCCTTTGTGGTTGCCCAGCACTTATCGCCGGTGCATAAGAGTAAGTTCGTTGAAATCCTGTCCAAGCATGCCCAGATCCCCATCGTGCAGGCCGAAGATGGCGCCCAGCTCCGCGTTAATGAAATGGTGATTTGCCCGCCCGGGTTCAATATTGAGGTGATCAAAGGGGATCGTGTAACGCTGTCGCGGAAGGTGGACCCGCGAGTTTCACCGGTGCCATCGGTGGACCAACTGTTTGAATCCATTGCCACTGTGAAAGGTGAGCGCAGCATTGGTGTGGTGTTGTCCGGTACCGGTACCGACGGCACGATTGGCCTGCGGGCGATCAAGGCGGAAAACGGCTTTGGTATGGTCCAGGACCCTCGTACCGCCCAGTATAACGGCATGCCTAACTCGGCCATTATCACCGCAAATATCGATTTGGTGATGAAGGTGGAGGAAATTGCCGCCCAGATCATTGCCATTGTCACCCCCCGTAATTTCAAGGTGGCCGCTGGCGTCGAGCTGGTGCCCAGCGAAGCCTATGTTGAAATTCTCAAGCAGCTGAAGTCATTGAGTGGCGTGGACTTTAGTCTCTACAAGGAAAAAACGCTGATTCGTCGGATCGACCGGCGGATGACCTCCCTGCGGCTGAAGGATGCCCAAGAGTATTGTCGCTACCTCTCGGAAAACACCAAGGAAATTTCCTTGCTGATGAGCGACCTGCTTATCGGGGTGACCTCCTTCTTCCGGGACAAGGATGCCTTTCTCGAGCTGCGTTCAGAGCTGCAGAAATACATCAAAGATTGCGAACACCAGGTGCTGCGTATTTGGACGCCGGGCTGTTCTACCGGTGAGGAGCCTTACTCCATTGCCATGATCATCGACGATATTCTCGGCGAAGATCGGGACGAGTGGGCGGTGCAGATCTTTGCCACCGACATCGATCCCAAGGCCATCGCCTTCGCCCGGGAGGGGGTCTACTCTTCTTCCGTGGTGAAGAATGTGCCCGAGGAGTACCGCCGCAAATACTTTGTCAGCAAGGGCAGTCAGTACGAGGTGGTGCGCTTCATTAAATCGTCGGTGCTGTTTGCCAATCACGATCTCAACCGTGACCCGCCGTTTATCCGCACCGACCTGATCAGCTGCCGCAACCTGATGATCTACTTCAAGCCCGAGTTGCAGCTGCGTACCTTCCAGGTATTCCACTACTCGCTGAACTTTAACGGCATGCTGTTTTTGGGCAGCTCCGAGTCGCTGTCGTCGAGTCTGAACAATTTCAAAATCGTGTCCAAACGGCACAAGATTTACAAAAGCCTGTATGCCGACAAGAAACTGCCGTTGGACACCATCTACAAGACCAAAAATGACGAGCGCATTGTTGGCAACAAGCTCGCCAAACCGGTGTTCGACAGCCCCCGCAGCATGACTCGTATCGAGAGCCTGGTGGCCGGGGTGGACATGTTCCGCAAGCTCATTGTGGAAGGTTTAGAAAACACCAAGATTCTGTACCCGGTGATCATCAACGAATCCAACGATATTGTGTATATCCACGGCGAAAACCCGGTGTTGATTCGGCCGGTCGGGGTGCCCACCAACAACATTCTTAAAAGTGTCGAGTCGGAGCTGGCGATCCAGATTCGCGAGGTGCTGCATCGCTTGAGCGCAGAGGATGAGTGGGCCTCTACGGCCTACGTTGCTCTCAAGGATACAGACAAGCCAACCTACGTACGTATCTTTGCAAAGAATGCCCACTGCCCCTTACCTATCGGCCGGGTCGTGGTGCTGTATTTCCAGCTGGAAACCGAAGACAGTTTGCCTGTGAGAATTCTGGAAGGCAGCGATGGTTCCAATCAGGCGCTGATGGAGCAGAAGCGGATACTGGCGCAGACCGAATATCAGATGCAGACGCTGATTGAGGAGCTGGAAACCTCCAACGAAGAAATGCAGGCGATGAATGAGGAGCTGCAAAGCTCCAATGAAGAGCTGCAGAGTTCCAACGAGGAGCTGGAAACAACTAACGAAGAGCTGCAGGCGACAAATGAAGAGTTGCAAACGGCCTACGGGGAAATTCGCGCCGCCTACAATCAGAAGCTGGAAAGCCAGTCCACCCTGGAGACAATGAAGGAGGCTCTGGAGGAAAGTAACAGCCTGCTTGAAGAGTCCAGCCGAATTGGCAAGTACGGCTCCTGGAGCTGGGATCTGGAGACCCGGCGTTTCAAGTGGAGCAAGGGTTTCTGTCGCATCTTCGGCATTGAGGCTGATAAGGAAGACGCGTCCTACGAGCGGTTTATCAATATCGCTATTGATGATGACCGCAAGCGGATGGAAAACTTTATCTCTGATCTCATTCTTGGCAAGACCAAGAAGCCCATGTTGATCAAAGCGCTGGATAGTAAAGAGCGGGAGCTCGATATCTCAGTTGCCGCCTTCACTTATCTCAATGATCTCGGCCAGACGACCAAGATCATTGGGATCGTGATGGATATCTCCGAGAAAGTGTCCTACCAAGACGAGAGCAAGCTGCTCAAGAGCCGGATTGATATTCTGCTGAATAACAGCTTCAGCGGGTGTTATGTGCTGGAGGTGGACACCATGAAAATAGTGAACGCCAACGAGATATTCCGCGACACGCTGGGGATAAAAGAAGAAGAGCTTGATCAGTATGATGAGGTTAAGTTCTTTGAGTTGTTCACCAAGGAAGCCAAGGATACCTTCCTGGAAATGATCATTACCCAGATGAACGCCGCCTTGGGCACCAGCTTGAAGATTCAGTATGAAATGCGCACCACCGATGGCCGACTGCTGAAAGTCGACGCCCGCCACTCGGTGTTCAGTCGCGATGGCCGCAATAACAAGGCAAAAACCATTCTGGTCAACATTATGCCGGTTGCCGGGAGTTAACATCCCGGCCGTACCCGGAAAACCTCTCGGCCTCCGGCGGGTATCTTGAGCCTTGCCGAAGGAAATCTGCCTTCACGTCGTCGACACTCAGTCTCATTAAAGCAGTCAGCGCGCTGATGGCCCGCTGCGTCTCTGCCGGGACTTTCGCAAGCGCACGTGCACTCGCCTTTGCAAACGCCTCATATCAAACGAGCTGATTCTTTAATGCGCGTCTTCTGGTGCATGAAAGTAACAACCAAAGGGCGCATCAAACCGGCCGGGCGGGATTGATGTGCTGGGGGAGGTTGGTTCAGGCACGAATGGTCAAGTTGTGGGACAGGTTGACTGAGCCGTCCTCTTCGAGCACGGCAAACTTCTGCTGATCGGCGCTTTCCACCACAATCGTGGGTGTTTGAAACAGGGGGCGGCGAATAAACTTTAGTCGGTAGCCAAAGCTTTGAATTTGCTCCAGGGTGGCCATCTGTAGAGTGTTAAGCAGCATGGCAGGGTTTTCTGGCACTGGGGGCAAGCGGTCCCGGCGTTCTTGGGTGTGCATCGTTATCTCCTGACGTCCATGCGCTGGAAGTGAGAGTGAAGAAGGGTGAAGCATGTTGCTTTATGGCTATCGCTCTAACAATCAGTGTTAACCGCATTAAACCTAGACTGACGACGCCACGACTTTACCGTACCGCTGATGCTTGTAGGCTGTCTACCCTTGGGTGCTGCATATTGCAGATTTGATGAGAAATATCAGAAAAGCAGTACTGAAAGATTGTGAAGTAACTTTTTCATTATGTCGCGATAATGCGAAAAAATAAGTTATGTAGTGAGCAAGGTATATTGCCTAAATATAGTAAAAATATGTGTTTTCTCGGTGCGGCTTAATTTGTGTGGTGATAATCGTCAGAGGAAGTCACTTGCTCGAAAATAAATCGGCTTCAATGGCGGAAATAATTGGGCTGAATTCACGCCAATTTTTTTCATTCAGCTCAGCAAGATTTTTGTGGGCGTCGAGAATGACCTGGGCGGTGGTGGTGTCGTCTGCTACGCAGCTTGGTAACTCCTGATCGGGTATCGGCAAGCTGGGGTCGTGGCGAAGCAGGATAAAAACCCTGTCGAAGCCCATGCTTTCGAGGGTGCGATTAATATCGGGGTTCGTTGAGAATATGGGTGTTTTGTGATGGTAATGGCTGTTGATGTGATTGCTGATCTTCGCCAGCATACCCAGACCCGTGCTGTCGATAGCCGAGGCGCCGGTCAGATCAATCAGTACGTTGCTCACGTCCGGGTCAGAAAAGATGTCATCCAGCAACTCGCTTAGCGCCGTGCATTCGGTGAAGCGCATCTCGCCCAGTAGGCGCAGAATCAGAGTGTTATTGATTTTGGCAAATCGAATCATTGCTGAGCCTTTTTATCAGTAAAAGGGTGAGGTCATCGGGGAGTGCAGGGCCGTCCTCTATTAATCCCAGTCTATCGCAAATGGCGCTGATCCCCTGTGGCGCGAGTCGGGCCAGGTCCAGCATGGCCGCTTCCTTGTCGCTCAGATGCTGTTGTGGGAGGGCATCAAAAATGCCGTCGGAGGACAACAGAACAAAACCGCTATTGCCGAGGTGAATGTCGTTGTTGGGATACTCAGCATCGGCAAACAGGCCGAGTGGCGGGCTGGCGTAGCCTTCAAACTGGCAGTGATCCCCAGTACCGACAATGGCCTGGGGATAGTGGCCGGCGCTGGCATAGCTCAGCTCCCCGGTATCAATATTGAGGCGGCCGTAGAACAGGGTCAGGTGTTTGCTCACGCCGCTGCTGACAAATTGTGTATTGAGGCTGCTCAAGGTCGCGCTGGGGTTGTGCAGGCGCTTGTCGCTGCCCTGCCAGCAATCCTGCAAATAACGCTGGAAGGCATTCTTCAACATGGCGGTGATCAGGGCGGAGGAAATGCCATGCCCGGACACGTCGGCCAGATAAAACCCGGTGTGGCAGTGGTCGATGGCGAAGTAATCAATGAAGTCGCCACTGAGAGCGCTGGCGGGTTTGATGAAATAGTCCAGCTGCATGGCGCCGAAGCGACGACCTTTCTCCGGGAGCAGCTCAAATTGCAGGGCTTGTCCGGCGGCTTCGTCATCCTCTCTTTGGCGCAATGCCTCTGACAGTCGCTGATTGGCGGCTTCTAACTCCCGCTGATGGTGCAGCTTGTCGCGGCGCAGTTGGGCCCGCTCCAGCGCCAGCCCCACAGAGTGCTCGAGCACCTCCAGGTCGGTGACGGGCTTGGTGACGTAATCCCAGGCGCCCAGTTTCAAAGCCTGTATCACATCGCCCATATCGCCTTTGCCGGAGATGATGATAAACGGCAGGGATGGGTGGTCGCGGGTGACCTTGGCCAGCAGTTGCAGGCCGTGCATGCCCGGCATGTTCAGGTCACACAGGGCCAGATCGGGTTGCTTCTGGGCAATCAGGGTCAGGGCCTCGGCGCCGCTGCAGGCCTCAGTTACCCGGAACCCGCTTTGCTCAAACCAGGCAGCCAAAGACTCTCTTACCGGATCATCGTCGTCGATGATCAGCAGGTGGGCGGCATGTTCGAGCCTGTTATTGGACACCGCGACTCCCGTAATGGCCAAGCTGCAGACTTCAATTTAGGTCTTGGGGCAGTTCCCGTCCAGCACTCTTGGTTGAGGCTGTGATCGAGCGCCAACTATGTGGAGCCCCGGCACGGGGGCTATACTGCCGGTATAGGATTGACGTAGAGGATGTATGGCAACTCACAGTAAACCCATAGCCTGGAGCATCGCGGGTTCCGATTCGGGCGGGGGCGCAGGGATTCAGGCCGACTTGGCCACCTTTCACGACTTTGGTGTTCACGGCTGCACGGTCATCACCGCGATTACCGCGCAGAACAGTTTTACCGTCGGCCATGTTGCGGTGACGCCCCGGCGGGCGCTTGCCGCGCAGATCAATGCCCTCGACAGTGACCTGCAGGCCGATGCCATCAAGCTGGGTATGCTGGCCGACACCGATGTGGTGCAGATGGTCGCCAAGTACCTGGAGGATTATCAGGGTTTCGTGGTTTGCGACCCGGTCATGGTGTCTACCAGCGGCGGCAAGCTCATGGGGTCCGGCACTGCCGAACTGGTGATTGAAAAACTGCTGCCCAGAGCGGATTTGCTTACCCCCAATCTCGATGAGGCAGAGGTACTGCTCAACCGCAAAATTGACGGCCTGGATGAAGTGGAGCGGGCGGCGGCCGACATTGTTGCCCTCGGCGCGCGCTCGGTGCTGATTACCGGTGGCCATCTGAGTGCCCGCAACAACCAGCGTCACGACTACTGGACCGACGGTTTGGAAGGGTTCTGGTTGAGCGGCCCCAATATCGACACCCTTAATACCCACGGCACCGGCTGCACCCTGTCGTCAGCCATCGCTGCGCTGATGGCCCGGGGGTTTGAGCTGTTCGACGCGCTGGTGATCGCCAAGGCCTACATCAGCCAGGGTTTGCGCATGTCGGTGCAGCTGGGGGGTGGCCCCGGGCCGGTGGCCCATACCGGCTGGCCCCAGCAGTTGGCGGATTTCCCCTCCGTGCGGCGACATCTGCCCCAGAAAGGGGAAGCGCTGTTCTTTCCTGATTGCGACGGCGAGCTGGGCTTGTATCCGGTGGTGGACTCGGCCGCCTGGGTTGAGCGGCTGCTCAAGTGCAGTGTGCAAACCGTGCAGCTGCGAGTGAAAGACAAAGAGGGGGAAGCGCTGACCGCTGAGATTGCTGCTGCGGTGGCGCTGGGTCGGCATTACCGGGCCCGGGTGTTTATCAACGACTACTGGCGTGAAGCCATTGCCGCCGGGGCCTACGGTGTTCACCTTGGCCAGGAAGATCTGGATCGCGCCGACCTCGCCGGCATTTCCCGGGCGGGGCTGCGTTTGGGAGTAAGCACCCACAGCTATTTCGAGGTGGCCCGCGCCCACGGCATTCGGCCCAGTTACATTGCCATTGGACCGATTTTCCCGACCACCAGTAAGCAAATGCCCTTTGCGCCTCAGGGTGTGGCCCAGTTACAGCGGTGGGTAAATATCCTGTCGCCTCACTACACCCTCACGGCCATCGGCGGCATCGATTTGCGCCGCACCCCCTCGGTGCTGGCCACCGGCGTGGGCAGCGCCGCGATGATCAGCGCCATCACTCAGGCCGACGACCCGGAGGCCGCGGTGGCAGAACTGATGGCCTTACACGAATCCCCGCTCGTATGAGCCGGGGCCAGAGCCGGCCCCGGCGCCTTGGCGTGGTTTCCTGGTGGGGGTTGCTGCTCGGTCTGTGGGCGTCGCCTCTGCTGGCCGGGCCCGACAGCGTGATGGTTCAGGGCTTGTTTAAAGACGCGGCTTTGTTGGAAATCAATGGTCAATCACGACTGATGAAGGTGGGTCAGCGCGATGCCAGTGGCCTGACGCTGATTGCCGCGGATAGTCGTTCAGCCACCGTGGAGGTGGATGGGCGGCGCATGCAATTGCAGCTCAACCGCCGGGTGGGCGGCCTGTACCAAACCCCGGCGCGACAGTCCCTGAGTTTGCAGCGCAACCTGCGCCGGGAGTATCGCGCGGCGGTGTCGATTAACGGACAGCGGGTCGATGCCATTATTGATACCGGTGCGACCCTGGTGTCGCTCAGTGGGCGGCAGGCATCCGCCTTGGGTATTGTCTATCAGCAGGGGCGGGAGACCCGGGTGAATACCGCGTCGGGACAGGCCCGCGGTTATCTGGTGATGCTCGACCGGGTGGACCTGGCGGGGATGACGCGGCACCTGGTGCCAGCGGTGGTGGTGGAGGGAGATTATCCCCGGGAGTTGCTGTTGGGGATGAGCTTTCTCGAACATATGAACATGCGCGAGGAAGAAAATATTCTGACGCTGACCCCGCGCTACCCCTAAGGGCCGCCAATGGTCGCCTGATCGCCCATGTGCTGATAAAATGCGCGACCGATTTATTTTGGAGATGCCCGTGGCGGTCCGGTTTGTAGAATCCTCCCAGCTTCCCACGCCCTGGGGCGTGTTCGATATCCATGGGTTCGAAGATGTCGAGGGTGGCAAAGAGCATGTGGTGCTGACCCTGGGTGACATCGGCGATGGTCAGCCGGTGCTGGCCCGGGTGCACTCGGAATGCCTGACCGGCGATGCGCTATTCAGCATGCGCTGTGACTGTGGCTCCCAGCTGCGTGGCGCCCTGGAAAAAATTGCCGAGGAAGGTCGCGGCGCGCTGTTTTACCTGCGCCAGGAGGGCCGGGGAATCGGTCTGCTTAATAAGATCCGCGCCTACAAGTTGCAGGATGCCGGCGCCGATACCGTCGAGGCTAACGAGCAGCTGGGTTTTGGCGCCGATATGCGCGACTACAGCCTGCTCAAAGTCATGTGCAACCACTTGTCGATTCGCAAGGTGCGGTTGATGACCAATAACCCCCGTAAGGTCAACGCCTTGACCGATCAGGGTATTGAGGTCGTTGAGCGGTTGCCCCTCAAGACCGGCCAGAACCCCCACAATGCCAAATACTTGGCGACCAAGTCTGGCAAGCTCGGCCACTTGTTCTAACTAAGCCTTTTTCCAGCGCAGTCGTTTTGATGAGCCCGCCCTTGGCGGGCTCTGTCGTTTTCAGGCTTCGGGTTTGATCAGCCTGCCGGGCGGTGGGGCACGCCCCCCCGCTTTGCTCAACGTCCCAGGCTGGGGGTTAAACCCGCCGGTACGCGCGTTGTTGATGTGCCGGTAACCGCGCCTAGGCGGGCAAGCTGGCGATACACCCGCAGACTGTGGGCCAGGTAATCCTGTTGTGGTTGCCACGGCGCCAACTCACCAGGGGTCCAGTTGGCCAGCTGTTGGCGCTCAACCAGGCCAGACTCCTGCAGGTATTCCAAGGCCCGGGCATGGCCTGAGCGTGGTTCGCTGTGGGCCGGCTGCAGGCTCACCACGGGGCGGTTCATGGCAATCGCCTCGGCCAACATGCTCATACTGTCTTCGCTGCAGAAAATCCGCTCACCGCCGCCCAGCAGCGCCTCAATGGGGGTGTTTGAAGGTTTGCTGCCGTCGATCAACAGGTCGCACACCGAGGCATCCAGGGTGTCTTGCAGCACCTGAAATGCCGCCTTGGGTGTGCGTCGTGAAGTGGTTACCAGCCAGCGAATCTGGTGTCGCTGCGCCAGTGCTTTCGCGGCGCTGGCCAAGTGCTGCCAGTCCTCTTCGGCGTACTGGTAGCCGCTGCCATCGCCGCCGATCAGCAAGGTCCATCGTGGCAAATCGCCAGGGACAAGGATGTGGCTGGCTTGCTGGCAGTGCTGCGGGCAGGCTTTGCCGAGGGGAATCAGGCTGGCCACGCTGTTGGCGGTTGCCGGGTTGCCCTGCAGGGTGACATTGGCACTGATTAAGCGTGAGGGAATGGCATAGGTGTTGCCGATCACGGCATTTGGGGTTTGCCAGAGGCGGCTCAGGCTCACGTTAAGGGCCAACACGTTACCGCCAAAGGACACGATCAGGTCGGGCCGGCGATGGCGGGCATTGGCGCTGGCAAAGCGTTGGCGATAAAACAGCGGCAGCAGGCGCAGCAGGTTGCGGCATGGCAATTGCGCCCAGAGGCGCAGCAGCCGGTTGAGTAATTTGAGCCGGGGCGACATGGCCAGCTCGGCGATCTCGGTGGGCTGGTCGTGCTGCCTGGCAATGAGCCGTGCCAAGCCCAGCGCCTGGCTGGCATGCCCTGCCTTTCCGTCGTGTAACACCAGAATGCGAAACGGCACCGTGGGCCTCCCTGTTTCCTTGGTGATTGCTCAAGGTAGCGTAGGCGGCGCCAGTGACGCTGGCGTAACAAGCCGGTGACGTTACGGTAACAAGCCGGTGACAGTCCGGTAACGAATCGATGACGAAGAGGTAATATTTTGGCAGAGCGGGCAAAAGTCCGCTCTGCCGGAAGGCTAGCCGGGCAGTGAGGACAGTAGCGGCGCCTGGCCGAGTTTGGTTTGCCGGCGGCGAATGCTGGCGGCAATGCCTTCGGCATCGAGGCCCACGGCGCTCAACATCTGTTTGTGCTTGCCGTGATCGATAAAGTCATCGGGCAGGCCCAGCTGCAGCAGGGGAAGGCAGATGTCCTGGCGATTCAGGTATTCGGCCACAGCACTGCCCGCGCCGCCGGCGATGGCGTTTTCTTCCACGGTGACCAACAAGCTGTGGCGCCGGGCCATATCGTCAATGAGCGGGCCGTCTAGGGGCTTCACAAAGCGCATGTCGACCACCGTGGCATCCAGGCTTTCGGCGGCTTCCAGGGCCGCGCCCAGCAGCGTGCCAAAGCACAGGATGGCTACATCCCGCCCTTCCCGGCGCACCACACCCTTGCCAATTTCCACCGGGGTCAATTCGGCCTCGATGGTCACTCCGGGACCGGTGCCGCGGGGGTAGCGCACCGCCGCCGGACCCGGGTAGAGGTACCCGGTGTGCAGCAGTTGCCGCGTTTCATTTTCATCGGAAGGCGCCATTACCACCATATTGGGGATGCAGCGCAGGTAGCTGAGATCAAAGGCACCGGCGTGGGTGGGGCCGTCTTCGCCGACCAGACCAGCCCGGTCTATGCCAAAGGTGACATCCAGATTTTGCAGGGCGACATCGTGGATCAGTTGATCGTAACCCCGCTGCAGGAAGGTCGAGTAGATCGCCACCACCGGCTTGAGGCCGTCGCAGGCCATCCCGGCGGCGAGAGTGACCGCGTGCTGCTCGGCGATGGCAACGTCGTAGAAGCGCTCGGGGAATTGCTCGGAAAAGGCGACCATGCCGGAGCCTTCGCACATGGCTGGGGTGATCGCGACCAGCTCGGGGCTGGCCGTGGCCTGGTCGCAAAGCCACTGTCCGAACACGTCCTGATATTTCGGTGAGGCGGGCTTCGGCGGGGCTTTGGCTTCGACCTTGGGCTCAATTTTGGAGATGGCGTGAAAACCCACCGGGTCTTGCTCCGCGGGCTCAAAGCCCTTGCCCTTTTGGGTCATGATATGAAGCATCTGGGGGCCGGGCAGTTCGCGCAGGTTGCGCAGGGTAGGCACCAGCATGTCCAGGTCGTGGCCGTCGATGGGGCCGATGTAGTTAAAGCCCAGCTCTTCAAACAGGGTCGCTGGCGACACCATGCCCTTCATATATTCTTCCAGCCGGGCGGCGATGCTGGTGGCCGGGCGGGGCAATTTGCTGAGCACGCTTTTGCCACCGCTGCGAATCTGGTTGTAGGTTTTGGAGGCCCAGATTTTAGAGAAGTAGGTATTCAGGCCGCCGGTGTTCTTGGAGATCGACATCTGATTGTCGTTCAGCACCACCAGCATGTTGGCGCCGGTGTGGGTGGCGTGGGTGATGGCCTCAAAGGCCATGCCGGCGGTCATGGCGCCGTCGCCGATAATCGCCACGTTGTGCCGATCGATGCCCTGCTGGCGGGCGGCAATGGCCATGCCCAGGGCGGCACTGATGCTGGTGCTGGAGTGGCCCACGCCAAAGGTGTCGTAGGGGCTTTCTTCCCGCTTGGGGAAGCCGGCCAGACCATTGGGCTTGCGCATGCTGTTCATGCGTTCCCGGCGGCCGGTCAAAATCTTGTGGGGGTAGCATTGATGACCCACATCCCAGACCAGGCGGTCCTCAGGGGTATCGTACACGTAGTGCAGGGCAATGGTCAGCTCGACAACACCGAGACCCGCGCCAAAGTGGCCGCCGGTCTGGCCCACGGTATACAACAAGAATTCCCGCAGTTCTCGGGCGAGCTGTGGTAATTGGGCCTCGTCCAACTCACGCAGCTGGGTGGGGCTATCAATTGTGTCGAGCAGCGGAGTGACTGGCCGCTCGAGGGGAATGTCCCGGAACATTGATACGTATAACCTGATCGCGTCAAAGGGCGGAATTGTAAACGAATTCGTCCACTATACACACGGTTGGTGGTTTTTGCCGACGGCGGCGCTATTTGGCCGCCTCAGTGGGTGAGCAGGTTCAGTGGGTACGGGCAACAATATAGTCGGCCAGTTTACGCAGTGGGTCGGCCTCCCGGCCAAATTCGGCCAGAGCGCCAATCGCATATTGGTGGAGATTGTCAGCCATGGCTTTGGCGCCTTCGAGACTGAGGAGCGCGGGGTAGGTGGGCTTGTTTCTGGCCAGATCGGCCCCTTGGGTTTTGCCCAGTACGTCGGTGTGACTTTCAATATCCAGAATATCGTCCTGCACCTGAAAGGCCAGGCCGATCGCCAGGCCATAATTATCCAGAGTGCGGCGCTGGGCCAGGCTGGCGCCACACCAGTGGGCAGCCATGAGGATTGCGCCGCGAATAAGCGCGCCGGTTTTTAGCTGATGCATCTGCTTCAGGGTGGCCAGATCCACCTGGGTGTTAACTGCGGCGAGATCGATGGCCTGGCCGCCCACCATGCCCCGGGGGCCTGCCGCGGCGGCGAGGGCGCTGATGACGGCAACCTGCCGCGCCGGGTCGCCCTGCAGTTCGGTGAGCAATTCAAAGGCACGGCATTGAAGGGCATCGCCAACCAGAATGGCGGTGGCCTCATCGAAGGCAATATGGCAAGTGGGCTTGCCCCGGCGCAGGTCATCATCGTCCATGGCGGGCAGGTCATCGTGAACCAGCGAATAGGCGTGCAGCATTTCCACTGCGCCGGCTAAATAATCAAGGCCCTCCCGCTGTGGCTGGCGCAGGGCGGCGGCGGTGGCGTAGACCAGGGTGGCTCGGACGCGTTTTCCGCCATTTGTCAGGCTGTACAAGCAGGCTTCATTCAGGCGCGCCAGTGCGGAGGCATCCCCGCCGGTGGCAAATTCGCTCTCGCCGCTCAAAAACAGGTCGGGAAGGCGCTGCTCAATATGGGTTTTACAATCCTGCAGGTAGCCGTCAACGCTATCGCTCATGACTTGTCGTCCAGATTCTGGCTGAGAATTTCGCCATTCTTTTCGGTGAGGACTTTCACCTTCTGTTCGGCGTTGGCCAGTGCCTGTTGGCAGTCCCGGCTTAGCTGCATGCCCTTCTCAAAGGCTTGCAAGGAATCCTCTAGGCTTAGCTCGCCCGATTCCATGCCTTTCACTAGTTGTTCCAGCTCGGCCAGGGCGCTTTCGAAATTAACGGTTTTGGCTTTGGCCATGGTGATCTCCCGGGTCATTGCCGCCGGTTGCTGGCGGAGGCGCTATTCTATGGTTTGCTCTGGGTAATTGCATTACTGCGGCCGACAGATTGCCCGTGGGCGGGCGCCGGTGGAGCGTGTGGATTGAGTATTGTATGCTGCCAGCCCGGGTTGAGGCACGACTATGGAGTATTCAGCGGTACTGGATTTTTGGTTTGGCGAGCTGCAGCCGGCAGATTGGTGGCGCAAAGATGCCGAGGTGGATCGCCGGATTGCTCGCCGCTTTGGCGAGGTGCACCGGGCGGCCGTGGCAGGAGAGTGTTATTTTTGGCGGCACAAGCCGCAGGGGCGCCTGGCGGAAATCATTGTGCTGGACCAGTTTTCCCGCAACGTCTTTCGCGATCAGGCGGCGGCCTTTGCCGCCGATGGTCAAGCCCTGGTACTGGCTCAGGAGGCGATTCGGCTGGGCGCAGACCAGCAGCTTGAGCGCGACCAGCGGGCTTTTATGTATATGCCCTACATGCACAGTGAATCCCTGGCCATCCAGCGGGCGTCGCTGTCATTGTTCGAGGGCTTGGGACAGCAGAACAATCTGGACTTTGCCCGGGCTCATTTTGCGATTATTGAGCGATTTGGGCGTTATCCCCACCGCAATGCGATTTTGGGGCGGGCCTCAACGGCGGAAGAGCTAGCCTTTCTTGAGCAGCCCGGATCGTCGTTTTAAAGAGATAATGAAGACCATGTTGAACAACAATTTGAATAACAAATGGATTGGGCGCGCGTTGCTGGCCCTGGTGTTTGCACTGGCGTTGCCGGTGGCGGCCGACTGCGAGTATCCCAACAGTGAGCGTGGCACGCCGCCCCAGTGGTTGTGTGGCGAGCCGAGTTATGAGGGCTTTGCTTACCTGGCGGTTGGTGAGAAAAGCCGGATGCCCTCCATTTCACTGCAGAGCCGCCTGGCGGGTAAGGATGCGATGACCGGGGTGGTGAAGAAACTGCTGACTGCGGCGGCAGAGGATATTAGCGCCCAGCTCCCAGAGGGGGTAACCCCGTCGCTCGTACTGCCCAATGCTGAGGACTGGAAACGGGTGGCCCGCTTCAAAGGCATTAAAGTGGCAGACAAGACCACCAGCCCAGTGCGAACGCTATATGTGCTGGCCGGTGTGCCCGAGGAAGCGCAAAGCGCTCTTGTCCAGCAGGCGCGCAGTGAAGTGTTAAAGAAAAATCGCAAGGCGCTTAAAGCCGCCCTGGCAGAGCCCCAGTGGCTGGCTCTGCAGGAGTGGGTCAAACGCGGCGGTTAGCCGCTACTGCCACAGCTCACAGCGCGGAGGTGCACTGGGGGCAGCGGCTGGCGGCAATAGAGATGGTCGAAATGCAGTGCGGGCATTCCTTGGTGGTGGGTTCTGCAGGTGCCTCGGGCGCGGGTGCCGCCTCTTCTTTTTCCCGCAATTTGTTGATGCCTTTGACCAGCATGAACACCGCAAACGCGACAATGACAAAGCTGATGACCGCGTTAACAAACAGGCCATAATTGATGGTAACCGCCCCGGCGGCTTTAGCATCGGCCACCGTCAGGTAGGGGCCGGGAGTCGCGCCCTCGCTGATGACCAGCATCAGGTTGGCAAAGTCGACTCCCCCAAGGGCCAATCCAATGGGCGGCATGATGACATCGCCCACTAGGCTTTTGACAATGGTGCCAAAGGCGCCGCCGATAATGATGCCCACAGCCATGTCGATAACATTGCCGCGCACGGCAAATTTTTTAAACTCCTCGAACATTCGCTTCCCTCTTCGCTAATTTCAAACAGTGGTACGTCGCTTCTGCCACCCTGTAAAGACCTTAACCCGATCTGGGATTTTTTTCCTGTGATGGGGTGCGGGTGGCTCAAATTGAGCAGCTGTGCGATCAATAGTACGATGCTTGGTGCACTGGCGACGGCTTACAGCTTGATAGTCTGCAGCAAGCGAATGCCCGCCAGGGCTGCCACAGATAACAATAATACGGATGGGTGAGATGAGTGAAATTGCATTGATAACTGGCGCCTCCGCGGGTATTGGCAAGGCCTTTGCCATGCAGTTGGCGCCGCGATGCCAGTCGATGATTCTGGTCTCCCGGGATGCTGACAAACTCGATGGTGTTGCTCAGGAGATCCGCGCCATGGGGGTGGGGGTGAGCTGTATTGCCGGTGACCTGACCCAGCCCTTGGTGGTGGCGGAGGTGGTCGAGGCGGTTCGCCAGCGTGGGCCGGTGTCGATTCTGATCAATAACGCCGGATTTGCGACCCACGGCATGTTTGCCGAGTCGGATATCGACAGCCAGCTCGGCATGGTCGATCTACACTGCAAAACCATGTTGTCGCTGACCCGGGCGGTGCTACCCTACATGCGCCAGCTGGGCAGGGGGCATATCGTTAATGTGGCCTCCCTGGGCAGTTTTTTCCCGATGAAATATGCCGTGGTTTACGGTGCCAGCAAGTCCTTTATGGTGGCGTTTTCAATGGGCCTGGCGCAGGAGGTGGGGCATGAGGGCATTGGTGTTCAGTGTCTGTGTCCTGGCTATACCCACACCGAATTCCACACCAGGCCGGCGGTGTCGCACTTTCATAAAAGCTCGGTGCCGGATCGTCTATGGTCTGATAGTGACGATGTAGTGAGTGCCAGTCTGGCGGCGATGGATCGGCCGGGAACGGCGGTGGTGGTGATTCCGGGGGAGGAGAATCTAGCCAATGCGCGCTCTGCCCTGGAGGGCTTCTCTCGGGTGCTCAGTTAGCTCCTCAGCGAAGTTTTGCGTCGCCTAAAAATTCCAGGCGGCGATCCCGGGTTAACTGCAAGCAGTCAAAATCCTTGGCCATATGAATTTGCCCGCTGAAAATCGCGGCGGCTTCGTTGCGAAGGTCGTCGATGCTGCGCTGGTTCTCGTTCAGGGTGTCGCCGAGGCGATAACGCTGGCTGAAGTGGGTCAGTATCAGGTTGGCCAAGCCTGCCTGCTGCGCAGTGCGGGCGACCATGGCAGCGGTGCTGTGCATATACTGGGGGCCGACTTTGGCCAGCACATCCTCGGTAAAAGTCGCCTCGTGAACCAGCAGGTCGGATGTTTCCAACGCCGATGCCAGCAACTCCGGCTGGTCGTTGTCGCCGCCAATAATGATCCGCCGCGCCGGCCAGGCGGGTTGCCGAACCTGATCGGCTAGTACCTCGGTGCCGTCGGCCAGTGGAATATTCTCGCCCTGTTGCAGCCAGTTCCAGTCCGGGCCCCGGGGCACGCCGAGGGTGTCGAGGGCCTGTTCGTCAAGATGAAAGGGCGGGATCTCGCTGACCTGATAGGCGAAGCAGGGCACCCGGTGGGACAGGGGAAGTGCGCGCACGTCGATACTGCCGTCCCGCCAGTGAAAATCGGCGGCATCACTGCGGACAAATTCCAGTGGGAAACGCAGCTCGCGGATATCCGTGTGGGTAAAGGCGGCCCGCACAAACTGCTCTATGCCATCGGGGGCGCACACGGTCAGCGGTGCCTTGCGGCCATTCATGTTGGCGCTGGCAATCAGGCCGGGTAGGCCGTAGCAGTGATCGCCGTGAACGTGGGTGATAAAAATGGCCCGCAGGCGCGCGGCGCTGTAGCGGCTGTGCAGCAGTTGATGCTGGGTGCCTTCGCCACAGTCAAAGAGATACCAGTCGCGGCTATCGTCGTCGGCCAATGCCAGCCCGGTAACGTTGCGATAGGGCGTTGGGCTTCCCGCGCTGGTGCCAAGAAAAGTCAGTCTCATGTCTTCAGTTTACGGCAGCCTTGGGCAGAAATCCCCTGCTTTGGCTCGGGTTTTATTGCTCCCTCAGGCCTTTTGTTCCAGTTCTGACAGGGTCGCCAGCGTATTGGCGGAAGCCGGCGCCTGCAACATGGCTTCGATGCAATCGATCAAGTTGCCAGACATAAAGGCCAGGGATTGGGGCAGATTGGCCGAGCTCAGGTTACGGCTTTTGCGAATCAGTTTGGTGTAGTCCGACAGGCTGTGAAAGACCAGTCCGTTCATAAAGAGCACCCGCTGGGTGGCCAGCGCGGTGGGCAGGGGCTGCAGTTGGGCATGTACGATTTTGGACAAGGTTGATTCCCGTTTGAGGCGAATAGCCTCACTGTCCTGGTCCAGGTAGCCCAGGGTGTTATCGGTAATCAGCTCGGCGCTGATATGCACAAAGGCCTCGCCGCCATTGGGGTCGGCCAGCTTTTCCAGCAGGGGTTCCACCAGGGCGCGGGCAATCACCTGGCTGCGGGGAATGCCCTGGGATTGCAGATCGGCGACCAGCTGGGCTCGTGCGTCGTGGAGTCCGGGGTTGTGCTTGTCAAAAATCGCCTGAAGCAGGCCCGCCTTGTTGCCAAAATGATACTGCACCGCATTGCGATTGCTTTGCCCTGCCTCACGAGTGATGGTATTGAGGGAGACACCCTCGACACCATACCGGGCGAACAGGGTTTCCGCCGAGCTGATCAGCGCTTCTCGGGTGCGTTGACTGCGATTTTCCTTGTATGCCGCAAACGTCATAGTGCTTCCTTGCCAGATTGATGACCTGCACAGCGGTCACTTTCGATTACCGACATGTTGCTGCTTCCGAATATTCACCTACTTGAGGCTTTGGCCATTGTCTGTTCTGCTACGACTTTGGAAAAACGAGCAAGTTCTCAAAACTAAAATTAAACGCTATAGCGCTTGGCGGGTAGCGTTTTGTTGCATTACTTACTGTAGACATCAGTAAGTATTGCCTTTCTGGAGACCCTCATGCCCCCGGTTCAGGATCAAGGCTACCGTTTGCGCAAGGACAACACGGCGCTAGACCATATTCCCGGTTCGTTTGGGCCACCTATTGTGGGCCACACCATCAGTTTGGTGAGGGATCTTCACGCTACCATCGATCGCCAGTATCAACAGTTTGGCCCGGTTTCCCGGTTCGGGCTGGCGGGCTTTAAAGGGGTATTATTGCTCGGGCCGGATTTGACCCAGGAAGTGCTGATGGACCCCGGCCGAAACTACTCGGCTGAGATGGGGTATCGCCGTTCCCTGGGCCGCTATTATCTGGGCTCGCTGCTACTGAGGGACAACGACGAACACCGGTTCCAGCGCCGCATGATGCAAACCGCATTCAAGGCAGAGGCAATGCGCCAGTATATTTCGGTGATGGGGCCAATGCTCTCTGAGGCGCTGGAGGGCTGGCGAAAAACACCTGAAATGAGGTGTTTTCCGGCAATCAAAAAAACCTTGCTGGATGTGGCTGCCACCATCTTTGTCGGGATGTCGCCTGAGGGTGAGGAAGCGCGCAAAATCAATCGCGCCTTTACCGATGTGGCCAATGGCATGATGGGGATCATCACCAAGGAACTGCCGGGCACCCGCCATGCCAAGGCTAAAAAACAGGAACGATTTCTGAAAGCCTTTTTTCAGAAGTTGATTGGCCAGCGCCGAGCCGGGACCGGCACCGATATCTTCAGCCACCTTTGCCGGGAGCGGGATGAATCCGGTGAGTATTTTTCTGATGATGATATCTGCGTGCAGATGAGCTTTCTGCTGTTTGCCGCCCACGACACCACCACCAGTGCGCTGAGTCATGTGCTGTACTATCTAGGTCAGAATCAGGCGGTCCAGCAACGACTGCGCGATGAGGTGATGGCCTTCGACAAGACGCTTCTCGATGACAGCGACCTGGCCAGCATGCCGCTGGTGGAATGCGCGGTAAAAGAAGCCCTGCGTTTGCATCCGTCGGTGATGATCATGCAGCGCAGAACCATTGGCGAGTGCGAGCTGGGTGGCTTTGCTATTCCGGCTGATACCCTGCTTTTCCTGGCGCCCCAGCATGTTCATAAAATGGCTGAGTATTGGGATCAGCCGGAGCACTTCGATATTGATCGCTGGCGCCCGCCACGGGAGGAGCACAAGCGTCACCCGGCCAGCTTTGTCGGCTTTGGCGGCGGGGCCCACAAGTGCATCGGCATGCACTTTGCCATGCTGCAGAGCAAACTGTTTCTGCATCAATTCTTGCGCCGCTACCGTTTCCGCTTAGCGGATAATTTCAGCACCAAAATGCAGACAGTGCCCCTGCCCAAACCGGTGGATAACCTGCCAGTGGTGCTGGAGCCGTTGCCCTGAATGGGGCCGGAGACGTTAGCGGCCGTGATAGTCCAGTGACCAGCGGCCCTGACCATCCACGGCCAAAGCGTCGGCCAAGACAGGTAGCGCGCTTTTCAGCTGCTCAGCGAGCTTCCAGGGCGGGTTAATAACATACATGGCGCTGCCCACCATGCCGCCGCTGCCCAGCGGCGCAACGCTCAAACTGCAGTGCAGCCAGTTGTCGGGTGCAATGTCGGCGAGGGCGGCGGCCATGCCGATAGATTCGGGGCGGTCGAGCAGGGGATACCACAGCGCGTACACGCCACCGGCAAAGCGCTTGCGACTGTCGCGCAGACTTTGGCAGGCCTTTTGGTAGTCGCTTTTGATTTCAAAGGGCGGGTCCATCAATACCAATGCGCGGCGACTGGGTGGTGGCAACAACCCCTTAATGCCGGCAAAGCCGTCACTCTGGTTGATTTTCGCCCGGCGATAAAAGCGCCGTTGCAGGGCGTCAGCGTCTTTTGGATGTAGCTCAAACAGGTGGGCGCGGTCCTGGGGCCGAAGCATGGCGAGGGCGATTGCCGGGGAGCCGGGGTAGAGGTTGGGCTGACCTTGGCGGCATTGGGCGACCACTGCCAGATAACGCTGGATCTCAGCAGGGACAGGGTCTAGCGACGCGAGTCGGCCGATGCCGCCGTCAAATTCCCGGTTTTTTATTGCGAAGGTGCTGCCGAGGTCGTAAAGCCCTGCGCCAGCATGGCTGTCGAGATAGCTGATGGCCGTGTCTTTCTCCAGCATATGATCCAGGATAAGTACCTGGGTCAGATGCTTGAGCACATCGGCGTGGTTACCGGCGTGGTAACCGTGGCGATAACTGAGCATGGCGGCCGATGTCTCTGCGGGGGCTTATTGCGGGTGGTTTATTCGTGGTGGCTTGCTCTTGATGGCCTACTCTTGATGGTAAGACACGCAGGTGGTTACTTCCTCGGCGGCGCCGAGAATGACGGGTACCCGTTGGTGAATATGGTCGGGCTGAATGTCCAGAATCTTGCCTTCGGGAGTCCACACTTCGCCGCCGGCCTGCTCCACCAAAAAGCCCATGGGGTTGGCTTCATACATGAGTCGCAGCTTGCCAGCCTGCTCGGGTTTGCGGTCATCCCAAGGGTAGGTGAATAGTCCACCGCGACACAGAATCCGGTGAACATCGGCGACCATCGCCGCCACCCAGCGCATATTGTAGTTTTTGCCCCGTGGGCCGTCTTTGCCCGCCATCAGTTCGCCAATGTAGCGTTGCATACCGCTGGCCCAGTGACGCTGGTTGGACATGTTGACCGAGAATTCGTTGGTATCGCTGGGAATGGCGACATTGCCAGCGGTGAGCAGGTAGCTGCCGCTGTCTGGGTCGAGGGTGAACATGGTGACACCCTTGCCGGTGCTCAGCACCAGCATTACCGAGGGGCCGTAGAGCACATAGCCCGCGGCCTTTTGGGCGCGGCCGGGTTGTAGAAACTCGGCCTCGGTTACTTCGCCGCTGCCACTGGACTCCAGCACTGAAAAGATCGTGCCGACCATGCTGTTGATATCGATGTTGGAAGAGCCATCCAGCGGGTCAAAGGTGACCAGGTAGCGACCGTCGGTGTTGCAGGCCACCACCGATTCTTCTTCTTCGGAGGCCAGTCCGCGCACGGCCGGTAATTTAGCCAGCGCCGCTTTGATCAGGTCGTTGGCGATGACATCCAGCTTCTTTTGGTCCTCGCCCTGAACATTTTCGGCACCCGCAGCGCCCAATACCCCTGCCAACGCACCTTTGGCCAGAGCCTGGCTGATGGCAATGCTGGTGTCGGCGAGTTGCAGGACAACGGTTTGTAAGTCAGTGTCGATATCTTGTTGGGAGAGTGCTTCAGGGAGGCTGGGGTACGGCATGCGGGGTGGTCCAATTGGCGGGAAAAGTATCATTATGCCATCGGCTCCGGTGTTGGGACAGCCGCTTTGCAAAGGCCTCTGATCTGACCTAGGGTTTAGCAACCATGTTCAACGACGAGAGGGAACTTGTCATGAAGCTGACGCGAAGGATTGCGTTAATCGGGGTGCTGATGCCCCTGTCTTTGTGCGCCGCCGACTGGGATGATTGCAAGCAGCGCAAGCGTGAGGCGCTGCGCCTGGAACAGGGTCTTGGCAAGGGCAAAAAAGTGTCAGGCTACAGCAGCGGCGCGGCGATGAAAGCGCGCCGCCGTGAACTGGAGCGTTGGCTGCGCAAAAATTGTCGCTATTATTCTAATCGTCTGCGGGATCTTGAACGGGAGAGTATGTAGCTCCCCGCGACAAGCGCAGACCCGATGAGATGATTCAAAAAGGATGACGTTATGAAACTGTTCGATACCCGAGTTTTGTTCTCAGGGTTGCTCGCGATGCTGGTCGCGGTGGGCGCCCAGGCCGGTGTAAAAGAAAAAAAGGTGATGTTGCCCGATGGCCTCGGTAGCGGTGTGCTCTATTTGAGTGACAAAAAAGCAGCCAAGGGGCCGGCGGTGGTTGTGGTCCACGAGTGGTGGGGCTTGAATGATTACGCGCGTCAGCGTGCAAAAATGCTGGCTGAGGCGGGTTACAGCGCCATCGCCGTGGACATGTATGGCACGGGCAAGGTTGCCGATCACCCGAAAGATGCCACCGCATTTATGAATGCCGCCCTGGCTGAGCCCGAAAAAATGAACGCCCGTTTTGATGCGGCAATGGCAATTCTCAAAGACCAGAAAGGGGTGCAGGTGGACCAGCTCTATGCCATCGGTTACTGCTTTGGCGGTGCGGTGGTATTGAACCAGGCCCGCCGGGGTGTGGATCTGGCGGGTGTGGCCAGCTTTCACGGCTCGCTGGCGACGGAGAATCCGGCCAAAGCTGGCGAAGTGAAAGCGGAGGTGTTGGTTGCCACGGGCGGTGCTGACCCGATGGTTCCTGCTGAGCAGGTGGCGGCAGTGACCGGAGAAATGGCGGCTGCCGGAGTGAAGCTAACGGTGCTGAACTTCCCCCAAGCCAAGCACAGTTTCACCAACCCTGGCGCGACGGCAGTGGGTGAAAAATATGGCATGCCGCTGGCTTATGATGAGGGCGCAGATAAAGAAAGCTGGGCAGCGTTAATGAACATGTTGGCCAAGTGAGGCCGGTGGCCGTCAGAGAGGGATGTGAATGGCAAAGACGTATAAGGTGGCGAAGAGCCCAGTGCATGGCAAAGGGCTGTTCGCCGCGAGAAATATCGACAGCGGCGAGGTGCTAGGCTATTGCAAAACCCGCAAGGCAAAGGAGGCGGGCATTCACACCCTCACCCTCGATGATGGCCGTTTGTTCGATGTGACCTGCACCTTGAAGTACATTAATCACAGCAAGCGCGCTAACGTGAGTTACTACGATGATTTCTCGGTGGTGGCGCTACGCGATATCCCCGCCGGCGAGGAATTGCTCCACGATTATGGTGACGAGTGGAGCTAATCTGCCCGTTACCACCACTCCGCCAGGGCCACCACCACAAACAGCAATAGTCCCGCCAGCAAGAGCACGTTGCTGGCGATGCTATTGCGCCCGCCGCCGCTCAAGTAGCGGTTGTTGAGATACAGCAGGGTGAGCGCCAGAAAAGGCATAAAAAATGCGCCCGCCACCGAATACACCAGCACCAGCCATACCGGCTTACCAAACTGCAGCAGCAGTAGCGGCGGCACTGCCATGTAGAGTAAAAAGCCGCGATAGGCGCGCCCGCGGGTGTCGACCTCTCCGCGCGCTTCGCCCCGCTGGCGAAATTGCCGCAGGGTATCGGCAAAGAGATAGGGCACCCCCTGCCATACCCCGAGCATCGAACTGAACACCGCCGCCCAAAACCCCGCCAGAAACAGCCCGCGAAACACACTGCCCAGATTGGCACCGAGGCTATCGGCCATCGCCAACAAGATGCCCAAACCGCTGGCATCGGTCGGAGCGGCAGCGGCGGCCAGCAGCATGATGCCCATGGCAAACAACGCGGTGAGTGAATAGGCGGCGATCAGGTCGACCCGGGCCTGGGTAAGGTTGTCGGGTGAGCGCCAGCCCTTTTCGTTCATCCAGTGGCCGTAACATAGCAGGGTAAGGCTGCCACCCACCCCGCCCAGCACCGCCAACACCATGGTCAGACTGTCCTCGGGGAAGTGGGTTGGAAGCAGCGCTGGAAGAATCTCGATCTGCTCAAAATCGGTCGCTGCCACCGCCGTCAGAACGGTGACAAACATCAGCCCGATAAGCACTTTCATTGCGGTTTCCAGCAGGGGGTAACGGCCGAGGGCAATCAGGCCTGCGGCGGCAAGGGTCTGAATGGCGGCCCAGGCGTTGATGCTCAATGCCGGAAACACGGTGTGAGCGGCCAGGCCGCAAGCAGCCATTAACGCCGCCGCGACGAGAAAGGCCCAAACAAGCAGGTAGAGAAAGAAATAACCCGCGACCCAGCGGGGCAGGTGCCGGTTCCAGCCGCTGAGCAGGCTGGTGCCGGTGCACAGTTGCCAGCGGGCCAGGCCTTCGTTCAAGCCAAACTTGATCAGTGCTCCCAGCGCCACCGCCCACAACAGGGCGCTGCCAAACTGGGTGCCGGCCGCTGCGGCCGTCACCATGTCCCCGGCGCCGAGGCCGGTGGCGGCGATGACAATGCCTGGCCCCAACTGTGCCAAAGTGCTCAAAGGTTTCACGCTGTCTCTCTCAATGTCGGCTCAATGTCGGCTCAATGTGGGCTCAGCTTGCTGGGGTATAGTAGCATTTGCCTTATAGGCGGTTACCGTCGCCGCGTCGTTTATCAGTACAGGATGCCGTTCCGTATATGACCCATGACAGTGATCTCCACCGTTTGAAAACCGGCGCCATCTCCCGCCGTTGGGAGCTCTCCAAAGCGGGGTTCCGCTACGGCAGCCGAGCGCTGCGCGACTCCGTCATGTCTCGGCTATCGAGTGATGAAGATGCCGCCAGCCAGCGTCGCCGGGAGAACATCGATTTCTTTGTGGCGGAGCTGGGCCAGCTCAAAGGCAGTGTTGTCAAAATCGGCCAGATGATTGCGACCTACGGCGACTACCTGTTACCGCCCGAGGTGGTGGATGCCTTGCACAGCCTGGAGGACAGCACCCAGCCCATGTCCTGGCGGGCCATTGAAAAGGTACTCAAACAGGAGCTGGGCGAAGCGCGCCTGGCCGAGATGGACGTGGAGCCCCAGGCCCTGGCAGCCGCGTCGCTGGGTCAGGTGCACCGGGCTACCCTGCGCAGCACCGGCGACGCGCTGTGCATCAAAGTGCAGTATCCGGGGGTGGAAGATACTATCGATGCCGATTTTGGCGCGGTCATGCGGCTGCTGAAGCTGTCTCGCCTGCTACAGTCCACCCGCAGTGCCGAGGACTGGTTCAGCGACATTCGCGAGCTGCTGCACAAGGAGGTCGACTACGAACAGGAACGCCGAGACATGGATTTTGTGCGCGAGGCGCTCAAGGACGATTCTCGCTTTGTCGTGCCGCGCAGTTTTTCTGAATTCTCAACCCGGCGGGTGCTGACGATGAGTTATGAACCGGGTGTCAGCGTTGGCTCCGCCGAGGTGGCCGAGCTCAGCCAGGCCCGCCGCAATCGCCTGGGACAGGCCATACTCGACGAATTTCTCACCGAGCTGTTTGTGTGGCGGCGCATGCAGACCGACCCCAATTTTGGCAACTTTCGGGTGCGCATCGATGAGGCTGGCGCTGCCGATCAACTGGTTTTGCTGGATTTTGGCGCCATGCGTTTGCTGCCCGAGGACTTTGCCGCCGAGTTTTGCGCGATGATGGTGGCGGCCTATCGCCGTGATCGGCAGGCCTTTCGTGACTACTCCATCAGTCTCGGGTTTATGAAGGCCCACTTTCCCGAGGAGGTGCTACGAAATTTTGTCGATATCGGTATCGATATCGCCGAGCCCCTGCGCCAGCCCGATGAGACCTTGCCGCCCCAAGCGATCAGCGCCGACGGGCTCTACGACTGGCGCCGCAGCCAGTTACCCAAGCGGGTTGCCAAGCGGGCATTGGATGCCTCCATCAGCAAGTACTTTGCCCTGCCGCCCAAGGAGTTTTTGTACGTCATGCGCAAGTTAATGGGGGTGTATGCCCTTATTGCCCAGGCTGACGCCCATTTTGATGGCGAGGCCTCGCTGAAGCCCTTTCTTTAGGCCGTTTTGGTAGGAGTGCATTGCCGCGATGCAAATGTTCTGGCAATAAAAAAGGGGCCTGCAAGAGGCCCCAAGATCGAGGGTATTAGGATGAATCACTTTCTTAGTGCCTGGGTGGGTACAAAAGTTCCTAGCCCCTGAAAATTTACATCATCGATTTTGCGATGCCTTCCACATCCAGGATCAGCTCAACGGTTTGTGAAGCCGGACCCAGGTCGTAGTCGATACCAAAATCCTTCAAGGCAATCTCGGTGGTGCCGGTGAAACCCTGGCGGTAACCACCCCAGGGATCCTTGCCGCCGCCCACTTCAGTCACATCAATGACGACCGGCTTGGTCACCCCGTGCAGGGTCAAATTGCCTTCGAGCTTTGCCTTACCATCCGAAGTGGGGGTAAAGCGGGTGCTTTTAAAGGTCGCGGTGGGAAATTTGTCGGTGTGCAGGAAGTCTTTGCCGCGCAGATGCTTGTCCCGTTCGGCATGGTTGCTGTCGAGACTCGTGACGTCGATGGTGACATTGACTGACGACGCTTCGGGCTTGTCTTCGTCGTACACAAAGCTGCCTTCGAAGTCGTTAAAGCGGCCGTACAGCCAGCTGTAGCCCAAGTGTTTTATCCGAAACTGGATAAAGGCGTGGGCGCCCTTGGTGTCGATAGTGTATTCGGTGGCATGGAGCTGTGAGCTCAAGCCGAGGATCAATGCAAAGCCGAGAGCGGATAGGCGTTTCATGTGAAGCTCCTGTCAGGGTTTTTGAGGGTGGTTGGATTGCCGACGGCTCCGGCCCAGCATTTTGACCAGGGTGGTGCCGCCATCGAAAAAGTGGTGTTTAAGTGCCGCAGCGGCATGAACCGCTGCCACCGCAATAAGTGCCCAGGCCAAGATCTCGTGGATTTCACCGGCAATATCCTCCTGGTTGGGCAGCCCCTGGATCAGCGCTGGTATCTCGAACCAGTCGAACACGCTGATGGCCCGACCATCCGCGGTGGAGATGAGATAGCCCGCCACCATGATCGCCAGCATCAGCACGTACAGTGATAGGTGCGCCGCGCTGGCGCTGATCTTCTCCCAGGGATGCAGGTCGGGGTCGTGGGCGGGCTTGGGGTTGATCAGTTTCCAGACGATCCGAAACAGCAGCAGAGCGAGGAGGATCATCCCCACGCTTTTATGAATGTAGGGGCCAAGGCGATACCACTCGTCGTAGTACGACAGACCGCGCATCCAGAGGCCCAAGGCGAACATGGCGACGATGGTCGCGGCCATGCCCCAGTGCAGGGTAATGCTGACCCAGCCATAGCGACTCTCCGTGTTTTTCAATGGCATTGTCTGCGGGCTCCGCTGCGAGTAATAGTGCTCAGTATAGAAAGATTTATTTGATAAAAAAGCGCAATTAGTCGCGCTAAAGCATCAGAAATGTTGATTGGTTTTGGCTAGGTAAAAACCCCTATACGCAAAATTGCGGCAGCGGTGTAGGGTTTTTAGATCTCGCAAGAGGAGAAGGGGCAGCCATGCACGGAATCGCACAGGCCAGTAACAGCAAGCAAGCTTTGCGCAGCGGTGATGATCTCCCGGTTGCCCCGCCGCGCAGTCGCCGGATAGTCGCCATTACCGCTCGGGACAAGGGTACTCGCTGGTATTTCAAAACCCGGGAAGGGGTGCTAGTAGGGTCCTTTGCCAGCGAAAGGGAAGCCGAAAACGGGGTGCAGGACTTTGTCGATTTCATGGTCACTGCCCCGGCGGAAATGCGGCAGCGCTATCTGGTTCATCTGTTAAGTCAATAAGATTCTGCAACTCGCTCAGCCCTCTGAGCTTGGGCCTGCCTTGGTCGTTACCAGGGGGTGGGATTCAAGGGAAGGGAAATAAGTGGGCGATGCCCTTGTCTTTGCGTGGTTGCGATCGCCCAAGGGGCCCCAGCGTTGAGCCCCGATGAGGTGGCGGCCCATCAGGTCGCCACAGCTGTCAAACTAGCGCTGTAATTCCTGCAGCATGCGTTTGACCGGTTCCACTTGGTTCATGGTGTAAAAGTGAATCCCGGGGGCGCCGCCTTCCATCAGAATCTGGCACAACTCCGTCACAAACTCCTCACCGAACTTGGTCACGCTCTCCTGATCATCGCCATAGCCGCTGAGCTTTTGAGTCAGCCAGCGGGGAATGTCGGCGCCGCAGTTTCGTGAAAACCGTGCCAGATTGGTAAAGTTAGTGATGGGCATAATGCCGGGATAAATGGGCTTATCGATACCGGCCTTTTCGCAGTCTTCTAGGAAGTAAAAATAGGCATCGGCATTGAAGAAATACTGGGTGATGGCGCTGTTGGCACCGGCATCCAGTTTTTGTTTCAGGTAGTCGATGTCCTTGGCATAGCTTGGCGCATCCGGGTGAATCTCCGGGTAGGCCGCCACTTCAATCTCAAAGTGATCGCCAGTGTGTTTGCGGACAAACTCCACCAGCTCACGGGCGTAAATCAGCCGGGTGGCGCCCATGCCCGAGGGTACGTCGCCGCGCAGGGCAACCATGCGATCAACGCCCGCGTTTTTGTAGTCATTGATGAGTGACAGCACGGTCTCTTCATCGTCGCCACCAAAGGAGAGGTGGGGCGCCACCGACAGGCCCGCGGCCTTGGTTTCCAGCACAATGTTCTTGGTGTTATCCCGGGTGGAGCCACCGGCACCGTAGGTTACCGAGAAAAAACTCGGGTCAAGTTCGGCCAGCTCGGCGCGAACCGTTTGTAATTTTTCCTTGCCTGCCGGTGTTTTCGGCGGGAAGAATTCAAAACTGAAGCGTGGGGACATGGTTGGGTCCTGTTGGTGTTCGTCTTGAGCTGCTAGTTGTGTCTAGCAGCTGAACGCTGGACGGGAGACGGGAGACGCAAAAGATGGCCCTTTACTGAAACTCTCTCCCGGAGGAGAGTGGGCAGAGTTGCGGCGGCGAAGCCGCATTTCTTTTGCGTCTCCGGAGCGCCGGGCGCCCGTCTCCCGTTCCGCGTCTCCCGTTAGTACTTATAACTCTCCGGCTTAAACGGCCCTTCTACCGGCACGCCAATGTACTTAGCCTGTTGCTCGGTCATGCGAGTGATGACGCCGCCAAAGCCGCGCACCATTTCGGCGGCCACTTCTTCGTCGAGCTTTTTGGGCAGCACTTTCACATACAGCGCGGCCGCTTTGTCGGCGGCGGGCAGCTCGGCGAACTTCTGCTCCCACAGGTAGATCTGAGCCAGCACCTGGTTGGCGAAGGAGCCGTCCATAATGCGGCTGGGGTGACCGGTGGCATTGCCGAGGTTCACTAAGCGGCCTTCTGAGAGCAGGATCAGGTAATCGCCGCTGGCTTCGCTGCGAGCCACTTTGTGCACCTGGGGTTTCACTTCCTGCCACTGCCAGTTTTTGCGCATATAAGCGGTGTCGATCTCGCTGTCGAAGTGACCGATGTTGCACACCACGCAGCCGTTTTTCAGGGCTTTGAGCATATTGGCGTCGCAAACATTTACGTTGCCGGTGGTGGTGACCAGCAGGTCTGTGTTCTGCAGCAGGGCGCGATCAACGCAGGCTTCGCTGCCGTCGTTCAAGCCATCTTTGTAGGGTGACACCACTTCAAAGCCGTCCATACAGGCCTGCATGGCACAGATGGGATCGACCTCGGTCACTTTCACAATCATGCCTTCCTGGCGGAGGCTGGCGGCGGAGCCTTTGCCCACGTCGCCGTAGCCAATGACCAGGGCTTTCTTGCCGGATAACAGGTGGTCAGTGCCGCGCTTGATGGCATCGTTCAGGCTGTGGCGACAGCCGTACTTGTTGTCGTTCTTGGACTTGGTGACGGCGTCGTTGACGTTGATGGCGGGCACTTTCAGGGTGCCGGCTTCCAGCATTTCCAGCAGGCGGTGAACCCCGGTGGTGGTCTCTTCAGAGATGCCGTGAATCTTGTCCAGCATCGCCGGATACTTCTCGTGCAGCACCAGCGTCAGATCGCCGCCGTCATCCAGGATCATGTTGGCGTCCCAGGGCTGACCGTCTTTGACGATGGTCTGCTCAATGCACCACCAGAACTCTTCTTCGGTTTCGCCCTTCCAGGCAAAGACCGGAATGCCCGCCGCCGCAATGGCTGCCGCAGCGTGGTCCTGAGTAGAGAAGATGTTGCAGGATGACCAGCGTACTTCGGCGCCCAATTCCACCAGCGTCTCGATCAGCACGGCGGTTTGAATGGTCATGTGAATACAGCCCATGATCTTCGCGCCCTTGAGCGGCTGATCGGCTTTGTATTTTTCGCGCAGGGCCATCAGCGCCGGCATTTCAGTTTCAGCGATTTCAATTTCCCGGCGACCGTACTCGGCCTGGGACATGTCGGCGACTTTGAAGTCGGTGAAGGTGGTGGTTGCTGCGATTGCGGTAGTCATAATAGGTGCCTCGTTTGCGTGACGCTGGACGGGAGACGGGAGACGCAAAAGCGCTCAGCCCCTAGCCCTGAGTCGATTAATTAGAGCGGCAAGTTTTGCAAACACACGCTCGAGTTCTGGATGCCAATTTTGCTCTTGCTCTACGTAGCCGAGTTGTGTGGCGATGATCATTTGTGTTTCCAGCTCCGCCAGTGATCCTCTGGCAATAAATAAAAATCTCAAAAATTCTTTGTCTGGGTCTCGGACTGCGCCCTCGGCGATATTGCTCGGCACACTGATTGCCGAGCGCCGCATCTGGCTAGTTAGCCCGAATCGCTCATCGTCCGGAAAACGGCTGCTTAGCTCATAAACCTGCTGAACTAATGCCATGGCATCCCGCCAAACATCCATCCTGATATGCCGCCGTTCCATGGCAGTCTCCTATTTAGTATCGGGTTCAAAGGCTGGTGTCCCGCCTTTGCGTCTACCGTCTCCCGTCCAGCGTCTCCGGAGCGCCGGCCGCCCGCCTCACAACGCCGCCTTCAGCGCCTCCGCCTTGTCCGTCTTCTCCCAGCTAAACGCAGTGGCGGTCTCACTGCGCTGCTCGCCGCCTTCTTTAAAGGTGTAGGTGTGCTCATAGGGCTCGCGGCCAAAGTGGCCGTAGGCCGCCGTGGGTTGGTAAACCGGGTGGGCGAGGTCGAGCATTTTGGTAATGCCGTAGGGGCGCAGGTCGAAAACCTCGCGCACGGCGGCGATCAGTTTGTCGTCGCTGACTTTGCCGGTGCCAAAGGTGTTGATCGAGATCGACGTGGGCTCGGCGACGCCGATGGCGTAGCTCACCTGAATTTCACAGCGGTCGGCCAGACCGGCGGCGACGATGTTTTTGGCCACGTAACGGCCAGCATATGCCGCGCTGCGGTCGACCTTTGAGGGGTCCTTGCCGGAGAAGGCGCCACCGCCGTGACGGGCCATGCCGCCGTAGGTGTCGACGATGATTTTACGGCCGGTCAGGCCGCAGTCGCCCACGGGGCCACCAATCACAAATTTGCCAGTGGGGTTGATGTGAAATTTGGTGCCGACGTGGAGCAGCTCGGCAGGCAGCACGTGCTTGATAATTTCTTCCCGCACGGCCTCATGGAGGACCCCCTGGGAGATATCCGGGCTGTGCTGGGTCGACAGCACCACGGCGTCGACGGCCACGGGTTTGCCGTTTTCATAGCGCAGGGTCACCTGGCTTTTGGCGTCGGGACGCAGCCACGCCAGCGCGCCGTTTTTGCGCAGGTAGGCTTGACGCTCAACCAGACGGTGAGAGTAGAACAGCGGTGCGGGCATCAGCGAATCGGTTTCGTTGGTGGCATAACCGAACATCAGGCCCTGGTCGCCGGCGCCCTGATCCTCGGGCTTGGCCCGGTCAACACCCTGGTTGATATCCACGGACTGTTTGCCGATGGCATTCAGCACCGCGCAGCTGGCGCCGTCAAAACCCACGTCGGAGCTGTTGTAGCCAATGCCGGTGATCACGTCGCGAATAATATCTTCCAGGTCCACGTAGCAAGAGGTAGTGACCTCGCCAGCGACAATGGCCATACCGGTTTTAACCATGGTCTCCACCGCGACCCGGGCGTATTTGTCCCGGGCGATAATGGCATCGAGTACGGCGTCAGAGATTTGATCCGCCATCTTGTCGGGATGGCCCTCAGAGACAGACTCGGAGGTAAACAGGCTGTAGTCAGACATGGTTGTCGCATTCCTCATTTAATTCGCCGGCCAAACACCGGGGCTAATCACTAGGGTTCGGTTTTAAGTATTACTGCCGGGTTTTACAAATTGTCGAACCTGCACCCGAAAGCCATTGAGCTGGGCGAGGTAAGCGGCGGGGCCTTCCTCAAATCCTGCCGACTGGGCCCACTGGCTCAGGTCATCGGGTTCAAAGCCCAACCAGATATCGCCGCAGGCTTCCCGGGCCCAGCTCTGGTCGTGGTGACACAGCTCGGTAACGCAAAAAATGCCGCCGCCGCGCAGCAGACGCCACACATCGGCAAAAATATCGCCGGGTGACGGCACGTGGTGGAGCACCATATTGGCGACCACGCAGTCGGCCTGACCCTCGGGCAGTTGCGGAGAGCTGCTATCCCCGAGCAGGGCTTCCACATTGGCTAGCCCCTGCGCTTCAATAAATGTGCGTGCCCGGCCCAGCATCGATTCGGCATTGTCCAGGGCGATCACCCGGCGGTAGCGGGCAGCCAATGGAGCCAGAAATGCGCCCTCGCCGGGCCCAATTTCAATCGCTAATTCGCCCCCCCTGGGCTGCTGGCTGGCAAGCAACTCGGCGGTGCTGGTGCCGTACACATCAAAGTCGACCATCTGCTCCTGATGCTGGCGAAACTGGTCGGCATTGTCGGCAAAGAAGGCGCTGGATGACGCCGCCCGCTCTTTGAACACGGTCGCCAATCTTGTCTCTGTGTCGCTATCCAGGGCGATGTCATCAACATTGCTCATCAGCGCGCTGTGCAATTCTGCCAGGGCCCCGGGCGGCGCCACGCTGCGCCGGTAAAACAAGCTATTACCTTCCCGCCGTTTGGTGACCAAGCCCGCGGTGGCCAGAATTTTCAGGTGATGGCTCATCCCTGACTGGCGGATGGCAAAAATCGAACACAGCTCCTGCACCGTGTAGGTGTCCTGGCTCAGCACCCGCAGAATCTGCAGGCGCAGGCCGTCCGCAGCTGCTTTGCAAAAGCGCAGCAGAGCGTCGTTGTCGCCTTCATCCGCGACGGTAGTGGGCAGGGGGCTGCTTAACATGCGGGGCAGTTTAACAGGGTAGATGCCTATATCAAAATATTTTGATATAGGCTTGTTGGGGTTGAGTTGTTGTTTGTTGCCGCGATGGGCCCCGGCTAACCGCCTGATGTGCATGCTGGAAAGGGTGAGCCGCTTTGAGTCTGGTAACGCTGGACCCCGGCTCGGGGCCGGGGTGACGACATTGGGGCGGAGGGTTTTCAGTCTTGTGACCAAGCATGTCATTCCGGGCGCGCTTTTAGCGACCCGGAATCCAAAGTGCGGAGGAGGTGATGTTGGCTGGGCCTTGGCCCGTCCTCGGCTCGGGGGAAGGGCGAGCTTACAGGTACTTCAGCCAGTCGTCGGTGAATTTATCGATCTGCTTGTACACGTGGTCAAAGGCTTCCCGGCTTTTGCGATAGGGGTCGGGCACCTTTTCATTTTGCGACCACTTGCCCAGCAAAAAGGCCTTGCCGCTCACCTGAGGCGCGATCTCGCTGATGCCCTTCAGGTGCTCCTGCTCCATTGCCAGAATCAGGTCGGCCTCCATCAAAATGCTGGAGCGCAATTGCCGGGCGCGGTGCTCGCTGGCATCAATGCCGTGTTCAAGCAGAATTTTGCCGGCGGTTTCGTCAATGGGTTTATCGACCAGGGCGCCGAGTCCGGCGGAGTGGATGGTCAGCCCGGGCTTGCCCGCCAATTTGTGTTTGAACATGTATTCGGCGGTGGGGCTGCGGCAGATATTGCCGATGCAGACCAAAAGAATATTTTTGAACATCCAGACCAGGTCCTGAGCAATCCTTGGGAGGGGGTAATTTTCCCCGGCGGGGGAGCGGGGCGCAAGGGAATCCCCCAATTCGGTGGGGATTTCCGCCTATTTCCCGCCAGACGAGGATAAATGGCCATTTTTACGGTTCTGCTATTTGCTGTCTTGGAGCCGGTAAGGGAAAATACCGCCTCTTTTATCACCCGCGATCTTTGACCAGTAAATCAGGAGCTCCCGATGCCCTCTCGCAGCGACCTCGCTAACGCCATTCGCGCCCTCAGCATGGATGCCGTCCAAAAAGCCAACTCGGGTCACCCCGGCGCTCCCATGGGCATGGCGGATATCGCCGAAGTATTGTGGCGGGACTATATGCGACACAATCCTGCCAACCCCAGCTGGGCCAATCGGGACCGCTTTGTGCTGTCCAACGGCCACGGCTCGATGCTGATTTACTCACTGCTGCACCTGACCGGTTATGACCTGTCCATTGATGACCTGAAAAACTTCCGCCAGCTGCACAGCAAAACCCCGGGTCACCCCGAATACGGCTACGCGCCGGGGGTAGAAACCACCACAGGCCCGCTGGGGCAGGGCATTGCCAATGCCGTGGGCATGGCGGTTGCCGAGAAAGTACTGGCCGCCCAATTCAATCGTGACGGTCACGAGATTGTCGACCACCACACCTATGTCTTCCTGGGTGACGGCTGCATGATGGAGGGCATCTCCCATGAGGTTTGCTCACTGGCAGGCACCCTGGGTCTGGGCAAACTGATTGCCTTCTATGACGACAACGGCATTTCCATCGACGGTGAAGTGGAAGGCTGGTTCACCGACGATACCCCCGCCCGGTTTGCCGCCTACGGCTGGCAGGTGATCCCCGCAGTGGATGGCCACAACAGTGCCGAGGTGGCCAAGGCCATCGAGGCCGCCCGCGCTGAAACCGGCAAGCCCACTTTGATCTGCTGCAAAACGGTGATCGGCAAGGGCTCGCCCAACAAGCAGGGTAAAGAAGAATCCCATGGCGCACCGCTGGGCAATGACGAAATTGTACTGACCCGGGAAGCCCTGGGCTGGTCCCACGGCCCCTTTGAGGTGCCAGAAGACATCTATGCGGGCTGGGATGCGCGTGATACCGGTGCCCAGGCCGAAGCCGCCTGGGATGAAACCTTTGCGGCCTATCAAGCGGATTACCCTGAACTGGCTGCCGAGTTCTTGCGCCGCACCCAGGGCCAGCTGCCCCCTGACTTTGACGCCCAGGCCCAGGAGTTTATCGCCCGCTGTCAGGACGAGGCCAAAGATGTGGCGACTCGCAAGGCCTCCCAGCTCTGTCTGGACACCTACGCTCAAATGCTGCCCGAACTGCTGGGCGGCTCTGCCGACCTGGCCGGCTCCAACCTGACCTTCTTCAAAGGCTACAAGGCCATCACCGCCGAGGATGCCAGCGGTAACTACCTGCACTACGGTGTGCGCGAGTTTGGGATGTCGGCCATGATGAACGGCATTGCCTTGCACGGCGGCTTCATCAACTACGGCGCCACCTTCCTGGTGTTTATGGAATACGCCCGCAATGCCGTGCGCATGGCGGCGATCATGAAGCAGCGCAGCATCTTTGTTTACACCCACGACTCCATTGGTCTGGGTGAAGATGGCCCCACTCACCAGCCCATCGAGCAACTGGCCTCGCTGCGCGGCACCCCCAATATGTCCATGTGGCGGCCCTGTGATATGGCCGAGTCGGCAGTGGCCTGGAAGGCGGCGCTGGAGCGCAACGATGGTCCCACCGCGCTGATCTTCAGCCGCCAGGGCCTGCCCCATCAGCGCCGCAATGCAGCCCAGCTTGCCGCTGTGGCCAAGGGTGGCTACGTGCTGAGCGACTGCGACGGCGAGCCCGAGGCCATCATTATTGCTACCGGTTCCGAAGTGCAGCTGGCCATGGAAGCCAAAGGCAAGTTGCTGCAAATCGGCCGCCGCGTGCGCGTGGTGTCCATGCCCAGCACCGACACCTTCGATGCCCAGGACGCCTACTACAAAGAGTCGGTGCTGCCCAGCAACATTCTGGCCCGGGTCGCCATTGAGGCTGCTCACAAAGACTTCTGGTACAAGTATGTGGGTTTGGACGGTCGCATTATCGGCATGGACAGCTTCGGCGAATCTGCTCCGGCGGCGGCGTTGTTTGAGCACTTCGGCATCGACTCTGAGGCCGTGGTTGAAGCCGTCGAGGAAATGCTCAGTTAATGTTGCGTCTGGCCATTAATGGCTACGGCCGAATCGGCCGCTGTGTTTTGCGGGCCCTGTATGAGTCCCCCCACCGGGATCACATGCAGATTGTGGCCATTAATGAACCGGCCGATTTGGCAACCATCGCCCACCTGACCCGCTACGACAGCACCCACGGCCGTTTTTTTGGCAAGGTGGAGGCATCCGCCGGGGAGCTGCGGATCAATGGCGACACCATTGCCATCAGTCATCACGAGCAGCTTCAGGACATCGACTGGACCCGCCACAATATTGATGTGGTGCTGGACTGCTCCGGCACAATTGTTCGTCAGCAGGAGCTGGAAAAACACATCATCCAGGGGGCGCGCCACGTCCTGCTGTCTAATCCCGGCGAAGCGGGATTGCCCACTATTGTGTATGGCCTTAACCATCACGAGCTGAACGCCGAGGTGCGGGTGGTTTCCAATGCCTCCTGCACCACCAATGGCATTGCGCCGGTGATTGATGTGTTGCACCAGGCCTTTGGGGTGCGCCACGGCTGCATCACCACCCTCCACTCGGCAATGAACGACCAGCCGGTGCTCGACGGTTACCACCATACTGACCTGCGTAAAACCCGGGCGGCGGGCATGTCGATGATCCCCGTTGATACCGGTCTGGCGGCGGGCATCGGGCGCATTCTGCCGGCCCTTGATGGGTGTTTTGAAGCCCGTGCCGTGCGTATTCCCACCCATAACGTGACCGCCATGGAAATGAGTGTCACCCTGCGGGCGTCGGTGACCCAGCGCGATGTGAATGCCGCGCTGCAGATGGCGGCCAAGGGGCGGCTTGCAGAAATTCTCGGTTACAGCGACGAGTTGCTGGCTTCCTGCGATTTCAACCACGACCCCCGCTCATGTATTGTCGACGCGGGCGAAACCCGGGTCGCGGGGGATATGGCCAGCGTGCTGGTGTGGTTTGATAACGAGTGGGGTTATGCCAACCGGATGCTCGATGTAGTGGCACACTGGTTGCACTAAATTTGGTACCCAGGCCGGGATTGCAAATGGCCGTCGTCTGTTTGCAATCTGATTTCGGTAGGCTGGCAGGCCGCCCGGAGCGCGGCAACAGATTGTTTAGAAAGAAAAATCTCATAGGGAAACGAGTATGACCGTTCTGAAAATGCGCGACCTTGACCTCGCTGGCAAGCGCGTCCTGATTCGTGAAGACCTCAATGTGCCGGTAAAAGGCGACACCATTACCTCTGATGCGCGTCTGCGGGCGGCCCTGCCCACGCTGCAGCAGGCCTTGGCGCAGGGTGCCAAGGTCATTGTGATGTCACACCTTGGCCGCCCCACCGAGGGGGAATACGAGGAGCAATACTCCCTCAAGCCCGTCGCCAAGTACCTTTCAGAGGCGCTGGGGCAGGACGTAGCCCTTGTTGCCGATTGGCAACAGGGCATTGAGGTAGCAGACGGCCAGTTGGTGCTGCTGGAAAACGTGCGCTTTAACAAGGGTGAAAAGAAAGACGACGAAACCCTGTCCAAAGCCTACGCGGCCCTCTGTGACGTGTTTGTGATGGACGCCTTTGGCACTGCCCACCGGGCCCAGGCCTCTACCCACGGCGTGGCCAAATTTGCCCCCGTCGCCTGCGCCGGCCCGCTGCTGGCCGACGAGCTGGAGAATCTGGAAAAAGCCCTGAAGGAACCCGCCCGGCCCATGGTCGCCATCGTGGCTGGCTCCAAGGTGTCCACCAAGCTGACCGTGCTGGAGACCCTGTCCGAGAAAGTGGACCAGCTGATTGTCGGTGGTGGTATTGCCAATACTTTCCTCGCTGCTGCCGGCCACAATGTCGGTAAGTCGCTGTGCGAAAACGATTTGATTCCCCAGGCCGAGTCACTGATGGCCAAGTGTGAAATCCCCCTGCCAACTGATGTGGTGGTGGGCAAGAAGTTCGACGAGCACGAGCCCGCCAGCCTCAAATCCCTGGCGGATGTTGCCGACGACGATATGATTTTCGATATCGGCCCCGACTCTGCCGCCGCCCTGGCTGACATTCTCAAAGAGGCTGGTACCATCATTTGGAACGGCCCGGTGGGTGTCTTCGAATTTGATCAATTCGGCAGCGGCACCGCCGCCATTGCCGCCGCCATTGCCGATTCCTCCGCCTTCTCCATTGCCGGAGGCGGTGACACCCTTGCAGCCGTCGACAAATACGGCATTGCCGACAAGGTTTCCTACATTTCCACCGGCGGCGGTGCATTTCTTGAGTACGTAGAGGGCAAGGTGTTGCCCGCGGTTGCGGTACTGGAAAGTCGGGCTGCGAACAAATAGGGAGACGCTGGACGGGAGGCGCCGCGACAGTCGTAGCGTTTCCATCTCCCGTCGAGCGTTCTGCAAACTCACAACGGTATATACAAACAGGGACTTACTATGGCACTTATCAGCATGCGTCAATTGCTGGATCACGCCGCCGAATATGGCTACGGCGTGCCGGCCTTTAACGTCAACAACCTCGAGCAGACCCGTGCAATCATGGAAGCGGCCCGGGCCACCAACAGCCCGGTGATCATGCAGGCCTCAGCCGGTGCCCGCAAATACGCGGGAGCGCCCTTTCTGCGGCACATGATTCTGGCGGCCATTGAAGAATTCCCCGAGATTCCGGTGGTGATGCACCAGGATCACGGCACTAGCCCCGCCATTTGCCAGCGCTCCATTCAACTGGGCTTCAGCTCGGTGATGATGGACGGCTCCCTGGGCACCGATGGCAAAACCCCCACCGACTACGACTACAACGTGGACGTGACTCGCACCGTGGTAGAAATGGCCCACGCCTGTGGCGTGTCGGTTGAAGGTGAGCTGGGTTGCCTGGGCTCATTGGAAACCGGGCAGGCCGGCGAAGAAGATGGCGTGGGCGCAGAGGGCACCCTGAGCCACGACCAGATGCTCACCGACCCCGAAGAGGCGGCCGATTTCGTCTCTAAAACCGGTGTCGATGCCCTGGCCATTGCCTGCGGCACCAGCCACGGCGCCTACAAATTTACCCGCCCGCCGTCAGATGACATTCTGGCCATTGGTCGCATTAAAGAAATCCACGCCCGCATTCCTGATACCCATCTGGTTATGCACGGCAGCTCCAGCGTGCCCCAGGACTGGCTGGCCATCATCAATGAATTTGGCGGCGAAATCCCCGAAACCTATGGTGTGCCCGTCGAGCAAATCGTTGAGGGTATCAAATACGGTGTGCGCAAAGTGAATATCGACACTGACCTGCGCCTGGCCTCTACCGGTGCCATTCGCCGCTTTATGGCCAAGAACCCCAGCGAGTTTGACCCGCGCAAATACCTGAAGGAAACCATCACCGAAATGAAGGCCATTTGCGTAGCGCGTTATGAAGCCTTCGGCACCGCCGGCAATGCCAGTAAGATCAAACCACTGAGCCTGGAAGCCATGTTTGGTGAGTACGAATCTGGCAAGCTGGACCCGAAAGTGAAATAAACCGAGTCAGCTACGGCTTATTTGTAACGGTCGCCCTCGGGCGGCCGTTTTTTTTGGCTGCGTTATGTGGCCGTGTTGGGTGATAAGATTGGCCAGCGATTCTCGGCTCTCACTGCAACTAATCTCGAAGTATTTTCTGCCCTGAAAGACTGTGGAATACTGATTGTCGGAAAAACAGAAGTCGCACGGCAATGGCGATCTGTGTAGCAGCTAAACATGAATGGAAGCGAGAAAAGGCGAACACGACATGGACGTGAACTCCCCTCATCCTTTCGCTCTCCAATGACCGCTCCGAAGCCGGTGCGGGTCTGCTATCGTGAACGTTCCGCGGTTTTCCCGGCGCTGCAGTTGGCGAGCTAAAAATGTTTAACCATTTTAGTGGGTTGGAAAAGGCCGAAACGAGGAGTGAAAATTATGATGACTTCACGCTAATAATTATTATGCGGCCGTTTGCCTCATTAATGCGCGGTTAGTTTCTTATGGATATCTGCATGATTTTAAAATGGTTACCGATATTCAAAGATGTAGTGCTGTCTCTTGCGGCGATGACTACTATGTATGTGGCCATTTATGGCTTGAATAAATGGCGAGAGGAACATCAGGGGAAAGTACGATTCGACGCTGCGAAAGAGTTGCTTTCGTCCATTTGCAGCGTAAGAAATAACTTTGAAATCGTTCGTTCAGGCTGGCTGGATGCATCCGAGTTCCCATCAGAATATTCATCAAAGCATCCAAGCGAGAAATCAACGAAAGACAGGGCTGACGCAACGTGGCACGTATACAAGAATAGGTTAGAGCCACTGATTGAAGCGATGAATTCTCTCGACACCACTCTGATTGAGGGTGAAGTACTGTGGGGAAGTGAAGTAAAAGAGCAGGGTCGTAAAATTAATGCGAGTTTTAACAGGCTTGTGCGCTCTATCAAAGAACTTATTACTGAAGAGTATCGTGGGATTGATAACCCCAGAGATGATGTAATCATAAGATATCGTCAAGATGTATCGGCAAGCCGTGAAGCTGAAGATGAACTTTCTTTGCAAATCCGATCATCGGTTAAGTACTTTGAAGAGCTTTTGGAACCTTATATTCGACGGTAACGCAATTAACAAGCGACTGCTGCAGCAACGCGATAAGGGTGCGTTGCTGGGACGGCATGCGCGTTGCTTCAATGTCCCTGAGTGAGGGCGTTATATGGACTGAGAAATATCTATGCTGCAAGAGATATATAAAAAACTTAAAAAAAGAAGCCCTAAATCAAAATTGTACATAGGAACAATTTTTGTAAACGAAAGAAGCAAGTTTAAGGCATTAATCGAATTAGATTCTTATAGCCAGTATACCCCAAATGATCTAGAGCAATGGATAGTCGACCTTTTAGCGTTGCCGATGGAGCCGACCGAAGCCCTCGATGAGAATGCGGTTGTGCTTGATATTGCTGTTACCAAGTACCAAGTCGGCACCGACATCATGCTTTGCAGTGACCCCCTGATTCCTCTCCTCTGGCGCCCAAGTGTTAAAACAAGAGTTCGTCTTCGCAGGCTAAGAGATGGTAAGGTTCTAGGTGAGTTCTCTGCGAAATCTACCATGAGCTGGCGAGAGTTCTTATCAAAAGCAATGAGCCTGAAGGCGTGGTTTTTGTTCAAGTCCTCTATACAGGAGGAAGATATCCAGCGGCTTTTGGGTAAGGCATTACTTGATTCTCTACAATGGGCAAAGGTAAGAGTAAATTCATAACAATCAAAGGCAGGTCGGGGAATTTCGTGGCCTAGAGTATCCTCCCCCAAAAAGTAGTAGACGCCTATCTCAACGATAAATGGGTGACTCTGTTTCTGTAGGGTCTAACCCTTTTCCCCGGCAAGCAAAATTGAAAAATTACTAGTAAGGAAATTTTGATGAAAAAGTTTTTGATTTTTACGCTGTTCGCCTCTGTTTTGACTTTGCCGGGTGTGGCGATTGCTCAGTCTAATTCTTTAGGCGCCTGCATGGTTGATAGCCTGAATGGAAAGCAGAGAAAGCTGTTAGCAAAATGGATTTTTCTTTCGATGGCGTCGCATCCGGATTTGAAGCCCTATTCCAAAATTACAGATCAGGAAGTGATGGAAAGTGACCAGTATATTGGTGGGTTAATCACCAGCCTGTTGGTAGGGCAATGCCCGGAAGAGCTAAAGGAATCGAGTCAGGATGATCCACTGGCGGTTGAAAATGCCTTTGGGCTAGTGGGTCAGGTTGCTATGCGAGAGCTGATGGCAAACCAGGATGTTATGAGGGCTATGGTGCAATATAGCGATTACACTGATCATGCGGCGATTGAGCGCGTGCTCACTACCGACTAGATTTGACAAGTAAGCACAAGCTCCCAAGGCTCATACAATGACATCACCCTTCGAACCGCTGTCCTTCAAATCTGGCCACGCCATGGCCAACCGCTTTATGCTGGCGCCGCTGACTAACCTGCAGAGCCATGCCGATGGCACCCTGTCGGATGACGAATACCATTGGCTCACGATGCGGGCCCAGGGTGGTTTTGGTACCACCATGACCTGCGCGTCGCATGTGTCGCCGGAGGGCATGGGCTTTCCCGGTCAGCTGGGTTGCTTTGATGATCTGCATATTGAGGGCTTAAGCCGCCTGGCGGTGGGCATCAAACAGGCGGGTAGTCTGGCGTTGGTACAGCTGCATCATGCGGGTATGCGCGCCCATGCTTCGATTGACGGTAGCCCGCTTTGTCCCTCTGATCATGCCCAGTTTAAAGCCCGGGCGATGACCCTCGCCGAAGTGCATACACTGCGGGATAACTTTATTGCCGCCGCTGAGCGGGTTCAGCGCGCCGGCTTTGACGGTATAGAGCTGCACGGTGCCCACGGCTATGTGCTTGCCCAGTTTCTGAGCCCGGTGATTAACCGTCGTGAAGATGAATACGGCGGCTCGCTGGAAAACCGCTGCCGTCTGCTGCTGGAGGTTATCAGTGGTATCCGCGAACGTTGCGGGCCTGATTTTGTATTGGGCATTCGCCTGTCGCCGGAGCGCTTTGATATCGATATCGCGGAGATGCGGGTGTTGTTTCGGCAGCTGTGTGAGGACGGCAAGCTGGACTTTATCGATATGAGTTTGTGGGATGCGTTTAAAGAGCCCGAGGACACTCGTTTTAAAGGGCGCCCGCTGATCGACTGGTTTGCCGAGCTGCCCCGGGGAGAAGTGCGCCTGGGGGTGGCTGGCAAAATCTATTCGGCGGAAGACGTGCGGCGCTGCCTTGCGGCAGGCGCCGATTTTGTGATGCCGGGGCGGGCTGCGGTTTTACATTTCGACTTTCCGCGCCAGATCAAGCGCGACCCTGATTTTCGTATGGCCAGTTTGCCGGTGACGGCCGCCTATCTGAAAGAGCAGGGTTTGGGCCCTGCCTTTGTCGACTATATGGCCACCTGGAAGGGGTTTGTTGAGGGGTAATTAAGCTCAAAACTGCGCATCGACTATCAAGCAGCCCATGGGCCACCCAGGAGAGCGCGGCCCATCACTGTGATGCGCTGTACTCCATACCCGCTTCTTCCTGCCGGGCACGTTCAGCCCGCAATATGCGCGCCCGCCGCTTGCGCACCCAAATAATAATGCCGGTGATGCTGAGCATGGCTACCACCACACCCATAACTGAAATCAGTATCCGCCCCGGCAGGCCGAGTATGCGGCCGGAGTGGAGGGGAAACTGGGCCTGCACAAACAGGTCGGCGGCGGTGCCCTCCCAAGGGCGCCAGTCGCCCAGGTTTTCGCCGGTTTTTGAATCGATGTAAATGGCCTTGTGGCCAACACCGCCGGCGCCGTGGCCTTCTTCGGGAGTAAAAAACTCCAGCCGATAAATGCCAAATTCGATGGCGTGCCACAGGCTGCCCACAGGCTCGGTCCAGCCTTTCTGCGCTGCTTCCTGCTCGCCCAGTTCAATGGCGCGCTCAAAACCAAAGTTGGCCTGGATCGGATTGTGGTGGCCGGAAGGCGTGCGGCTGTCGATGGGGGTTGGGGTCACGTCAGACACCAGGCTCATGACAGGAAAGAAGACTTCACGGTACAGGTTTAGCGAAAAGCCGGTAAACGCGATGGTGAACAGCAGGACCCAGGTCCACAAACCAAAGGCCCGGTGCAGGTCAAAATTCAGTTTGTAGGAGCCGGCATTGCGGCGAATCTTCCAGGCAGGCGCCCAGCGTTGCCACCAGGATTTGCCCTTGCCTGCGGTGTCGCTTTCGCTGCGCTGTTTGCGCCTGTTTGGCAGGGTTAGATAAAAGCCGATAAAGCAATCTATCGTCCAGATCAGAGCAACAACACCCAGCAGCAATACACCCCAGTGAATATCGTTGAACTCGGGAATGTGCAGGCTGAAGTGGAGCATGTACAGAAAGGACACAAAGTTTTCCCGGCTGACGGGCCACACCGCACCCCATTCACGCATGCCCAAAATTTCGCCGGAGACCGGATCGACGTAAATCTGATTGAAGCCGGGCTTGTACAACTCGCCGGTGTCGGGGTTTACCCGTGGCTCCACCCAGTAATAGTAGCTGTGGCCGGGTTCGGTGGCGGTTTCATAGTAGGTGACCTGCACCTGGGGAAATTGCGTTTCAACCTGGTGGGCCAGCGCGGTGGCGCTTTGGGGTGTGCCAGGTGTTGCGGCGTCGAGCAGGTGACCGTTCAGCCATTCATCCAGCTCGTGATCCCAGGAGATGATCGCACCGGTTAAGCCGGTGACGATCAGAAACAGGGCGATACCTAAGCCAAGGTAGCGATGGGCGAGGGTGAAGAAGCTGCGCATGGTGCTGATTCCAGGTCGTATGGGGTGTGACTAAACGCAAAATGTCGGCGCTGCCTGAAGACAGCGCCGACCCGAGGTAAAGCGATCCCTGCGTTAGAGTTGCCAGGTCACCGACAGCTCGACATTGCGGGGGGCGCCGTAATAGCCCTGATCCCAGTAGAGGCTGTTGAGATATTTCTCGTCGGTGACGTTGTCGATATTAATCGCAGCGGTGATCTTGTCGGTCAGCTGGTAGCTGACCAGCAGGTCCAGCACGGCGTAGCCATCCTGCTCGGCGCTATCGGTGGGAGTGGTCGTGTGCTCTTGCCATTTCACCACGCCGCCGATTTTCAGCTTGGGCATACCGGGAATGCGGTAAGCCGCCGACGCTTTGATCATGTGCTCGGGAATGTAGGGTACGTCACCGCCGGTGGCATCTTCTACATTGACGTAGGTATAGCCGGCCGCCAGGTTCAGGCCTTCGCTGAACTGGCCAGAGAGTTCGACTTCGTAGCCTTCGCTCTCTTGGTGGCGCGGATCATAAGTGGCGGTGCCGTTGGGGTGGTCACCCACATACACGCCGTAGTTTTCAATTTCCGACTGAAAGGCGGCCAGGGTCAGGATCGCGCTTTCATTATTGAAGGACATTTTCACACCGACCTCGGTGCTCTCGCCTTCAATGGGGCCGAGGGGGCGCAGCTGAGGGTCGACAAACACCTGCGGTGAAAACACTTCGGAGTAGCTGCCGTAGGCCATCAGCTTGTCGGTGAGCTGATAGGTCAGGCCATAGAAGGGCACCGATTTGTCTGCTTGCTGACGGGCGTCGGCGCCGTAGTTCTGACCGGTTTGCTCATAGTCGGCCCGGCGGGTGCCCAGCAGGGCGGAGAGCTGGTCGGTGACGCTGATGCGGGTGGCGGCGTAAAAGGCGCGGTGCTCCTGCTCCACATCGCTGCCGCCGTTGTCGTCGACAAAGTCGGGGCGGGGGGTGTTGCCCTCGGCCCAATCGGCGCCCAGGGTGGGGTAGCCGGTGGCGAAGTTGACGAAGCCAGCGCCGGTGATCTCCACGTCGGCGCGGTTGTAGCCCAGCACCACTTCATGATCGCGTCCGGCGGCTTCGACAAAACCGGAGATCGAGATATCCAGCATGTCGCGCTTTACCCCATTCAGGTAGCGGCCGGTGTAGGCGCTCAGACCGGTTTCGTCCCGGTTGGGTGAGCCGGCCACGTAGAACAGCTCGGATTCGATGTCGGTATCGGTGTAGGAGTACACCGCCTTGGCGGTCCAGCGATCGGTGATTCTGTGCTGCAGCTCGACGAAGGATTGGTTTTCTTCGGTGTTGCGAAAGGCCCAGTCGGTGGCGCTGCTGGTGGACACGTCGTAGTTGGTTTGTTTGCCGTCGGCGTAGTTCAGTGGCAGGGCGCCCCAGAGAATGCCGTCGGCTTCGTTGTTGTCGTAACTGTGGCCCACCGTGAGCAGGGTGGCCTCGCTCAGGTCAAATTCCAGTACGCCGTAGAACAGGTTGGTACTCTCTTCCAGACGATCCAGATAAGACTCGCCATCTTCCGTGGCAACCACTACCCGGCCGCGAACCCCTTCGGCAAGGGCGCCGGAGGCATCGCCGTCCAGCCGGTAACCATTCCATTCATTGACGGACGCCCGGGCGCTGGCCTGCAGGGCCTCGTTGGGGCGCTTGCGCACAAAGTTAATGGTGGCGGAGGGGTTAGCCAGGCCGGTAACCAGGCCGGCGGCGCCTTTGACCACTTCGACTTTGTCGTAGATGGCGGTGTCTGACTGACCCTGAACCAGACCAAAGGCGAAGGGGGTGCCTACACCATCGTATTGGAAGTTAACGATGTCGAATCCCCGGGCGGTGTAGTACGTGCGATGGGTTTCCACCTCTTCCACGGTCACGCCGGGAGTGTAATCGAGAACGTCGTTGGCCTTGGTCAGCAGAAAGTCATCCATCTGGGCCCGGGAGACCGCAGTCACGGTTTGCGGGGTTTCAAAGATGGTCAGATCGAGCTTGGTGGCGGTATTGGTTTCGCCCTGCTCGCCGTAGACGTTCACGTATTCCAGCGCCGTTTGATCTGCGCTGCGAGTTGATTTCTGGTTGGCATCCTGAGCCAGAGTGGTATTGCCCAGGCCAAGGGAAATCAGCGTAATGGCCACGCTGAGGGGCGATGGAAAACGGGTTGCCATGATGAGTCTCGCCATTGGGTTGTAAAGAGATTGCAGGGGTAAACGCAAAGGATGTTGTTAGGAGCGGATTATAGGTAGTTAAAATCTAAATGCAAATCGTTATCATTAAATAATTGCTTTCGAGGTATCCATTGGAGTCGGTTTTTGACCGGTAGCTGGTGGCCAGACGCCAGGTCGACAATCTGAATGCCCGGCTTCTTAGGTTGCTCCCTGATCCGTAGCAGCACGGTGGAGGGGGGCTGTGGGCATTGGCGCGGGGTTTGGTGGTGCTTTCGTTCGTGGGCTCTTCCGCTACGCGTCAGAGAAGGCGGTTTGGGTGGAGCCGAGGGTGTTTGGCTGGCGGCTGCAGGCCGAGCCGGCATTCGGCATGCCCGGCTTCTGGCGTCGTTTCCTGATCCTTAGCCGCGCGGAGGAGAAGGGTCCACCGGGATTGGCAGCAGGTTTGTCGGTGGTGCTTTCGTTTGTGGGCTCTTCCGCTGCGCGTCAGAGATGATGGTTTTGGGGAGTGGGGAGTGGGCATTGGGGCCGATGCACGCTGCGGCGGTATTCGGTGAGCCATACCGCTCCGGTCGTTCCCTGATCCGTAGCAGCGCGGAGGAGAAGGGTCCACCGGCGTTGGCACTGGGTTTGGAGTTGGCGTTTTCGTTTATGGGCTCTTCCGTTGCGGGAGTGTGGGGATGTGCAGGGATATGGCGATGAGCTCTTCCGGTGGGTGGCTTTTCCGGCGTTCGGCCATTCACCCAATAAGGCACACAAAAAAAGCCGGCCCGAGGGCCGGCATATTACAGGGTGGGTAAGTGATTACTTCTGGCTGATCACTATGGACTCCGGTGCCACTGCGGCAACCGAGGCGCTGGGCGCCACGTTGCCAGTCAGGCTGGCGTCGGTGAGGAAGTTGCGCCACACCTGAATCGCCCCGCCGCCGTTGGCTTTCTCGGCAACGTAGAGGTCGGCACCGTCAAAGGCGATATCGACCGGGTTGCCGAGGCCGGTGGCGGGGCCGAATACCAACTTGCCTACTTCCACATTACCGCCTGCTGAGCTGGCGTTCTCAATGGTGAACAGGGCGCCGTCGGTGCTGAATGCGCCGCCTGCACCTACCCCCACATCAGCGACGATTAGCGTGTCGGAGCGCTGGTCGTAACGGATGCCATGAAGGTTGGAGGCCAGTGCGCCAGTTGCCGTGGCCAGACCTGCACCACCCGATTGTGGGGTGATGGTGGTGCTCGGACCGTCGGCGCCCAGGTTGAGGGAGAAACCTTCATAGACATCGATGGTGCCATTGGTTTGGGCAACGAACAGGGTATCGATGCTGGGGGCGTAGTCGCTATCCCAGGGGGTGCCGGTGCCGGGTAGGCTGGCAACGGGGGCCACATCGCCACTGTCGCAGGTGCTGAAAATTTCGATACCGCTGGTGCCGGTGTCCGACACCAGGAGCAAGCCCAGGTCGTCAGCAATCTCCAACCCCTTTGGCGTGATCAGGCCAGTGCTGGCGCCCTGAATAATCCGGTCCCGGCCCAGATCAAAGATCTCGCCGCTGCGGTCAGCGATGGCGCCGATGACTGCAATCCCGGGGTTGGCGGCGTCAAAGGCGATATAGGCATCGCCGTTCTGGTCGAGGACGATGTTTTCCAGGTCGGTTAATCCGCTGGCGCCAAGAGCATCAAACAGGGAGGCCGGGCTGGTCACGTTGCGGCTGATGCTGAAAGTCAGGCCGTCGGTGCCGGCACTGGGGTTGCTGGTAAACAGCAGCGAGTAGGGCACGCTGGTATCGGCCAGATCGGTGGCACCGGGTTTGCCCGGCCCAGCGGGTATGACGGCGATAGATTCGGGCTTGGTGGTGGCAAATACCACGTCGGGCGCGATGTCGCCGCCGGCGCTTTCAAAGATATTGCGGTAGATCAGAATGGCGTCGTTAGACTTTTCGGCAATGCGGACATCGCCGCCGTCCAGGAGCAGGTCCACCGGGTTACCCAGCAGGGTACTGGCACCGCTGATGGTGACGCTGGGGGTGACGGCGCCGGTCGCGCTGCTGGCGTTTTCAAAGACGTACAGGCTGCCATCGGTGGCATCGGCAGCGGAGCCCACATCACTGACCACTATGCGGTCGCCGGCCGCGTCGTAATCAATGCCATGGAAGTTGGTGGTAGCGCCGGCGGTGGCGGAGGTGAAGACCCGAGGCGTGGCGGCGCCGGGCAGGGTTTCCAGGAAGTCATCGTAGACGGCAACTGAGCCATCAACCTGGGCAACAAACAGGCGGTCGGCTTTGGCGTCGTAGGTGGTATCCCAGGCATTGGTACCGAGGGCGATTGTGGCCAGTGGGGCCTGGTCACCGGCGGCGCTGGCCCCGAATACCAGCAGGTTGTTGGCGGACACATTGGCGACCACGATCAGGCCGGCTTCATCAATGCGGGTGATCCCCTTGGGCGATGCCAGACCGGTATTGCCGCCGCTCAGGGTGAAGCTGGCGTCGCCAGTGCTGCGCAGCGGCGCGTTGCAGCTGGTGATCAGGCTGGCGGGCGCGCTGGCGTCTTGCGCCTGGACCAGGCGATTGGCGTGGTCGACTACAACGCCTTCATTGCCGCCCGTGCTGTAGCTATTGAGCAGGGCGAGGGATTCGTCCCGCACCCGGACATTGGTATCACCGCCACCATTGCTGGCCACGTAAATTGTTGCGGCGGGAAAGGCCGGTTGGCCGTCGGTGCCTGAGGGGCCGCGATCGCCGGCATCACCCTGGGGGCCTTGGGCGCCGGGACTGCCGTCGGCGCCGGCTGGGCCTTGCGGGCCGCGGTCGCCATCATCACCATCGCTGCATGCAGAGAGGGCGAGTCCGGTGGTAAGCAGGGCGGCGGCGAAGAAGGTGCGATTGAAGGAGGGGCGAGAGAGTGGGGCTGGCTGGCTAACTTCCATATCTTGCTTCATGAATTCACCTGTCGGTAAGAGTGTGGGTGTAGCGGTGGGTGAAGCTTTTCTGACTCATGCGCCTATTTTTGTGATGTAGGCTAGTTGCCTACGTTGAGGGGCGGTTTTCGGTTTCGCGAAAGGTGAATTCAGTTAGCATGGACATTTTTTGGAGGGCGCGCGGGTATGCTGTGGCCGGAAGGGATTGACCAGTTTTCGTTACCGGCGTTGCCGCACCTGTCCCGGGACAGCAGCCTTGTTCTGCTGCCTTGGGGACCGGCCTATGCGGCTTATTATGGCCTGGACCTGGAAAAGGACTTTCCGGGTTTGCGCCATTATCTGGGGCAGTTTGACAGCGGTGGCCAGGCCATTGCGACTCAGGTGTTCAGTTTGCCCGACGCGCACAGCACAGCGTTTATCTACCACGGCTTTTACGATCATGTGGGCTTGTACAACAACGCCATTGAGTATTGCCTGCGTCATGGCTGCTCGGTGGTGGCGGCCGACTTGCCCGGTCACGGTCTGTCATCGGGGGAACGAGCGGCCATTGATGACTTTCTGACCTACCGACAGGTGTTGCGCGACACTTTTGACGCCATTGCCCCCTTTGATTTGCCTGCCCGGCGGGTGGCCCTGGCCCAGAGTACGGGCTGCGCGATTGTGATGTCCCATCTGCTTGATGGTGGCGCGGCCGATTTTGACCGGTCTGTGCTGATGGCGCCCCTAGTGCGGCCGATGGATTGGTGGTGGGGCAAGCCCGCCCACAGTGTGCTCAAGTATTTCATCCACAGCCTGCCACGGAAGTTTGCCGACAACTCCGACGATCAGGCCTTTCTGGAATTCCTGCGGGAGCGAGATCCGCTGCAGCCCCGGCGTTTGCCCCTAAGTTGGGTTGGCGCTCTAAAGAAATGGCTGCCCTGGTATCACCGCCTCGACCCGGTCGATAGCCGAGTGCTGGTGCTGCAGGGTGACGCCGATGAAACTGTTGATTGGCGCTACAACCTGCCGGTAATTGCCAGCAAATTCCCAGCTCGCGAGCTGGTGATGGTGCCCGGTGCTCGTCACCACCTGGTGAAGGAAGGGGAGCGGTTTCGTGCCCAGCTGTGGACGGCCTGTGATGGGTTTTTGTTTGCTGAGACGGATGTCTGACGTCGGACGTCCGACGCGGCGCCTCTGGAGGATTGCAGGCATCCGTCATTCCGGACGCGCCTCTTGCGATCCGGAATCCAGCGGGGTTTGAGTATGGAAGCAACTGGGCCCTGGCTCGGGGGGCGGGGCGACAGAGGTGGGATTTCGTCTTGAGGGCGACAAGGCCGTTGGGTTGTCGTCATTCCGGACGCGCTGTTTGCGATCCGGAATCCAGGGGGTTTGGGCATGGGAGCAACTGGGCCCCGGCTCGGGGGCCGGGGCGACGGAGTTAGGAGTTCGTCTTGGGGGCGACGCTGAATAGAGATTGGCGTTGAAATAAAAAAAGTGCGCTAAATGCTTGACATGCGCCGGTGCCAAATCATGCTCGTCTAGCGTCTAGCGTCTAGCGTCTAGCGTCTAGCGTCTAGCGTCTAGCGTCTAGCGTCTAGCGTCTAGCGTCTAGCGTCTAGCGTCTAGCGTCTAGCGTCTAGCGTCTAGCGTCTAGCGTCTAGCGTCTAGCGTCTAGCGTCTAGCGTCTAGCGTCTAGCGTCTAGCGTCTAGCGTCTAGCGTCTAGCGTCCAGCGTTCTGCTACCCCACCGACGGCGGCGTCGTATTGGCCACCCACTCCCACCACTGGTGTTCACCCTCGGGTTTGTCTTTGTCCTGACAGCGGTGCACGTTCCAGGTCACCAGATAATCCGGGTTGCTGATGCTGCTGCCATCGCTGGTGCGGTAGTCGCCCTTGGGAGCGATAAACCAGGGGGCAACGGAGCTGGGCAGAGTGAATTCGTCGTCGTTGGCCTGGCGCAGGGTGATGCCATCTTTCACGGTCACCCGCACCACGGTGCCCGCCAGCATGCGTTGCTGGAGGGGCGCGCCGTCAACGTCGAAGTAGCTGAGGCCGACTACGGCGGACGAATCCATCAGGGCGGCCAGCTCGGGGCTGAGAATGTTGGCCATAGCGGCTTAGAACAGAATCCGACAGCGGATGGTGTCTGGAATCTGGGACAGCTTTTGCAGGGCCAGATCACTGGAGGCCTGATCAATGTCCATTACCACATAACCTACGGTGTCGTTGGTCTGCAGATACTGGCCGGAGATGTTGATCTGGTTCTCGGAGAAGATCTGGTTAATGGCGCTCAAAATGCCCGGCACATTGCGGTGAACGTGCAGCAAACGGTGTTTGCCGGGGTGGGCTGGCAGGGCAACCTCGGGGAAGTTCACCGACGAGGTGGTGGTGCCGTTGTCGGAGTATTTCACCAGCTTGTCGGCCACTTCCAGGCCGATGTTTTGCTGGGCCTCGATGGTGGAGCCGCCCACGTGAGGCGTCAGGAAGACGTTGTCGAACTCGCGCAGTGGCGAAATAAATTCGTCGTTGTTGCTGCGCGGCTCTTCCGGGAATACATCAATGGCGGCGCCGGCCAGTTTGTTGTCGCGCAGTGCATCGACCAGGGCGGGAATATCCACCACGGTGCCCCGGGCGGCGTTGATCAGAATGGCGCCGGCTTTCATTTGCGCCAGTTCGGCTGCGCCAATCATGTTCTGGGTGGAGGCAATTTCCGGCACATGCAGGGTGACCACATCCGAGGTGGCCAGCAGTTCTCCCAGGCTTACCTGAACCGCATTACCCAGCGGCAGTTTGTTGACCACATCGGTGAAGCACACTTCCATACCCAGACTCTCGGCCATCACCGACAGCTGCATGCCGATAGAGCCGTAGCCGATAATGCCCAGGCGCTTGCCGCGAATTTCATAGGAGCCCACGGCCGATTTCATCCACACGCCACGGTGGGCGGCGGCATTTTTCTCGGCCAAGCCGCGCAGCAGCAAAATGGCTTCGGCGATGACCAGCTCGGCCACGGAACGGGTATTGGAGAAGGGGGCATTGAACACGGCCACGCCGTGCTCAGTCGCCGCTTTCAGGTCAACCTGATTGGTGCCGATGCAAAAACAGCCGACGGCGATCAGTTTTTTTGCCTCGGCAAACACCTCTGCGGTGAGTTGGGTCCGCGAGCGAATGCCGACAAAGTGGGCATCGGCGATCTTCGCCTTAAGCTCGTCGTCGGGCAGCGCTTTCTGGTAATAATCGATATTGGTGTAGCCGGCGGCATGTAAGGCATCAACGGCGGACTGGTGCAGCCCTTCAAGCAGCAGGAACTTGATTTTTGCCTTGTCGAGGGAGGTTTTTGCCATGGGAGAGATCGCTCACGGTGAGGTACAGTGAAAGCCGCCTATGATATCATAGAACCCTTTCCCAAGTGCTATCCCGTGAGGCTTACCCACTATGTCGGCCAGTTCTTCCTATTCCCCCGCAGACGCCATTATCGCGGCGCTTCAGGACATTGTCGGCAGCGATAAAGTGCGCGTTGATGAGGAGGTGCTGAGCACTCACGGACGCGACTGGACCAAGGCCTATTCGCCTGCGCCCACGGCGGTGGTTTTCCCTCGCACTCTCGAGGAAGTCCAGGCCATCGTCAAACAGGCCAATGCCCTGCAATTTGCCATTGTGCCTTCGGGTGGGCGCACCGGCTTGAGTGGCGGCGCGGTGGCGATGAATGGCGAAGTGGTGGTGTCCTTCGATTACATGAACCACATCAGCAACTTCAATCCCATTGACCGCACCGTGGTGTGTCAGGCGGGGGTGGTCACCGAACAGCTGCAAGAGTTTGCCACCGAACAGGGGCTGTTTTACCCGGTGGATTTTGCCTCGGCAGGTTCGTCGCAGATTGGTGGCAACATCGCCACCAACGCCGGGGGGATCAAGGTAATTCGCTATGGGATGACCCGGGACTGGGTAGCCGGCCTGAAAGTGGTAACCGGCGCTGGCGAGGTGCTCGATCTGAATCGTGGCCTGTTGAAGAACAATGCCGGTTACGATCTGCGTCAGTTGTTCGTCGGTGCTGAGGGCACTCTCGGCTTGATCGTTGAAGCGACCATGCAGCTGACCCGGCCGCCCAAAGACCTGACCGCCTTTGTGCTGGGGGTGAACGATTTTAGCGGCATCATGAATCTGTTTAACCGCTTTCAGGCGGAGATGGATTTGACCGCCTTTGAGTTTTTCTCTGAGCAGGCCCTGCAAAAGGTGATTGCGCACTCGGGTCTGGCGCGGCCCTTCCCGGATGCCTGCCCCTATTATGCGCTGCTCGAATTCGAACGCCTCAACGATGCCACCGAAGCCCAGGCCATGGCGCTGTTTGGAGATTGCGTTGAGGAGGGGTGGGTGCTCGACGGGGTGATGAGTCAGAGCCTGGAACAGCTCGGTAACCTCTGGCGCCTGCGGGAGGATATTTCTGAAACCATCTCAAAATGGACGCCTTATAAGAACGATATCTCCACCGTCATCTCCAAGGTGCCGGACTTTCTGGTCGCGGTGGAAGAGCTGGTCAGTGCGGCCTACCCAAACTTTGAAATTATCTGGTTTGGTCACATCGGCGACGGCAATCTGCACCTGAATATTCTCAAGCCCGACGAGATGGACAAGGACGAGTTTTTTGAAAAATGCGCCAAGGTTAGCACCGGTGTCTTCGAGATTGTGCAGCGCTACGGTGGCTCGGTGTCGGCGGAACACGGTGTTGGTCTGTTGAAGAAGAACTACCTGGAGTACTCGCGCAGCCCCGTGGAAGTGGCATTGATGAAACAGGTCAAGCAGGTGTTTGACCCCAATGGGGTAATGAACCCCGGCAAAATTTTTGATTAGGCGAAATGGGCTCGAATGAAGCCGCTTCTTTATCGGGCCCAGGCTTTAAGCCTTTGCCGTTCTCGGCCAGCTAGCCAGGCATTCTTCCAGGGTTTTGATGACCGGTACTATCGCCTGGGTGCTGCCTTGCTGGCGTATTTCGCTGCTGCTGCCCCACAGCAGGGTCAGAATGAAATCGGCCTTCGACTTTTTGCCCTTGATGCTCTCCTGGCGCAGGGCCTCCCGAAAAAACTGGCGCAGTAGTTGCCGGAACGCTTCAATTTCCACTTTTGCCTTTGCCTCTTCCCCCCGACCCTCGCCGAGGCTGTTGATGATCAGGCAGCCCCGGTGGCGCAGGCTGTCAGCGGGGGCGTCAGCAATCTTGCGGAAAAAACGCAGGATGGCCGCGGCGCCTGATTCGGTAATGCTGGCCAGCTCCTCGGCCACGGCTTGGCGGTAGTGGCCAAGGGCGGCAGCAAACAAGGTGTCTTTATCACCGAAGCAGTTGATCAGGCTGCGCCCGCTGAGGCCGGTGTGGGCCTCCAATTGCTGAAATGTCGTGGCGGCAAAGCCCTCGCTCCAGAAGCAGCGGGTGGCGGCCTCAAGGGCATCTTGCTCGGCAAATGTTTTTTTGCGGCCCATTTTGCAATGCCGGTTGTAAAAAGCGATGGCGGTATTATCCCGACTGGGTTATTTTTTGCAATGCGCATTGTATAAAAATAAGTGGAGGCGATTGGCGATGGCAAGAATTGAGGCTGGCGAGAAAATTACCGAGTTGAGTCTGCCGGACTACACCGGGGGCGTGTTTTCATTGGATGCCGTGAAGGGCAAGCGCTATCTGCTGAGCTTTTTCCGCTTTGCCAGCTGCCCCTTTTGCAATTTGCGGGTCCATCAATTGGTTAGTCACTTCCAGGAGTTTGGCGACCAATTTACCGTGGTGGCCATCTTTGATGCTGACCAGCAGGAGTTGAGTCGTTCCGCCCTGCGCCATCAGGCCCCCTTTCCCATCCTGGCCGACAAAGACAACCGCTACTATCGGCGCTTTGGGGTGGAGCGTTCCTATCTCGGGGTGTTGAAGGGCATGCTGATGCGTTTTCACCAGTTGTGCTATTCGGTGGTTGTGAAGGGAAATATCCCCCTGAAAATTGGCGGTCACGTTGCGACCATGCCCCTTAACCTGCTCGTTGATGAGGATGGAGTGGTAAAGTACGCGCATTACGGTCGCGATGAGGGGGATCACCTGCCGCTGGCCGTTGTGAAAAAGTTCGCATTAACCGGCGACGTGCCGGATTGAATTCAGCTGGGCACCGGCACAAATGGAGAGGCTCCTTTGGCTTACACGCACCGTTTTACTGATGGCTCCCCCTGCAACCTGACCCCGGGGAAGGTCGTCTGCGTGGGGCGCAATTACGCAGAGCACGCCAAGGAGCTGAATAACCCCATCCCCAGTTCACCTTTATTGTTTATGAAACCCGCCTCGGCGCTGGCCGAGTTAGGCGAGCCGCTGCAAATTCCCTGGGGCCTGGGCACTTGCCACCACGAGTTGGAGTTGGCCTTGTTGATCGGTCGGCCGTTGAAGGGGGCCGACGCCGCCGAGGTCATGAGTGCTGTGGTTGGCTATGGCCTGGCATTGGATCTTACCCTGCGGGATTTGCAAAGCTCACTGAAATCCAAAGGTCACCCCTGGGAGCGAGCCAAGGCCTTTGATGGGGCGTGCCCCTTGTCGGGCTTTTTGCCGGCCGGCGCGGTAACTGATTGGCGGGGGTTGCAATTGCGCTTGCGCCGCAATGGTCAGCCCCAGCAGCAGGGCAACTGCCGGGATATGCTCTTTCCCCTTGATGAACTGCTGAGCAATATCAGTCAGACTTTTACTCTGAGCCCGGGCGATGTGGTGATCACGGGTACGCCGCCGGGGGTGGGCCCGCTTTACCCTGGAGATGTGCTCAAGGCGGAGATTGTTGGCTTGCTCAGCGTTGACACCAGGGTGGCGCATCTTGCTGCAAGTGGCGAGACGCCTTAGGGGGCCATCTCGATGGTAATTTGCCGCAGTTGCAGATCAGGCGGTCAGGCTTTTTACCCCGTCGGGCGTGCCGAGCAGCAGTAAGTCGGCGGGCCGCAGTGCGAACAAGCCGTTGCACACCACGCCGGTAATGTTGTTGATCTGCTCTTCGGTTTTCATCGGTGTGGCGATCATAAAATCGTACACGTCCAGAATAATGTTGCCGTTGTCGGTGACCACGCCTTCGCGATACACCGGGTTGCCGCCCAGTTTGACGATTTCCCGTGCCACGTAGCTGCGCGCCATTGGGATGACCTCAATGGGAAGGGGGAAGGCGCCCAGTTGGTCGACCAGCTTGCTTTCGTCGGCGATGCAGATGAATTTCTGTGCCGCAGCGGCGACGATTTTTTCCCGGGTCAGTGCCGCGCCGCCGCCTTTGATCAGCTCGAGGCGATGGTTGCTTTCGTCGGCACCATCCACATAAACCGCAATGCTGCCCGTGCTGTTGAGATCCAGCACCTCAATGCCGTGGCTGCGCAGTCGATCTGCGGAGGCCTCGGAGCTGGCCACGGTGCCGCGAATGTCATCTTTAAACTCGGCCAACAGATCAATGAAAAAATTGGCGGTGGAACCGGTGCCAATACCGATGATGTCGCCGTCGAGTACGTTGGCCTTCACTGCCTCGACTGCTGCCTCGGCGACTGCCTTTTTCATCGCATCCTGATTCATTGCCACGCCTCGTTTCGAGTGGATTTAAAAGAGGTGCAAAGTATAAAAGTGGCGGACCTGAAATGCGAGGAAGCATGACATGGTGCGCGCAATGGGGTGGCGCTGTGACTCTTGTTGATGGTTTTGTTAATTAATAAATCCTATATATGACATAAGGTTAGTGATTCTCCTTGATTTCCGGCATTAACGTAATGCTATGGTATGGACATTTTCCAACACAGCTTCTATGCTGCCTGCGACCTCGTAATTCGAAAGTGAAAAAATAATAGATCGTTGAGCAGGGCCTGAAGGGATTTCCCGGGGGTGGCCAGTAACTGCTCAAGGACGAAGAGAGGACAACAATAATGACTAGCTCCACTGTTGGGAGTCCGGTGTCCGGACGCTCGGGCGTTTTGCAAGCTCCACAGGTCTCTGCCGCTGGCGGCATTTTAAAACGGCTGCTCTCGGCCTTCTCAATTTTTACCACCCTGGGTGTGCTCGTTTATTTGCTCTGGCAGACGCTGGCGAACCCTTTGGAAACCGGCCTGCATGTGGTGCGCAGCGAGCAGCTGGAGAATGTGGCCAGCGCGGAAGCAGATTTGAATGACGAGGTGGTTGAGGCGCGGCTGAATCTGGACTCCCCGGCCGTTGCCCTTGCCGATGCGCGCAGCCGTTACGCGGCTGCAGGTGAGGCATTAAGCGCGGGTCAGGCGGGTATGGCTGGGCTCGATCCCACCTTGACCGACTTGTTGGCCCGCTTCGAGCGGGCGGCCAAAGAAAAGCGCGAGCTGGTTGATGATTACCTTGAGCAGCAGGAGCGTTTGGTGCTGCTGTTCGGGGCCATGAGAGATATCGCCTCTCAGGCGCTGAGTGCCGAGGGGATCGCTGGCACTGCAGCGCTTCGGGAAGAAATCGTCAGCCTGGTGTCAGAGGCAACGATCCACAGTGTTCGCTCCGACAGTAACAATCTGGCTGAGTTGGAACAGGCCTTTTCTGCCATTGCCCTGTCGGCAAGTCGAATAGAGGATTCCGAGGCCCAGTCCCTGTTGTCCCGGCTATTCGATACCACCATGAGTCTGCGCTACACCCGAGATGAGCTTCAGGCTTTAATGGCGGGTATCGAGTCTATTGCCTCGGCCGAGGCGCTAGCGGCACTGCGCAGCCAGTACAGCCGTTACTTTGAAACCCTGCAATACGCTGCCGATAAACACCGCCAAACCCTGGCGGTGTTTGCGGTTTCGCTGCTGGCGGCCTTTGCATTGATCGCCTGGCGTTTGCGCCTGAGCTTCTCGGCCCTGGATCGGGTCAACGGCGAACTGCAGGACACTAACAACAACCTTGAGTTGATTGTTGAGAGTCGCACTGTGGAACTGCGCGAGGCGCTGAGTAATGTGCGAGCCCAGCAAGCCCAGTTGATTCAGTCCGAAAAAATGGCGTCACTTGGCCAGATGGTTGCCGGGGTGGCCCACGAAATTAATACCCCGCTGGGTTATGCCAACAGTAACGTGGAAATGGTCCGGGAGTCGCTGGAGGCGGGTGGCGAGCTGGATCAGGAAACGCTGGGCGAGTTTGCCATGTTGCTCAGCGACGCCGAATACGGTCTGAGTCAGATCGCCGATCTGGTACTGAGCCTCAAGGATTTCAGTCGGGTCGATCGCTCAAAGACAGAGCGCTTTGATTTGAATGAGGGTGTCGAAACTGCGCTGAAAATCTGCCAAAACCAGCTGAAAACGGGTATTGACGTTGTCCGGGATTTTGCCGAATTGCCGCGGATTACCTGCGCCCCCTCCCAGCTTAACCAGGTCTTTCTCAATCTGATTAATAACGCGGCCCAGGCCATGTCCGGTCAGGGTGAGCTGGCCATTCGCAGCTGGCAGGAAGGCGATCAGGTGTTCATTGCCTTTAAAGACAGCGGCTGTGGTATGGATGAACAAACCCAGGCGCATATTTTTGAGCCCTTCTTTACCACTAAAGCCGTGGGTGAGGGCACCGGCCTGGGGCTGTCGATTGTGTTTCGCATTATCGAGGACCACGGCGGCAATATTTCAGTGAGCTCAAGCCTGGGTGAGGGCACCGAGTTTACGATTCGCTTGCCAGTCGACGGTGCCAGCGGCGCCGCAGCAGCAGCGCGAGACACAGATATTGTGACCAGCGATGACGAGTCAGTGCTGCTTGATCCGCAGCTTGCTTGAGGCGGGCCAATCCCGAAGGAACCTCGGGAGGCCCCCTGGTGATATCGAATAAAAACAACGTCAGGCTGGTGGCAATAGTGGCCACCAGCGGTAATAACCCGATCAGCATTAACACGCCCTAGGAGCGCGACCATGACCGACTTAGCTCAGTCAGCCAAAGCACGGATTCTGTTTGTTGATGATGAGCCCCGCATCCTGGTGGCCATGAAGGCGCTGTTCCGCAGCCAGTATGATGTGTTTACCGCCAACAGCGGCGCTCAGGCAGTGGAGCTACTGCAAACCGAAGCAGTAGACGTGGTGGTCAGTGATCAGCGCATGCCAAACATGACCGGGGTTGAAGTGTTGCGGGAGGCGCGCAAGTTGCGGCCCCGGGCCATTCGGGTATTGCTCACCGGGTATTCGGATCTCAGTGCCATTCTGGATGCCATCAACGATGGCGAAATTTTTCGCTATATCAACAAGCCCTGGTCTAACCCGGAGCTGCGCGCCACCATCGCCGCGGCGGTCGCCGCTGCCGAAGTAGAGGACCTGGCTGCCGAGTTGCCGGCTAACCGGGAGGTGGCCGACAGCGCCGACTTCAGTGACGCTCCGGCCGAGGCCGCCGCTGCGTCCACCTCGGCAACCGTGTTGCCGCTTACCGCCGCGCCCCTCAGCCAGGGGCCTGGCTTGTTGGTGCTGGACGACGATGAAAAGACCTGCCTCACCTTGCAGCGAGTGCTGGGTCGCGATCGGCCGGTGTACACCGCCCATACGTTGGATGCGGCGCTGGCCATTCTCGAGCGCCATGAGGTCGGGGTGATTATTTCAGAGGTTGCGGTGGCGGGTGAGTCGGTCATTGATTTACTCAGTGCCCTGCGCCAGCACCATCCCAGCCTGGTTGCCATTGTGCTGGCCTCCCAGGCCGATGCGGGTCAAAGCATTGAGCTGATCAATCAGGGGCAGATCTACCGCTTTCTCAACAAACCGGTTGGTGAGGGGATGCTGCGCGGCAGCGTGAACCTGGCATTTCGGCGTTTCGATATTCTCAAGAAGGACCCCAATCAAACCCGTCGCCTGGCTGCCGATGTGCTGCCGGACGCGGCGGAGAAGAAGGGGATTTTCAAGCGGATTGGTCAGTTGTTTGGCCGCCGGGCCTGATTACTCCCTGGTGGGTTAAAACCCATTCCTAGAAAAATGAAAAAGAATATATAGAGGGTGCTATGTCTGAGTCATTCAACCCTGGGGCGAAGGATTTGCAAGAGCGCAATCCCCAAGAAAACTTCCGCCAGGAGAGCAGCGCACGGAGCCTGTCGGGTCAGTCGGCAGAGTGGGTGGTGACCCTGGCATTGCTTGGAGTTTGCGCCACGGCGGGCATCTCAACCTGGCTGGGTAGCGCTCCCGAGTTGACCGGAGGTAAGGGTGTGGTCGAGCGGCCCGTTTCGCTGCAGACCGACGATGATCGTGAAAACGCAGTGCTGATGGATTGGCAGCAACGAATCGAGCGGGATTTTAATCGGCGGGAGCAAAGTGAGCGGCAGCAGGCTCAGAGTCAGGAGCTGAAGGAGCAGGCTCAGGCATTGGCTTTGGCTCGAGCAGCGGCTGAGGCGGCCGAGCGCGCTGCTGCGGAAGCCGAGTCCCGGGCGCGGCGAGCGGAGCAGGCGCGCAAAGTGGCGGCGCAGGCCGCACCGGTCAAAACCCCCAGCAGAGTGCCCGCGGCGGTGGCCGAACCGGTGCTAACGCCGGCGAACATCGACTGGAGTACCTGCGATACACCGGCTTACCCCACCGTGTCGATTCGTCGTGGTGAAGAGGGCAATGTCACCATGGCCTTTGATATTAGCCCTGAGGGGAGTGCCAGTAACGGTCGGGTGGTGGAGAGCAGCGGCTCCCGCCGTTTGGATAGCCGGGCCCTGGATGCCGTTGGCAAATGCCGCTTTACTCCGGCCACCCAGGATGGCGTGGCCACCGACGGCGAGGCCCAGGTGCGATTTGCCTGGAAGCTGCAGTAAGCGGTCGCCCATCATCCCAGCTTAACGGTATGTGGCTCGGTAGTGAGAACGGGCCCAATAACCGGTAGACTTGCGCTCTTGAATTTTGCGCGGCCACCGCCGCGGTAATGATGGAGCGCGATTGTCGCCATGCCCCAAAGCTATATCAAAAAGATACTCGAGGCCCGTGTATACGACGTGGCCATTGAGTCCCCCGTCGATCCTGCGCCGCTGCTGTCAAAGCGCTTGGGCAATCAGGTCTTGCTCAAGCGCGAAGACCTGCAGCCGGTGTTCTCATTTAAGCTCCGTGGCGCCTACAACAAGATGATGAAGTTGAGCCGTGAGGAGCTGGATCGCGGCGTGGTAGCGGCCTCTGCCGGGAATCACGCCCAGGGGCTGGCGCTGGCGGCCATGCGGCTGGGTGTGAAGGCCACTATCGTGATGCCCAAGACGACACCCCAGATCAAAGTGAATGCGGTGCGTGCCCGGGGCGGCAAAGTGGTGTTGCAGGGCGATACCTACGACGAAGCCTCAGCCTATGCCCAGAAACTGGTGGCCGAGAAGGGAATGGTCTATGTGCATCCCTATGACGATCCCGATGTCATTGCCGGGCAGGGCACTGTGGGGATGGAGATTCTCCGTCAGGTTACAGGTCCTCTTGATGCGGTGTTTGTGCCTGTGGGCGGCGGCGGACTGGCAGCCGGTGTGGCGGCCTATATCAAATATGTTCGCCCCGAGGTGAAAGTGATCGCGGTGGAGCCCGAGGATGCCGCTTGCCTGAAGCTGGCAATGGAAAAGCAGCGCCGGGCCAAGCTCTCTGAAGTGGGGCTCTTTGCCGACGGCGTGGCGGTGGCGCAGATCGGTAAAGAAACCTTTCGGGTGCTGCGCAAAACCATCGACGAGGTGGTCACCGCCAGTACCGATGAAATCTGCGCAGCGATCAAGGATATTTTTGACGATACCCGCTCCATTGCTGAACCAGCTGGCGCCCTGGCCCTGGCTGGCCTGAAGAAATATGTCGAGCGCGAGGGCTGCGAGGGCAAAACCCTGCTGGCTATCGACAGTGGCGCCAATACCAATTTTGATCGGCTGCGATATATCTCCGAGCGCACCGAAATTGGTGAGCAGCGCGAAGCGATCCTCAGCGTGACCATTCCCGAGCAGGCCGGCAGCTTCAAGAAGTTCTGCGCGGCGCTGGGCAAGCGCAATATCACCGAATTCAATTATCGCTATAGCGATGACCGCGATGCCCAGATCTTTGTCGGAGTCGCGGTGGCCGAAGGGGGCGCCGACCGGCAGGAGCTGGTAGCTAGTTTGCGGGAGCAAGATTACCCCGTGTTGGATATGACCGACAACGAAATGGCGAAGCTGCATATTCGGCATATGGTTGGCGGTCATCGGCCGAGTGCGGTTGCCAGCGAATTGCTGTACCGCTTTGAATTCCCCGAACGCCCCGGCGCGCTGATGAATTTCCTTACGAAGCTGGGTAACCGCTGGAATATCACCCTGTTCCACTACCGCAACCACGGCGCGGCCTATGGCCGGGTGCTGGTTGGTCTGGAAGCCCAGCGCAGTGAGCGCAAGGAGATTGGCCAGTTTTTGGAGCAGCTGGCCTACCCCTATCACGAAGAGAGCGACAACGAGGCCTACAGTCTGTTTCTCAGCTGATCGACGCGGCCCGCTCGCGGCGGGCTATCTGCGCCGTTTGCGAGCGGCGCAGCGATGGCAGCCGGTGGGCGTGATCAGCCAGTCCAGGGGAATGTCCCATGCCTGGCTGGGCACCCTGTCCACTGCCTGAAAATCGTGGGCAACACCCACCAGCAGCGGGCGATATGCGCCCCGGCATTGCGCCAGTGCGCGGTCGTAGAAACCGCCCCCCATGCCAAGGCGCCCCCCCTGGCGATCAAAGGCCACCAATGGCATTAACACCATATCCATCTGTTTCAGAGCTCGCCACGGCTGTCGTGAACCTGGCTCTGCCAGCCCGTAAGTATTGGTGAAGAGGGCTTGGCCCGGCCGATAGCGGTGAAAGCGCATCGCGCGTTTCCCGGTAATTCTGGGCAGGTAACAGCGTTTGCCTTGCCTGGTGGCCTGCTTCAAGAAGGGCGTGAGAGAAACTTCGCCGTCGCTGGCCAAATAGGCAGCAACATTGCGGGCGTGGCGGTAGGCAGGCAGCTGGCGGATTCGATGGTCGAGCATCTGTGCGGCCTGGGCCTGCGCCGCCGGTGACAGGGCGCGGCGGCGCGCGCGCATCTGCTGGCGCAGGGCGCGCTTGCGGGAATCGATCGCGGTGTCAGTGGTCATGGCGGTGAGTATACGTGGCGGCTTTCCTTTGGCGCGATACCACTGTCCAGAATAAATTGCGCCACGGCTTGCTAATACTTTACATCTCGGTCGGAAACCGAATCGGCCCGGGTATCCAGTTATTGCTAACGCAGATATTGTTAACGTAGCTGGGTTTTCTGGATGCCCGCGTTCGCGAGCATGGCGACATAAAAATGATTCCGGACAGTCGTGCCGGGCGCGAGAGGGGTGCGGTGCACGTGTTATTCAAGGTGACGAAGGGAGAGAAAAGGGCCCCAGGATACCGCCGGCCGCGTGGCCCTTGAACCCAGCGGTTCAAGGTGGATCGCTCCGCGGCATCTTTAGGCTTTCCGACTTGCGGACATGCACACCGATACCGGCTAGAGTTCTCCGGGGTATAAAGCATCGGCTCAGGGGTCTGACGGCCTAGCGCATATCCCAGGGTGGGCTTCAGTATACCGATTCGCATGGCCCCATCATAGGGCGATGGGGGTGCCACTGGCGCTGGAATCAGTTGATTTCCAGCTGGCGGCAGTGCTGCAAGGTCTTTTCTATGCGGTCGGTAATGCGTTGCAGGGCTTCATTTTCTTGCTCGCTGGCGGCCCCCTGGTTTTTCACGCTGAGCAGCTCGTGACTGATGTTCAGCGCGGCCATCACGGCGATGCGCTCCAGGCCAATGACTTTGCCAGAGGTGCGAATTTGGCGCATTTGCCGGTCGAGGTATTGGGCGGCCTGCAACAATGGCGCTTGCTCCTCTGGCGGGCAGGCGACTTGGTACTCTTTATCGAGAATTTTTACGACAACGGTGTTTTGACTCACGACTCTTTCTCCAGGGCCCGAAGACGTTGGATCATGGATTCGACTTTTGCCCGGGCAATGTCGGTCTTCTCGATCAATTGTTCCCGCTCCAGCTTCCAGCTGTTGCTTTCTGCTTTGAGGCTGCGATTTTCGCGATCCAGAACTTCGCAGAGCTGAACCAATTCTTCTATTTTTCGTTCCAGCTGCTGCAGTTGTCGATCATCCATTTCCTGGCAAATCCCTTGGGGGCCATAGTTGCAAACAATAGTAGTTGGGCGTGCGCTGGCTGGTCAATGGCGATGGGCTCGCGCTTGTGCCGCTGGCGCGCATTCCTAGACTGCAGCAACGGCAAATAATTCGATTTTAGGGCCCCGTCAGGCTACCATTTCGCGCTTTTAGCCTTGGATGACACTATGCCTCCCAACCACGATGATCTGGCAGACCTACTGCTGAGCCTGGGTGCGCTGCACCCGCCCGCTGAGTTGCACGGTTATGCGGCGGGCTTTCTGTCTGCCGGTGGTCGCCTGGAAAAGGCGGCCTGGTTGAAACATTGTGCAGAGTTGCTCGATTGCGACGCGCCCAACCCCGATAGTGCCGATCAGCTGTTTGGTGTCTACAAGTCTGCCCTGGAATCCATGGCGTCTGGCGACATTACCCTGGACCTGCTGTTGCCTGACGATGACTTCGACCTCGATCAGCGCATTGCCAGCCTCGGCCAATGGTGTCAGGGCTTTCTTACCGGTTTCGCTATGGCGGGCAAGGCGGGCAGTCTGAATACCGCCAACGTGTCCGAGGATGTGGGCGAGGCCCTCAGTGATCTGGCGGCCATTGCCCAAATCAGCCCCGACGAAGCGATGGGCGAGGAGGGGGAGCAGGATTTCTTCTCGGTCTGCGAATACGTGCGGGTGGCCGCTATGGCGGTATACCTGGAGTGTAACCAGAGCGAGCCGAAACCCGATGGCCCGGCCCCGCGCTTGCACTGAGCCGCACTGCTGCGGCGCCTTCGGGCCCTATGGTAAGCTGCGAGAATCTTCTGCCGGTAGAGAGTGTTATGAAAATTAGCGCCCAGGAATTTGCCCGCCGCCGCAAGGCACTGATGGCTCTGATGGAGCCGGGGAGCATCGCGATTGTGCCCTCCGCCAAGATGGTGGTGCGCAGCCGGGATTCGGAATACTCCTTCCGTCAGGACAGCGACTTTTTTTACCTGACCGGTTTTGATGAGCCCAATGCGGTGTTGGCGCTGCTGCCCGGCCGAGACAATGGCGAGGTGGTCATGTTTTGCCAGGACCGGGACCCCGCCATGGAGCAGTGGACCGGCTACCGGGCCGGGCCTGAAGGGGCCTGCAGCACCTATGGCGCCGACGACGCCTTTCCCATTGGCGATATTGACGACATTCTGCCGGGCCTGCTTGAGGGGCGTCAGCGGGTCTACTATGCCATGGGGAAGCATGCCGACTTTGATCAGCAGGTGATGCACTGGGTGAATGTGATTCGCTCCAAAGTGCGCAGCGGCGCCATTCCTCCCGGCGAATTCCTCGACCTCGACCACTACCTCCACGATATGCGCCTGTTTAAGAGCGCGGCGGAGCAGAAAATCATGCGCCGGGCGGGGGAGATTTCCGCCGCGGCTCACTGCCGGGCGATGCGTTTTTGCCAACCCGGTGTGTTCGAGTATCAGCTGGAGGCGGAGATTCTCCACGAGTTTGCGATGGCTGGTGCTCGGTTTCCCGCCTACAGCAGCATTGTCGGCGCCGGCAAAAATGCCTGTGTGCTGCATTACATCGACAACCGCGATCAGATCAAAGATGGCGATCTAGTGCTGATCGACGCGGGCTGCGAGTTCAACGGCTACGCCGCTGACATTACCCGAACTTTTCCTGCCAACGGCCGGTTTTCCCCGGAGCAGAAGGCAATTTATGACATCGTGCTGGCGGCGCAAAAGGCTGCCATTGCCGAGACCCGTCCCGGCAACCACTGGAATCAGCCCCACGACGCTACCGTCAGGGTGATCACCGAAGGGCTGGTGAGCCTGGGAATATTGCAAGGCGATGTGAATGAGCTGATCGCCAGCGAAGCCTATAGGCCCTTTTATATGCATCGGGCGGGCCATTGGCTGGGCATGGATGTGCACGACGTGGGTGACTACAAAGTCGGCGGCGAGTGGCGGGTGCTTGAAGAGGGCATGGTGACCACGGTTGAGCCGGGTATCTACATTAATCACGACGACCAGCGCGTTGATCCGAAGTGGCGCGGCATTGGTATTAGGATTGAAGACGATGTGGTGCTGACCAAAGACGGGTGCGAGGTGCTGACTGCCGATGTGCCCAAGGAGACCGCCGACATTGAAGCCTTGATGGCGGAGGCCTGCGTTGCCTGAAGCCCGCTTTGACGTGGTGATTGCCGGCGGCGGCATGGTGGGTGCCAGCCTGGCGCTGTGCCTGTCCCAGCTCGGCGGCGGCGCCCTGAAGGTGCTGGTGGTAGAGCGCTTTCCCATGCCTGCGGCCCCGGCCGATGGCATTCCACAATACCGGCCGAGTTTTGATGCGCGCTCCACGGCGTTGTCCTATGGCAGCCAACTGATTTTTCAGCGTCTGGGACTGTGGTCCCAGCTTGCGCCTCACGTCTGTCCCATCCACCAAGTTCATGTGTCTGATCGCGGCCATTTTGGCAGTGTCGCGATGACGGCCGCGGAGCAGGGCTGGCCGGTGCTTGGCGGTGTGGTCGAGAACCCCTGGCTGGGCAGCGTGCTGTTGGGCGCCTTGGGTCAGGCCGCGGGGGTGGAGGTTCGTAGCCCCGCCAGCGTCAGCGGAGTGGGCTTTCGCCAGAATGGGGTTGCGCTAACGATTTCGCCCGACGGGCAAGATGCGTCAGTGCCCGAGCCTGAGATGCTTCAGGCCGAGTTGCTGGTTATCGCCGATGGCGCCAACTCCGGATTGCGCCAGCAGTTGGGAATAGAAGCAGCGACCAACGATTATCACCAAACCGCCTTCATCGCCAATATCGCCACCGAAAAGCCCCACGGCGGCTGCGCCTACGAGCGCTTCACCGAATACGGCGCGTTGGCGATGTTGCCGCTGACGGCGGATCAGCAGGGGCAGTCCCGTTCGGCACTGGTGTGGACCTTTGCCCAAGGGCAGGCCGGCGCCATTACCGCGTTGTCTGACGACGACTTTTTGGCGCGACTGCAGGCCGATTTTGGTTTTCGCCTGGGGCGTCTGTTGAAGGTCGGCGAGCGGGCCCAGTTTCCGCTTAAGCTCACTCAAGCTCGGGAGCAGGTTCGCCGCAATGTGGTCGTGATGGGCAATGCCGCCCATTCTTTGCACCCGGTGGCGGGGCAAGGTTTTAATCTCGCGCTGCGCGATGTGGCCAGCCTGGCCGAGATTGTGGTTGGCGCAAAGCAGCGCGGTGCAGCGCTAGGTGCGCTGGCGACCCTGGAGCGGTATCAGGCGGGACAGGCAACGGATCAATGGCTGACGACCCAATTCTCTGACCGGCTGACCTCGGTGTTTGGCAATCGCCACCCCATGCTGAGCCTGGCCCGGAATATGGGGCTGGCGGCGCTGGATATTCTGACACCGGCCAAGGCCCAGTTTGTGGCCCAAACCGCCGGCATGCTGGGTGTTGGGAGTGGCCGATGACAACGGTATTTGATGTGGTCATCGTCGGCGGTGGTCTGGCTGGGGCATCCCTGGCGCTGGCGCTGGCAGATACCCCGCTAAAGGTGGCCGTGGTGGAAGGTGGTCCGGCCCAAGCCTGGCCGACAGCAGCCGATTCTGTTCAGGATTACGATGCCAGAGTGAGCGCCCTGACCGAGGCCAGCCGTCGACTGCTTGATGAGATCGGTGTCTGGCCCGCCATTGCCCGCGCGCGGGTGTGTGCCTATACCCGGATGGATGTCTGGGATGCTGAGGGGACGGGCAACATCCAGTTTGATGCCATTGAGGTGCAGCGGGCAGAGCTGGGTCATATCGTAGAAAACAGTTCTGTTCTGGCTGCCTTGCATGAGGCCCTGCAGGCCAGCCGCGTGGCGGTTTATTTCGCCGCCTCGGTGGCCAAGCTGAATACCGACACGGGCTTTCACCTGCTGACCCTGGCCGATGGTCGTGAGCTGGGTGCCAAATTGGTGGTCGCCGCCGATGGCGCCCGCTCCCAAATCCGCCAGTGGGCCGGGTTTGACACCCGGGAGTGGGATTACCACCATCACGCCATTGCCTGCACGGTGGAGTGCGAGCGGCCTCACCGGGCTACCGCCTGGCAGCGATTTCTGCCTGAGGGGCCGTTGGCTTTCTTGCCTCTTGCTGACACTGAGGGCAGTCAGCGGTTTTGCTCTATTGTCTGGTCGGCCAAACCAGAGCGCAGCGACGCGCTGATGGCGCTGGATGATGACGCATTCTGCGCTGCGCTGGGTGAGGCCTTCGAGTTTCGCCTGGGTGAAGTGGCAGCAGTGGGGCAGCGGTTTCGCTTTCCGCTACGCCAGCGCCATGCGCCCCAGTATTTTCGCGACGGGGTGGTACTGGTAGGTGACGCTGCCCACAGCATTCACCCGATGGCGGGCCAAGGGATCAATCTGGGGTTTGCCGACGTGAAAGTGCTGAGTGAGGAGTTGAAGCGCGGTCTCGCCAAGGGGCTCGCGGTGGCCGACAGTCAGCCACTCAACCGTTATCAGCGGCGTCGAAAGGGCGATAACCTGGCCATGATGGCGGCAATGGAGGGCTTTCAGCATCTGTTTGAAAGCAACGCATTGCCCCTGCGCCTGGCGCGCAATGCTGGCATGAGTTGGCTTAACTGGCAGACACCGATCAAGCGGCAGCTGATCACCAAGGCGATGGGCCTGGACTAATTTCTGCCCATTGCGCAACAGCGAGTTTCATCGGCGGCAGCCATTGTAGTCTCTAATGATAATAATTATCATCTTTCGCCTCGTTTTGGGCTGTGTGGTTGGGCCGTTCTGTTTGGGTAAAGGGGTGTGTTGATGTTGTTGGGTAAAAAATCGTTTCGCTGGCTGTTGGTCTTGGGGGGATTGGCTGCCCTCGTGTTGGGGCTGAGTGCCTGTGGTGCCCGAGAGGAGGCCGGTGCGGCTGACCGTCCTGAGTTGGTGGTGTACAGCTCTCGGATTGAACAGCTGATCAAACCGATTTTCGATGACTTTACCGCCGCCACGGGGATTCCCGTGCGCTATGTTACCGACGCCGATGGGCCGCTGTTGGCCCGGCTGAAGGCCGAGGGCGACAACTCCCCGGCAGACGTCCTGATTACCGTCGATGCCGGGAATCTGTGGCAGGCGGCCCAGCTCGATGTACTCGAGCCAATCCAGTCGGCCGTGCTGGACAAAAATATCCCCCCTGCGCTGCGCGACGCCGAGGGCCGTTGGTTTGGCTTTTCCATTCGTGCGCGCACCATTGTCTACTCCACAGACCGGGTTGATCCCGCTGAGCTTTCTACCTATGCCGCATTAGCCGATGAGAAATGGTCCGGGCGGCTGTGCTTGCGCACCGCGAAGAAGGTCTATAACCAGTCTCTGGTCGCGACCATGATGGTGGCTCGCGGCGAGGCCGAGACCGAAAAAGTGGTCCGTGGGTGGGTTAACAATTTGTCGGTGGCGCCCTTTGCCAACGACGTCAAAGTGGTTGAGGCCATTGCCGCCGGACAGTGCGATGTGGGCCTGGTAAACACCTATTACCTAGCGCGGATGCTGCAGGAGAACCCCGATCTGCCCGTCGGCTTGTTCTGGGCAAACCAGCAGGGTGAGGGCGCCGATGGCCGTGGGGTACATTTGAATATCTCTGGGGCAGGCATTACCCGGGCGAGTCGCCACAAAGCGGAAGCGCAGCAATTGCTGGAGTGGTTGTCTGGTGCGGAGGCTCAGTTCGACTTTGCCAGTCTGAATCAGGAATTCCCCGTCAATGATCTGGCTAAACCGTCGCCGCTGATTCAGCAGTGGGGCGAGTTCAAAGGGGATGATATTCCGATCAGCGAGGCCGGCCGCCTGCAGGGAGATGCAATCCGGCTGATGGATCGGGCAGGCTATCGCTAGTGGCCGAGCTCGCCCGCGCTGAGCCTCTGTCCCGATTTTCTGCACTGCCCACCGGCCGCTGGGCCCTCCGCGCTGGCGGCATTTTGGCTGTGCTGGCGGTGTTGGCGCCGGTGCTGGTGGTGGTCTTTAGTTGGTCCAGTTCCGAAACGGAAGTCTGGCAGCACCTGATTGCGACGCAACTTGGCACCCTGCTGGGCAACACCCTGACCCTGATGGTGGGTGTGGCGCTGTTGGTCAGTGTGATCGGCGTCAGTTTGGCCTGGTTTGTGGTGATGTACGAATTTCCGGGGCGCCGGGCCTTTGAATGGCTGTTGATGCTGCCGATGGCCGTGCCCGCCTATGTGATGGCCTTTGTCATATTGGGGGTGTTCGATTTTGGCGGTCCCCTGCAAAGCTGGTTGCGTGACGCGGTGGGGCCCCAGTGGGGGCGCTTTGATGTGCGCAGCGACTTCACCGTGATCCTGGTGTTCAGCCTGGTTCAGTATCCCTATGTTTACATGCTTGCTCGCAGCGCATTTTTATCCCAGAGCAGCGACACGATTGAGGCCGCCCGGGTGCTGGGCTGCAGTTCGCGCCAGGCGTTTTTCCGGGTGGCGCTGCCCATGGCCCGGCCGGCGATTATCGCCGGTGTCAGTCTGGCCGTGATGGAAACCCTGGCGGATTTTGGCACGGTGGCGGTATTCAATTACGACACCTTTACCACGGCGATTTATAAAGCCTGGTTCGGCTTTTTTAACCTGCAGGCGGCGGCCCAGCTCGCTTCCATCCTGTTGTTGTTTGTGGCGCTGATGCTTTATGGCGAGCGTCGCACCCGGGGGCAGCGGCGCTTTGTTCAGGGCGCGCGCTTGCAGCATCGCCACCGGGTGGCACCGTCGGCGAAGTCGGCCTGGCTGCTCAGCGGTTTTTGTGCGCTGGTGCTGTCGGCGGCCTTTGTTCTGCCGCTGGTGCAGTTGTTGAATTGGACCTGGCGGCAAGGGGCGGCCCAGATCAATAGTCGCTTTGTCGATCTGGTGCAGCACTCCCTGTTGCTGGCGGGGATGGCCGCGCTGCTGACCGTGGTGTTGGCTTTGGTGTTGGCCTTTAACCGCCGTTTGCCCGGTAAGCGCTCCTTTTTTGCCGCAGCCCAGCTTGGGTACGCGCTGCCGGGGTCGGTGCTGGCGGTTGGGATCATGCTGTCGTTCACCTTTCTGGATAATCGCCTGCTGATACCACTGCAGAATGCGCTGGGTGTTTATCCCCGGCCGCTGTTAATGGGTGGCATTCTGAGTTTGGTGGCGGCTTACTGTATTCGTTTTTTGGCGGTGGCGAGTGGGCCGGTCGAGTCTAGTCTGGAGCGCATTCGGCCGAGCTTGCCTGAAGCCGCCCAAACCTTGGGCACTCGCCCCCGGCAATTGTTGAATCGCATTTTTCTGCCGATGCTCAGGCCGGGACTGCTCACCGCCCTGGTGTTGGTGTTTGTCGATGTGATGAAGGAGATGCCGGCCACCCTGCTGTTGCGGCCCTACGGCTGGGATACCCTGTCGGTGCGCATCTTTGAGTTGACCTCGGAGGGGCAGTGGCAACTGGCGGCGCTGCCCGCGCTCAGTTTGATTGCGGTTGGCTTGGCGCCGGTGGTGATCAGTATTCGTCGGAGCCGCTAACGGCCCTCTTTGTTAGTGATTTTGCCTGGCCGGTTTGTAATTCCATGGCGCGGCGGTAAAATGCGCGAAATTCTTCCATCTCCAGTCGAGGACCCGACGATGAGCAATACCCCCAGCGAACTGAAGTACGCCAGCAGCCATGAGTGGGCCAGGCTGGAAGCGGACGGTACCGTCACCGTGGGCATTACCGACCACGCGCAGGGTGCTCTGGGTGACGTGGTGTTTGTGGAGCTGCCCGAAGAGGGCGCTGAAGTGGGCGCCGGTGAAGAGGTTGCGGTGGTGGAGTCGGTGAAAGCGGCGTCCGATATTTACGCGCCGGTCAGCGGTGAAGTGATTGCCGTGAACAGCGAGCTGGAAGAGTCGCCAGAGACGGTCAACGAGTACCCCTACAGCGATGGCTGGTTTTTCCGGATTCAGCCCAGTGATCTGTCCGAGCTGGATAACCTGCTCGATGCTGATGCCTACGACGAGCAATGCGGCGACTGAGACAGCGCTCGCAGTCAGGCATAAAAAAACCGGCACTGCCGGTTTTTTTATGCCTGCTGGATGATCTCAATCCCGCAAACTAATGATGGGCCAGCCCTTTTCGGAGGCAACAGCGGCGAGCCGCTCGTCGGGGTCGACGGCAACCGGATGGTCGACCTCGCTCAGCAGCGGCAGGTCATTATGGGAATCACTGTAAAAATAGCTGCCGTTGAGGGTGGCGTTGTTGGCCGCCATCCACTGCTCAAGGCGGGTGACTTTGCCGTGCTGAAAGCAGGGGAGGCCAGTGGGCTTACCGGTATAACGGCCGTCCACCACTTCGGCCTGACTGCCCAGCAACACCGCAATGCCGAGGGCGCGGGCGATCGGCCCGGTGACAAAGTCATTGGTCGCTGTGATGATCATCAGCGTATCACCGGCCTGCCGGTGCTGCTCAACGAGGGCCGCGGCCTTGGGCAGCATCATTGGCTGGATGTGGCTGGCCATAAATGCAGCGTGCAGCGGAATCAGCTCCTGCACCGTTTTGCCGGCCAGTGGCGCCAGGGCAAAACCCAGGTAGGCGTCAATATCGAGGCCGCCTTCGCAGTACTGGCGATAAAACTCGTCGTTTTGGCGGCGGTGGTAGTCCGGGTTGACTAAGCCCTGCTCAACCAGGAATTCGCCCCAGGCGTGGTCGCTGTCGCCTCCCAGCAGGGTGTTGTCGAGATCAAAAATTGCTAATGCCATGATGTGTTCTAACGTTCAGGAAGGCCGAGCGGGCTTGCGTGGCGCAGTCTATCATCTGCCGAGTGCGAATTCCCAGGCCAAGGAATTTGTGGAACAATACAAAGTAAATCTTTGATTCTTTTAGCAGGAATGGCAAGTGATTGATTCAGATGGCTTTCGCCCCAACGTCGGTATCGTGCTTGCGAATGCGCAGGGTCAGGTGCTGTGGGCGCGTCGGGTCGGTCAGAATGCCTGGCAGTTTCCCCAGGGGGGAATCAATCAGGGTGAATCCCCCGAAGCCGCCTTGTACCGCGAGTTGTATGAGGAGGTTGGGCTCGGCGAAAACGATGTCGACCTGCTGGCCTGCACCCGTGGCTGGCTGCGCTACCGACTGCCCCAGCGCCTGGTCAGAAAAGAGAATAAGCCGCTGTGTATTGGCCAGAAACAGAAATGGTTTTTGCTGCAGATGCGGGCGGCGGACGAAAAGGTGAGTTTTCACCACGGTGACAAGCCCGAGTTCGATCATTGGCAGTGGGTCAGTTATTGGTATCCGCTGGGTCAAGTTGTCGCCTTTAAGCGCGAGGTGTATCGCCGGGCAATGAAAGAGCTGGCCCCTCGCCACGTGCGTCTGGTGCGAGATGCCGGAGGTACGCAAGGATGATGCTGGAGGCCCTGCGCAGCATTGTTCAGGCAGTTAACTCTGCCGGCGATTTGCAGACGGCCCTGAATCTGATTGTTGGCCGGATCGCCGAGGTGATGGGCACGGAAGTGTGCACGGTGTATCTACGCGACCCGGAATCCGGCCGCCTGATCTTTATGGCTAACCAGGGTCTGAATCCGAAGCTGATCGGCAAGATCAGCCTTGGCCCCGACGAAGGTCTGGTCGGCCAGGTGGCACGGCGCGAAGAGCCGTTGAACCTGGAACACGCTGAAAAGCATCCCAACTTCCTCTATCTGCCAGGCATCGGCGAAGAGCAATATCACTCCTTTTTGGGTGCGCCCATTATTCATCAGCGCCAGGTCCTTGGGGTGCTGGTTGTCCAGCAAAAAGACAGCCGCCGTTTTGACGAGGACGAAGAAGCCTTCCTGGTGACCATGTCGGCCCAGTTAGCCGGGGTTATCGCCCATGCCCGGGCAACGGGATCCATCGGCCCTGCCAAGAGTGCGGTCAGGTCTTCCGCCAGTTTTAAAGGGATAGCCGGCGCGTCGGGCATCGGTATTGGTGAGGCCGTTGTGGTGGTGCCGCTTGCCGATTTACATTCGGTGCCGCGTCGCGAGGCAGACGATGTCGAGTATGAATTGCAGGCCTTTGAGAGTGCCCTGGATTCCGTTCGCGAAGATGTTCGCCTGCTTAGTCAGCGCGCCTGTACACCCAGCTTTCGCCAGAAGAGCACGCCCTGTTTGATGTTTATCTGCGCATGCTGGACGACAGTGCCTGGATATCGGAAGTTAACAACGTGATTCGCGGTGGTGAGTGGGCCCAGGGCGCACTGAGCCAGGTAATGTCGGATCATGTGCGCACCTTTGAAATGATGGATGACGCCTATTTCAAAGAGCGGGCGACGGATATTAAGGACCTCGGCCGCCGGGTGCTGAGTTATCTGCAAACCGCCAATGTTGAGCCGGTCGAGTATCCCTGCGACACCATTTTGGTGGGTGATGAACTGACCGCGTCCATGCTGGGCGAGGTGCCCAGAGAAAAGCTGGTGGGCATGGTGTCGGTGAAGGGGTCGAGCAACTCCCACGTGGCGATTCTGGCGCGGGCGATGGGGATTCCCACCGTGATGGGGGCCAGCGACCTTCCCTACACTCGGATTGAGAACGCCACACTGATTGTGGATGGCTACAATGGCGCCGTGCACTACAACCCCTCGGCAGAGGTGCTCGCTCATTTCAGGGCGGTGTCCGAAGAGGATTACGCCCTCAGTCAGGGCCTGGAAACCCTGCGGGATTTGCCCAGTGAAACCCTGGACGGCCACCGGGTGCCGCTGTGGGTAAACACCGGTTTGATTGCCGATGTGGCTCGCTCGCTGGATCGCGGCGCCGAAGGGGTAGGGCTGTATCGGACAGAGATTCCCTTTTTGCTGCGCGAGCGCTTTCCCAGTGAAGAAGAGCAACGGGCGATATATCGCGAACAGTTGCTGGCGTTTGCGCCGCTGCCGGTCACCATGCGCACCCTGGATATCGGCGGCGATAAATCGCTGCCTTATTTCCCTATCGAAGAGGAAAACCCCTTCCTGGGTTGGCGTGGTATCCGGGTAACCCTCGATCATCCGGAAATTTTCCTGGTGCAGGTGCGGGCCATGCTCAAGGCCAGTGAGGGCCTGAACAATCTGCGCATTATGCTGCCCATGATCTCCAACGTGCAGGAAGTGGATGAGGCGCTGCAGCTGATACATCGTGCCTACAACGAGCTGCTTGAAGAGGGGCTGACCATCGCGCTGCCGCCGATTGGGGTCATGGTTGAGGTGCCAGCGGCAGTGCACCAGTCACGGCAGCTGGCCCGTCGAGTGGACTTTTTGTCAGTTGGCTCCAACGACTTGACCCAGTATCTGTTGGCCGTTGACCGTAACAACACCCGGGTGGCGGACCTGTATCACGCCTATCACCCGGCGGTGCTCAATAGCCTCAAAGCGGTGGTGGAAGCGGCTCACCTTGAAGGGAAGCCGGTGGGGATTTGCGGCGAGCTTGCCGGTGATCCCGGTGCGGTGCTGCTGTTGATGGCGATGGGCTATGACATGCTGTCCATGAATGACAGCAGCCTGCTCAAAGTGAAGGCGGTGATTCGCAGTGCCCGCTTTGCCGATCTGCCGCCCCTGCTGGATTCGGTGATGATGGCGGACTCTGCGGAAGAGGTGAAAACCCTGCTACGTGCGGCCATGTCTGAGGCCGGCATGGAGCGACTGCTACAGCCGGTAGATTCCCGCTGACATTGTCAGCCTCACCCTTGACCACCACTCTGAATGAGATGCTTGATAACTGGCAGCCTGCGCTGGTTGTTGTCGTAGTTTTGCTCCCAGAACAGGCTCTCGCCGCTACGCATTTGAAAAATGACGCTGCTGGTGCGGGTGCCGTATTCTGGGAGTGACACAAAGCGCCGGGACAGTTCGCGCAGTTGCGAGTCTTGGCAAGCTTCGCTGATCTCGCTGTCCTGGAGCATGGCGATCAATGCTGCGGCGTCACTGTCATTCTCCAGGCAGGTGCGAAAGTCGCTGAGCCCTTTGGCGCGCTTTTTGTTTTCCTCATGCCGGGGCACGTTGCCCACGGCTATTTCGCCGGCCTCGGCAGTTTCCCAGCCGGGGCTGACATTGTCTGTGTAACAAAGGTGCTGGCCGTCACTGGCGATAAAGTTAAATGGCCGGTAGCGGGACTTGGCCGATTCCAGCTCGGCAAGAAACGTTTCGGCGGGCTGCTCGCTTAATAAAAAATCCCTGACCAGGTTGCCTCGGCTCTGCTCGCCGCTGTGGGGCTGCTGGCGCAGGTTGGTGACCGCCGCGAAGCGGCCTGCGCGGCTCAGGCCCATCCAGCTGCCGCCAAATTCTTTGTCCCGACCGGCAAAAATATGGGGTGCATCCGGCCAATAGTGAGCGCTTTCGGTGGGGCGGGAAAAGAACTCGTCGCGGTTAGCGGCGACAATCAGGCGTGTCTCCTGCTGTGGTTGCCAGGACAACATGATCAAGCACATGGGATTTCACTGTCGTTTGCGGAGTCGGCTGGTCATAATAGCAGCTTTGCCTGGAGTCGCTTTTGCTTCTCAGTGTTCTTTTGTCTCCCCTGGTTGGGGCGGCGGCAGGTCTGTCGGCGGGGATGTTTGGCGTCGGTGGTGGGTTGGTGATTGTGCCGGCCCTGGTGCTGTGTTTTGCCGCGCTGGGTGTTGCGCCCGAGATCATTATGCCGCTGGCGCTGGGGACCTCTCTGACCACCATTGTGGTGACCTCAATCAGTTCCGTTCACGCCCACCATGCGATGGGTAACGTGGATTGGTTGGTCTGGCGTCGCCTGTCGCCCGGCATAGTGGTTGGGGTAGTGGTTGGGGTGCAAACGGCTGCCAGTCTGCCAGCAGGTATCATGAAGACGGCCTTTGGCCTGTTTGCATTGATTATTGCGGCGCAGATGGCATTTCAGCTGCAGCCGGCCGGCAAGCGAAATTTGCCGGGTCGAACCGGGCTGTCCCTTGCAGGCACAATCATCGGCTTCTTTTCTGCGCTATTTGGTATCGGCGGCGGCTCGCTCACCGTGCCCTTTTTGAGTTTCTGCGAAGTCAGAATGCAACAGGCGGTTGCGACGGCAGCGGCTTGCGGTTTGCCGATTGCGGTTGCGGGGATGCTGAGCAATATCGCCGTGGGATTTTCTGTTCAATCGCTGCCCAAATTTAGCACGGGCTTTGTATACTGGCCGGCGGTTTTGGGCATCGTCATCGCCAGCGTTCCCTGTGCAAGAATGGGTGCGCGGTTGGCGCAGCGCCTGCCGCCGCTGGTGCTCAAGCGGTGTTTTGCCGGATTTCTTTGTGTGATCGGCATCTTCTTTTCACTGGGAGCTTAATCTGCATGTTGATGCACCCCAATATTGATCCGGTCGCGGTCAAGCTTGGCCCCCTGTCAGTACACTGGTACGGTCTGATGTACCTCGGCGGCTTTATTGCTGCCTGGGCCATTGCGAGAATGCGCACCCGGCAGCCCTGGAGTCCGATCAAGGCCGATCAGATAGAAGATCTGATCTTCTACGGCGCTGTCGGGGTAGTGCTTGGTGGTCGTCTTGGCTATGTCCTGTTCTACAATTTCCCCCAATTTCTCGCCGACCCCCTGTGGCTGTTCCGGGTATGGGAAGGCGGTATGGCCTTTCATGGCGGCCTGCTTGGGGTCATTGTTGCGGTGGCGCTGTACGCCCGGCGTATCTCGGTGTCGGTATATGCCTTGTGGGATTTTATCGTGCCGCTGGCGCCGATCGGCCTTGGCCTGGGGCGGCTCGGTAATTTTATCGGTCAGGAATTATGGGGGCGCCCCTCAGATGTGCCCTGGGCGATGGTGTTCCCCCACGACCCCTCCGGTCTTGCGCGTCACCCCTCACAGCTGTACCAGTTTGCGCTGGAAGGGGTGGTGCTGTTTGCTATTGTGTTTTGGTACACCCGCAAACCCCGGCCCAGGCTGGCGCCAGCCGGTCTGTTTTTGCTTTGCTATGGCTGTTTCCGCTTCCTGGTGGAGTTCGTGCGGGAGCCTGATCAGCATATTGGCTATGACGCGCTGGGCTGGGTGACCCGGGGGCAGGAGTTGAGTTTGCCGATGATTGTGGTTGGCGCGGTATTGATGGTGCTGGCCTATCGCCACGCTGGTAATGGGCCTTCGACGTCATCTGCCCGGGCCGATAGAGGATAAGTAATGAAGCAGTACCTGGAATTGGTAAAAGATGTGCGGGACAACGGTGTGGATAAGGCCGACCGCACTGGGGTTGGTACCCGATCGGTGTTTGGGCGGCAGTTGCGCTTCGATTTGCGCGAGGGGTTTCCCTTGCTCACGACGAAGAAGGTCCACCTGCGTAGCATTATTTATGAGCTGCTGTGGTTTCTGCAGGGGAGTTGCGACAACGACTGGCTGCGGGAGCGCGGTGTCACTATTTGGGATGAGTGGGCTCTTGAGAACGGCGATTTGGGTCCGATTTACGGCAAGCAGTGGCGGAGCTGGGCGTGCCCCGATGGCTCGAGTGTTGATCAGATCAGTGAAGTGATCGAGATGATCAAGCGCAAGCCGGATTCCCGGCGCCTGCTGGTTAATGCCTGGAACCCGGCGGATCTGCCGGACGAAACCATTAGCCCGCAGGATAATGTTCGCCAGGGCAGGGCGGCGCTGCCGCCCTGTCATACGCTGTTTCAGTTTTACGTGGCTAACGGTCGGCTGTCTTGTCAGCTCTACCAGCGCAGCGCCGATCTGTTTCTCGGTGTGCCTTTCAATATCGCCAGCTACGCATTGTTGACCCATATGATTGCCCAGCAGTGCGATCTGGGTGTGGGTGACTTCGTTCACACCTTTGGCGATTGCCACCTGTATTTGAACCACCTGACCGACGATATTGTGGAAGAGCAGTTGCGGCGCGAGCCCCGGTCGCTGCCCCAGCTGGAGATCAGGCGGCGTCCGGCATCGATATTCGAATACGACTACGAGGATTTTGAGGTGCTTGGTTACGACCCGCACCCCGTCATTAAGGCCCCGATTGCGATATGAGTAATGCGCCAACCCTCGAGCCCCGAATAGCCATGATTGTGGCGATGAACCAGGATCGCGTTATCGGCGTTAACAATACCTTGCCTTGGCATCTGCCCGAAGATCTCAAGCACTTCAAACAGTTAACGATGGGTAAGCCGATTGTGATGGGCCGCAATACCTGGGACTCCATAGGCAAGCCCCTGCCGGGCCGGACCAATATTGTGGTCACTTCGCAATCCTCTTGGCATGCCGAAGGCGCCCTGCGCGCAGCTAGCCCTGAACAGGCGATGGCGCTTGCCGCTGCAGAAGCGGCGCGTGCTGGAATTGACGAAATTTTCATTATCGGCGGTCAGAAAATTTACTCAGCGCTGCTGAATCGCGCAGAAAGAGTTTACCTGACCGAGGTTGAAGTCGATGTGGAAGGGGACGCCTGGTTTCCTGAGTTGGAGTCAACTTCCTGGCAAGAGGTAGATAAGATTTGTTACCCGAAAGTGGAGGGGCAGCGCCCCGCATTCTGCTTCAAAGTGTTACAGCGAGTTTAGTGTTTTTCCTTTATTTGTAACATTCCGAGAGTACTTATAAAGTAAAATCTCCTCTCGGTAACTCGCTTATTTGTTACCTTTTTATGCCAAAGTGTTACGCAAATTCTCGTTGAGTGTAACTCGATAAGAAGCCCGAATTTACTGAGTTTGCAGATTACGAAACATTTAGTTTTGTCGTTGATTCTTTCAAGAGCACATGATTAAAATAAGGCCCGCTGTAATAAATGCACGGTCTGCGGACTGAATCTTACGGCTCGAAGAAGATAATAAGCTCTGCTTTCACTAAACGTCCCAAATAGGAAAAGCAATCCCCATGAAAACGCATCGATTGAAGACAATCGCGCTGACGGCCGCTGCCACTTTTGCGCTGCTGGCCGGATCGCCGGTTTATTCAGCTGAAAAGGCTGATCCCGAAGCTGCTGCAGCGCCCAAGCCGAAGCCTTTGGTTCCGGTAAGTGCTGTAGTGAAGGTTGGCGAAAAGCGAGTTGACGCCGCCAAGAAATCCCAAGCTCGTATTGATCGCCTGGCTGCAGAAACAGGTGACCTGCTGCAAGACTATAAAACAGTAATGAAGCAGGTAGACGGCTTGCGCGTCTATAACGCTCGTCTGGAAAAGCAGATTGCCGGTCAATTGCGCCGTCTTGCCAGCCTGGATAAATCCATTTCTGAGGCGACGGTCATCCAGCGCCAGATCACGCCGCTGCTGATTCGCATGATTGACGGTCTTGAGCAGTTTGTTTCTCTGGACGTGCCGTTCCACAAGGAAGAGCGTGAAAAGCGGATCGAATTCCTGCGGGCCAACATGGATCGCTCCGATATCACTATCGCTGAGAAATTCCGTCAGGTTCTGGAAGCCTACAAAATTGAAAACGAGTACGGCCGCAAGATCGACAGCTACAAAGGCGTGGCTGAGGTTGAGGGTTCCGAGCGCAACGTAAACTTCCTGCGTATTGGTCGCATTGGTCTGCTCTATCAAACAACCGATGGCAAAGCGTCAGGTGCCTGGGATAAAGAGAAGGGTGCTTGGGTTGCTCTGGACGAGGGCGACTACCGTGGCGCCATCCAGAAGGGCCTCCGCATTGCTAACAAGCAGGCCTCTATCGACATCATGAAACTCCCGATTCCGGCTCCGGAGGCAGTAAAATAATGAAACCTAATTTCTTTAAAGCCGCTGTATTCGCGGTTAGCGGAACTATCGCGTCCATGGCGATGCCGGCAATGGCTGCCGACGAAGCTTCGTCGCTGGACGAGCTGCTGAAAAAGGTTGAGGCTGGCTACGCTGCTGATGCAAGAGAAGCTAAAGCCCGTGAGCAGCGCTTCATTGCTGCGCGCTCTGAGCAGCAGGCCATGCTGGCAAAAGCCAAGCAAACGCTGAAAAACGAAGAGAATCGCTCTGCTCAGTTGGAAGGCACCTTCGAAGAAAACGAAGCCGCCATCACTGAGAAGCAGCGCGCTCTGAAAGAGCGTCTGGGTACCTTGACTGAGCTGTTCGGTCACTTGACTTCAACCGCTGGTGACCTGCGTAGCAACTTCCAAAACTCGCTGATCAGCGTGCAATTCCCCAACCGGGAAGAGTTCGTTACTCAGCTGATCGATAAAATGTCAGGCGCTGAAGAGCTGCCCAGCATCGAAGAAATCGAGCGCATGTGGTTTGAGATGCAGCGCGAGATGACCGAGTCTGGCAAAGTCGTTAAATTCGACACCACTGTCACCACTGCCGACGGTCAGAAAGAAGACCAAACCGTGGTACGTGTTGGTACTTTCAACCTGGTAAACGCCGATGGTGAATACCTGCAGTACGTGCCCGAGACCGGTGCTCTGCAAGTATTGGCGCGTCAGCCTTCTGGCCCTTACATGGGCTGGGCGGAAGACCTGGCCTCTGCCAGCTCTGGCATGACTGCCTTCGGTGTTGACCCTACTGGTCCTACGGGTGGTTCTTACCTGGCGGCGCTGATCGACAGCCCCACTCTGAGCGAGCGTTGGCATCAGGGTGGCGTGGTTGGTTACGTGATCACCGCTGTTGGTGTGCTGGCCATGTTGATTGCTATCTGGCGCCTGGTGGTGCTGTCTATCGAAGACATGAAGGTAGCCAAGCAGCTGAAGAGCGGTCAGGCAATGACCAACAACAGCCTGGGTCGCGTACTGAAAGTGCATGAAGAGAATCCCTCTATGGATTCCGAGACCCTGGAACTCAAACTCAGCGAAGCAATTTTGAGAGAGACGCCCCGTCTGGAGCGCTCACTGAACCTGCTCAAAATCATCGCTGCTGTTGCGCCTCTGCTGGGTCTGCTCGGTACCGTTACCGGTATGATCATCACCTTCCAGGCTATCACCATCTTCGGTGCAGGTGATCCGAAAGCGATGGCAGGCGGTATCTCCGGTGCACTGGTAACTACCGTACTGGGTCTGATCGTGGCGATCCCGACCGTTCTGCTGCACACCTTCGTAAGCGGCCGTGCTAAGAAAATCCTGCACATCCTGGATGAGCAGAGCACCGGCATCATCGCTGAGCACACAGAAGGAAAGGCGGGGTAATAAACCATGTACCAACTGAATGAATGGATAGACATCATTCGTCGGTTCATGGACGCAGGTGGCGATGTTCTGTGGGCCATCGCCGCCCTGACCTTCGTGATGTGGACGTTGTCTATCGAAAGAGTTTGGTATTACAAGTTTGGGCTGTCGAAAGACGTCGACGCAGCAATTAAGTCCTGGGAAGCGCGCTCTGAAAGAAAAAGCTGGAGCGCTCACCAGATCCGTCAAAAGCTCATCTCTGAGGTATCGCTGAAAATCGATGCCAGCCTGCCGATGATTCAGACCATGGTGGCACTGTGTCCACTGCTGGGTCTGCTCGGTACGGTAACCGGGATGATCGAGGTGTTTAACATCATGGCGGTCACGGGCGGCGGCGACGCTAAATCGATGGCTGGAGGTGTTTCGAAGGCAACCATCCCGACTATGGCGGGAATGGTCGCAGCCCTGTCAGGTGTGTTTATCAGCACCTACATCAAGGGGATTGCGGGCCGCGAAAGCGAGCTTTTGGAAGACCATCTGACAACCGATCACTAAGAGAAATAACATGAGCAGAAAAAAGAGAGCCGGAGCCGAGGAGTCCTCGGGAGAGATAGATTTGACGCCGATGCTCGACGTCGTATTTATCATGCTGATTTTCTTCATTGTTACTGCGTCTTTCATCAAAGAGGCGGGCGTTGAGGTCAACCGACCTGAAGCGTCGACAGCTAACAAGAAGGACAATGCCAACATTCTGATCGCGGTGACCGCGACAAACGAAATATGGATCGACAAGCGTCGGGTAGATAAGCGCGCAGTTCGCTCAGTTGTAGAGCGTATGCATGCGGAGAACCCGAAAGGCGCCGTGGTTATTCAGGCTGATAAAGGCTCGAATACCGACACGGTCGTTTCGGTTCTGGACTCCAGCCGCGCGGCTGGTGTTTACGATGTTTCTTTGTCCACGGAAGACAGCTGATCGATTATGAGCATTCGAATCCTAATCGGTGCCGCACTGGCATTTTTGATAACAGCCGCGCTGTTTATCATCATGCCGTATCTGATCGAATCAGCTGACAAAACGTTGGATGAAAAGCCGCGTACCAAGCTGGCTGACATTCAGATGCCGGACACCGAAATAGACGTAAGAAAAGACAGTAAGCCTGAAAAGCCGAAAGTGCCTGATGAGCCGCCGCCGGATATGGCGCCACCAGAGATGGATGATGCTAATCCCGATCTGGAAGCGGTTAACATGACACCTTCTGCGGAGTTCAATCTGACCAACGAGACGGGCGGTTTGTCGGCCTCTGACGGTGAGTATCTGCCAATCGTTAAGGTTGCGCCGATCTACCCACGTCGTGCCCAGTCCCGCGGTGTCACCGGTTACTGTACAGTGGAATACACTGTAACCAAGGCCGGTACCACCCGTGACATCGTTCCGGTGGATTGTGATCCCCCAGGCTACTTTGAGCGTGCTTCTGTAAAGGCCGCAGAGAAATTCAAGTATAAGCCGCGGGTTGTTGACGGTGAGCCCATTGAGGTTCCCGGTATTCAAAACCGCTTCACCTATGAGTTGGAAAAATGATGACTGATTATCACTTGAGTAAACGCATTATGCGTCCGGTGCTGGTCAAGCTGGGTTGTTCCGTGGCTCTCGGTGCAGCGGCGCTGCTGTCGGTCCCTGTGGCCGGCACTGCGCTTCAGCCCATCATGGACGGCGCCGCTTTCGGCGTCGCCCATGCTGCGGAAGAGAAGAAGCCCAAGCCGCCGACTCGGAAAACCCCTGCTATTCGTGCCAAGATCTTCGAGAAATTGAACGAAGCCCAGGTGGCGTCCGAAGAAAAGCGCTACAACGATGCCCTCAAGCACCTCAATGAGCTGCGTGACACCAGTGGTCGCAACGCCTTGAATAGCTATGAGCTGGCTAACTTGTACAACCTCTACGCCTTCGTTTATTTCACCCAGGAGAAGTATGACCTGGCCTTGAAAGCCTACGAAAACGTGGTAAAGCAGCCGGATATTCCGGTCGCGATGGAGCTTAACACCAAGTACACCATCGCCCAGTTGTACTTTGTTTCTGAAGACTACAAGAAAGGGGTTGATACCCTGCTCGAGTGGTTCAAATTCAAGGATCAGCTCGGTGAAGATCCTGGTGCGAACGCCTACGCGTTGCTTGCCCAGGGTTTCTATCAGATTCAAAAATTGGATCTGGCGTTGAAGTACATCGAAGTTGCGATCAAGGACTACCAGGATCGGGGCAAGGTGCCTAAAGAGCAATGGTGGGGGCTGCAGCGGTTTTTGTACTATGAAAAAGGCGATACCAAGCGCGTAATCGCGATTCTCGAAGAGACGATGAAGTACTACCAGAAGAAAGCTTACTGGTTGCAGTTGTCATCAATGTACAACGAGATGAAGCGCGAGAACGAAGCCACTGCTGCGATGGAAGCAGCCTATGAAGACGGCCTCCTGACCGGAGACAAAGAAATCGTCAACATGGGCTACCTCTTCCTCCAGTCCGAAGTGCCCTACAAGGCCGCCAAGGTCATCGATAAGGGCCTGAAGGACGGCAAGGTGGAAGCCTCATCCAAAACTCTGGAAGTGCTAGCTAACTCCTGGCGTCAAGCTCAGGAAGTGAAGAAAGCCATTCCGGTGATGGAAAAGGCAGCGGCCAAGTCCGACAAGGGCGAGCTGTGGTCCCGTCTCGGCAGCGTTTACTTGGATAACGAAGAGTTTTCCAAGGCTGAGCAAGCGATTGAAAATGCGTTCAAGAAAGGCGACCTGAAGCGTCCAGACAATGCCTATCTGGTTTTGGGCATGGCACGCTTTAACCTGAAGGAATACGACGGTGCCCGCCGTGCCTTCAACGAAGCCAAGAAAAGCGAGGACTCCAAGGTGTATGCGGAGAACTGGTTGAAGTTCATGGAAAATGAACTGGCTCGTCAGGAAGCCTTGAAGGACGACATCTGATCGTTACTGGCCAAACTCCACGATAAGGCACCAAAGCGGTGCCTTTTTCGTTTTTGGTGTGCGGCAATTACCCTTCCCCGCAGCTGCCCTGCTGCAAGCCTCGGCAAAAAATTAACTTTTGTTAGGCCTCCGTCATACATATCGAAATATCCTCAAGAGACACTGCCAATGTGAGCTATGATTGGCTGGCGCCGGCGCTTGCCGATGCGCCCTCTAAGCCCGCCTTTGGCGCAGATAATGCATCGCAATTTTCGCTAAGCCCGGGGTTGGTAACACGCCCCTATATGGACGTTGGGCAAGGCTATTGGCCTGACATCGTCGTGTATTCAGTTTCGGACAGGAGCCGATATGACCATTCGAATAGCGATCCATCACAAGACCTCTTACGATTTTGATCGCTTGGTAAAGCTGTCTCCCCATGTTATTCGCCTAAGGCCAGCTCCCCACAGCCGCACCCCCATCCACAGCTACAGTTTGAAAATCGAACCGAAAGAGCACTTCATCAACTGGCAGCAAGATGCCTTCGGCAACTACCTCGCGCGACTGGTTTTTCCGGAAAAGACCAAGCGTTTTTCTGTGGATGTGGAGGTGGTCGCCGACATGACGGTGATCAATCCCTTCGACTTCTTTTTGGAAGAGTACGCCGAACATTTTCCGTTTACTTATCCGGATCAGCTGAAAAAGGAATTGGCGCCCTACCTCGAAAAGCAGGCCCAAGGCCCTTTGTTTGCATCCCTACTCGCATCAATCCCACGCACTAAGCGGCGCATGATCGACTTTATGGTTGAGCTCAATCAGCTCGTCGAGAAAAAGATCGAATATTGCATTCGATTCGAGCCCGGTGTGCAAAAGCCAGAAGAGACACTCAGTTTGGCGAAAGGGTCCTGCCGTGACTCGGCCTGGCTGTTAGCACAACTGTTTCGCCATGTGGGGCTGGCGGCCCGCTTCGCCTCCGGTTACCTGGTCCAGCTCGCGCAGGATGAAAAATCGCTGGATGGCCCGAGCGGGCCGGAGAAAGATTTCACCGATCTGCATGCCTGGTGCGAGGTCTTTGTGCCGGGCGCCGGCTGGATCGGCCTGGACCCCACCTCGGGCTTGTTCGCCAGTGAAGGTCATATTCCCCTTGCCTGTACGCCAGACCCGGTGTCAGCTGCGCCCATTGAAGGGTTCACGGACGAGTGTGAGGTGGAGTTCGGTTACGTCAACGAAGTTTCCCGGGTTCACGAAGATCCGCGAGTGACCAAGCCCTACAGCGAAGACCAGTGGGCAGATGTGTTGGCATTGGGCGATGCGGTGGATAAGGAGTTTGTGGCCAATGATGTTCGTCTGACCATGGGCGGCGAGCCGACTTTTGTGTCGATCGATGACATGGAGTCGGCCCAGTGGAATACCGGCGCCCTGGGTGCCGACAAGTTGCGCTTGGCCAAATCCTTGCTGCTGCGGCTGCGTGACCACTTTGCGCCGCAGGGCTTGCTGCATTATGGGCAGGGGAAATGGTATCCCGGTGAGGAGGTCCCGCGTTGGGCGCTGGGTCTGTTCTGGCGTAAAGACGGTGAGCCGCTGTGGCGGGACCCAAAATGGCTGGCGCGTATCGATCAGGACTACGGTCACGACGTGGCGACAGCCCAGCGCTTTGCCGGCGCACTGAGTAAAGCCCTTGGTATCACCGAAGAATATGTGCAGCCCGCCTTTGAAGACGCCCTCTACTACCTTTTGCAAGAGCAGAAGGTGCCGCCGAATATCGATTTGTTAGCCGCCAAAGTGGATGACGACCTGGGTCGCCGGCGGTTGGCGCGATTGCTTGAAAAAGGTTTGGATAAGCCGACTGGCTATGTTTTGCCGCTGGAGTGGAATGGCTACGCGGGCGGTTGGCAAAGCAGCCTTTGGCCAATGAAGCGCGAGCGTATCATCCTGATCCCGGGTGATTCGCCAATGGGCTTGCGACTCCCTTTGGCGGACCTGCCGCCGGCAGCCGAACATGACGTTCCGGTAGATCGGGATCCTTTTGAGCAGCGCGAGCCCCTGCAGCCCCGTGCGGATTTTCACTTCCCGCTGGCGTCGGCGACGCCGCTAACACCGCAAATGCAAACCTACGAGCCGCCCAAAAAGGCGCCGGCTGCCGACAAAGCAGCGAGTACTAAGGGCAGTCGCAAAGAATGGCGTTACGTGATTCGCACCGCGATGTGCGTCGAGGCGCGGGACGGCAAAGTCCATATTTTCATGCCGCCAGTGACGATGCTGGAAAACTACGTGACCTTGGTGGCGGCCATTGAAGATATTGCTGCCGAGCTAAAAATTCCGGTCATTCTGGAAGGGTATGAGCCCCCCAGAGATCCACGCCTGGAAAAGCTCCTCGTCACCCCAGACCCTGGCGTTATTGAGGTCAATGTGCACCCCTCTAACTCCTGGCGCCAGTTGGTTAATACCACCAATGAGCTGTATGAGGCTGCTCGCCAATGCCGTCTGGGCGCAGAGAAATTTATGCTCGATGGTCGCCACACTGGCACGGGTGGCGGTAACCACATCACTCTCGGTGGGGCCTCGCCGGCGGACAGCCCAATTTTGCGCCGGCCGGACTTGCTGCGCAGTTTGGTCACCTTCTGGCAGCACCACCCGAGCTTGTCCTATATCTTTTCCAGCGCCTTTATCGGCCCGACCAGTCAGGCGCCCCGCGCTGACGAGGGGCGGGACGAAATGCTCTATGAAATGGAGATTGCCTTCCAGCAAATGCCGGAAGGTTTGTCAGACCAGCCTTGGTTGGTGGACCGCTTGATGCGCAACTTGCTGATTGATGTCACTGGCAACACCCACCGGGCCGAATTCTGTATTGATAAGCTTTATGCACCGGGTAGTGCCAGTGGGCGCTTGGGCATTTTGGAATTCCGCGGATTTGAAATGCCTCCCCATAATCGTATGGCGTTGGTTCAGGCGCTGCTGATCCGCACCTTGCTGGCCCGGTTTTGGAAAGAGCCCTATCGCAAACCGCTGGTGCGCTGGGGAACCTCCCTCCATGACAAATTTATGCTGCCCCATTATTTGTGGCAGGACATGAAGGAAGTGGTCGATGACCTGCAGGCCCACGGCTACGATTTTAAACTGGAGTGGCTGCTGCCGTTTGAGGAGTTCCGCTTTCCCCATTATGGCCGGGTCAAGCTGGACGAAATCGAGCTGGAGTTGCGCTGGGCCATTGAGCCCTGGCATGTATTGGGCGAAGAGGTGGGTAGCTTTGGTACCGCTCGCTACGTGGATTCCTCGGTTGAGCGTTTGCAGGTAAGAGTCACGGGGCTGACCGATAGCCGTTATGTGCTTGCCTGTAACGGCCGGCGGGTGCCACTGCGCAACACCGGTCGTCATGGCGAGTATGTTGCCGGGGTGCGCTATCGTGCTTGGGCGCCGCCGTCGGCCCTGCACCCGACCATTGGTGTGCACACGCCGCTGGTGTTTGATTTGATTGATACCTGGAATGGACGCTCGGTGGGTGGCTGTAGTTATCATGTTTCCCACCCTGGTGGGCGTAGCTACGAAACCTTCCCGGTGAATGCCTTTGAGGCCGAATCCCGCCGGGTCAATCGATTTGAAACCATGGGGCACACGCCGGGGCCGTATACGCCGCGGCCAGACCTGGATGCCCTGCGAGAGTTCTTCAATGAGCCGCCACGGCCCATGGCGCCGCCGCCCGAGGAATCGCCTGGGGAGTACCCGCATACCTTGGATCTTCGCCGTCAGGCGAACTGGATTGGCTAGCGCCGGGATAAATTCGGCATAAAAAAGCCCCACTGCAACGGGTTGCAGTGGGGCTCCCGGTATCGACTATGGCTAGCGACGAATTGCCGCGAGATAGACCTCAGCAAACTTTGGCGGACGGCTAATCGATAGCGGAATATTCAGCAGTCGAGCGATCTCCCGCGCCGAAATAATCCCGCGAATCTCATGCTGCTCGCGTTCCACCACCAGGCAGTGCTCATCGCCGTATTGCTTTAATAGGTCGAGTACCTCGGCCACCGTCATGACCTCCAGATCGTGGTAATCCAGCACCTTAAGCCGATCTCGGCGCTGCATCATGTCGGTAACCGTGAGCTCATTGCGGTTATGGCCATTGGCAACCTTCTTGATGAGCTCGTGATCGCTAAGATCCTCAAGGCTGAGAATGCCGACAAACTCCCCCTGGCCGTTTAGCACCAGTTTTAGTCGCTGGTGTGAGCGACGCATGATTTGTTCGGCATCCAGGGCCTTGGTGTCCGCGTCTATGATGGCGGGTTCATGTTGGCGAAAATCGGTGAACACCGATAGTGCCGTCGAGCTCGCGCTCACCTCCTGAAAGTCACTTGGCCAAATCAGGTGATCGGTGCGATCCGCGTTGTACAAGGTAATATTTTTCATAATGTTCGTGCCTGTTTTGATTGCATACACAAACGCCGGGACTATTCCCGGGTTTGAATGGGAGTGGGAATCAAATCAGGGCGGGTGGGGCGCGGATGGCCGGTGAGTGTGTGGGGCTAACGGCCGGGTGTTGATATTGGGCTACGCTCAGCGCGCTTCGCCAGAGCACCGTCGTACAGGTTTGCTGGTTCGCGGCGACATGGTCGTCGCCCTCAAATAGTTTGCCTTTGGATACGGTGACTGCGGTGCCGAGCTGGCTGTCGGCGGCGAATACTTTTCCGGCTTCGTGTTTGCTGCCCACCGCAGTCGAGCCACTGCATAGCAGTGCCAGGCTGAGGATAAGTTGTAGCGCAAACCGGAGGTTCATGGCCATTCCTGAGAGGGGCGCAAAAGGGCTGTTAACGTATTTGATCATACGCCCAAATGTGGGACCTGCACAGCGGCAATAAGCGCCAGACCCTATAGGCGACGAACGACAAATTTGCTGCCGATATATCACAAAAAAATATAGGTATTTCTTTGCAAAATGTAGGTTCGGCAACTAATCTTTTTCAGTAAGAGTGAGTAATAGTGAGGGAGGAAGCCACACCGGAAACTTTGCAAAACGCCTTCTGATCAAGCTGTAAATCAGAGACGAGTGCCCGCGTTTAAATAAGAAAATTGGGAGTTGTCTATGAATATCAAACTAGCTTTCGTTGTTGTGCTATTGGTGCCAATGGTGGCCTGGGCGGGGAGCGCCGAAGTGCCGAAACCGAGGACGGTCGAGAATATTGATATCCGCTATGACCGGCCAAGTCGGCGCTCATCTGAAGAGGCCTTTTGGCAAATTCTGGAAACGCAAATGGCGGAAAAGCTACGCACGGTCGTCCGCGAGCAGATCGCGGTTCCCGATGGCTTGACCATTCATTTTGTCGACAGCCGCGAGGAGGATCTTTACTACGATAATGTCGACAATCAGATTGTGGTGTCCTACCGATTCTTGCCGAGTCTGGAGAAGCAGCTAAAGCGGTTGGATCTTGATATGACCGATGAAGAAATAGAGCGCGCGGCATTGCGCTTCACGCAGGTGGCGCTGCTGTTGGAGTTTTCTTATGCACTGCTTGATAAGGGCGACGTGTTTTATGTCGGCACTGGCCAGGAGCAGGCGTTGCCGTTGATGCTGGTGTTGCTGACCGAGTCAGACAAGATCAGTAATGTCGACACCTTCGAGCTACTCGGCCAGTTTCTGGCAATGACGCAGCAGATTGCCAATGCCGGAGATGACAAGGTCGGCGCATTTTGGCGCAATCGAGGCCTGTTGCCACAGCCGCCTTACGACGAGTTTTGCAGTGTTATTGGCAGCGATCCCACCGTGTATGCCGGCCTGGCGAAGGGCGCAAATTATTCGCCGGCCAGGGTGAAGTCCTGTGTGAAAGAGTTTAGAAACTCCAAGGGAGGGTGGCTTGCCCAGTTGCGCCCCCTGTTTAAAAACAACACGGCATTGGGCAGTCTTTAGTGCGGAGGTATTGCCCACATAAAATGGCCGGGGTGTGACAGCGCATCCCGGCTTTTTCTACATGCGGCTGAGCCTAATGAAAGTCCGCGTCAGCTTAAATGGCTGCGCATCAATTTTGGCAGGCAGCGGTTTACCACCTCGCCAATATAATCCAAAAATAGCGTGCCCATACTGGAACGGAAATGCTCGGGGTTCTTGCTCGCCACCGCGATCACGCCATCCAGCGCGCCGGCTTTAATCGGAATGAGTGCCGCTGAGCCAATATGTTCGGCATGCTTGCCAAACAAAAACCGCAGTTCTTCGGGGCGCAGCACGCCGCATACGGCTTTTCTACTGCGCAGCAGGCCACCGATATTTTTCTGGGCATGTTCGATACTTTCGATACGCAGCTGGCTGCTACCCAGCTTGCTCGGGTCGGCAAACAAAATCAGGCAAGCATAATCCACCGCCTCAAAGTCATTGACCAGGCCGCGGCAGAGCGTATTGCTTAGTTCTTCCGGCCGCTTGGCTTCCAGCAGCGACAAAATCAGGGCCTTGCTCAATTCAAAAATTTGCTCGTTGCGCTGGGCGTTGTCGAGCAGGTTGCTCAGGCGGTTGCGCATATCCATGTTGCGCTCGCGCAGCACTTCTACCTGGCGCTCCAGCAGACTGACCGCCTTACCGGTCTGGTGGGACAGCTTGAGATCCGCCAGAAGATCTTCATTGGCCAGAAAAAAGCCGGGATGATTGCGCAGGTAGCGGGCAACATCGTCTTCGCTGGGCAGTGGGGATTTCTTCTGGCTGGGTGTGTCCACGGTAGGTCCTATAGTTGAATTTGGCCTTCAAAGACCGTTGTTGCGGGTCCGGTCATGATAACGGGGTGGCCTAGCCCCTGCCACTCAATAGCCAGCGCGCCGCCCGGCAGGGTGACCTCAACACAATGATCCAGCTGGCCCTGCACAATGCCACTGACGACGGCGGCGCAGGCGCCGGTGCCGCAGGCCAGGGTTTCGCCCACGCCGCGCTCGAACACCCGCAAGCGGAGTTGGGTGCGGCTGATGATCTGGCAAAAGCCCACATTGACGCGTTGGGGGAAGCGGCTGTGGCTTTCCACAACCGGGCCAACAGTCTCGACCGGGGCGGAGTCCACGTCGGGTACCGACAGAATGACATGGGGGTTGCCCATCGATACCGCGCCGACCTGCCAGTGCACACCATTGACGTCGAGGTCGTAGGTGCTTTGCTGCTCGGGGGCGGTGAAGGGGATGCGCTTGGGGTCGAGAATGGGCTCGCCCATATCCACCCGCACCTGACGATTGTCGGTGACCTCCAGCTCAATGATCCCGGCGAGGGTTTCCACCTTGATGGATTTCTTGCCGGTCAGGCGCTTGTCGCGCACATAGCGGGCGAAGCAGCGGGCGCCATTGCCGCATTGCTCTACCTCGCTGCCTTCGGCGTTGTAGATGCGGTAGCAGAAGTCGACGTCGGGTTGGCTCGGGATCTCGACCAGCAGCACCTGGTCGCAGCCGATACCAAAATGGCGGTCGGCAATCTTACGAATATGGTGGGGTTTGATTTTGAAGCGCTGGGTGATGAGGTCTATCACCACAAAGTCGTTGCCCAGGCCATGCATTTTTGTGAAGCGTAACAGCATCGAAATGTCCATGTATTGCGCCTCGCCGAGGACGCTGAAGGCCGGCCGAAAAAGATTGGCGCGGCCTGAAAGGATGCTGGCCCGTGCTCCCGACGGTGTTGTGCCTCAGGGGAGTAAGGATTCGCCACGCATCAGGTCGGCGATGGTCTCGCGTGCCCGAACGAGGTAGTGCTGGTCGCCATCGACCATGACTTCGGCTACACGCCCACGGCTATTGTAATTGGAACTCATGGTAAATCCATAGGCGCCGCTGGACGCCAGCGCCAGCAGATCGCCCTCGGCCAAAGCGAGGGTGCGGTCTTTGGCGAGAAAGTCGCCGGTCTCGCATACCGGGCCCACCACATCATAGCTGCGCGCGGGCGCGCTGCTTTGCTCGCTGACCGGCAGCAAATCCATCCAGGCGGAGTAGAGCGACGGCCGCAGCATGTCGTTCATGGCAGCGTCGATCACCGCAAAATTTTTGTGCTCATTGAGCTTGAGGTATTCCACCCGGGTGAGCAGTACGCCGGCGTTGGCGGCAATAGAGCGGCCGGGTTCAAACATGAGCTTGAGTCCCCGCCCCTGCAGTTTGGCCAGTACCTGGCTGACATAGTCGCCGGTCGAGGGCGGCTGTTCGTCTCGGTAGCGCACCCCAAGCCCGCCGCCGAGATCCAGGTGTTCAAGCGAGATGCCCTGGGCGGCCAGCTCGTCGATTAGCAGCAGAACCCGGTCGAGGGCATCGAGGAAGGGGCGGGTCTCGGTCAGCTGGGAGCCGATATGACAGTCCACGCCTTTCACTTCAATATGGCTCAGCGCGGCGGCGCGGCGGTAGACCTTGGGTGCCAGTTGAAAGTCGATGCCAAATTTGTTGTCGCGCAGGCCGGTGGAAATATAGGGGTGGGTTTTGGCATCCACGTCCGGGTTCACCCGGATCGACACCGGCGCCTGCTTGCCCATGTCGGCAGCCACCTCGTTGAGCCGCTCCAGCTCAGCTTCCGATTCGACATTGAAGCAGTGAATGCCCACTTCCAGTGCCCGGCGCATTTCTGCCGCCGTTTTGCCCACACCCGAGAAAACCACCTTGGCCGGGTCGCCACCGGCGGCAAGAACCCGCTCTAACTCCCCCTGGGAGACGATATCAAAGCCGGCGCCCCGACGCGCCAGTACATTCAATACGGCAATATTGGAGTTGGCTTTGACCGCATAACAGATCAGCCCCGGATGGTTGCCCAGCGCCTGGGCGTACTCGTCAAAGCGTTGCTCCAGATAGGCTCTGGAGTAGATATAGCAAGGGCTGCCGTAGGTGCTGGCGATGTGGTGTAGTGGCACGTTCTCGGCGTGGAGCTGGCCGTTTTGGTACTGAAAAGGGTTCATGAGTGACTCTGTTGGTAAATAAGGAGCGCGGTGTTACTGGCTGGCGGGGGCCGCCGGTGCTTCCCCGGTTGTCTGGTTTCCTGCCGGTTCGGTGTCCGCCTCGGGATAGACCAGCGGGCCGGTCTGGCCACAGGCCTGTAGCAGTACGACCTGCAGCAGCACGAATAGTGAAGCAAAAGTCAGTTTGCGAATGGCGTTCACAGTTTCGGCCCCCGGCGGACAGTAAAGCCGGGCATTATACCTGCCCACTTCCCCGGGCCGAAAGGTTTGTCCGTTTAGGGCGATCTATGACGCCGGGAAGGTGGCGGCGGGCTGGGCGGCGGCCTCAAAGAGCAGTTCTTCCAAGTGGGCTTTGTAGCGCAGGTAAACGCAAGTTTGCAGGCCGGCCTTACCCAGCGTAATGCGTCGAAATCCGGCGTTGAGGTCAATGGCGCCGCTGGCAACCATCCGTCTGGCAACCGCGCCGAGTTGCTGCTTACCGAGTTTGGCATAGCGGAAAATCTGGCCATTGCAGGCCAGGTCGAATGCCGCTTTGCCGGTCGCGGCCGAGCAAGCGCGAGCCTCGAGATAAGCAGATTGACTGGTAATGCTGGCCTGCGCTTCGATCGGAATGGCCTGCCATCGATCCTGTTGGCGATTGAGGGTGAAAAAATGGAGGTGGTAATGGGCCTGCTGTTCAAGACGGGTTCGCATCAGAAAATGGCGCAGCGTGGTGGCCACTAGCTCAGCGGGACAATTCGGATACTTCAGGCGCACCAAAGAGCCCCGCTCGTCGCTGACATAAGCCTCGACGATATTGTCCTCTGCCCGCAAAAACACCTGGCAATCGGGGTTTTGGCTGTGTTGGCTGATGGCGGCGAGAATGGAGATAGGCAGGCAGTGGCGTTCCAGCATAAAGGGGCTGAACACTGCCTGGCCGCGACCCAGGGTTTGCAGCAGTGCGTCGGCCGAATCAACTCGCTGCGAGTCGAGCGCGGCGTTGCCCTGCTGCAGAATGTGGTAGCCGTCGGCCAGTTTGAGGACAAAGCGCTGGGTTAAATCGGTGCGCCGAAAGCTGGCAACCATTTCGTCGGCGAGCTGTTGAAGGTTGGTGGTCAATGCGCCCTGCCGGTCATTGGCGCAAAAGAAGTGGGGCTTCAGGGTGGGGCCGTCGCGCTCGGCCAGCAAAATCTGATGGAAGGCTTTGAGGCCGTTAATGAGCGTTTCGGGGCCGAAAAATGCCCTGGAAGAGACCTCGCCCCAGCTGTTGATAATCACCAGCTCCATCTGGTTGACCGGAAAAGCGTTATCTTTGTTAGGCACGCCGCTGCCCCCCAGGCTGGCCAGGCCATCCTGACTGAGATTGACATACACCATCACTTGAACCGGACGTTTGGCCTGGGTGAAGGCGTTATGCTGGGAGGGGTCCCCCGCTGCGGCGGTGCGGGGCAGGCGCTCTCGAAGGTCATTGCTAACGGAAATTAATTGGCGCTCGTCCATGCCACCGAGATTGTCCTGAATACGCAAGCGCGTTTGACTGCCAATCAAGCCATTGCAATGACACCAGCACAGCAGGGCGATGAGGTGGTCACTTTCATTGAGCACCTCATCGCGGGTGGTGTTGTCCAGCTCGCGCTGGCTCACTCGCCAGCGCCGTTGATGGCCGTAGCCGGTGGCGGTGAAAAATAACTGCTGCTCTTCCAGGTTCACCGCAATGCCGCGATTGAACCACTCAACTTTGTGGCGTTTGCGTTCAAAGGCCGCGTAGAGCTTGCGCCCGAGCAGATTCATTTCCCGGGAGTTGATCAGTGCAGGACTATTGATACGGCGGGCGAAGCTTTGCAGAAAGCGGTAGCTGCTTGTGAGCTCTGCCACCAGCTGTTTGTGCTCTTCGCTGACTCGCCGTAGTTTCCAATGGTATTGGGTATCCAGGTTGAGTAGCTGCTCGTTGCTCCACTGCCAGTCTTTGATAAGAGAGGCCAGCAGTGTTCGCTGCCATTGCGGGCCGTGGTCACCCTGGCTAGAGGCATGCTGGCCGATTTTGAAGTAGAAGGCGCGCTTAAGCAGCTCGAGCCGCCCGGGCTCGTCCCGGTTGTCCAGATAGTCAGCGAGCTTGCGGTACACCAGCACATACGGATCAAGGGAGTCGGCATCGGTATTACCGGTATAAACGGCCGTCTTTAGCTGCAAACTGAGGGGGCGCACATTGGGGTATTCGTCGGCGTAGGCCTCGGTGAGCAGTAGTTTGATAATCGCTTTGTAAGGCGAAGTGATGGCCTTGTAGAGTTGCCACACACCGGCGCCGATAAATTCGCCGGCGGGTATGTCGGCGACGCCACCGAAATCGATCGATTCCTCACTGCTGACCAGTCCATCGCTGCGCAATATTGCGCTGTACTCGGCGTAGTTGGCTTCTTCCTCCGGGGGGACCAGCCACCAGATCGGGTAGCGGCCCGCCAGCAACACCACACTGCGGTAAAACTCGTCCAACAGCAAAATATGCTGACTGGTGCCCGCCGCCTCCGCGCTCAGTTGGCTGCGCTGACCTCGCCGGAATTGCTCGCTTTCCATCAAAAAGATGTGGATCTCCAGGCCTAGCGAGTCTGCCCATTGGGTAATCGCTGCGGCCTTGCGCTGGAGCAGCGTGATGGCTTCAGTGGTCAGCCGAGCCCGGTGACACAGCCAGATGTCCAGGTCTGAATTGGGCGCGTGGGCTACCGTGCCGCAGGAACCCATCAGAAAAATACTGTGAATCGCGTTGCTGTTGTGTTGTGGGTGGCGGTAATCGAAGCTGGCCGAAATATGGGTTTTAACCCGTGCGAGAATGTCGTTGGCTACCCGGTAATTGTCGAGCCCACAGGGCGCGTCCGCACCGACATAGCCGGGTAACACCGGGTGGTTAACGTGAAAAAGCAGGGGCAGCAGATCCAGGATCAGCTGTTGCCGCGCTTTGAGCACGCTGCGAGTGCGGAGCAAGCGTTCCCGGTTCAGTGTCAGAAAGCGCTCGCGAATACGCGCCATTTCCTCCCGGTCAATTTCCCGGTCGAACAGGCTTGGCAGTGTCGGTTCGACAGACATGAATGCGGTCCCTGAAAATAGCGGGGCAGCCGCCCCTGGCAGCTTTCGCCGGAGTCCATTTAGACCCTTGAGCGCGGCGATGTCTATAGGTGGCTTTGCTGAAAAGAAGGCGATGCCGCCGATGATTTTGTTTGCCCGCCAATCCCTGTGCCCAAGTGCTGCCCGAAATTGGCAACGGCCGGGCTCCGTCGTGTCCTGAGCGTTAGGGAACGGGTCGCACAGTCTCTATCCCTCTGTTCCTTGGGCGCAAGCCAAGGGTCCACGAACGACGGCAGGGGCTTAAAGGTTGGTGCCAGCATCGATGGACCCTTCGCTGCGCTCAGGGAGCGACGTGGTGGGAGCGCGGAGTAAGGTATTTCGTCTCAAGCGCTTTCCTCGACGCTCTCTGAGCGCAGCGAAGAGGCCATGAACGATGGCGGGGTGTGCCATTGCCGGGACCCTTCCCTGGCGGTCAGGGAGCGACAGGGTGGATGGTATGGCGGTGGCGCCCCTTTTCGCTGATAGTTAGGGGGCGATAGGGCAAGGGCCTCTGGTTGGGGCTCGTGTACGAGCTTTTCTGCCGCCGTTCGTGGGCTCTTCCGCTGCGCGTCAGAGATGATGGAATACGGTGGTAATTTGAATTGATGCAGTTGTCTGTTCGGTGCCCAGGCCGGGAGCTAACGCAGGCGCGTGTCGACATTGGCGCCTGCCCCATTCTGATGTCCCTTGAGCGTCAGTGGAGGGTCCACTCAGGCTCTCTATTCCCTCGTTCCCTGAGCGTAAGCGAAGGGGCCACGAACGGCGGCGGGGGCTTAAAGGTTGGTGCCTTCAACTATGGACCCTTCCCTGGTGGTCAGGGAGCGATATAGTGGTAAATCGATGTTTCTAATTCGGTCAGGGAACGATGGTGGGGGCTGGGGTGTTCTGCCCTGAGCGCTTTCCTCGACGCTTTCTGAGCGCAGCGAAGAGGCCGTGAACGACGGCGGGGGCGTGAATTCTGTGCCATTGCCGGGACTCTTCCCTGGCGGTCAGGGGGCGGCGTGGCTGGTAGGGTATTTCGTCTCAAGCGCTTTCCTCGACGTTCTCTGAGCGCAGCGAAGAGTCCACGAACGACGGCGGGGGCGTGAATCCTGTGCCATTGCCAGTGGGCCCTTCCCTGGTGGTCAGGGAGCGATAAATTAAAGGTTTCTGGCCGCAGCGAAGGGGTTTCGGGTTGCCGCCTTTTCGTAGGCTCTTCCGCTACGCGTCACGGCAATAGGCGCTCGAGCAGCAGATGACCGTGTGGGGACACTTCGGCCTGCCAGCCCGGTGCTAGCCAGCTGCTGGCAACGTTTTCGCTAATCAATGCCGGGCCCGGTATTACCTGACCCGGGGCCAGCTGCTCCCGTTGATAGCGCGGTACGGGTGCGTCGCAAAATGCGATAGGCAGGTAATCGGTTGGTGTCGCGTTGGGCTGGGCAGGCAGGGTCGGCATGTCGGTAAACTGGGCGGGCGCCCGGGCAGCGACACGCAGATTGATCAGCTGCACCGGAAGGTCGAGGGCATGGCCGTAGCGGGTCTCGTGGGCCTGATGAAATGCCTCGGTGATGGCCGGCAGCGCGCCGACAAAGGGGAGATTCAAGGTATAGCTCTGGCCCTGATAACACAGATCCACTGTGGCAACGGTTTGAATGTGATCCGGGGTAATTCCCTCGCCAAGCAGTTGACGCTTTCCTTCGGCAGTGAGCTCGTCGAGGTGATAGCTGAGCTCGGCAGGCAAGACCTCATTCATCGACCTGTTCAGCGTCCGGGAGAGTTGCCGCTCTCGCGGTGCTTGCAGCATCCCCAGAGCCGAGAATACCCCGCCGAAGTTGGGAATGATGACCTCCTGGCTGCCCAGGGCTTCGGCCAGCGCACAGATATGCAGGCCACCGGCCCCGCCAAAGCAACACAGGCTGAAGTGCTTGGGATCGTGGCCCCGCTGGACCGAAATCACCCGCAGTGCGCGCACCATATGCTCATTGGCGATGTCGATAATGCCCTGGGCGGTGCTTTCCAGATCAAGCGAAAGCGCTTCTGCAAGGCGGCCGATTGCCTCCCTGGCAAGCGGTAGCCGCACGGGCATATCGCCACCGAGGCGGGCCGTGGCGGGAATGCGGCCCAGAACCAGATTGGCATCGGTGACCGTGGGCTGGGTGCCTCCCTTGCCATAGCAGGCGGGCCCGGGCACCGCACCGGCAGATTCGGGGCCGACCCGTAGCAGGCCGCCGTCGTCAATATAGGCGATAGACCCGCCCCCTGCGCCGATGGTGTGCATATCGACCATCGGAATCGCCACGGGATAAGGGCCGATACGCCCCTCGCTGGTCAGTTTGATATCGCCGTCGATCAGCGCCACATCACTGGAGGTGCCGCCCATATCAAAGGTCATCAAGCGCGGACGATTCAGGTCGTTGCCCAATTGGCGGGCCGCTGCCAGCCCGCCGGCCGGGCCGGACAACAACAGATTCACTGCCCGCTGACCGGCGTTTTCGGCATCGAGGGTGCCACCGGAAGATTGCATGATCGATAGCGGCGTGCCGGCCAATGCCTGTTGGAGCTGACGCAAATAGCGGGCGACCTTTGGCCCCAGCCAGGCATTGAGCCAGGTGGCCATGCCGCGTTCGTATTCTTTGTATTCCGGCAACACCGTCGACGAGCAGGACACAAACACCGTGTCTGGCATGGCCGCCGCAATCGCCTTTTCTGCGCTGGGGTCCAAAAAAGAAAACAACAGGTTGATGGCCACAGCGTCGGGTTGCAGCTCGGCAATGTGGGCCTTGAGAGCCGCGAGGTCAGCCCCGGTCAACGGCTCGACGATGTTGCCGTTGGCATCAAGGCGACCGCCGGTTTCCAAGCATAGCGGCGCCGGGACAGGCGGCTCGAAGCGGGACGGAAGCAGGTCGTAAAGGTCGCGGCGGGTTTGCCGGCCAAGGGTGAGCATATCGGCAAAGCCGCGATTGGTGATAAAGGCCGTTTTCACGCCCTTGCCTTCCAGCGCGGCATTGGTTGCCACCGTGGAGCCGTGCACCACAACCAGCGTGCCGTTGGCAACGTGCTGCTCTAGCCCAAGGGCGGCGATGCCATTGAGAATGGCGCGCTCGGGGTTGTCCGGGGTAGAGGGGCACTTGTGTGTTTGCAGGCCCTCGGGGCCCATAAGGACAAAATCGGTAAAGGTGCCGCCGGTATCGACGCCGAGATAAAAAAGCGGGTTGGCGGTATCCATGGGCTGCCTACAGAAGAGAAAGTCGGTATTGTGCCCAACCCGGGTGGCTATTCACAATGGGCGCCTTAGAGAGCATGGTCGTCACTGGGCGTGGTCGAGAACAAGCAGCGGCAGTTCGTTGGGGATTAGTGCCTCGAGCCGGGGCCCAGTGACAGTGGCGCCTGACTGGATTGCGGATCGCTGCAATGCGCGTCCGCAATGACCGGATGTTCGGGTTTTGATGTGTCGCCCCGGCCCTCGAGCCGGGGCCCAGTGGCAGTGGTGCCTGACTGGATTGCGGATCGCTGCAATGCGTGTCCGCAATGACTGGATGTTAGGGTTTTGATGTGTCGCCCCGGCCCTCGAGCCGGGGCCCAGTGGCAGTGGTGCCTGATTGGATTGCGGATCGCTGCAATGAGCGTCCGCAATGACGGGATGTTTGGCTTTTGATTTGTCGCCCCGGGCCCTCGAGCCGGGGCCCAGTGGCAGTGGTGCCTGATTGGATTATGGATCGCGGCAATGCGCGTCCGCAATGACCGGATGTTAGGGTTTTGATATGTCGCCCCGGCCCTCGAGCCGGGGTCCAGTGGCGGCGGTGCCTAGCTGAACTCCCGGCTGCGAATAGTGCGTTCGGAATGACAATTTGGGTCGAGCGGGGCATTTAGTGCGGGATGCCGCAAAGGTTTTCTTGAAGGGCGTTGGCGTGGGTTAGTTCGCAGCAGGGTCTATGTAACCAGCTTGCAGCCCAGCTAATGGTGAAACACAGATGAGAGATTGCAGTGCCTGAATTACCTGAAGTAGAAACGGTGTGTCGCGGCGTAAGCCCCCATTTGCTGGGCCGCAAAATCACTCAGGTGACGGTGCGCAATGGCGCGCTGCGCTGGCCTGTCCCCGCAGACTTGCCGATAAAGTTGCAGGGCCAGCAGGTGATCTCTCTCCAGCGTCGAGCCAAGTATCTGCTGGTGGAATTTGCCGCCGGCTGGATGATCGTTCACCTTGGCATGTCAGGGCGTCTCTATCTGGTTGAAGGCGGCACCGCCGTTGCAAAACACGATCATGTTGATTGGCAGTTGGATAACGGTCGGGTGTTGCGCTACACCGATCCGCGCCGCTTTGGTGCCGTTTTGTGGGTGGAGGGCGCTGTCACAAGCAACCACGTGTTGCTACGCCACTTGGGGCCGGAGCCGCTCTCAGAGGAGTTTAGCGGTGACTACCTTCACCGCAAATCTCAAGGTCGAAAGCAGCCGATCAAGACATTGTTAATGGACGGGCGCGTAGTGGTCGGTGTAGGGAATATCTACGCGAATGAAGCCTTGTTTATGGCCGGAATCCGGCCCACCCGCGCCGCAGGCGCCATTAGCAAGGCTCGAGTGCGAGTGTTGGTTGATGCGGTGAAAGAGGTGCTCGCGAAAGCGATCGCGCAAGGTGGCACGACGCTAAAAGACTTTGTGGGAGGTGACGGCAAACCGGGTTATTTCAAGCAGGAGCTGCTGGTCTATGGTCGCGCCGGCTTGCCTTGTGTGCGCTGCCAAACACCGTTGAGGGAAATTCGCTTGGCCCAGCGCACCACAGTTTATTGTTCGGAATGTCAGCGCTGATTAGTGTGGCGTTGGCGGTGCGCCCATTGTGATGCGGGCTTGCTGTGATGCTCTTCTGACTCGGTGAGCTGCTCAACTAATGCGTCAACCTGCTCCGTTAGATCCTGCCACTCGGGATTAACGGTGCGGATCAGTGCTCCTCGAGTGCCCGTTGGGCCAGCCATGATTTCCCGCAGCCGCACTGTCGCAGCGTACAGATTGCGCGTGATTTCGTAATACACCAGTTTGTGATCGGGCAGGCTTTCGATTGGGTGGCCCGGGCGCGCATTTCGGTGTGCCCAGAGTCGCTTGGGCAAATCGGAAGTGACATCAATGTGCAAACAACCTCCGCCGTCGCGGGCTGCCATCATATACACAGCGGCAAGCTTCATAAGCCAGTCCTTGGCACGCTAAAGACACAAAAATTATAGGTGTATGTCGCTGAGGTGCAAATTTTGCGGGCGGTTTTTCTGGAATTCGTGATTAGCCGGAACCGAAATCATCTCTCGCACCATGGCAGAAACCGCTAGCAGGGGTGGTAGCCTTGAACTCCGTGCCTTTGCCCATGGACCCTTCCCTGGCGGTCAGGGAGCGATGTAGCGGAGGTCGCGCATTCTGGTAGGACTACGTTCTCTGAGCGCAGCGAAGAGGCCACGAACGACGGCAGGGGCGTGAACCCTGTGCCAATGCCCGTGGACCCTTCCCTAGCGGTCAGGGGACGGAGGGTTGGTAAATCGATGTTTCTGAGTCGGTAAGAGAGTAATAAGCGGCGTCAAAACCCCGCTACCTCACCCTCCCGGCGCGGGTCGGCAGCGCCTTCCAGTCCGTCTGGCAATAGACGAATCACATGTAGTCCGCTGGTTTGCTCGCCTTGCCGGGGAGCGTGGCCAAGGTCCTCAAGTACTTTTATTTGTTCCGGGGTGAACCGGCCGGCCTCCAGCTCCAGATAGGGCCCCATGGCCACAACGTGCCCAGCAGAAATGGCCTCATCAATGGGCATGTCCATCGCCAGAATGCGGTAAAGGCTTAGCGCTACGTAGTCGATGATGCGTGCGCCGCCCGGGCTGCCGATGGCCAGAATCGGTTGGCCGTCCTTGAGCACAATGGTGGGCGACATGGAGGACCGCGGTCGTTTGCCTGATTCGATGCGATTGGCGATGAGCTCACCAGTTTCATCTTTGGGCGCGAAGGAAAAGTCGGTGAGCTGATTGTTCAGTAAAAAGCCGCCCACCATCACTCGGGAGCCGAAGGCGGTTTCGATGCTGGTGGTCATGCTGACCACGTTGCCATCACTGTCGACGATGCTGAAGTGACTGGTGGAGGGCAGCTCCGGCGACTCGCTGCCCTCACGCGGCGGCGCACCGGGCGGGTTGCCTGCCGTAACGTCTTGCAGGCGTTGCTTGTCAGAAATGAGATCCGCGCGCTGCTTGAGGTAACCCGGATCGACCAGCCCCTGAGTAGGAACCTCGACAAAATCTGGATCGGCGATGTAGCGATTGCGATCGGCAAAGGCGATGCGGGAGGCTTCGATGAAGGAATGTAGTGGCAGGATGTCTTTTCCGCCTTTGGTTGCGTTTTCAATCATGCCAAGAATGGCTAACACCGTTGTCCCCCCGGATGACGGTGGCGGGGCACCACAAACTTGATACTGCAAAAAGGCGGCGCAAATGGCGGGCTGCTGCTGAGCCCGGTAATTGGCCAAATCACTGAGCTGAAGCTTGCCAGGGCGGTTTGGATCGTTGGTCACCGCGGCAACCAATTGCTTGGCTAATCCGCCGTGGTAGAACGCTTCAGCGCCGCCCTCGGCAAGCTGTTTTAAGGTGCTGGCGTAGGCGGGGTTCTTCAGCACTGTGCCGACGGGTTTTGGCTTTCCATTAACAAAAAAGCAATCGCGAATGGCCGGGTTAACCGCGATGCGAGGGGAGTTGCTCAGTAGGGTGTGCAGTCGTGGCGACAACATAAACCCCTGTTCCGCCAGCGTAATAGCCGGTGCGAACAGCGCTGACCAGGGGAGTTTGCCATGAGCCTTATGGGCGGCTTCCAGCATCGCCACCACACCGGGCACGCCCACGGCGTAGCCGCCAATGACCGCGTCGTAAAACGACATGGGCTTGCCGGATTTCGTCAAAAAGTGTCGCTCCTCGGTATTCACCGGTGCGGTTTCGCGGCCATTCCAGCTGCTAAGTTGCTTGGTCTTCGAATCCCAGTGAAGCATAAATGCACCGCCGCCGATGCCCGAGGACTGGGGCTCCACCAGCCCCAGAACCAGCTGGGCGGTGATAGCGGCATCTACCGCTGAGCCACCCTGTTGGAGGATGGTTTTGGCGGCCTCGCTGGCGTAGGGGTTGGCTGTAACCGCCATCGCGTGCTGATAGCGCACGGCTTTGGTTTCACTAAGACCGCTAGCAGCTTCTGGCACGATCAGCGGATCGCTGGCCATGGCAGAAAGCGAGAGCGTTATCATTAATGGGAATAGCAGCAGTCGCATGTTGAACCTATTGGTTTTAGCGAGTGGGTGAAGTAGACGAAATTGATGGTAAACAGTTCAACGGGGGAGGGAAAGCGCGGTGCCTCAGACGGGTGAATAGCTGTGGGTAGTCGTGGGTTGCCGGCATGGGCGCGTGTTTGTAGGTACTGCCGTTGTTCGTGGACTCTTCGCTACGCTCAGAGAGCGTCGGAGGTGGGGTTCAAAGACATCGAAATGCAGTCGCATCGTTCCCTGATCGGCGCAGAAACATCGCTTTACCACCCATCGTTCCCTGACCGTCAGGGAAGGGTCCATAGGTAATGGCACGGGCCTTCACTCCTCTGCCATTGTTCGTGGGCTCTTCGCTGCGCTCAGAGAACGTAAGAAGAGAGAGAACAGAGAACTGCAAGTACCATCATATCGTTCTCTGACCGTTAGAGAAGGGCCCATAGGTAGTGGCACCCCGCTGAAAAAGCGCCCTCTGCATGATAATCGCGCAGTGCGAAGACTCGGCCCCGCTAACCTACCGCAATCAGATTGCGGTACTTCGCCAGCAATTGTACTTCGGTTTCAATATGTTCCGGGTTGAGGGGAATGCAGTCCACCGGGCAGACCTGCTGGCATTGGGGCGCGTCAAAGTGACCGACGCACTCCGTGCAGCGGTCGGGATCAATCTCGTAAATCGCAGGGCCCTGGTAAATCGCCTCATTGGGGCACTCAGGCTCGCAAACATCGCAATTGATGCACTCGTCGGTAATCATCAGTGCCATGGCAGAGGCCTAGCCTCGCTTGGCAAAGCGGGCATTGAGCGCCCTCATCACGTTATCGGGCACAAACCGCGATACATCGCCGCCCATGCCGGCAATCTCCCGCAGCAATGAGGAGGAAACATACGACAGCGACTCCCCCGGAGTGAGAAACACCGTCTCAATCCCCGGCGCCAGGGCGCGGTTCATGTTGGCCAGCTGCAGCTCGTATTCATAATCGGCAACGGTGCGAACCCCGCGCAAAATAATGCTGCAATTCTGCTCCTGGGCCAGCTCTACCGTAAGTCCGGTAAAGCTGCACACCTCGATATTCTCAAGGTGGGACAGCGCCTCGCGGCAGAGCTCCATGCGGGTATCCAATTCAAACATGGGCTTTTTCTTCTCGCTATTGGCCACGGCGAGCACCACCGTGTCAAACAGGCGACTGGCCCGCTCCACCAGATCAATATGGCCGCGGGTAATGGGGTCAAAGGTGCCGGGGTAGACGATGCGTTTCATAGGGATGTCAATTAAGGAAGGGTGAGGAGAAGTCTAACAAGATTGCCCGCCGACCCCAACACGTGCGGCCTGATCGGCGAGCAATCGGGTGAAAAGGTCCTCCCAGGACGGGTTGACGGAATCGATCAGCGCAATTTTCTTACGTCGCAGCAGGCCCTTAATCTGGCGCTCCCGCATAAAGGCCTGGTGAGTCGATTCACAAGCCTCGAAATAAACCAGCCGCTTAAGTCCGTAGCGCTTGCTAAAACCATCGACGTAACCCGCCCGATGGGCATGGATGCGCCGTACCAGATCGCTGGTTGCGCCCGTGTAAAGCGTACCATTACGGCGATTGCTGAGAATGTAAACTCCAGGATAGCCCTGCATAAGCCAACCTCCTTGTCGGCGTTTTTCATGACATCCCTGAAAGATAGCGGGTGTTTGGCCTCATGTCAGTGGACCCTTCCCTGACGGTCAGGGAACGATGGTGTTTTGGCGCCCCTGAGCCCCATCCTCGGCGTTCTCCGGGCGCTTTCCGATACGTTCTCTGAGCGCAGCGAAGAGCCCACGAACGAAGGCAGGTGCGTGAAGGCTTGAGTCACTGTCAGTGGACCCTCCCTGGCGGTCAGGGGGCGGTGTGGTAGCAAATCGATGTTTCTGGTTGGGTCCGTAGGCGATGATGGCTGCATTTCGAAATCTTTGAATCCCGCCCCGACGTTCTCTGAGCGCAGCGAAGAGTCCACGAACGAAGGCAGGTGCGTGAAGGCTTGTGCCACGGTCGGTGGACCCTTCCCTGGCGGTCAGGGAGCGGTGTGGTAGTAAATCGATGTTTCTGGTTGGGTCCGTAGGCGATGATGGCTGCATTTCGAAATCTTTGAATCCCGCCCCGACGTTCTCTGAGCGCAGCGAAGAGTCCACGAACAAAGGCAGGGACGTGCAGGCCTGTGCCACTGTCGGTGGGCCGTTCCGTGGCGGTCGGAGAGCGGTGTGGTAGTAAATCGATGTAACTGATTCGGTCAAAGAGCGATATGGCTGCATTTCGATATCTTTGAACCCCACCTCCGACGTTCTCTGAGCGCAGCGAAGAGCCCACGAACAAAGGCAGGTACGCGAAGGCTTGTGCCATTGCCGGTGGACCCTTCTATTGCGGTCAGGGAGCGATAGCATTCAAAACGGACTGCGATAAAGCCGCCCTCTGATGGCCATAGAACGATGGCTGGTAAAGCGATGTTTCTGAGCCGGTCAGTGAACGCTGGTGTGGTGACAACACGTCATGGCGTGACCGACGCGCCCCGGCATAACAAAAAAGGGCCTCCATTTGGAGGCCCTTTATTAAAAGCAAGCGTGGCGCCTAGCTTTTATCGGACTTGTACTCGTATTGATAGTAACCGTATCCACCGTAACCATAGCCGTAGCCATAGCCCGATGCGCGACGTTCAACGGCGTTGAGAACAACGCCTTTAACCGCGATACCGTTCTGTTCAAAACGCTGCTTGGTTACCTCCAGTTCTTTAACTGGGTTCAAGCCAAAGCGCGTAACAAGCATGGTTACTCCACAGTGGCGTCCAACAATTGCTGCATCGGTGACCGCCATAATCGGTGGGGTATCCACAATTACTAGATCAAACTGATCCTTAACGGTATTCAGCAAGTCTGTCAGCCCCTGGCTCATCAACAGCTCCGAGGGGTTCGGCGGTACAATGCCGCGAGTAATAATGGACAGTTCGCCGACCTTTGTCGTTTTGATGGCGTCCTCGACGGACAAGCGCTTACTCAAAATATCGGACATGCCATTTTCAGGTCCCATATCAAACATTTTGTGCATGTAGCCTTTACGTAAGTCCATATCAATCAGCAAGACTTTTTGCCCGGTCTGAGCCACTACCGCCGCCAAATTACCTGACACAAAAGACTTACCCACGTTAGGGCTGGGCCCGGAAATCATCATGATATTGTTCGAGGCTTCCAACATCGCAAAATGCAGGCTGGTGCGCAGGCTGCGCAAACTCTCAATCGCAATATCGGTCGGGTTGCGTTGGGCGAGCAGGGCGTTGGGGTGGAGGTGCTTTGCTCTGCGCAAATGGCGGCGCTTCACATCTGCGCGATCCAGCTTGCGCTGCTCATCTGACATGGGGATTGAGGCGTAAACGGGCAGGCCGATAGCTTCCAGGTCATCTGGGTTTTCAATGCCGCGGTTTAGGGCGGCTCGGACCAACACCAGCGCCACGGCAATAAATCCGCCCAGCATGGTAGCTATGACAACGATCAGCGCCTTTTTAGGTTTGACTGGGTCGGAAATGTTTACTGCGGCCTCATCTACAATGCGTACGTTGCCAACGGTGCCCGCCCGAACAATATCCAGCTCTTGAATATTGTTAAGCATTTGGGTGTAAATCTCGGTACCCACTTCAACATCGCGCTTTAGGCCAAGAAGTTCTTGTTGGGTCTCAGGCAATGCTTTGATCCGCTCGTTCATTTCAGCTTTGCGGGCCTTTTGCTCAGCGAGCTGCTCGCGCCATGCCTGATAGGCGGGGTGGTCGGTGGTGTACTTCCGATTCAATTCAGCTTGCTGCAGTTGAAGTTCGGCAAGGGCAGATTCTATGCTGACAATTTGCTCGAGGAGCGCAGTTGCCTCGGCATTGATGTTGACCGATCCGGCTTGCACTTGATAATCGTTAAATTTTTTCTCAGCAGCTTCGAGGTCTTTCTTGATATTTGGCAATTGATCGCGCAAGAACTCGAGGCTTTTGGCCGCCTCGGCCGATTGGCGCTCCACGTTCTGGCGCAAATAGGCTTCGGCGACCACGTCGACAATTTTCGCGGCCCGCCGAGGGTCGCTGCCTTCTAAAGTCAGTTCGATAATGCCGGACTCTCGGCCCTTTTCTGCCGCGCCTAAAAGACTTTGGTAAGCCAATATCGTATTGAGAGGATAGCGCTTAATCAGGGAAAACTTCGTTCCTTCGTTGGCCTTTAAGTTTGCCACGAACAGTTCAAATTGTTCGTTACTGGCGGTCTTTCCAACTTCGCCTTCTAGAATGAGGTTTTCGTCTTCGTCAAACAAGGAGTACTGGTTGCTGGTGCCAGCAACCAGTGTAAACTCATGGCCATGGTATCGGTCCGGCACTCGGAACCGGGGGACGATGATCGATTCCCCGCCCCAGGCATAAGAGGTCATGCCCATAACTGGCGCTGCAACCTGTCCTTCCGCTGAACGGAAGCGTCGTGCGATGGCTTCGCCAATGATTGGGAAATATTTAGGCACTGCGACGACATCAAGCGAGAGCGTTTCAACCGCGGTGCCGATAACGTTTCGACTTTTAATGAGTTCGATTTCAGTCACGGCGGCAGATTCACCACCAAACATCTCTGAGACTTCACTGAGCCCCGGCACGCCGCCCGATTTATTCTCTACTTGAATGAGTGCGTTTGCCCGGTAGATTGGCGTGGCGACCAAAGCATAAAAGATGCCCACCAGCATAAATGCTGCGGTGAGTGCCGCGATCTCAATCTTCTTTTCCCACAGAGTGCCAAACAAGGCTAATAGGTCGATCTCGTCGTCTTTTTGCGGTCTAGAGTTAGTATTAGTGGTTGGATTTTGGCTTGTCATAGCGACGTGAGAACCCCTGTAAAATTTTGCTGAATCAAATCGCTCTACCGCTTCGCTCAATTCCGTTGAGCAGCCTAACGAGCTTCAATATCTTGGACGTTTTCCGTTGCCAGTATGGTGGGCAAGAGCTGGCTTAGGAATCGGTTCCATTTGGTGATGGGCGAGGGAGCCACATAGACAACGTCGCGGGCCTGGAGGGGGAACGAGTCTGCCAGCATAAAGCCAACGGCGGAGTTGGCATTGAGGTGAAATACCGTTGCATTGTAAATCGGCAGGCCATCTTCATCCCGGCTAACACCAGCATTGCGCAAAACATAAATGCCTCGGCCATCAGCGCGCCCTTCATTAATACCTCTGGCACTGGCCAGTGCTTCCGCCAAGGTAGTGCCATTGCGAGACATAAACATGCTTTGCGGAATATTGACCTCACCGAGGACGAATATTTTCTCGGCGTCATTACGAGGAATATGAATTAAATCGCCGTGCTTGAGGAGCATGTTTCCTTGCCAGTCACCGCGCTCGTACAGGGCGCGCAGCGAAATAGTACTTACCTGGCCGTCTCGGGTTAGCTGGGCGGATGTCCACGCCGCGTCCTCAGCCATGCCCCCGACGCTTTCCACTGCGTCCAGCACGGTCATGGGGACATTGGTGACGGGCACAATGCCTGGCCTCTCCACCGCGCCGCTGATATATACGCGCTGACTGCGAAAGTCGGCCACCCGCACATCGACCTGGGGCTTGTTGATGACCTCGCTAAGCTTTTCTTCTATTAACGTTTTGACTTCGGCGGTCGTTTTGCCGACAACCTGAATATCGCCAACATAGGGATAGAAAATGGTGCCGTCAGCTTTT